>JBBIHB010000009.1:29014-51389 GCA_037447215.1 Bacteroidales bacterium
TTCCTGCCTTGGGTCGCTAAAACCGATGTGCCTGACCTTATTAAGCATATCATTGTTGTGCTTTATATAAGGTTTTACGTCGATCTCCAGCAGTGAGGCGGCAACCTGGTACATACTGTCGCGGTTTTCGGTTTTTTTCAATGTTGAACGCAGCAACCTCAGTTTCTCAGTTTTACCGGGTTTCAGTACCAGGCTGTTTTTAAAGCCAAGGATGCGTATATTTTCCACAGGGGAATTCCGCTTTTCACCAGTCATCACATAATTATTGAAACTTTCACCCTCAATGTTCACCACTTCGCGTGAATGCATACCCATAGTGCCCCCGGCAATGCAGGCAACCACATATCCGCAGGTTTTCCCTTCGGGGATATCAGTGTCGTGAAAAACCGTACCGGTCACATCTTTTGCAAGGAGTGAATAAATATGGTCAGGGTAAACCCGCCGGTAAACCGCGAAACTTTCAGCCCCTGTGGGATGCTCCCAATGCAGTTGCCCATTTTCAAGGCTGATTTGGGTAATAACCGGAAACGCTGTGTCTTTCAGGTGAATATCGGTCCGTGCCGAAGCGGAAGTGAAATTTCCAGGCGCAGTAGCCTGTAAGCCCGAAACTTCATTATAACCGGTTAACCTGAAGGTTTTTGCATCAGGGTTAATGTTTCCCCCCTCGATACGAAAATATCCACTGGCCTCAAACACTGGCTGCGAACTGCCCCATACGGGGCTGTTTTCGGTAACCATCCTGCTGTAATCATTGTTGACAATCAGTTGAAGCCTGTTAACAGGCGCGGTGCCGGGTATCCTTTCCCCTGCAGGTGAATAAATGCGCCCGTTAAGCTGCCTTACCGGTTTTGCCCCTAACAAAATAGCCGGGTGTACCATCGGAGATTCGCCCTTCTCGCTGGTGAATGAATATGCCTGATCGGAATTACCCTTGATTAACAAAAGATTGCGGATACTATCGGCATAGGGTAACTGGTGTGAAAGAGTCCATTCGTCGGGGTATTCCTCGTGCGAAAAAGTAATCATCCGGTCCTCGCTCCCCGTTTCAAAGCTGTGATAGCCACGCAAATTGCTCCGCATAAAGGGGAACACCTCTATGAGGGCTTCGCCCGATGTGTTGTTTGTAACCGAAATATCGAGCCAGGCTGAACGTGACGAATAGGTGAAAAAGGTGGCTTCCACCTTTATTCCCCCGAAAGGTTCAAAACCATACCTTACCATATCAGGATAGGAGGCGGTTATCACGGGAGGCTTGTGCATTTCACCGGTTTTATAGACCGTTTTTTCGCCCATTTTAAATGTTAGGCCAATATCGCCACCGGTATCGGTGATAAAATCAGCACCCAGGTCATCGTTGTCGTACCTGAAAGTGTAACCCTGGTCTAAAATAAACTCAGAGCGCTCCTGCGCGGCAGCATAGATGGTATATAACGGAAACTCCTTGCCAGCCTGCAGGTTGGCCAACCAGGGGGTATTGTTCCTGCAAGCTGCCAGCAAGACAATACCACCTGCAAGGAGATACAGGACATGTTTCTTCATACCCACGGATTCAAGGCATTGTCCTCACCACGGGGAACTGGGCAATACGAAGGGTTGTGCAGCCATAAGGTATCAGGGTGATTTCCTGCGGAGCATCGGTTTTGAGCTGGTATTGCGAGCTATATGGCAAGGGGCCGGTTGAACCATTGTACAAGGCCCAGAACGGTATCACCACCCCCTGGGCTTTGATCTCAACGGGGCAATTCTCGTGGTTCCACGGATAGGAACCTGCCGGAACATCGCGTTTCACCACCCTGAAGTTTTCTTCAAGTTTGGTAAGTGCTGACTCAATCAAACCAAAATTCCACGGTGTGGTCGGGTGTACTTCGTAATAGAACTCCCCAAAGCGGTCGTCGTTTTTTATGCGCTCCCAACGTTCCCCGATCTTCAGGGCAAAGGTAAGCGGTCCACGCTCAACGGTCACCGAGTTCTCATGCCAGCGCTCGTTGTGCAGTTTCATTGGCAGGACAAGTTCCACCTTGTCGCCGTTCTTCCACTCGCGCCTGACCCTGATAATCTGGTTGCCGGTGTATTCGTCCCACACCGTCCCGTTAATGCGCACTGTGGCGTGGCTGCACCACGCCGGGATCCGCAGGTGGAAGGGGAACCTCACCGTTTTGGGTGTCTTTACCGTGAAGGTGATGGTTTCATCAAACGGGTACCCGGTTTCCTCCTTTATTTCAACGGTTGTCCCATCGGCCACTTTCAGTGCCACCGACGATGGGGCATACACCAGTGCTGCCACGCCCTGGTCGGCAGTGGCATACCACAGGTTCTGGGTGAACTTGGGCCAGCCCTGGTGCATGTTCGAGGTGCAGCAAGGATAGCCGGTAAGCACGCCAAACAACTGGTCGGTGCCTTCGTAGGCGGTGTTAAAGTTGCGTGGTATGCGCGACACCAACACCTGGTTGGCCTGCTGGTAATACTGGCGGCTGTCGAAATTGTCGGTTATCTGGGTAGGCAGGGCGTTGTAAGCCACCTTTTCGAGGTGGTCGGCAAATTCCACTTCGCCTGTGATGGGCAAAATAGTCTCCATCGAGAACATCATCTCAACAGCCGTGCAAAGCTCCGATCCCTGGGTGGGGTTGTTGCCGTGCATCAGCTCATCGCCGCCAAAAAGGCCATGCGCCAGGCCGTGGTAGGTGCGCAGGTCGGCAAGCCCTTTCCTGACCGATTCAACATATTTAGGTTTCTTGCTCTGCTGGTAATACACTATTGGCGCTTTCATGGCCTGCCCCACATTTACGCAATGCAAGCCCCACTGGCGTGTCAGCTCACCTTCAAGGAAGGCGCCAGTCCAGTCGTAGGTCTGGTGGTTGATCAGCTCAGCAAGGTTGAGCAGGAACTTTTCGCCGGTAATGTTATACAGCCAGTAAACTACAGCCAGGTTGTCGGCACCGCGGAACATGCCCCAGCGTGTCCAGTTGTTGAGCGGCTTAGCAGGCAGTTCCCTGAGCTGGTAACGAAAATAGTTGAGCATCAGGGTGATGACCCTCTCGTCGTTGGTGGCCGAATAGTATTGTTGCAGTATTTTGAGCATTACCATCTTGGGCCACCAGTCGTGGGCGTTATTACGTTGCAGTCCCGGTTCGGGCCCGCGGTCAATATCGGGGCCAAAATAACCATCGGCCTTCTGGCTCTGAAGCGCCCATTCAACCCATGGCTTGGTTTTCCCGATCAGCGCCTTGTCGTTCAGAATGTAAGCCAGCGGTAGCAAACCGTCAATCCAGTAGGGGCCGCGTTCCCACACGTCGCCGTCGCCCCCAAGCCAGCCATTGCGCTTGCCCATAACGGCTTCATAGGTGGTGTCGAGGTTGCCCGTGAGGCCGGTCTTCTGGCTCTCAAGTTGTAGTTTTAGCCAACCCTCGGCTTTTATGGCCCCGAGGGGCAGCTCCATGTATGGTTTTTGGAGCAATGGCTCACGGTTGTTCATATAATGTCCGGTTACACCGATCGGTGCCTGTCCCTGAACAAGTGTTATCACACTTGTTGTTGCAAAAGTTAAAATGATTTTACGGAAGTTCATGTCTATTTTTTTGATTAATTATTGTGCATCTTTTACGCAACGGAAGCCAACGGTGGCATTTCGCTCAAATCCTTCAGAAACCCTGAGCAGGTGTTGCCGGTGGTGCAGTTCGCGGGGACCGCCCTGCACATACCACCAACTGGATGATGGCTTAAAGAAGCTCCCTCCCTTCAGGATGATGTAGCGGTAGCTACCACTTGCATATACATCATTGGTAAGTTGCCACACGCACCCGCTAAGGTCTTGTAAGCCAAACGGATTGGCACCTTTCGGATAACTACCAACTGCATAGGGCTTGCCATCGCCAAGGTTCGCATGTTTTGGGTTAATGCCTTCGATATTCGTTACGGTAAGGGTGTTGGTAACATACTGCTGCACCCTTTTCACCGGTTTCTTCTGGTACCACGGCCATTCGTTCAACTTGCTGGTCTGGGCGGCATATTGCCACTCGATTTCGGTGGGGAGCCTTTTCCCTGCCCATGCTGCATAAGCAATAGCATCTTCGTAGGATACGTAAGTCATCGGAAATTTCTCCTGCCCTTTGGGAATACTCCCATTGACCCAATTCTTCAGGAAATTGCTCTCATCCTTTGGCTTATAACCCGATGCATCCAAAAACTCCTTAAACTGTTGGTTGGTCACCGGGTGAATGTCCATAAAATAAGCAGGCATATCAAAGGTGACCCCTTCGTTGTCTTTGGGATAGGGGATAAAATTATCGCCATGCGATGATTTGAACAAAAACTGCCCCTTTGGGATTTTCACCATCCCATCCGGGGGATTGGCTGTAACCGGTGTTTTTTCAGGATTGCTGATCAGACGGGGGGTTCCGGGGATAATTTCAATTACCCTCTGGTCAATAAGAATATTACTTTCGAAAAGCTGGATGATAAACCTTCCCTCGAACCTTCCGAATTGCTCCATTAGCCGGATGGAATGTTCACCAGGCGACAGGGTGAGGGGTTTCTTTGTATAATCGGGAACGCTGGCCCAAATCCGTATTTTGTTGCCCTTTGTTGCACTGACTCTTAAAATATCGCTTTGACGGGAAACCTTAAGCAAAACGGGGAATTCAGCTAGGCATCCCACAGCACCTTCGTTGTTGGTACCCAGCCATGATTTATTGAAAGCTTCGGTTTCCACCTCTACCAGCCATTTGTTGTTTTCCTGTTTTGGTACAAGCTCCCGGTGGTTCCAAAGGTCAACAAAATGGAAGCCATCGCGTGGTTCAACTTCAAAAAGATGCCCTTTGTACCCTTCGGGGATGAGGCTGTAAATGGTGTAAACGGTTTTTTCTTCTGTATTCCACCGGTTCACCCAGATGTTATCTTGTGTAGTGGGGATTAATGGGACATAATCATGCGATACAAAGTTGGTAGAATTTTCACGCAGAATTCGGGTTGTCAGTCCCCAGTAACGATATTGTTCTTCTGCCCACTCTGGTTTCCCAGGTGCAAATATGTTCATTTCAGTGCCATAGCCATTGAAAAAGGCCACATTGTATTCCCTTCTGATAGGCTCTTTGAAGAGTTCGGCCACACGGAAAATGGAGAAATCGGGTTTGATAAATTTGTTAAGGTTTAGCATCGGGCAGTAATACAAGGCATTGTGGACCCTTCCCGACACGATTCCCTGCATATCGCGTGGCACTGCCATTCCTTCGCTATACAACACCACCCCGGGCTTTACCGAATCGGCTGCATCCTGAAGTTCCTCGCTTGATTCGCCCATGGTGTCGAGGACAACTCCATCGGCACCTGATTCTCTTATTATATCAGCCATTCCATCTGTATGGCTTTCCTCGCGGGTACTTTCGTCCCATGGGTTATAACAGATAAATAACTTTGAGTTATAGGTGTTACACATTCGGGCTAAGCGGCTAATTTGTTCCATACCACCCGGCAGGTCACGGAAGAGGTCCCACTGGTTGCGCTGATCGAGGCCCAGAGTTGGCCAGGTAGGCCAGATACCGATAAAATCATCCCCTCCATATAACTGTAATCCTTTTTTGACAAAATCTTCGAGGTGAAATTTTCCGTCGGTGTAGTCGTAATAATAGTTGTCCCAGGTTTGTATTAGGTGCGACACATAGGCATGGCGTACCCATTTCAGGTCGTCACGCTCGAACAGGGAGTTGTCGAAAGCACCAGGCTCGACATCAAAAAGTTTACGGTTTTGGAAGAGCAGTCTGAGCCCTTCCTGCCATTCGCCAGTGAAAAAATCGGCCCAAAAGGTATATTTCACACTTCCTCCGGGGTTTAGTTCCGTTTCAAACCTTCGGCGCTTGCCATTTTCAATGCTTTCACGGTCGCGGCGGGTAAGTGCGCACACTTTTCTTCCACCAGGAAGTTCGATGGCTGAAAAGCCAAGTTCCCAGGCGTTGTCGGGAACAATCACGTTGACCGGTTCAAAACCCGGCCTGAACAGGTGTGTCCGCGACAGGCCATGTTTCCCTTTTCCTGTAATATATACATGGTTGGCCGATTCGCCCATTGGCACCACATTGTGCAGCCACACGGTATCCTGCGAAAGATTGGTAAACTTTATCTCCACCTTTGCACCATGGGCATAATCAATGGTTTTGTATGACAGTTCAACCACTCCGGGGATTGTGTTCTTGCCACCGGCTTCAATGGCATCGAGCGATGTGTAAGGAGTTTCGCCGATTATAAACGATACCAGCGGCATAGGTTTCGATGGTTTATGCTGATCGAAGGAGGCTATGGCTAATCCTTTATCACTGCTGATGGTGATTGTTTTTATTGGTTGTGATGATGCACCATAAAATTGTAGAATAAATATAAAAGTAAACAGAACTGTAGTCCACGTTTTAAGCTTGAATGAATTTCCCATATCTATTAAAAAAACTAAATTTATCTTGTTCTCTAAAATTTTTTCCACTCTGATTCTTTACCATTTTAGAAGAGGTAATTTATTTCACACACCTGAACCCAACTGTTGCTGCGCGTTCGTAACCTGGTGAAACCCTGTATTGCTGCTGACGGTTAATCAGGGGCAACGGGCCACCTTTGACATACCACCACGATGACAATGGCGTAAAATAGGAGCCTCCTTTGAGGATATAAAAGTCAATCACCCCTGTTTTATATTCATCGTTTGTGATTTGCCAGACCGAACCGGTTAAGTCGTGAATCCCAAATTGATTGGCCCCGTCTGGATATTTTCCTACCGGGGCGGGGATCCCATTTCCCGGGTTGCAGAGTGTCCCTGTTGTATCCCGTTCATTTCCCCAGGGCCAAAGCCTGCCATCACTCCCTTGGGCAGCATATTGCCACTCAAGTTCAGAAGGGAGCCTCTTCCCTGCCCATGCTGCATAAGCACGGGCATCTTCCAGATTGACATATACCACCGGAAAATCCTCCTCCCCTGTGGGTATTTGGTCATCTATCCAATGTTTCAGAAAGTTTTCGCTGTCGGCAGGTTGATATCCCGATTTATTGATAAATTCAAAGTAATCCCTGTTGGTAACCGGAACCCGGTCGATCAGGAAACTGTTCATGCGGATTACTTTTCCGGTGTCCTCCATTGGATGTTTCAGCAGCTCCCAGTCGCCAATCTGGTCTGCCCTGAAGGTGAACTCCCCGGCAGGGATTTTCACCATTCCGTCGGGCACCATTCCTGAAGTATTAGGTACAACGGGTATTTCCGCTATTCGTGGATAGCCATAGGGCATAAAAACTTCGCACTGGTCCATAAGCTGGCCCTGCCCGTCGAAAAGCCTGATAATAAATTCGCCTTCATAGTTGCCAAACTGCTCAAGCAATTTTATTTTGGAGCTTGTTTCTGTCAGGCTGATGGCATGGTTAGGGGGCAAATATTTTGGTACCACCTCAACCCTCGCACCGCTTTTTCTGTCAATCGTTAACAAGTCATTTTGGCGATGCAGCACAACATCAAGGTTTGCCGAGCGGTACTCCTTAATATCTTCAGGTTTAACAAATTTCATTTTTGAGGGCAGTAATCCTTCACCAGCATTCACCACCCGTTGGTCAATGAGGTTTTTGCCCTGGAAAAGCTGTATTACCAATTTTCCATTATACCCTGTCAACTCAGGAATTTTCGCGAGGTCATATTTCCCAGGTTTCAGCTCAACAGGATCAGTGGCATATGATGGGTCCCCCTTCCAAATCCTGAACAGGTCGCCCTTAACAGTCTTTAAAACCAGGTTTTCAGGTTTATCGGCATCAAGGTCAATCAACGATTGGAAACGTGCAACACAACCATTTTCTCCTTCGTTGTCTGTTCCTGCCCATGAAGGGTCAAAAGGGGCGATCTTCACATTGACGAGATATTTTCCACCTACCTTTTTGGGCTGAAGTTCGACGTTGTTCCAAATATCTACAAAATGGTACCCTTCAAGCGGATCAACTTCAAAAAGCAGCCCATTATAACCATTGCTGAGGGTACTGTAAATGGTATAAATAGTTTTATCATCGGCAAACCAGCCATTTACCCAAACACTGTCAGTCGTTGTTGGCATCAGTATTACCTGTTTTCCCTGGCTGAAGATTTCGTGGTTCTCACGCAAAATCCGCGTTGTTTTTCCGAGGTAGGTATAAAGCTCCTGAAGCCATGTTAACTGATACGGCACTTTCAAATGAATTTCCACCCCATACCCATTAAAAAATGAGGTTGCAAAATCACGCTTAACCGGTTCTTTGGTGATAACAGATTGTTTGAATATGGTAAAATCGGGCTTTACCAGTTTGTTAAGGTTGAGCATGGGGGCATAAGTCAAAGCAGCATGTACCCTACCAACCACACAATTCTGCATTGCTGATGGCACCGACATACCTTCAGGAAAAACAACAAAATCAGGCCTTACCTTTTCGACACTCTTCTGGAGAACCTCAGCCGATTCGCTGCGCGTATCATACATTACACCCCTGAGCCGGGCATCGCTGATCACACCGGCCAATCCTTTTAATGGGTCTGCATATCGCGTACTTCCAAAAAGCTGATTGTTCGCTGCGGGCAAGTCCCACGGAAGATAACAGGTCATTATGGAAGTGCCGTCCTTTTGGGCATTCTGAGACAATTCACGCATAGCCGTAATTCCTCCCGGAAGGTCGCGGAACATATCCCATTGGTTTCGCTGGTCGATGCCGAGCATCGGAAATCCATGCCAGATGATGTTGTAATCATCTCCCCCATAGAGCCGCTTCATCTGCTGCTGGAATTCGGGATAGGTATACCTGGCTTTTTCATGAGAATAGAAATGGTTGTCCCAGGCCGAAACAAAGTGGCCTACATAGGCTTGTTGTATCCATTTCAGTTCAGTGCGCTCATACAATTCATTGTTAAAAGTACCGGGTTCCACATCATAAAGCTTTCTGTCGTTGAACATGAGCCTTACGCCTTCCTGCCATGTCCCCACATAGGAGTCCATCCAGATGTCATAACTCACAGATCCTGCTGGCAAGAGTTCAGTTTCAAACCGCCTGCGCACAGCATTTACAAGGCCTGATACATTTCGCCTGGCCAGTGCACAAATGCTGCTCCCGTTATCCACATTCAATGTTGCAAATCCCAGCTCCCAGGCATTATCGGGAACAATAACGTTCACCGGACTGTAACCCGGCCTGAAAAGATGGGCCCTTGAAAGGCCGTGGTTCCCTTTTCCGGTGATATAAATATGCTTGTCCGACTCCCCAAAAGGGACCACGTTGCCGATCCGCAGGGTATCGCCACTGATATTGGTAAAGGTTATGGTCCCTTTTAGCCCGGGATGATACCCCGATGAAAGGTTAAAAGCCACCTTTACTTTTTCATCAATAACCACACCCTGGAGATCAGGCTTTCCGTTGTTTGTACTTTTTAATGAACCATTCAGAAGAAATGTGGCCAACGGGACAGGATAACCTGGTGTTTGAAACCTGTTGAATGATTGAACAACAATTCCATTATCGTACTTCAGTTCAATACTTTTCAGCGACTGTGCGTCAACACAGTTGATAATTGTCAGGGTAAAAAAAAGAGTTGCGAGAATGAAATTCTTCATGTATTTTGTAAAAGTCTTGTGTAATAAATTATTTGAGATCCAGGTAGTCGAAACCAAAGAAGGCTTTCGAGGGGTCGGGCGAAGGCCTAGTGATGGTCACCTCAAGCATATTTTCCCCTTTTAGGAGTTGGTGCCTTCCCAGGCTTATCTCCCTGGTAGTGAGATTTTCGTTATACAGGCTAATAACCGAAGGGGCCGGGTTGCCATTGATTTTTACTGAAAATGCCCCATAATCGGGTGCCAGGGTAAAATGGCCAGTAAGCTCAACGCTGGCTTCATTTTCGGAGAAAAAGGCCAGAATAAGTTTATCGCCTGGTTTGCCATTGGTCCAGAATACCTGCATATTATCGCTCCATCCTCTCTCAACTGAGTTTTGGTACCTGAAATTTCCACCGGTGTTTTCGACCAGTACAATACTTTCGGCTTCTATCCGATTATTTGTTATATAAGGAGAGATGATATCTGTCCGTGATAAGGCTACCAGGGCTTTCGCGCCCTCGATATCGGGTTCAATACTTGTTTTTCCTCCAGGTATAACGTACCAATATGAAACTGGTGCAAAATTGATGGTTGCCCTTGTCCAGTGCCACATCTCCATATCCACTTGCATCGACTGGCTGAATGGAATACCATCCAGTCCGCGATGCCTGATATTAACAGTATAGCCGGGCCAGAAATTTCCACTCCCGTCGGGCTGGGCAATGTAGGGTGGTTCGAGAACTTTTCGGGGCGACACCATGCATAACCGTAATAATCTTCTGTACCCGTTCCAATATGCGAAGGAAACGATTCGCCATCCACATAAATTTTTTCATCGCCTTCGCCCCACCAGGCATACACTGTGTTGAACAATGTTATGGCATCGCCCACATAAACCCCTTTCCCGGTTAAGGATACATAGTTAATGTCAAAAGGGTCGCCTTTGCCTTCGTTGTTTTTCATTTCTCCGGTATGAAGGTGGGTAAACTGGTGCCACGAGGTGCCAAAGTGCATTGAACGGTTATTCCATTTCCAGGGTGCATATATTATTTCAACTGCTTCAATTTCAACTTTTTCACTTCCTATGTTAAGAATTTTTATTTCAGCACCCTTTTTAAAAGGCATCACCCAATACGCTGATAAGGAGCCATTTGGCTCTGCAGAGGTGTACCATGTATTGGAATGGCGTAACTGATAGCCGGTTCCAAAGAAATCACCAATCGGGCACCAGACTGTGCGCTGACCGTCGAACGCGATCTCAATAATAGTAGTACGCAAGGCCTGGTGGTTGATATCAGGTGAAACCTTCATTTTTACAGCACGTACAGCTTTGGTTCCGGTAATCGGTGTGACTAAGCTGGCTCCGGGTTCAATAACGCCCTCTAACCGGGTTGTTTCAGTTGTGAGTTGTTCAAAACCCCTGTCGCGAAGCGCCAATTGGGTTTGTACCTTTTCAAGAGTACCCGCCGATTCCTTTAGCAGATCGGTGTTAAAGGTTTCTACTTTGACGTCATTGCCATAGGTGCGGTAGTTTATATTGTAATAAACTGCCTCTCCTCCGGTTTTGGCGCCCGGATCCTTAATATTTTCACTCTGGTAGGTAATTTTGCAATGCCTGTCATAAGGAAGGGGCAGGTAAAGATTATGCCCCCGCATTTCATAACTGGTTGAATCGGAGACCGAAGAGGAAAGAGGTTCACCGGCAAGCAGCCCCCCGCTGAGAATATCAAATGCTGTTCCCTCAATGGTTGGTTGAGTCTGGTGGTCAAAATAAATACGCATGGTGCCAAGGCCTGAATTCTCGCCTGCGAAAGTCATCCAGAACCTGACAATAGCACCTGGGCCAGCGGTATCGAACATGACATATTCCACTCGCCCATCAATGGTGTCGGTACGGATAAACATAGTGCGATCCCAATTGGCAAACCATGATGGGTCGCCAGGAGCCACAGTGGCCCTGTCGTAACTGCTATACTGAGCCAGGGTAAACGTCGGATCAGGGAACTGTGCCAACAATTCGCGATTGGCCATTTCAACCAGTAAACTTTCGAATGTTACTGACTTTTGAGAACATGCAGCTAAAAATGCAGCAATGATCAGTAGTAATGTAATTTTTTGTCTCATATTAAGCCGGTTTAAGGTGATTTTTGGAGCATAATCGCCTCATTGTAATTTACTACGTAACGCCACCAATTGTTCAGCTTTCCATCAGCAAGGTTTATTCCCTCAAAGTGGGGTATATGGCTGAACCACCATTTCATATACCCTATATGTGAGCAATCCCATTCGCTGCAATCCATATAACGAGCTTTTTCATCCCTTACATCGGGGTAGTATTTCCAACTGTCGGCATAAGACCAAACCTTTTTCGGGTTGCCCCAGTCGTAATCTTTTTCCCCGTTTGGTGGAAAATGAATATTCCCGATGTGCGACCTGTCGGGATTAAACTTCTGATATTTTAGAGCATAAGCAGCATACATTTCCCAATTGGTCAGCTCTTCTCTTTTGCTTTTCTTGTCATAGTCCCACCATCCGTAAACCTCCATCATGGTTGATTCAAAGCGGTGACCATAGCTTTCGAGTGCGCAGGCAAGATCACGTTCGTAGTTCAGGCCCATAACACAAAGATGTTCGGTACAATTCACTCCCTTTGTTGGATGTGAATTGAGCCAGAATGCATTTTTGCCCATCATGTTCGACTCCCACATACCACCATAAGGAAAAGTCCACACCCACACCTCATGGATTTTACCTTCGTCGCGCATTTTATCAAACCCGAAATGTTCGATAAAGGCCTTATAATCGAAACTGGTTTCCTGCTCCTTCAGGGTTTTCCATCCTGGTTCCTGTAACAATTCCACAACACGTTGTTCATTAAGGCGTTCTCCTGTCTTTTTCAGGTAAGTAAAATAGATTTTCGTGTCAATTATATTCACAATATTGTATTCTACAACGCCATGGCTTATCTCACTCAGTGCATTGCGATAATCTTCAGTAAGTTGCCAGGGGTCGTGCCACTGGAAATTATATCCAGGAGTTTTAAAGGTTTCGTGTATCCTTTTCCCATCTACAATTGGATCCTGAATTACAACAATAACATTGACTATAGTGGTTTTATCGGGGTTAAGTTTAGACAGTTGAGCCACAGAATCCTTTAATTTTTCAATCGATTTGGCTTCTCTTTCGCAAAAAATGAACAAAAGAGTAATGGATAAAGTCAAAAAAATGAGCAAAATTTTAGGCTTCTTCATTTTTTGATGAAGTTAAATAAATTTCATGAATTTATACAGACGTTTTCGTAGGCCAAAAGCCTGGAAAAGAGAGAATCGGAATTTGAGCCGTTTGCATGAGATAACCCAACCTGTCCGAGATTCATGGATCGTATTGAAAACTCATTGCAAACAGCTCAAATAAAAACTTCAAATTATATATTATTGATTAATTCAGTGCAACAAACACCGTTGTTTCACCATCGTTGAGAAGAATATACGGAGTAGTAGCCGTGCCTATTTTGGCTCCTGAGATTACCCTTACGTAAAAAACACCTTTCTGCCCAAGGTCGGCTTTTGTAAAGAAAGCTTTACCGTCGGCACCTGTAGTTTTGGTTTTAAATGGGGCGTTAGCAGCATTAAAATCAGCCTGATTGTTATACAGGTTGACGGTTGCTCCCGAAACTTTTGTATAGACAGTTGATGTTCCACTGCCAGTTATAGTTTCGGCTACGACAACCAATGCAGGTTCAGTTTCCGAAATAATGTCAAAATCGAAATCTCTGTCGCAAGCTGCAAAAAAGATTAACAATGAAGCAATTACTATTATTTTTTTCATAATATACAAATTTTAAAGGATATTACATTTCACTACCTGGTGCTCCTCCGAATGTATATACTTGCTGGCCATGCATTTGCAATTCAGGAGCTGGAATCGGAAAATGATAAGCTGTTCCCGGCAGCAACATTCCTTGCCTTCTTTTATCGAAGAATCCTAGATGTGCCCATACCAAATCGCATTCAACATACCTTTCATAGAATAGTTTATTAAGCAGATCGCTGTCACTATCGGTTGCTGGTGGCAGGTTGCCTACTGTCACACGTGTATTGTTGATCAATGCAGCAGCACCACTTATTTGGTTTGTCCTGATTTTTGCTTCAGCCAGGTAAAGGTCGTTTTCAGCCTTCAGGTAGTGGCCTACCAGGCCTGCTCCAGCATTAATCACATCAAAATATCTCCAGTATCGGTATTCGCAACGGATAAAAAAGCCATAACCTTCACGAGTAACACGGCCCCATCCAAACCATTGGTCGCTAGCTGCATCCCAACGGAAGTATTTTGCCAGTCGGGCATCGGGGCAGTTCTTGATTTCTCCAAGACGATTGACCCCATCAGGCCAGGGATAAACAGCTGCCGGATCATTTGGCGCCATCTGGTTCATCAGCCACTGGTTTGCGCGAATCCAGCCCCAGTTGTAGAGTCCAAGATAGTTGGCTCCAACATCTCTGGTCATTACTTTGCCCCTCCAGCCTTCAACATAAGAAACATTGAGATCTGCAGTCAGCCCTTTCTCAGCATATGATCTTACTTTATTCCAATCGGTGGCAGTATTTTCAGATGGAGTGCGGGCATTATTTACCAGAAAACGGGCTGCCATTGAATTTGCAAATTGAAGCAACCGATCTTTGGTAAAGTTTACACCTGGAATTACCTCAGCATAGTCTGTATTGACCGGGTCACTCTGGATCAGGGCTATTGCATCATCTAGCCGCTTTACAGCATACGCCATTACTTCTTTATACGATTTGGTGTTGGCCACAAAATCGAAAGTTACAGCATCGTGTTCTTCAGTAAAAAGGTATGCTTTATCATAAAGCAAAGCAATGTTACCATAAAGCAATGCTTGAATAATATATACATGTGCTTTAGCCCAGTTGGTATAATCAACACCACCCAACACTACCTTATAAGCAGGATCTTCAAGGATTTTGGAAAGTTTAATAACCATACCTACCCCTGAGTAAAAGTTGTACCAAGCTCCGAAATTGATTACAATCACCGGGTCGGGGTGTTGGTCGTTGAACAATGGCCGACGGGGTCTGAACCACATAGTTCCTGAACCCCAGCCGGGAGTACCGGCAGAAAATAAATCGGCGTTGGTAAACCCAATTGAAGGACTTGCAGCGATAGCACCATTGTACCAGGTATTGTAACCATTTTTCAAAAGTGCATAAAACTCTTTGGGAGTATATAGGTCAGCAATATTTGGCTGATTTTCATTTCTGACGTCAAGGCTCTCAAACAGGTCGTTGCATGAAGCCAGAAACAGGACAATAGTCAGCGAAAGAATGTATTTTATTTTTTTCATGTTTGTTAATACTTAAAAGGTTATTGCCAATGATCCACTAATCATCCTGTAAATCGGATAGGATTCGTTCGAGTCAAACCTGAATGCATTCGCATCAACTCCTTTGGATGTTTCCCTTCTACCGGTTTCCGGATCAAATCCGGGATATGTAGTAAGCGTAAGCAGGTTTCGGCCAATTGCACTTAATCGGAAATTTTTCACATACTTGTCGAAACCAGCCAATTTAAAGTCATAACTGAGTGACAATTCGCGCAATTTCAGGAAAGTAGCATCGAAAGCAAGAACATCGTTGTCCCACCCAAGGATTCCACCGGTTTGTCCGCTGTTTTCGTAATATCCGCTTGGCTTAACAGCATTCCAGGGTTTCCCTGACTGGTCGAACAGTTTTGGCTCTACAGTATAACGGATTGAGTGGTTATATACCTGTCCGCCCTGCTGCCAGGTTGCCAGTGCATAAAGCGTAAGATTTTTCCACGAAAAAGCAGAGGTAAAGTTCATATTGAAATCGGGGTTAAAATTGGCAGCCGGCATGGCAGCAATATTACCCTTGTCGTCGCGGATTTTCAAAGGTCTTTCATTTATGGTGCCTATGGCAGTTCTTTGCACAACAAACCCCTGGTTGTTTACCACAAACCACTCATCAACTGTGCGTCCAGCAGGAACCTGGTTTTTTACATCGTCTAAGGTGCGTGCAAATTTGTCGAGGTATAAAACCCCAAACTCAATACCTTCTTCAATGCGGAAACGAGTTCCATTCAGCATATATGGAGTTGCATTAAGTTTTGTAATCTTCTGACGTACTCGATCAAATAATAGTGATACATTCCAATTGAGATTAGTGCGCTTAATAACATGATACCCCAAACTTGCCTCAAATGTTGTTGATTTTATGGTACCTGCATTTTGCCATTGAAATGCTGCTCCCGAGAGAGGAGTAATGGGAACCTTTAATATTTGGTCGGTATTTGTGGCATTTGAATAGCTGAAAGAGAAATCGATACGATCTAAAAAGCGAATGTCGGTGCCCATTTCAAGTTCTTTCGAGAAAGATGGTTTAAGGTTCGTATTCCCTAATGTTTCCATATTGCCTGCCACACCGTTGGTCAGAGAGAAAACCTCGTATTGAGCCTCAAAAGGAGGACGCAAGCCTGCCACTCCATATGATGCGCGAAGTTTCCACTCGTCAATGCCTTTTATTTTGAAATCCTGCGTAACACGCCATGCACCCGAAACCCTGTAAAAAGTCTGCCACCTTACATCGGCGCCGAATAGAGATGAGGCATCGCGGCGGATCAGTGCGTCAAAAATATACTTGTCCTTATAATCAAATGCAGCTATTGCAGCATAGTTGTATGCAATACTCTTAAATATGGCCGAGGTTGTGTTTTGATTTGCACTCAAACTTACAGAAGTTACTCCAAACCCCCTTACACCCAGGTTATTTCCATACCCTGACAAACTGCTACTAATTGATGATTCATATAAATATTGCGCTTTCAAACGGGTATTGAAATCCCCCAATTTTTTAAAAAATGAACCTTCAATAGTCACAATTTCCTCTTTTGCATTCCACAAACCCCGGCTGATATAACCGTTGTCTTCAGTCAGGTCAGTACGCAGTTTACCCTTTGGCGATATATAAAAGCTTTCTCCATTGACACGGGTTGTTCCATAGCTGCCTTCGAAAAGCAAAAAATCAAGAGGTGTAAATTTCAAACCTGTAAAAGAAATCAGCTTTTGAGATTTGCCTTCATTTTTTGTATTTGCAATTTCATAAAGCGGGTTTGGTGTAGAAGCGCTAAGCTTATTAACATTAACCTTGTAGGGTGTACCATCGGCATTAGGCTGCAGTAAGTCGGCTTCAGGATCACTGTTGAGAAGACGCCCGAAAGCCCCACCGGCACGGTTGTCAGATTTCGACTGAGAGAAGAGGTTCGAGGTAGTCAGACTCCATTTGTCTGAAATCCTGTAATCGAGATTGAGCTTGAAATTGTTCCGGCTATTCCCATCTACAAGCTCAACAATACCTTGCTCACGTGTAGTTTGCACCGATGCATAGGTTGACATTTTGGCGTCGGCCGAATTGCCTCTCAACGATAAAAAATTGGTTGTGTAACCCCCGGGATTAAAGAATTGGTCAAGGTGATCATAAACTTTTGGATATAAATTATCCATCACCCTGTCAGGTTCAACATTGTTGGTAACCACTCCGTTCTGAATAATACGGTTAGTGGCAATAGATCGGGGCGGAACATATCCAATATAACTTTGTCCTGACTCAATCCTATAATCAACCTGCATTTTTCCAGCGTTCATAGAACTCCCCCTTTTTGTAATTATACTTACAACTCCATTTGCAGCACGTGAGCCATATAATGATGAAGCAGCAGCTCCTTTCAATACCTCAATCGATTCAATGTCTTCTGCATTTACGTCAGAAAGTCCAAGCTCAGTTTGAACGCCATCTACAATAATTAAAGGGTTCGAACTTCCGAATATGGTTTTAACTCCACGAAGCTGAATATCAGAATCGGAACCCGGTGCTCCATTTGTTCGGGTAATCCTAACCCCGGCAACCTTTCCCTGGATTGCCGCTCCGGCGTCCACGGCAGGCACCTGTTGAAGACTTTTTGAGCTAATTTTATCAATAGCAAAGCCAATTTTATTTTTTGGAGTACCACTTGCAACCCCGGTAACAATCACTTCGTCAACACCAAAAGAAATATCTTCAAGTGTTATATTTACTATAGATTGATTTCCGGCAACTATTTCCTGTGTCCTCATCCCCACAAACGAAAATACCAGCGTGGCATTCTGAGGCACATTCCCCATTGTATAATTACCATTCCCATCGGTAATGGTTCCTGTGGTTGTACCTTTTACCACCACAGTTACCCCGGGGAGGGGAGCGCCGGTGCGTTCGGTAACCGTACCCGATACTCCGCGCTGCTGTTGTAAAAAGGAATTAATATTTTCGGGCGCTAGCACAATTTTGCGGTCAACAATCGAGTATTCCACATTGGTGCCGGCAAACAACTGGTCGAGGATTTCCTCAATCCGTTGGTCGCTAACCTTTACAGATACCTTTCGCTGGACATCAATTAGTTTTTCATTGTAAAGGAAGAAAAATTCACTTTGGTTTTCTATGGCATCCAGGACTTTTTCGAGAACCGTGTTGTTGTAGTTCAACGAAAGCCTGGTGCGCTGCGCATAGGCGCTGTTGGCCTGTGTCTGGAGGAAGGTTGCCAGTAGAAGAAAAACTATAATTCTCATAATCAGAAATGTTTTCTTCAAGGAGTGGGCATACCACCCATTGATGGTTTGACTTTTTTCCATAGATTTGTAACGATTAAATTAATAATAAAATTCTTAAATGGGTTTTTGAAGGAAATCGTTGGCGCGGTTTCCTTCTTTTTTGTGCTTTCGTTACGGTCGGTCCCTGTTTTTCATAGGCTGTTTGATTTAAATGGTTATTAATTTCGCTTGTAAAATGTTACCTTTTCTTTTTGCCAGCTTCCATCGGGTAGCTCTATCCGCGGGGTAATCCGGTAACGCATGGGGGAAGTCATGGTCAGTAACCGTATAACTTCCCATAAGTTATCATCTTCGAAGGTTGCCCTGAAAACATATTCATTCAGTGCAGGGTCGGCTACTTCCACCTCAATGTTGTACCAGCGTTCGAGCCTGCGGGCTACGGTTTCCATATTATCGCCCCTGAAAATGAGTTTCCCTTCGGTCCATCCTTTAATTTTTGATGGTTCGGTTTTTTCAATGTGGATCGATTCCCCGTTAAAAACCAACCTTTCGTCGGGATGCACCTCTTCAAACCGGGAATTGGGGGTTGCCCTGAATGCAACTTTTCCTTCGGACAGGACAACTTCCACAAAGTTGTCGTTGGGGTAGGCGCATAGGTTGAAACTGGTGCCGAGCACCTTCACCGCTGAGGTGCCGGCGCCAATTTCAAAAGGATGCTGCTCATCGCGGGCAACATCAAACCAGGCTTCTCCTTGTAATTCTACTTTACGGTCGGTTGCGAAAGGCAATGAATAAGTAAGCGTTGAACCACTGTTGAGAAACCCTGATGAGCCATCTGGCAGAATAAATCTAACCCTCGAGCCGAACGGAGCATAAATGGAAGTGGTTACTGTTTGCTCAACCAGCGGTGTAGATGTAGGCTCAGGTATTAAATAGAGCCATGCTCCTGCCAACATGATTGGAAGCAGCAAAACTGCCGCAACCCTTGAATAAATATGGATAAATCGGTTCTTGATTGATTGCTGTTTTTCGAGTTCTTTCAAACGGATCAGGTGATGTACCCGGTCGAGGAGGTGGTTCAGGTCAATCTCAGGGATGGGGGCGAGGTTGTTCCAATCCTCTTTCAGCCATTTATTGAGGCCTGGACTTGAATGGCCTTCAGCAAAAAGGTTCTCAACAAAAATAATTTCTTCATGGCTGGATTTCCCATCCAGATATCGTTGTAAAATTTCTATATCGAGTTGATTCAGCATTTTTTTCTCCGAAAGGTAATTATTTTCCTTTCGCTATACAGTCATACACGCGGGGACGGAAAATCTCATATAGAAAATTGATTTTCTTGAAAAAAAATTTGAGGGGGCTCCGGAAACCGGTGGCTTCGGCTCCGCTCAGTCACCGATAAACCCTTAAAAAATCCAGAGGCTCATGAACAGCAAAAAAGCAAGGTTATCGCTACTCAGTTTTGAACGAATGAATTTTGTAGCTGCCGAAATATAATTGTCAACTGTTCCGGGCGAAAGGTTCAGCTCACTGGCGATTTGTTTGGAAGACAGGCCTTCCTGGCGGCTTTTCAGGAAAACCAATTTTTGCTGTTCGGGAAGTTGTTCAATCAGCCGGTTAACCTGTTCGAGTACCGATTTAAAATCCATCCGGTTATCTGTCAATACCATATTTTCGGTCAGTTCGAGCGAAAGCTTTTCATAAAATTTCCGTTCGTTCAGCCTTTTGCGGAAAATATTGCAGATATCATTGTAAGCGATGGTAAAAAGGAACGATTGGAAAGAAGCCTCCTGTTTCAATTTTTTGCGGTTTTCCCAAACTTTCAGAAAAACACCCTGCACCAATCCTTCGGCGTCTTCTTTCGAACGGAGGTACTTGAATCCAAAGGAATACAAACGGATGGCATATTTACCGAACAATTTGTCGAAAGCTTCGGCATCGCCCTGCTGCAAACTTCCGACCAGTTCCCTGTCGTTGGAAATAGGTTTCACCCGGCCTGATAATTTTCAGCGAAAGTAATAAATTATCCACATCACAACTTCGGAATATGATGTGATCAATCCCGGCCTTCAGTTGAAGCCTAATTTTCAGGGTGGCAACTTCAGGCTGTTATTGCTTTATAGCCGGATTTTAAGGCGTCAATTCAAATTCTCGGGTCAATTCAGCATTAGAATCTCCGCCTACAAAAACCTGAAAGGAGCCCGGTTCTGCCACAAAATCGAGGTCATAATTATAAAATGACAGGTCATATTCGGTTAGTTTAAAGGTTACTTTACGGGATTCGCCTTTCTTTAGGAATATTTTCCTGAAACCTTTCAATTCCCTGAGCGGGCGCGAAACCGAGCCCACCACATCGCGCACATAGAGTTGAATAACCTCTTCGCCATCAAAATCGCCGGTATTGGTTATGTCAACCGAAACCTCCATCTCTCCCGAAGGATGAATTTTATCACTACTCAGCATAATATTGGAATACTCAAACTTTGTATAGCTGAGGCCATACCCAAACGGGTACAGAGGCGAATTGGGCACATCGAGGTAGTTCAACCTGAATTTCTGAAACTCATCTCCCAGATTAGGGCGTCCGGTATTTTTATGGTTGTAATAAACCGGTATCTGTCCCACATTGCGCGGGAATGTCATGGTAAGTTTTCCTGAAGGGTTGTAATTGCCAAAAAGAACATCAGCGATGGCATTTCCAGCCTCAACACCCGGGTGCCACACAAACAAAATGGCATCGGCCAATTCATTTTCCTCTTCCATAGCGAGGGGGCGGCCACTCATCATGACCAGTACCAGTGGTTTGCTGGTTTTTTTCAGGGCGCGGATCAGTTTTTTCTGCGGTTCGGAAAGGGTTATGTCCGACCTGCTCGCAGATTCACTGCTCATTTCTGTAGCCTCCCCGATAACAACCACTACCACATCGGAGCGCAAGGCATGCAAGACTGCTTCGGCCATCATTTCTTCGGGAGTTCGTGGGTCAATCACGATTCGGGTACCGAAAACATTGATTTTGGCCGCAAATTCAGGATCGTCAGATATATTGGAACCCTTTGCATACAAAATATTTACCTGGTCACCGGCCACATTCCTGATACCTTCGTGAACAGGAACAGAAAGCTGTGGATCGCCTGTTGGCGCCCAGGTTCCCGGCATATTTTTTTTATCGTTGGCCAAAGGTCCGATCAAAGCCATGGTTCCTGATTTTTTAAGTGGTAAAGCTTGTTTCTCATTTTTAAGCAATATAAACGAACGGGCGGCAGCTTCGCGGGCCAATTTTCGGTTTTCAGCCGTGAGGATTTCTTTTTCAGGCCTCGAATCATCGAAGTACCGGTAAGGATCGTCGAAAAGCCCCAACTTATATTTGGCTTCCAGAACCCTGCGACAGGCGCGGTTTATATCGGTACTGGTTATTTTCCCTTCGTCGAGCGACTGTTTCAAAGTGGTCAGGAACCCTTCGCCAACCATATCCATATTTAGACCAGCTTTGAGAGCAAGGGCCGAAACTGCCTGAAGATCACCCAAGCCGTGGTCGGTCATTTCATTCACCGACGTGTAATCGGATACCACAAAACCATCGAATCCCCATTTATCGCGCAGAATGGTGGTCAGCAGCCACCGGTTGCCAGTTGCCGGAACGCCATCCACAACGTTGAACGACGACATAACACTACCCACACCTGCATCAATGGCATCTTTGAAAGGGGGGAAATAAAAATTGAACATACTCTGCCTGCACATATCCACGGTGTTGTAATCCCTTCCCCCTTCGGCTGCTCCGTAAAGCGCCATGTGTTTTACAGTAGACATCAAGGTATTTGTGAGTTTCAGGTCGTTACCCTGGTAGCCCCGTATCATCGCTCTGGCAATTTCAGAAGCAAGAAACGGATCTTCGCCTGCACCTTCGGCAACCCTTCCCCAACGTGGGTTGCGCGAAATATCGGCCATTGGTGAAAAATTCCAGAAAATACCATCGGCAGTGGCTTCTATTGCTGCCATGCGGGCTGTCCTCTCAATCAGATCCATATCCCAGCTGTACGACAAACCCAATGGTATGGGATAGGTGGTCTTATACCCGTGTATTACATCGGCCCCAAACATAAAAGGGGATTCCTAAACGGCTCTCCTCAACGGCAAGTTTCTGTGCCTGCCTAACCTTTAAGGGCCATAAACGCCAAATATTCCACCGACCTGT
>JBBIHB010000009.1:51399-104102 GCA_037447215.1 Bacteroidales bacterium
GATTTTTGCCTCCACATCGGTACTTACCACCGAACCGGTTGGGATACCGCCTCCGGGCGTAATGAGGTTGAGCTGCCCGATTTTTTCTTCGATGGTCATCTGCCCCATCAGGTTACTGATGTAGCGGTTCATTTCCGTATCTTTTCGTGGTTCACAGGAAAAGATTATTGATGCAAATACAAATAATCGGATAGACTTCTTCATAATGGAATGGTTTTATTCAATTCTAATGATTCCTGACCGTTCAGAAATTCCATTTTCATTAAATGCTTCGATGCAGAAATAATAAGGAGTGTCCCTGTCAAGGCAACGCATCAAATGTTCATTGATGTCGTAAATCAGCCATGATTGATACATTTTGTCGGGTGCAATTCCCCATCGGATATTGTATCCCTGTGCCCCTTTTGCTGGTTTCCACGAGAAAGTCGCATCTCTTCGGTCGGTTTCACGTTTTACTTTAAATTCCTCCACCTGAGCTGGTTTCTTGCCTAAACCCAGACCAAACACCCTGATTTCGGACATAGCCAGATTGGGCCCCGGAACTTCAATGTTTTTATACCGGACAAATTTCCCTTCAATGGGCTGGAGGAGAACTATATACGCATTTGGTGTGTCTTTCCAGCTATTGCTTCGGTCAACTACGGTTTTCCAGGTTTTACCGTCATCAGATACTTCAATGGTGAAACGGTGCCGCAACCCATCCACACGTGTGTATATTCCGGTTTCATGATCATGATAATTTAACTGGATGGCATAAATCTTTCCCGGATTCAGCATTTCAACCTTCACCCATTGTTTATCATCATTGGCCTCCGCTACCCAGAACGATTTCGGGCTTTCATCGGTCAGCACCTCAGAAATAATCTCGCCTGCATGGTTTTTTGACATGGGCATTTCGGTAATGTCATATTCGTCATCGGTTGATGTGCTTTTTTTGATCTGCAACATTGTAGATGAAACTGTGGTTTTCCCTTTGTATGACAAAAGCATCCATCCATTATGCTGGCCAGCCCGGGATGGATGGTTGGGTGCAAACCTCGGGTAATCACCATAATGTGTATCTGAATACATAAGGCCTTCCTTATCAAAATAGGTTGGGAACATGCACAATCGGCGCTCCCAATGTGAATTTGAAGCCAAAGCCATTGTTGCAAAATGCCAGTACTGCCCATTGTTTTGTTTGACTGTAACCCCATGTCCGGCGCCATTGGTAAAACCTCCGGGCTTAAAACACATCGGATTGTTTTTCATATAGGTGAACGGGCCTAATGGAGTATCCCCGATATAAACCCCGTCGGCATAAACATTGAATTGTGTTCCGGGCGCCGCATACTGCAAATAGTATTTACCATTGTGTTTGGTCATAGAAGCGCCTTCCATGTATCCTTTCTTGATGGTAGGATGGAAATTGTTTTCGCCAAAACGTTCCCATCCATGCTCTTCTTCCACCAGGTTTATTAAATCTTTATTTACCCCTGTTTCCAGAAAACGATCTTTTTTATTCAGTTCTTTTACACGTATGGGATATACGTTCGACGAACCCCAGTACAAATAAGTCCTGCCGTCATCGTCAATAAATAATTCTGAATCCTGAATGTTGTTTGTGATGGAAGCAACAGGTGTCCACTTTCCGCTTTTTGGATTATCGGTATAAAGAATGCTGCCATAACCGGCCGGATTACCGGCAAAATAAACCACCGAATCTTTGTAATTAAATGCCGTTGGCGCATTGCTTCCTTCGAAAAACCATTGTACAGGCCTGATAAACTGCCAGTTGACCAGGTCGGTTGAATGCCAGTACCCAAATGAACGGGTAACAAACATGTAATATTCGCCCCGATATTCGATTACCGCCGGGTCGGCTCCGGAACGGTACGAAATATTCCGGCTCGAATTATAAACCATATAGGTATAATCGATATCGAGCGGGTTGCAGTACGTATCTGGAAAAAATTCCTGAGAAAAAAGTTTGCCCGGCAATGATAAGCCTGTCAGGAATATTACAATTATCACGCAATGTCTCATCAGATTTTATTTTATTGATTACGAATGAGTAGTTTGGTGTGAAAAACTTCCTTAGCGGTATTCAACTGAAAAATATAATAGCCATCGTCAAGGACATCAACCGGAAATGTAAAATGGTTGGATTGGGGTTGCAACTGTCTTGAAACTAATGCTCTGCCATCCAACGAAAAAATGGTAATGCTTACCGGTTGAAGGTTTTGCATTTCCGGGAAATGAAACGTGACCTTATCGCTGGCTGGATTGGGATAAACCTTCAGAGGGGCTGGTTTTACCATTGACATGGAAGTTGGAACTTCGAACTGAAACCCTAGCTTTGTGAGTCCTGCCTGAAGTTCTTCATCTTTCATAACCGTATTCCAGAGCAATCCTGTCCGGTAGTTCTCAATCATAACAATGATAGGTCCCTGGTCAATTCCGATATAGGCCCGCTGTACCCAGTTCTGTGCGTCGTTAAAAGCATCATAGGTCCCATATTTGCCAAAAAGTTCAGCTCCCCTTTCGCGGTAGAAATATTTTAGGGCTTTCATCGATTCTTCGGGTGTATAGGGCATACTTGCCAGGGCTGCTGTGGGGCTGATGGTTCCATTATCGTTCCGCATCGGCTCATGTGCTTTGTACCCGAAAGGATCGTCGCTGGCCGTGAGCCCCCAGTTTTTTGCACTGTAGTTGGGAAAATAGAATGGATTGTCAACTGCATAGGCATGATGGATCCGGGCCGTATTTACATATTCCTGCCAGTAATCGGCATATTGGTCTTTCAAACCTTTGGGATTTATGCCCAGATGCGAATAATGAATCCAGAATAGTGGGCCTCCCCAGTCAGGCGACAAGTTAATGTCATACACATAAAAGGTTCGTTTTCTGACCATTTGCCCATTCCTTGCCCATCCCTCGTCATACACCTCGCGTGAAATGGGATAGGTAGGCGACGAGGCTGCCATGATATACGTCACCAGCGATTCATTCCATCCGCTTACTTTCATGTTCATGGCAAAGTGGCGGTTTGGCGACCAATGCCAGTACAACACATTCTGTCCGCCATTGCGGTACCAGTCCCACCTTATTTCACGCCACAGCTGGTTTGCCTTTTGTCTGATCTGTTCTGATTTTGCGTCTGACCCGGTGAAATAGTTTTTCAACGCAACCAGGGCCTGAGCCACAAATGAAGTTTCTACAATATCGCCCCCGTCATCATCGGCCGAAAAGGGTTGTGTACGAAATGTGTCGCCATTGTACCAGTGCGACCATGCCCCGTAATGTCGGTCGCAGTTTTCGAGAAAATGAAGGATTTTCAATATCCGGTCTTTGACTTCTTCCCTTGACCGGTATTCACGTTGGTGAGCCACAATCATGGCCATAAGTCCCATTCCGGTAGCCCCCGAAGCAACGGTGCGGCCATTCCCGTTCGAACGTTCGAGCGCCATTCCGGTGGCCTGGTGTGCCCCTTCCCAGAAATATCGGAAAGTGTAGCGCTGAACCATATCCATCAGTTCATCATTGTTAAAATCGCAAAGGGTTGCTGAGGTTTCCAATGGCTGTGATTCACGACCCTGAACCAGGGTGGTGACCCGGTAAAGCACCTCCTTGTTTTTCCCCTTTTCAGGCAAAAAGTCGAGGTAATAATTTTCGGTTGTTTCACCCCTTGTTTCGTATGAAGCACCTCCATCGAACGAAGCGTCGATACTGTATTTCAGGCCGGGCATAGGAACTACCCAGTTCAGCTCTGCGTGGCTGTCGTACCCTGCGGCTACCAAACCCGAAACGGGTGGAATTACAGCCATCCTTTTATATGCTGTGATTTCGTCTATCAGGATTAGTCTCGAAGCACCATTTTTTTCCGCCTGGTTGAATATAACACCCTTTGTTGATGCAAAATTCATCTGGCTGTTTTCATTATCTCCAAAGATAACCGATAGAGGAATTCCTACCCGTGTCCATTTTCTGGCCGGGATATCATTGTTGAATGCCGAAAGTGCGTAAAGCTTTGACGGCACATCTCCAGCTCCACTTTTGTTTACTGCAATTAGCCCGATCAGAGGGAGTGCTGCTGCGGGGAAGTTATTATCGGAATATATGTAAAACGACAGGGAGTCGAGGCCTTTCAGATCGGCGGTAGTCCATCCTTTCCTGAAAACCGTGGCACGCCAATTCCCGTTTTCGTTTGATGTGTAGTTGAACCTGAGTGACGTAGAGCCTTTAAAAGCATTGTTCGAACATGGGATTTTATCGTTCCATTGAGGGCCTCCGGGTGGGTGGGTATGCTCAAAAAAACTTGGAGCCATACTACCCACATTAACGATACCCTGATCATAAAATGTCGCGTCTGTTCCTTCTTCGAAAAACCATACTTCCTGGCCGGTGGACGAAAATGCCAGAAAAAGGGCGAATGCTGTACATATCAGTATTTTTGTCATGGTTATTTCAGGTATGGGCTTTTAAAACCCAGATTTTTCAATCCCCTTTGTACATCTTCGTTCTGCATAAAAAGATTCCATAGTAACCCTGTCCGGTGGTTCTCGATCATCACTACAATGGGCCCCTGGTCAATAGCCAGGTAGCGAAGCGGGAACCATTCATACTCTTCACTGAAAGCGTCGTAGAATCCATATTTGCCCAAGATTTTTTCACCTAAATTTTCGTAAAAATGGCGGATTACCGGCATTACTTCGTCAGGGGCGTAAGGCAGCGATGAAAGGGCTGCCGTAGGGCTGATCACCCCCAGATCATAAGTAGGCCGGTGCCCGGCATAGCTGGTTTTTAAAGAATTGCCATGTTCAGGCCTTTCATTGGTTTGTCCCCTGAAATAGGCCGAGGCTCCGGGAACTGAATAACTTGAAGAGAGGCCCCAGCAATTTTCGCCATATCCTTTATATCCATGCGGGTTGTTAATACAATGTTGACGGTTGATGAGGGTATGCGAAACATTGAGTTCCCAGTAGTCAGCGTACTTATCGGACAGTCCCCGGGGATTAAGGCCGAGGTAGGAGTAGTGAGCCCAGAACAGAGGACCCCCGTTTATGGAATCTATATGGTGTTTCAATCTGAGTGTATGCCCATGCGTAGTGATTTGGGTTGCAATTTTTCCGCTCAATGCCCACCCTTGTTCATACGTTTCAGCATCAATTGGGAATGTGGGCGACGAAGCGGCTAATATATAAGCTATCAGGCACTCATTGTATCCGGTTATTTTGTGGTTCATCTGCCAGCCTACATTAGGCGACCAGTGCCAGTATAAAACCTTTTCGCCTTCTTTGGTGTAAAAGTTCCATTCCACCTCCCGCCAAAGCTGGTCGATTTTTTCGGACAATTGTTGTTCTTCGGAATTTCCATCTTTAAAATATTCTTTTACAGCCAATAATCCTTGAATTAGAAAGGCTGTTTCAACCAGGTCGCCTCCATCGTCATATTTGCTGAATGGCTGCACCTTGCCGGTTTCGCCATTGAGCCAATGGGGCCATACACCATGAAACCGGTCGGCTGTTTCGAGGAAATCCACAATTTTCTGAAAACGTTCAAATCCTTGCTGCCGGGTAATAAAGCCTCTTTCAATTGCCGAGATAATGGACATAAGTCCGAAACCGCTACCACCTGTGGTTACAATATGTTTATCGTTCTGAGGGTAATCCCCGTCAACATGGTAACGTTCGCGTGCCAGTCCAGAATTGGGTTCTGCCCCATCCCAGAAATATTGGAAGGTATAGTATTGCACCGAATCGAGCAGTTGGTTGTCGGAAAGAGGACTTGTTGCCTTGTTTTTTGTGCCCGACATGCATCCCTGTAGCAAATATAAAAGCGCCAAAAGAATAATAAATAACCTCATAATATGGATTTTAAGTTTAAAAATCTGGTTAAAAAGAAATTACAAAGGCTGCCAGGAGCCAACCCGACAGCCTTTTTTCAATCAGGTTTTCCTGAAATCAGCTAAACCAATTTTCAACCATCTATTTTTCCGCATTCATGATGGTTTTTATTTCCTGCTGTGAGAGTGCCTTATTGAATATTCTAAGTTCATCCATGAGGCTTTCATCCGATTTGTGGTTCCATTCGGTAAAGCGTGGTACCCCCGACATGATGGTCAGGATATCGCAGCCGGTCCAGTTAATCCCGGCGAAATCGCCTTGTTTGACCACC
Source organism: Bacteroidales bacterium (assembly GCA_037447215.1). Taxonomy (GTDB): domain Bacteria; phylum Bacteroidota; class Bacteroidia; order Bacteroidales; family Prolixibacteraceae; genus UBA1413. The sequence goes on from JBBIHB010000009.1 coordinate 57,556, forward strand.
TCTCCATTGATATATACCACACCCTCGGTCCCCGAAATGGCAAATGCATAATGTACCCAATTACCCGTTGTGGGATCCACATCGGCTGCAGCGCCGCCATCGAACCAGGTATCGCCGGTGCCAAAGCCTGCGTTAAGCTTAAACCTCTGTTTCCCGCCGGCATTTTCACGGAAGAAACGGAACCCGCTCTTACGGTTGTTCATTGCTTCCGGCTTATCGGGGTCGGGTGGGCCCATTACCAATATCCCGGCACGGTCAGGAGTTGCATTTACCTTCATCCAGAAAACAGCGCTGAAATTGGAACTTTGTAAGGCTGTGGCAGGGAATGTTAAGTATGAATTGGGAGCTCCTTTGTAAGCTTTTCCCACCTTACCGGAAGCATAACCAGGGTTGCCGGTAACAACAGCGCTGGTGTTGGTTACCAGGTCTTTATTGTGGTCTTCGAACGGCATATAAAAAACCTCACCGTTATATTTTGGCTGATAGGGTGGTACAACTCCCGTGTCGTAGGTTATTATTGCATGGATTTCGGATTGGTTCAGTGCTTTGTTAAATAATCGCAGTTCATCCATAAAACTGCGGTCCGACTTGTGATCCCAGCCCGTGAAACGTGGAGCTCCCGACATAATGGAAAGGATATCGCACCCTTGCCAGTTCACACCTGCAAAATTGCCCTGTCTTACCACTTTTCCGTTAATGTAAACCACACACTGTGCAGGTGCAATGGTGAAGGCGAAATGCACCCATTCATTTTTGGTGTGGTCTACGTCGGCTGCTGCGCCCCCATCGAACCACGAGTCTGCTGTTCCGTTACCCACATTCAGTTTAAACCGTTGCTTTCCTCCAGCATTTTCGCGGAAAAACCGGAAACCGTTTTTACGGTTGTTCATAGCTGTGGGAGCAGCCGGATCAGTTGGGCCCATCACCAGGATACCAGCACGGTCGGGAACGGCATTCACCTTTAACCAGAACGATGCGCTGAATTCATTTCCTTGCAGTCCTTGTGTCGGAAAAGTCAGGTATGAATCGGTGGCTCCCGCATAACTATTGCTTCCGGTTTTCACCCCGGTTCCTGCAAAGCCCGGATTTCCCATTTTTGTTGCTTCTTTCAGGCTGATGAGTTCCATATAGTCGCCATCGAAAGGCATATAAAAAATCTCCCCTGCAAACACGGGTGTGTAAGGCGATACCTTTTCAAACGCAACCTCTTTGGTGGTTGTTTTCCCCTCAAGGTCGGTGGCCACAACTTTGAACACATGCGGGCCATTGGTAAGGTTGGGGAAAGTTTTTTTAATCAATGCCCTTCGGTAATCCCTGAAATCGGTACCTTCACCAAACTGATTATATTTTGCAAACTCAGTTCCGTCCATTTGCAGCGAGATATTGCCCAGTTCAATGTCGTCGGTTACCTCTATATCAACGGTTATTGGCACAACTGCTTCGGGTACTCTGATCTGGGTTCCCGGGTTTGGGTACTTGAAAGTAATTGCCGGAGCCGAAGCATCGGGGCCCGGATCAACTTTGCTGATCGGGTCTATTCCTTCATTACACGAGACAACAGTTAAAGAAAGAATCAGGCTCACCATTAAAGTTTTAAACCATTTCATAATGTTCATTTTTAAAATTTCCAATTAGTTTTTACCTTTTAAAGCGGGTATCTGGTCAACCTGAGCCTGAGGATAAGGCAGATAAATCAGGCTTGACGTGAAAGTACGCCCTTCGTAGCTCAGATCGGCATACCGCTCGAGGCGGACCATATCATAGAATCTGACACCCCACTCCATAGCGAGTTCAGCATATTTTTCATCCATTACCTGTGCGCTGGTAACATTGGTCAGAGGGGTTAATCCTGCCCTTGCACGTACCAGGTTTACTGCTGCATCGGCATTCATGGCACTGCTGGTTGCCCCTCTTGTGAGGGCTTCGGCGTGCATCAGAAGGATTTCGGCGTACCTTATGGCGATATAATTTTTGTTAGTGCCATACCCAGTCCTTCCCGGTGTTAGTTCCTCCGAAGGGAGATAATGCTTGCCGCTTGAAAATAAAGCCCTCGGAAAGTCGTTGATTCGGTCGCCCGATCGGGTTGTGTTACTTACCCATTGAGGAAGAGTTGCATATTTTGCATCTTTCTGAATTTCGGCAATACCACGGTTGGTAAATAAGACACTGGTTTCGAGCCTGACCGTTTCGTTACGGTCGAGCATAAACTTGATGTACTTCAGGGTTGGTTCAAAAAATCCCCATCCGCTACCTGACAGGGCTACTTTTGGTGTCCAGTTTTGTGGGCCGTAAAATGCAAACAGGTGGCTGATGTTATCACCTGTTCCCTGGCCGAAATCGGAATACTGCAGTTCGAGCAGGTTTTCGCTGGAGAGTTTTCCGTGAATCTTGAAAAGTTTGTAAAAATTTGGTTCGAGCGAAAATTTTTGAGAGGAAATAATCTGCGATGTAGCCTCGGCCACGCCCTGGTAATTTTTCAATTCGAGATTGGCCAATGCTTTAACAGCCAAAGCCGTATAGCGGGTAACCCCTCCGCGGATATCGGTACGCTGGTTGGGGCGCATGTCGGGAAGGTTTGGGATCGCCTCGTCCATCTGTGCAATAATATGCTGCATGACCTCGTTTTTTGTATAGAGTGTATTGTCAACCGGACCTGAAAAAGCCGGGATAAATACGCTTCCCCATACCCGTGAAAGCTGGAACAGCATAAAAGCCCGCATAACTTTTGCTTCGGCAACATATTGGTCGGCAAGTGCTTTGCTGGGGGCAAACTCTTTATAAAGAAGTATCTGGTTGATGGCTGAATTAATCCCAACCACATCGGAATAAAGACCGAGCCAGGCCGAATTGTACATCCAGTAATCCTTATTGTACCTGAATTTGTCGGTTTCGGCATAATCCTGCTGGTCGCCGAGGCCACCTGCATTTACATCATCTCCCCTAACTGCTATCAACGGTATATCTTCCCATCCGCGTGAATAAAAATCGGCATAAGCCCCAATCAGTGGCATAATCATGTTCTGCGATTCGGTGTAGTCTATATCCCGGGTGTAAATCAGGTTTTCCTGAGGTTCGTTCAGATAATCATGGCATGATGCTGTCAGCAACAGAATGGCTATCAAAAACAGAAACCCGTTGTTTTTTATTCTTAAAGTTGTCATATGATCGTGTTTTATGATTTAAAATTTAATGTTTAATCCCATTGTATAAACTGCAGGAATCGGATAAGTCTGCCTGTCGATACCATTGGCAACTTCAGGATTGAACCCATTGTATTTGAACAGGGTCAGAGGTCGTTCGGCGGTAAACGAAACCCTTGCTTCGGGCATAGGAACACCACTGATGTTTAAATTCTTAATGTTGTAGGCAAGCTGTACATTCTGAACCCTGAAAAACGAGCCATCTTCAACAAAGTAATTGCTCATTTTCTGGTTCCAGCCTTTTCGGAGCCCGGCTGATGAAGGATATTTGTCTGATGTTCCTTCGCCATGCCAGCGGTTTATGGCCAGGTCGGCGTCCATGTTGAGGTCGTTGGTCCAGATGATTTCCCCACGTTTGCGGTTCAGGATTTTGTTGCCCAACTGTCCAAATGTGGAGACCGAAAGCTCGAAATTTTTATAATTCATTCCAGCATTGAACCCGTAAGTAAAATTCGGAAAATATGAACCAAGTATTACCCGGTCGTCGTCATCAATTTTCTGATCGCCGTTCTGATTTTTGTATATGAAATCGCCCGGGACCAGGTTGTTTGCCTTAGCAATGGGGTCAGCGTCGATTTGCGCCTGGTTCTGATAAACACCCAGCACTTCGTAACCAAAGAAGGCCAACAGCGGGTTGCCCACAATGGTCCTCTGCCTGAACTCTGCTGATCCTCCATCAAGATAAGGTTGTCCGTAAAGATCTTTTACTTCATTCTTAAGCGTGGCCATATTTAAACCTAAGTTGTATCCAAGTCCGTTGGCAAGTCTGTCGTTCCAGTCGAGGGCCAGTTCAAATCCCGAGTTGCGGAAAACACCCGCATTACGCATTACAGTTATCCTGGTAAATGGAATGGAAACCCCGATTACGGCATTTTTGGTGTCCCTGATATAATAATCAGCATCAACCGATAACCTTGCCTTCATCATCCGTGTAGTAATACCAATGTTTGTTTCTTCGGTCATTTCCCATTTCAGCCACGAAAAGCTATCCTCAGTTTTATGGCCAGGGACTTTTTTATCGTCAATAGCTGAATAAACAATGCTGGTTGTCGATGCCCCGTCACTGGCAGGAAGTTTGTCGTTCCCTAACTGTCCCCAGCTTGCCCTGAGTTTCAAAAAGTCGAAAGTACGGTTATCCTTCATGAATTTTTCTTCCGATATGACCCAGCCAAGTCCCACCGTAGGGAAATATCCCCATTTCTCCTGGTATTTTGAGCTTCCATCGGCCCTGAAAGTGGCATAAGCAAGGTAACGATCGAAATAGCTGTACGAAATCCTTCCGAGATATGAGAATCCATATTGCCGCATTCCTCCGTCGCCAACACTATCCGAAGGTTTTGTTGCTGCCTGGCTTATATACCAACTTTCTTCATTCTGATAAGGAAAATCAATACCCGAAGCCCACAATCCCTCGTATGCGTCGTCGCGGAACGATGTGCCGGCCATTACAGTGTAACGGTGCCTGTCAATTGCATTGGTGAAGGTCAAAATATTATCCCAACTTTGTTCCGAATAAACCGATGTGGATTTATTAATGGCAGCCAGAGGGCGTCCCGAAAGATCATCAATTGTATAAGGTAAGCCCACATTACGATCGTTGAGTGTTGAAAAACTGTGGTTGTATGTACTTTTGAAATCGAGTTTTTTGGGTATTATGTCAATCTGTGCATAAACATTGGCGATTAATTTTCTGTTTTTCAGCCGATTGAAATTATACTCCATAGTTGGCATGGGATTCTGCGAGCCACGATATCCGAGGTTTTTGGCCGATGCAAACCGGATTGGGGTAGCTGCGGTATTTTCGTCATCAAATACCGGAAGGATCGGTACGGCAAAATAGGCTTGTTCCCATGCGCTGTTCTGTGCGCCATATGTAAGTGCATTGCTGAAAATCATATTCCCACCCAGGGTAAGCCAATCGTTGGCTTTGAAATCAACTTTCGACCTGATATTAAAACGCTCATATTCGTTTTTCATATCCAGGATACCTTCCTGCCAGAAATAATTTACCCCAATGGAATATGTTGCAGTTTCGCTCCCCCCTGAAAACGAAAGGCCATGGTTCTGAATACTGGCCGGCCTGAGAATTTCTTTATACCAGTCGGTATTCACATCCGGAACGTTAGGGTTAATGCGGCTGCGTCCATAACGCTGCATGGCATTCAGGATATAACTTGCATCGGCTGCTGATCCCGATTCGAGCGCCATATTGGTGTACTGTTCGGCATTTGCCATCTTCAGCACATTTTGTGCTACCTGATACCCGTAATAGCCTTCGTAGGCGATTTCAGGTTTTTGGTTGTATTTACCCGATTTTGTTTCGATCAGGATAACCCCATTGGCTGCCCTTACTCCATAAATGGCAGCTGCCGAAGCATCTTTCAATACCGAAATGGTGGCAATGTCAGATGGGTTGATGAAGTCGATGTTATTGAAGAACATCCCGTCAACTACATACAGCGGTGATTCGGCATTTCGGCCAGGATATGATCCAATTCCCCTTACACGCACGGTTGGTGAGGAGCCCGGAGCACCGCTGCTCACAATCTGCAAACCAGCAACTTTACCCTGCAAAGCCTGCATTGCCTGACCCGTCGGGGTTTTCACCAGGTCCTCGTTTTTCACAGTGGTAATGGATGAGGTTAAGTCCTTTACCGTAATTGTACCATAACCGATTACAACTACTTCATCAAGGTCGAGTGTAGTTTCGTTCATCTGAACATTGATTGAGGAACGGCCCCCAACCAATTGTTCTACCGTTTGAAAACCGACAAAACTGAACACTAGCGTTGCCTCCGACGGAACCTGTAACGAATAATTACCATCAAGATCGGTAATGGTCCCGTTCTGAGTGCCCTTTTCGAGAATGGTCACACCCGGTAGTCCCAGGTTTGTTTTATCCGTTACTTTACCTGTCACAGTTGTTCGTTGCTGCGCATTAATAATGGTAACCGACAAAATGAGAAAGAAGAGAAACAAAAGTTTTTTCATAGATCATATTTTTATCAGTTGTTTTCCCGAAATTACCGCCTATTCAGGATTTGGTGAAACTTTTTAATACACTTCTGCTTCACTTGTTTGAAAGTAACTATTTTCATACCTCACTATTACTACACCATTTCAATAAATATTTTATTAAGATATTTAAAATCAGTAAAATATGAATATTATTTTTATGAGAATATATTAAAAATGCGTTACAGGTTAGTTTATTTCTTTTTGATATATATCTTCGTATTAATTATTGTTAAAGGTGAAGATAGTTAAATTTATTGGCTGTTTTTTCATAATCCTTTTCTGTTTTGGCAAATTAAAAGGAAACCAAAGCTGGATGGTGAAAAACTTTTCCGGAACGGAATATAGGGCAGCCAATCAGAACTGGGCGGTTGATATGAACCCGGAAGGGTTTATTTATTTTGCCAACCACAAAGGATTACTCGAATTTGATGGGGTTAACTGGCAACTATTGCCACTTCCGCACGAAACCATTTTGAGGGCTTTATTTGTTGATTCCGACAGTGTGATTTACACCGCTGGCTACAGAGAGCTTGGATATTGGAAAAAAGATGGCATGGGCCACCTGAAGTACTTTTCGCTTAACCGGTTGGCCGAACCATTCTTCTCAAAAAATGAGGAATTCTGGAATATTGCACGATTAAACGAAAAAATATTTTTTCATTCGTTTGGAAAAATACTGGTTTATGATGAAAACTCGGTTTACCCTGTTGAACTTCCCGGGTTTGCCAATACCATGAAAAGGATCAATGATAAAATAATCGTTGCCATCAGGGACAGGGGACTTTTTTATCTTGAGAACGACAAACCGGTACCACTGCTGATCGATAACGTTTTCAGGAACACCATCATAAAATTTATACTGCCCTATGGGGAATCTGATATGCTTATAGGCACTTCATCCAATGGAGTTTTTATCTGGGACAGGCAATCCTTGAAACTCTGGAACCCTGGCTGGAAAGATTATTTTGTGAGAAACGAGGTAAACCGCGCCCATATTGGCAAAAGTGGCCAGATCATTATAGGTACTATAATCGACGGAATAGTTGTTTTCGATCAGGAAGGTAGTTTCATGGCAAAATATAATACAGGAAATGAGCTGCGCAACAACACTGTACTTGGGATTGAGAGTGATAATTTTGGGAATATCTGGGTTGCCCTCGACAATGGTATCGGGTTTGTTTCATCAGATACCAGTTATCCTGTTGAATTTTTGCAGGCTCCCGATGTTGGAAGTCTTTATGATATTGCCATTTTTGAAGGTAAGATATACCTTGGAACTAATCAGGGACTTTTTTCCAGGGACATCGCACGTCCTGACGAAAGTTTTCGTTTGGTGCACGAAACGCAGGGACAAGTATGGTTTTTAAAGCAGTTAAACGATTACCTGATTGTAGGATATAACGGAGGTACCTTATCAATTAAAAATTCGGTGGTGCGCCGAATCTCTGCACAGGCAGGGGGTTTTTGCCTCAAAGAAGATCCATTGGCGCCGGGCAGCCACATAATCTCGACTTACAACAACCTGGTGAAGATTAATTACAGAGAGAAAAGTGGATTCAATCAGGAAAGTTTAATCCCGGGGTTTTATGACCTGATCCGGTATATCGAATTTGATCACCGGGGAAATTTATGGGCCAGCCACATGCATCGGGGTATTTATCAGTTACAGTTAAACCCGTCGCGCGACAGTGTCATACATACCCGTTATTTCGGTGAAGGATCACCCTTTGGAAAAGACCATTCCATCCATGTATTCAAAGTCGAGAACAGGATTGTTTTTACAACAGGCGACTCACTGTTTACTTACGATGATATTTCAGATTCAATTGTTCCATATACGTTTCTAAATGAAAATACAGGACAATTTGCTAAAGCTATCCGAATTGTGAAAGCGCCCGACCATTATTATTGGTTTATCACCAGGAAGGCCATAGGGTTGTTTTACATATACAACAATCAGGCAGGTTTAATCAATTTTATACCCCGGTCGCTTTTCAAAGGCAATGGAATGATTGACGAATTTGAAAACCTATACCCAACCGGACCAACAAGTGCCATAATCAGCCTTGAGAATGGGTATGCAAAAGTTAATTTTGGGAAAATAGAAGCTTCGCCGATATCAAAGTTCAAACCGAACCTCCGCGAAGTAACCTTTTCGGGTCAAAGGGTACCCGTAACTCCGGGTGCTGCAATTAATAGTATTGTATCTATTAAGCCAAAGTTCCAGAATGTCAGGCTTCGTTACTCATTCCCGCACTATACTCATCATACAGTCAGTTTCAAGGCATTTCTGAAGGGCATTGATGATGGTTGGTCCGATAGCCGTATTGATCCGGTTTTCAGTTTTGACCGGCTTCCTGTGGGAACTTATGAACTACTGGTAAAGGCAGTTGATGCATGGGATAACGAAAGCCTCGAAGAAAAAATTACCTTGAAAATATTGCCTCCGTTTTTTCTTTCAACCTGGGCAAAAAGAGGGTATGTGTTATTTGTGCTGCTCTTGTTTTTTGGTGCACAGGCATGGAGTATCAGCAAAACCAGAAAAAAAGAGCGGCGTAGGCTCGAAAAACGGGAACAGGAATTCATCAGGCTCCGGAATGAAAAACTCCGCAACGAGGTAGAACATAAAAGCAAAGAACTGGCCAACCTTACCATGGCTATCATCAAAAAAAACGAATTTCTGATGAACCTGAAAGAGATTTTCGCCCATCAGAAAGAACAACTTGGTTCGCGCTATCCGGATAAATATTTTAACCACATAACAGGAAAAATCGAAAATAATATTTCAAACACGGATGACTGGAACCTTTTTGAAACCAATTTTGAACGGGCACATGAGCAATTTCTTCAGAAACTCAAAGACAAGTATCCCGATTTAACCCCTAAGGATTTGCGTTTATGCGCATTCCTGAGGATGAACCTGGCATCGAAAGAGATAGCCCCGCTTATGGGAATCTCGGTCAGGGGTGTCGAAAACCACCGCTACCGGCTTCGCAAAAAGATGGGCCTTGAACACGACGATAACCTGATTGAAATGATTTTGAAACTTTAGCGTGAACAATCTTTTAACAATTATTGTATAACTTAGACGAGTCCATTGGGGTAAATAATCTGAGAGAAACGTAATATCCTGAAAGTATGAAAAACCTATTGCTTTTAATGATTATTGCTGCCTTGCTGTTGTTGACCAATTGCAGCAAAGACGATGAAAACGACCGATATGAGCTGTTGACCCGGCCTACCTGGGCAACCGATAGCCTGTTGGCCAACGGAATGGATGCAAGCGGCCCCGGGCAGCAGCTCGAAAAATTCAAAGGCACGGCCAAATTTAATAAAGACGGAACCGGAACATTTGGCATTTATAAAGGCACATGGCGGTTTCCCGATAAAACCCGGTCGCAATTGGTCATAGTTACCGATTCGCTTCCATTGCCCTTAACCACAAATATTGTAGAACTTACCGAAACCTCACTTAAAATAACAACACAGGTACCCGATCTGACGGGTACCACCGGAACAATCAATATTCGAATGACTTTTAAAGCACGATAATGCAGCGGGTTTGTTTGTTACTATTACTATTATTGATCTTTTTCTTTGCCGCCGCAGAGCCTGATGGGGTTTTGCGGGGCAGGGTCACCGACAGGGAAACAGGCATTGGATTGCAGGGTGCTAACATCATAATCAGGCGTAACCAGGGAACCATTTCAGGACCCGATGGGGCTTACATCATTAAATTACCATCAGGGAACATTTCAGTCACGTATCAGTTTACCGGTTTTAAATCAGAAACCCGAACCCTCGAAATTGCATCCGGCGACACAGTCCAATTGGACATATTGCTTGAATACGACGTAGCTGAAATTGATCAGGTGGTAGTTAGCGCAAGCCGGATTGAACAAAAACTATCGGAACTTACTGTTTCACTCAGCCTTATTAAACCAGAATTTTTATCGGGGGGGCATATCACCGATGCTCAAGAGCTCATGAACAAAACATCGGGCATCGAGGTACTCGACGGACAGGCTTCCATCCGCGGCGGCAGTGGTTTCAGTTACGGAGCAGGTAGCCGGGTACTGGCCCTTATCGACGGATTGCCGGTTATGTCGGCCGATGCCGGGAATATCCGTTGGCAGTTCCTGCCTCTTGATAATATCTCGCAGGTTGAAATTATTAAGGGAGCCTCTTCGGTGGCGTACGGATCATCAGCCCTTAACGGTATCATCAACTTCCGCACAGCCGATGCTTCGGTAGAACCCGTTACCCGTTTTTATGCCGAAACTGGCTTTTATGGCCAACCCTCAAACAAAGAATGGAAATGGTGGGATTCGCCACGCAGTTTTTCGAGTGGTTCTGTTTCACACCTACAGCGATTTGGACGCACCGATATGGGTGCAGGAATTCATCTGCTCACCGACAATGGCTACCGTACCCTGAACGAGGATAAACTCGGCAGAGTGAACCTAAAACTGAAGCACCGAAACGGCTATATCGAAGGATTGGCTTATGGGGCCAGCATCAATGCCGGTATGACACGGAAAACCGACTTCCTGCTTTGGGAAAATGCCACCAATGGGGCGCTCAAACACAATCCAGAAACGGCAATCGGGCTCCGGAGCTATTTTTTTACTTTCGACCCTTTTGTCATCTTCCGGCAGGACGAACGATTCAAACATGAATTGAAATCGAGGCTGCAACTTTCGCAAAACCGCTTCCCCGACTCTCCGCAAAACAATAGCCAGCCACTTAGCCTGTATGCTGAATATCAGTTCTGGAACAAACTTTCCGACCTTTTTACCCTGAACACCGGCTTATCTGAAAATTATAGCCTGGTGAATTCAAACTTCTATGGCGATCATGAATTGTGGAACTTCGGTGCATTTGCCCAGCTCGACCTGCATCCGATGGACAGGCTGATACTTGTAACCGGGGTCAGGCTCGAATACAACTCACTCGACGCGGTAGCCGACAAACTGGTGCCACTGCTGAGGGCCGGAGCAAACTACAAAGCTGCCGATTATACATTTTTGAGGGCATCATACGGACAGGGCTACCGATTCCCTTCAATTGCAGAGAAACATGCCTCAACCACACTGGGGTCCATAAAAATATATCCAAGCCCTTATGTTGAGCCCGAAAAAGGTTGGAATACCGAAATCGGGGTGAAACAGGGAATAGGGAACCGGTACTTCACCGGGCAGGTGGATTTAGCCCTGTTTTATTCGCAATACACCGATATGATCGAGTATATTTTCGGTATCTATCCCGACCCGGCAGATGGCAATTTCGGTTACGGTTTCAAGGCTACCAATATTGAAGCAGCCCGCGTTTATGGCCTCGAACTTGAATATGTGGTGAATAAAACTATAGGAAGGGTAACCAATATGCTTAACGGTGGGTATGTGTTTATGTACCCTGCAGAATACAACATCAATACAGGAAAAAATACAGGAGAGATGTTGAAATACCGGCGAAAACATTCAGCTTCTATTAATCTTATGAGCCGGTACCGAAAGTTCGATTTTGGTGCAAGCCTCTTTTATAAGTCAAAAATGTTGAGGATTGATGATGTTTTCCTGGCCGAACTAACCCGTGAAAGCCTTTTGCCAGGATTTTATGATTACTGGAATAACCACAACTCTGGCTATTTCCTGGCCAACCTGCAGGCAGGCTACTCATTCAATCACCATTACAAACTTACAATTGTTGCAAAAAATATCACCAACACCGAGTATATGGGCCGACCCGGCGACATTTTGCCTCCCCGCAATATCAGTGTGCGTCTCAGCGGAACGTTTTGAGATTTTGTGGATTAGTTGATTAGAAACGTTTAAATGGAAACTCCAGCCCTTGCAAACAAATGTTTACTGTCTTTCCCTGCAACCGTCCATTTGCAACCTCAAATATACTTCTCTTGCCAACCCACACATGAGTAATAAACTGCTGATAAAAAATCGGATTCTATAGAAACACATAAATAAAAAATACAATGCCTTTGACTGATTAAGCCAAAACGGAGAATGTCAACACTAAGGCTGAAATTAAGGGAATTGAGAGAACAAGCAGGTTTGTCTTTACGGAAGGCAGCAATGCAAGACGATATTGATGTGCCCATACTGAGAAAGATGGAACGGGGGGAGAGAAGATTCTCGAAAGAAATGGTTTTGAAATTGGCTGAATTATATAAAACAAGCCCTGTCAAATTATTACTGACTATTTAAGCGAGAAAGTGATTTGCGAACTTAACGAAGAAGAATTCTTTTCGGTTCAAATATATCTGTGAAAAAAATATTAGCTTTGCACCGCGTTTATTGCCCGGGTGGCGGAATTGGTAGACGCGCTGGACTCAAAATCCAGTGATAGCAATATCGTGCGGGTTCGATTCCCGCCCCGGGTACTCTGATAAAATATATAGCCTTGTAAGCGAATAACTTGCAAGGTTTTTTATTTGCGAATGCAAATAAATAATTGTTGCAAATCGCCCCCCTCCCCCCGATTTGATATCAGGGAACCATTACACGGGAAATCATTTAAACCCATTACATTTGATTGGAAAGCTTCTATACAGGTGTATCAAAACTAACTTGAAAAAGGATTTCAAATCCATCATTAATTTCACTAATTTTATCCCTTAAACATAAGATCATTCAGGTTCTGATATGATTTCAGGTGATGACAGATATTTTGTTGAAGAGATAAAAAGCGGCAATCCCAATGCCCTGAAAAAGGTATTTGAAACGTTTTACAGTCCATTATGCAATTTTGCATTGCAGTTTCTGAACGACAGGGATCAGGCCGAAGAGGTGGTTCAGGGGCTTTTCGTGAAACTTTGGGAAAAACGCTCCGGAATTACCATTGAAATTTCCCTGAAAAGCTACCTTTTCAGTTCCGTCCGCAACAAATGCCTGAACCTGATACAACACGAAAAGGTGAAAAAAATGCATGAGGAACCAATCCGTGAAGCCCTTTTCGGCGATTATGCAGAGGAAGAATATTTCATAGGCTTGGAATTAGCTTCACGTATAGCTTTTGCGGTAGAGTCTATGCCCGAAAAACGCAGGGAAATTTTCAGGTTAAGCCGCGAAGAAGGCCTGAAATACCATGAAATAGCCGAAAAACTTAATTTATCAGTAAAAACCGTTGAAACACAAATGGGTTTGGCCCTCAAATACTTACGTGAAAAGTTGGGTCGATCGCTGCTGCTTTTCTGTTTTCTTCTAAAAAAAATTGTTTGACAATAGGGGTAAAATCATTTTAACCTGTCATTAAACTGAAATGAAAGAATTAAACAACATAGAGCATACTGATTGGGGGTTGTTGGCAAAATATGTTTGCAACGAAGCAAGTGAATCCGAAAGGCAGAATGTTGAAACATGGGCTGATGAATCAGGTGTTAATCTGGATACATTAAAAGAAAGCCAAGAGATAATGGACAAAGCAAAACGCTGGTTCGAAAACCAAAGTTTCGATCAGGAAATTGCCTGGGCAAAAGTTTTAAAACAGATTGAAACTTTATCACCCGTTATCCCGATTACAGCGAAAACTTCAAAAGAAAAACTCTTCAGCCAGATATTAAGGATTGCAGCCGTAATCTTTTTAGCTGTTTCCCTGTCGGTTGCCGGGTATTATATTGGCTTCAGGCAGCAAAAGCAGGCCATATTTACCGAAATCATCACCAATGGGCAACAGGTAGTGAGCGGAATTACACTACCCGATGGCTCGGTAGTTACCCTGAACAGAAATTCAAAACTTTCATATCCAAAGGAATTTTCGGGAAGTAACAGGAAGGTAACCATTATTGGCGAAGCATTTTTTGAAGTGGAACCCGATGCCTCACGACCGTTTGTTATCAATGCCGGAAATGCCAGGATTAAAGTATTGGGAACCTCATTCAATGTATGCGCATACCCCGGTGAAGAAACAGTAGATGTTGTAGTGGAAACAGGCAAAGTTGAAGTCAGTTGCAATTCCGGGCCAGTTTCGTCCAATTGTAAAGCAGTACTAATACCTGGAGAAAAAGGTATGTTGTCAAACAGGGAACTTACACTCCAGAAATCGGTTAATACCGACCGTAATATTACATCCTGGAAAACCCGCCAGTTTGTGTTCGATCAAACCCCGCTCTCCGAAGTTGTCAATGCCCTGGGAAAAGTCTATTTAGTAAATATCCAACTGGTCGGACCGGGTATAAATAACCTTGCCCTTACAGCCAATTTCAACAATCAAACCATCGACTTTATCCTCGATGTAGTAAGGCTGACATTTAACCTGGAACTGAAATCGATGAACGGACAATATTTTTTAACCGAAGGAAATAATAATTCAAAGCCATGAAAACAATAAAAGCATCCGTGTTGGTATTCCTGGCTGCATGTGCCATTTTTCTGGTTACTCCGAAGATGCAGTATGCACAGGATACGAAGAGAGCCGCAGCTCTCGATCAGAATATCAGTATTTATGCTGAAAACGAAAATCTATCCGATGTAATCGAGAAGATATGCAAATACCTCAACCTCGACTACTCATACAACTCGGCATTGGTTGCCGGTAAAAAAATCAGTCTGAATGTTTCAAACAAACCCATCAAATTTGTGCTCGATAAGCTGATGAAAGATTTTTATCTGATCTTCGAGATTGAAGGTAACCTGATGGTGGTGAGGGAGTATGTTCCTCTGGAAGAGAGTATTGATTTTGATCGTTCGTTGCGCGACTTTGGGATTAACCGGGGGTTCATGATTGAAAACCCACGCGACAAATCGATTACCATGAAGTTCAAATCGGCCAGTAACCTGATTATCCTACCTGTAACGATTAACGATTCGGACACACTCAACTTTATCCTCGACACCGGTGTGCGTAACCCAATTATCACCGAACTTCCGTTTGTAAACAAGCTTAATCTGAATTACATGATGCCTGTTGAGGTGAGAGGTCTTGGCGAAGGCGAAACGTTGACAGCCTACCGTTCTGGCAACAACACCATAAAACTCGATGGTATGGTAGCCCGGAACCAGGAAGTGCAAATGGTTATTGACGAGAATTTCCAGATATCGCATATCCTTGGGATACCGGTTCACGGATTGATTGGATTTAACCTGTTTAAAGATTACGTTGTCCGGATCGACTATCAGAGAGAACACATCACTTTCTGGAGGCCTGAACATTTTAAATACCGCGACAGCAAGCGCGACATTATCCTTCCTTTGCAATTTGAAGGATACAAACCATTCATTCATACCAGCATTGTAATGGACGATATGACCGAAGTTCCGGTTAAACTTTTGGTTGACACCGGTGCAAGCGATGCACTTTGGCTTTCCGAAAAATCAGACGACCGTATTAAGTTGCCCCAGCGTCACATCGAATCATTCCTTGGGCGTGGCTTATCGGGCGATCTGTTCGGAACAAAAGGCCGAATAGATGCTATATGGGTTGGCCCATTGGTATTATCGAGACCAATTGTTTCATTCCCTTCCGAAGGATTGGTGGAGGAACTTATTTCGTCAAATGACCGTAACGGCACCTTAGGGGCCGAAATCCTCAGAAGGTTCGTTGTAACGGTCGATTACCGCAATTCGAGGCTCACACTGACCCAAACCCCGCTGGTCAGGGAAGATTTCAATTACAACATGAGCGGAATGGAAATCGTCAATCCAATGCCAGGGTTGCCGATATTTACCATTTCGACCATACAGGAAAATTCGCCTGCATGGCTGGCTGGATTGAAAGAGAACGACCAGATTTTGTCTATCAACAACAGCAATCACCAATCGGTATCGCTCAATGATATTAACCTGATTTTGCAAAGCAAGGAAAACCGTAAAATAAAAATGAAAGTATTGCGCGACGGAGAAGAATTCAGGACAACTTTTGAATTAAAAAGTGTATTCTGAACATGTTAAAAAAATCTGCCGGAATTGGGTTCCTGCTGTTGGTTGCCGTAGTAGCATACGGAATCCGGCAGCAGGATTCTGTTTTGAACAGGGTCATCTCTGTCAGGGCAGAAAATATTCCGGTTGCCATGCTATTGAGGAATATAACCCAGGAGAATGGAATCTATTTTTCGTACGATGCTTCCCTGGTAAACACCGAGAGATTGATTTCCCTGAAAGTGGAGAAAAAACCGGTTGCAGATATTTTAAAGCAGATTTTTCCACATGGCGAGTTCAGGTTTATCCGAAAAGAGGATTACATTATTATTTCGTCTGTTGAGGAAGATATTGAAATTCAGGATAGAGAAAATCCAGTTGAGCAAGAGGATATAATCGTTTTAACCGGAAGTGTTACCGATTATGTGACCAGGGAGTTACTTCCCTACGTAAGCGTGTCGGTAAAAAACATACCGGTGGGCACAATTACCAACCTCGACGGCGAATTTTTGCTGAAGCTGCCAGCCATTTATGCTGCTGACACAATAGTTTTCAGTTTTGTGGGCTATCAACCTTTGTTCAGGAGAGCGGAAGGCATGGAAACTGAAGAAAAAATTTCACTTAGGCCGGTTTCCATCCGCATAAAAGAAGTGAGGGTGAGAGCCATATCGGTTGAAGAAATCCTCGATGAGGTGCGTTTCCGCATGCCCGCCAATTACCCTTCTGGCAATCGCCTTCTTACAGGTTTTTACAGGGAAATCATCAGACAGGACGATGAATATATCTCCATTTCCGAAGCGGTGCTCGAAATCCTAAAAGCCCCCTACCTTGCCGATTTCCGCGAAGATAAAGTAAGGTTGGTCAAAGCACATAAAAGCCCTGATATCAGGCCATTTCACTGGGTCAATTTCAAGTTACAGGGAGGGCCATACACCATAACCAAACTCGATGCGGTAAAAACCATGGAGACATTTATCGATAAAGATTACCAACATCTCTACCGGTACAATATTTCAGATGTAATTTGGTACAAGGAGCGTCCGGTTTTTGTGATAACATTCAGGCCAGTCAGGAATATTCAATTACCCCTTTTCAGGGGCGAAATGTATATCGACAGGGAGAGTTATGCTGTTTTGTACGCAAGGTTCAGCCTCGATAATTTTGGCCTGGCCATGGCAGAACAATCTTTGATCAGGAAAAAACCTCGCGGATTTAAAGTAAAACCACAGAATGTTGAATATCAGGTTGAATATAAGCTTTATAACAATTTATGGTATCTGCACTCTGCCCGGGCAAATGTTTCATTCAGGGTCCGTAGCCGAGAACACAGGGTAAATTCTGTTTTTGAAAGTTTTTCCGAATTGCTCGTTACCGATATAAAAGAAACTGACCTGAGGCGTTTTCCAGGAAGGGAATTATTTACAATCAACGATATTTTTACCGACATAGCTGTTGATTATGATGATAATTTCTGGGGAAATTACAACATAATAAAGCCAGATGAAGACCTTCAAAATGCAATTAAAGGATTTGTAATTCAGACAAATACATTAAACGAAAATATAAATAAATAAAAACCATGAAAAAATTATTGTTTGCAGCCTTATTTTTGCTGGCCACGAACATCGGCGCCCAGGAAAAAGAAAATATTCTCGACAGGGTTTCTGCCGCTCTTCCAACCTATTTCAATGCCTTCCCGTCGGAAAAGCTTTATATTACCACCGACAAAGAAGTTTATGCTCCTGGTGAGATCATCTGGTTCAGTGCATGGATTACCGACCGGGCCGGGTTTCAATTCGGGAACCTGAGCCCCGATTTAAACGTTAATCTATACAATGCTGATGGGCAATTTATTACCGGAGATATATTCCGGATTTCGGGCGGACGGCTCAACGGCGATATGAAATTGCCGGATATACTCCCTGTGGGCCGATACTACCTGTCTGCATTTACCCCTTTACAGGTTTATCCCGAAGAAGTTTTTATACAACCGGTTTTTATTGATCAGCCTTATGAACAGGAAGCCAGGGTAATGCCTGCACAGCCGGAAAAGGTTTATCCAGCCGGTAAAGAAACCGCAATCGAATTGGATATTACAGATGCAATGGGCCGGCCAGTTGACCGGTATAACTTTGATTATGTAGTTCTGCACAAGGGTGAAACCCTCACATCGGGCCGTTTACGTTCAACCTCAGGCAAGGCTATGATCCGGGCAAAAATGCCGGTTTCAACTGGCGCTGATCCGGTAATCCTGTCCTTATCCCACCCCCGGAACCTCTGGAATGACCGGTTTAACCTTGTTACCGATGCTGACGAAATTCAGATCGGGTTTTTCCCTGAAGGTGGCAACCTTATTCATAATATTCCGGCCAAAATTGGTTTTTATGCAACCATTCACGGCAACCGTCCAATCGATATTCAAGGGGATATCTTTGACCAGGAAGGAAATATTGTGGGGAAAACCACCACTTTCATTCCAGGATATGGTTTATTCCCGTTCAGGGCCGACCCTGGCAAGGAGTACCGGATGGTGATTACCAGTGCCTTGGGAAGAGGACAGAGTTTTAACCTTCCTAAACAGGACCATACCAAAATTGGTTTAACGGTGTCACGGACCGAAAGCGGATTTATCAACGCCGATATCGTGTCTCCCGATAGTAAGCCCCGTCAAATGGCAGTTGCTGTTACTGAAAAATTCAACTTGATATGGGCAGCAAATTTTGAAATATCCCAATCTGCAAGGGTTAGAATCCCTACCAATGATTTTGGCCCCGGTATCCAGTTGATTACGGTTTTCGATGAAGTGGGGAATGTACTTGCCGAACGGTTGGTGTTTACACCCGTGAAACCAAATGTACTATTAACAATTTCAAACCAATTGACTTCGGAACAGGTTACAATTTCCCTTCAGGCTACTGATGGAGAGGGAAAACCATTAGTTGCCGGAATTGTACTCTCGGTTGCCGACCAATCACGGACACTGGCCAAAACCAACTCACTTGAAAGTTATCTTCTGCTTTCGTCGGAACTTGAAAATCAGGTTTCAAATCCTGACTTGCTTTTTGCGAACCAGGCGCAAATGCAGACTGCGGTTGATTACATCCTTATTGCCAACCGGCTTAAAAACTTTTCATGGGAGAATGTCATGAAAACTTCAAAAAACGGTTATGAATCGTTTATGGAGCAAAAAGGTATCCGCGGACAGGTAACATCCCGCCGGGGAGAAGCAGTTGGTAGGGCGAAAATCAGTTTACTCAACAGCCGCGATATGCAAATGTATTCGGCAACTGCCGATTCCGAAGGCAATTTTATGTTCCCTACACTTAACCCGGTAGATCTGAGCGATTATACAATTACAGCCACCGACGAAAGGGGAAGAAGTGTGCTAACCGTGGTTCTCGAACCTTCTTTTTCAGATAAAATCGGGAAACTGATAACCAAATCCGATGGCCGATATGAATTGCTTTACAGTTACAAAACACCTGGTGCAGAATATTTTGGGGCCAATCCCGACCTGATTGTAAAAGCGCCGGTTGTATCGAGGCAGGCTGCCCCTGATCCAACCAGGGCACGGAGCGATTCCTACAAATCGCTGCTCGCAACCGCCACCAACCTGCTCGAAGTGATAAAAATGATGAAACCATATCAATTGATGGGAGGCCAGATAGTTTTCTTCGGAACCCAAAACTCCTTTTATCACCAATCAGGAGCCCTTATCGTCATCGATGGACAGAAAATGGGAACCAGCGCCGAGATACTTAGTATGATCTCCCCTAACGATGTGGAGTCGATCAACATTTCGCTCGACCCAATGGATATCCAGAAATATACCGGGCTTAACAACGTTGGGGTTATTGAAATTTCAACCCAAAAGGGGCAAAGCACAGTGGAGCCGGCAGCGATTGCTGCAAAGCCTGAAACCATTTATCAGGACGGATACCGTGTACCCCGCAGTTTCTTAACTACCGAAGGACTGAAATTCGAATCGGGAAAAGATCTTCGCACAACTCTTTTCTGGAACCCAACACTTGAAACTGATAAGGATGGAAAACTAACCTTTTCGATCCCGCTTTCGGATGTTAAATCCGGTTTCAGGATTGTAGCTGAGGGGATGGATAACACAGGAAGGTTTTTCAGGGGCGTTTCGGTGTTTACCGTGAAATAGTAAATAATTTCCTAATTTTCAGGGTACCGCACACTATGATTACAAGACTGTTTAATCATCCGGCCCATATTTCTTCCGAAATTTGTACTTTTGCCTCTTTAAATCTGATTACTTGTGATAGAAAATTTTGATGTAATACTTCGGGAAAAGGGGTTTATTGATGCACCGGTTGATGCGAAAATCAGATTGAACGAAGAGATAAACCGTTTGAGAAAGGAGAAAAATGCTGTAATTCTCAGTCATTATTATGTGGACGGAGAATTACAGGACATTGCCGATTACGTGGGCGATAGCCTCGGATTATCGCAGGCAGCACAAAGCACCAACGCCGATATCATTGTATTCGTTGGTGTTCATTTTATGGCTGAAACCGCTAAAATCATCAATCCATCAAAAAAAGTAATCCTTCCCGACCTGAAAGCCGGCTGTTCATTGGCCGATTCGGCCCCTGCCGGAAAGTTCGAAGCCTTCAAAGCGAAATACCCAGGCCATAAGGTAATTTCATATATCAATTGCACCGCCGAATTGAAAACCCTGTCGGATGTGATATGCACCTCGGCAAATGCCGTGAAAATTGTTGAAAGTTTTCACAAAGATCAGCCGCTGATATTTGCACCCGATAAAAATCTTGGTAATTATATTAATAATCTTACCGGCCGTGAAATGGTATTGTGGGATGGCGCCTGCATGGTGCATGAGCAATATTCGGTAGAAAAGATTGTTGCACTGATGGAACAGCACCCCGATGCAGAGTTTATTGCCCACCCCGAATGTGAAAAACCGGTATTGATTGTTGCCGACTACATTGGTTCAACTACTGCATTGCTCAATTATGTGATGAAAAGCAATGCCAAAAAGTTTATTGTAGCAACCGAAAGCGGTATCCTATACCAGATGATAAAAGCCTGTCCTGATAAGATATTTATTCCGGCCCCATCGGTTGATTCAACCTGCGGGTGCAACGACTGCTCGTATATGAAACTGAACTCGATGCAGAAACTTTATATCTGTCTGAAACATGAATTACCAGAAATTATTTTGCCGCAGGATGTAATTGAAAAGGCTCAGGCACCCATATTCAGAATGTTGGAGATATCAAGGTAATTCAAGTGTTTCCACCAGCAAATTCAGCCTCGAAACTTCAATTGCCTTCAACAATGTTTTGTCAATCTGTTGAATGATGGGATAGAAACCTTCATCGCCGCTAATATTCCTGGCAATATAGGCTTTTACCTGGGTTTCGATAATGTGCCCCGATTCTTTCATACCCTCGGCATCGTAAGGTATTCCTTTGCCAGTTGCAAACCGCACAAAACTTTCGATCACTTTCTGGTTATCGAGCCATTTTTCTATTTCGGCGGCAGTTTTCAGGGTATTCAGGTAATCGCGGTGCTGGTCGGAATACTGGAAGGCAAACTGATAGACCAACCCACGTTGATAAATTCGGTTGAAATAATTGGAGCGCCCCACAGTGTCAGCCGGTACAAAAATATCGGGCATAATGCCGCCTCCACCGTAAACCGTTCGCCCGTTTTTGGTATAGTATTTCAGCGAATCGGCAAACTGTATGCTGTCGGCAACCAGCATTTCGCCATGGGCCATACGCTCGAAAAGGTCTTCGAAATACTTATCGCTTCCATTGTTATAGGGTTTCTGTATGGAACGCCCGCTTGGGGTGTAATAACGTGCAACAGTAAGGCGCACAGCAGATCCATCGGAGAATGGTATCTGTTCCTGAACCAGGCCTTTTCCAAACGACCGGCGACCAATTACGATGCCCCTGTCGTTGTCCTGTAAAGCTCCGGCAAAAATCTCGCTTGCCGATGCCGAAAATTCATCGATGAGTACAAATACCTTTTTATCGGCAAAGGTGGCCTTGTTCGAGGCATTATATATCCTTTCGGGTTGCGATTTACCCTTTGTAATCAGGATGGGTTCGTCTTTACCCAAAAATTCATCAACCATACGGATAACAGCAGCAAGATACCCACCGGGATTCCCGCGTAAATCGATAATTACTTTTTTTGCTCCGGCATTATGGAGTTTTCCCATGCCATCCATAAACTCCTTATAGGTTTGTTCGGCAAACCTGCTGACTTTTATGAAACCTGTTTCCTCGTCGATCATGTAGCTCACATCTACACTATAAATGGGGATATCGCCGCGTGTAATTTCAAACTCGAAAAGTTCTCTGAACCCACGCCGCAAATTACTAACCTTAACTTTCGTACCTTTCTTACCACGGAGCAACTTCAATACATCTTCGTTCTTAACCCCAACTCCGGCAATATTGCTGTCATTGACCAAAACAATACGGTCGCCGGCATGCAATCCCAATTTATGGGATGGTCCGCCCGAAATTACGTCTATAATAACAACCGTATCTTCCTGGATTGAGAACTGAACCCCGATGCCTGAAAAATTACCCTGCATTTCTTCTTCCACTTCCAGCATATTCTGTGCAGGTATATAGGTACTGTGGGGATCAAGGTTTTTCAGCAGTTCAGGAATGGTTTTTTCAACCACTTCGCTAATGACTATGCTATCCACATAGGCCGATTCAACCAGGCTGATTATGGTCGAAAGTTTATTCCCTCCCGATAACCTGAGATTGCGTTGCGCAGGTTTTTCGGCACGGTTAAGCGTATTTCCGATAAACAAGCCCGAAATCAGTGTTACTGCAAGCAGCAACGGAATATATACCGAATATCTTTTATCCATTTTCTTCTTTGAGCGATGTTAAATCAATTTCATAATTTTTTATTTCGATGCCTGCCCTTTTCAACAGGCTTATTCCGTCTTCGGAACGGTAATTTTCAGTGTAAACCACTCTGCGGATTCCAGCCTGAATAATAAGCTTTGCACATTCGAGACATGGTGATGATGTTACATACATGGTGGCACCTTCGCTACTGTTTCCCGATTTGGCAACTTTTGTTATCGCATTGGCCTCAGCATGAAGAACGTAAGGTTTGGTCTGATTGTTTTCGTCTTCACAAATATTTTCAAATCCGGATGGTGTTCCGTTATACCCGTCAGAAATAATCATCTTGTCTTTAACCAGTAATGCGCCCACCTTCCTTCTTTTGCAATAGGAATTAAGCGACCAGATGGCAGCCATTTTCAGGTAACGCATATCGAGCAGTGCCTGTTTGTTGTTATCCCCATTTCTCACTCCCATAACTTATCAGTAAAATTTACCGTTTAAAGATTACAAATGTAAGCCGATTTGATTGAAATGAGCAATTAGGGGGGACGATAATAAAAAAGGCGGAAGAAACTTCCACCTTTTTTGTACCGAACTAAAAAACTTTTATAATCAAATGGGACCAAAAATCAGTTTTTGATCAGAAGCCATGCATCGCTGTATTTCGGGAAACTTTGCCTGATCTGCAACAGTCTTGCACGGGCCGGGGCTTCGCTGGTAAATGAATCAACCGTTACACGGAAAAAGCCGGTTTCGCTTTGTACAATAATAGGGGTAAACCCTTCCGACATTAATGTTTGCCTGAAATTTTTTGCATTGTCCATACTCTGGAATGATCCAACTATAATAAAAAAACTGTTTTGATTCTGATCACCCTGGTCGGTAAAAGTAAATGATTCCTTACGTACAGAGATAGGTTTATCGTCCTTAGTCACAGGAGCTTCTTTCACTTCGGGAACCTGAAATACTTTCGGTTGGGCGGTTGTGGTCTGTTGAACAGCAGGTTCAAATGCAGTTTTTGCAGCCTTTTTGGATGATTTACAGGATGCCAGTGCAACCCCGATAATGAGCACAAATAATAATACTTTTTTCATTGTTTCCGTTTTTTATTTCAAATGCTAAATTAGTTAAAACTCAATAGATGTGTCTGTTAGGTAAATAGAAGTTTTGCACAAACTACCGTTGATTTTAGATGCCTTACAGGGGTCAATGTTAATATCAGGTCAAAAAAGGCAGGCTGACTTTTATAATATCCATAAATTCAATGTGTTGACAATGTTTTGAAAGCATCACAAAAGGAGTATTTTTCAGGTTTATTTTATTGTACATCAAGGATGAAGCCATGTCCCACTGCAAAACTTTGCCTCCTGACTCTTCAATCATAAGGTGTCCGGCGGCAGTATCCCATTCAGAACAACCGCTTCCCCTGACGTAAATATCCGAATTTCCCAGTGCTATTTCAACCTGCTTCAGGGCGCTTCCCATCTTTACAACTTCAACTTCGAATCGTTGGTTTAGTTTCCGTTGAAATTCTGATACAAGGGAAGAAGAGTGCGATCTACTGGTCACCAGCTTCAGTTTTGTACGTTTTTCCTGCTCCGATTTATTATTGAGAAAAATATTGCTGCCAAACTCCATGATCCCTTTTCCCTTAATACAACTCCAGCCTTTTTTTGTTACAGGCTGATATATCCAGGTCATTACAGGTTGATTATTTTGGAGCAAAGCAAGGTTTATACAGAATTCATCGTTCCGCTTAATAAATTCTTTGGTGCCATCGAGCGGGTCGAGCAAAAAGAATGAAGTCCATGATTTGCGCTCGGTATAACCTGGAATCGGATTTTCTTCGTCAATAACTGGAATATATGGGAAAATCAGGTTTAAACCTTCGTTAATGATGTGGCTCGATATGTGGTCTGCGCGTGTAACCGGTGATAAATCCAACTTCTGGGTTTCATCGAAACTACTGCCGGAATATACTTCCATAATGGCATCACCAGCTTTTTTCAGTAACCCTTCTATCAATATAACAATATCATCTTTCATGGGGGAAGAATTAATTACCTGAACAGTTTTGTCAATTCGGTTTTCAGAGGGATATCAGCACCATGAAGCCAGTTTTGGACCATCAGAATGCCATCCATCCTGTTCGCCGGAAGTGTTATTATTGTACTGCTCCTTACCGGAAGATTTATCTTTCTGGCAGGTTCGTGTTCAAGGACGAAATCAAATTGAAAATCGGTCAGGTTTTCAACCTTGTAACTGACAGATTTTTCATCCCCTGAAATTTTATTAACTTTTATACTTGCAAACAACAAGGATTCAAGGATTTCTTTCCGGGCAAAAAGGTAATTGTTGAACCATCCGGCTGTTCGTCGGGCAAAAAGCGCTTCCCTTATACCTTCTTCACTGGATTCACATGCAAATACCAGGGTAATGGGTCGCCTATCAAGGTTGTTGGCCGACAGATACATGTCCATCGGTTCATGTATATCGGAATTGCTGAAGACAGTGAGTTTTTTTTCAATAGCCCAATCAAGTACTTCGGGGTACCATTCATCAAAATTTGCCACTTCGACACCCTGGAACAGGTTTTCTTCGTAAAGTTCCTGATGTTCTTTCATCCAAACCGGCCCATCGGGGGCCTGTGCCCTCCATCCCGGATGGTTCCATATTACAAAAGCCCCTTGATTTTTGGCTTCCCTGAGCGCAAGTTTATAATCTTCGTTAAATATCGGGATAGCTTCTTTTACAAATAAAACATTGAAATGGCCCGGGGGCATCGATTTCGTGATTTCAATTCCTTTAATCAGGATCAGGTTACGCTGTTTTGCCAGGTTGCGGGCAATATCGAACGGCGCTTCATGGTTCACAGGAACATAATCTTTATGTGGGGTATATTCAAGATGATCGGTAATGGAAATGGCATCGAGGCCTTCGGCCCATGCTTCTTCGACCCGGGTGGTAGGCCAGACATTCCCATCAGAAAAAACCGTGTGCATATGAAAATCGCACTTCAGGGTGATATAATCCTGCAGGTGTGGCAACACAATCTCTTTTCTGATGGTCTGCGACCAGGTTATTGATGCACCTATGAGTATGGATATCAAAAATAAAACTAATCTCTTCATGTTAATGAATTTTATCTAATTTCCAGTTTATCTGATTCAGGCCTGCAAAATAAAACATTTGAACGGATATGCAATAACTCTTCGCCCAATTGGGTCAAACAGGTTTCACCAGATTGTTCGCAATTTTCTTCAGTGAAATTTTCATGCTTTTTTCTATCAGGGAGTATGGTTCTTCATGTCGTCCGACATAAACAATAACACACGAAATTTTTTGTCCGGCCAATAAAGAATATAAAAGATGCTTATTTAAACGGTATGCCTCCCGAATAAGCCGTTTGATCCTGTTTCGCCTGACAGCGCTTCTGAACAGTTTCCGGCTCACTGTAAATGCAACCTGAGCAGGGGTGGGCTTCTCCGATCCCAAATTACTCCAGATTACTTTGAGGGGATAAACCAGAAAAGAATTTCCCGATTCAAAAAGAGCTGCAATTTCCATTGCACTTTTGAGCCTTTCCTCTTTGGTAAAAGTATGCCTTATCCTATTCATTCAACTACAAAAAAAGGCCGGTAAAACCAGCCTTTAAAGATAACTGCTTTATATCAGATTATTTGATTTTATTCATGTTTTTAAGATATTGTTCAATGGCCATGGTCATTGATGGAGCTTCCGGGGTAGGTGCTTCAATGTCAACATTCAGGCCTGCTTCCCTGATAGCCTGGGCTGTGGTTGCACCAAATGATGCAATTTTGGTGTCATTTTGCTTAAATTCGGGGAAATTTTGTAATAACGATTTAATACCCGAAGGACTGAAAAATACAATGACATCGTATTTCACATCTTTCAGGTCGGAAAGATCGCTGCACACGGTACGGTAAAAAACAGCCGAAGTATATTTTAAGCCTACCTTATCGAGCAATCGAGGAATTTCCTGCGAGTGGGTATCGGATAAAGGGAGAAGGTATTTTTCGTTTTTATGCTTTTTCATGATATCCATAAGATCGGGCAATGTACCATTTGCATAAAAAATCTTCCGCTTTCGGTAAATAATATACTTTTGAAGATAGAAGGCTGTTGCTTCAGAGATGCAGAAATATTTCATGGATTCGGGAATGGTTACCCTCATTTCCTGCGATAACCTGAAAAAGTGGTCAATAGCTGTGCGACTATTGAAAATAACTGCCGTATAATCGAGAATATGAATCCTTGTTTGCCTGAATTCTTTTGCCGTTATGCCTTCGACCTGAGTAAACGGGCGAAAATCTATCTTCAGGTTTGCGCTTTCCGCAAGATCGGAATAGGGTGATTTTGCCGTTCCGGGATCGGGCTGCGAAATAAGAATTGTCTTGATCTTCAATGCCGTAAATTTTTTAATTTTATGGTTTGCCTTTACCCTGAAATCAGTTTTATTACCAACAACAGAGGTAAAATTTCAAGGGTACAAAGGTATAAAAAGAGATAAAAAATAGAAAATTGTTTTTTCAGGAAAATTTTTAACCCTCTCCAGAGCATAAAAAGGTAAAGAATTGAAAAGATTGTCAATCCGGAAATATACAATGGATAGGCTGTTTGATAGGGTGCCCAGGCTATTGCTGCCGTAAAGGGGAGTGCAAGAATACCAGCTACCCGGATATGGTTGCTGAAATTGTAAACAAATTCGGCAGTTTCTGCCCTGTTTTCAATCAGTAAACCTGCCACGATGTATAAAAATTTTTTCCCCACGAAAAAAAGCAGCACACCGGCAAGGGATACCATAAACTGAATGAATCCGGAATAGGGAACATTAAAATTAAACTGATTTGATGCCTGGTAAAAAAGTAAGCCAAATACAAGATAACTGAATAGCTCGAGCCTGATTTCGCCCTGCGACAGGGAAATATTCCGTTCGCGAAACATACGGCCTGCAGTGGAGTAATTAAATATGCTCTGAAAAAGCACTGAAAGGTAATTTCCGAATGTATGCCTGACAGATGCCAAAATGACAATGCTCATTAAAGCTATCACTATAAACCAATCCTGATGATCGGGCATAAGAGGCCGGGAAGGTAAGGCCAGGTCAGTGGCTGGTTTAATCGTATTTTTGAACATTATCTGGCTGACCGGCTCCAACTCTTTTTTATCTCCATGGAACATTCTGTTCAATTCGCGTTGCCGCCACAACCTGATTTGCTCCGGGGTAGAAACAGGCCTTTGTTTTACATTTAGCGAAGTATCGGCGTTTTGGACCAATAATGGCTGTTCATGGGCAAAATCAGCAAGACCAGCAGCGCCACTTGTCTGATTCCTTACAGTAATAACATGACCCATTTTTTCTGTCATTCCCGATTCAAAAGCATTAATTATATCAGGGGGCAAAAATACGAATTAAATACAACCATCCATTTCAATTGCCTGATGGTTAAACACAGTTCTCCTGTTCATAGGTTTCGAGTTTTCTCATCAACTCAAACAGTTCACATGCATCGTAAGTCCCTTCTTCCGATTCGAGTATCTCAACGAACCGTTTCAGCGCATCCCTGTAGTCATCTTCTGATTTTAAACTATCATCCATATTTTTTAATGTGCATCCAACCAATTTTCAGCCGATTTCATTTCGATAATGAGCAGAACGTCCATCCGAACAGCATTTTCCATACTCACTTTTACTATCTGTTCAATCAGGTTCAATTCCGGTTTGTAAACATCAAAATTCAATTCGTCGTGTACCTGCAGCACCATTTTTGTTTTCAGGTCATGTTCTTTCAATCCATGGTGGATTTTGATCATGGCCAGTTTTATGATATCGGCTGCCGAACCCTGTATTGGGGCATTGATGGCATTTCTTTCGGCAACACCCCTTACCACAGCATTATTTGAATTGATGTCATTCAGATAACGCCGCCGGCCCATAATTGTTTGCACAAAACCATCTTTTCGGGCCAATTCGATGGATTTATCCATGTATTCCTTCACTTTCGGGAAATTTTCGAAATACCCGTCAATCAGTTGTTTTGCCTCAGAACGGGGTATATTGAGCCTTTGCGAAAGGCCAAAAGCCGATATTCCATAGATAATCCCAAAATTGGCTGTTTTGGCTTTCCGGCGCATTTCAGGTGTCACCTCCTCAAGTGGAACTTTATAAATTCTGGAAGCAGTTAGGGTATGAATGTCCTGGTTATCCCTGAAGGCTTCAAGCATTTGGGGATCATGGCTCAGCGCTGCCATTATCCGCAATTCAATCTGCGAATAGTCGGCCGATAAAAAAAGATGTTCATTATCCGACGGGATAAATGCTTTACGGATTTCACGCCCGTTTTCGTCACGGATAGGAATGTTCTGCAGGTTAGGTTTGTTTGAACTGAGTCGCCCGGTGGCTGTAATTGCCTGGTTGAACGAGGTATGAATTTTCCCGGTTCGGGGATTTATCAATTGTGGCAATGTTTCAACATAAGTATTCAGTAACTTTTTCAGCCCCCGGTATCCAAGCACTTTTCCAACAATCGGATGTTTATTCTCAAGTTGAACCAGAACCTCCTCATTGGTAGAGTATTGCTTGGTTTTGGTAAGCTTTGCATTTGAATCGATTTTAAGTTTGTCGAATAGGATTTCACCCAATTGTTTGGGCGAAGAGATGTTAAACTCCTGTCCGGCAAGCGAATAAATCTCCCTTTCCAACCCGATTATCTGCTCCCTGAGCTCAACTGCATAATTGTCGAGGGCAGTTGTATCCAACTTGACACCAGCCATCTCCATCTCGGCAAGTACAGGGACAAGGGGCATTTCCAGTTCATCAAACAAAGTTACCAGATTGTATTTCTGCAATTCGCTGTTCAAAACATCTTTCAACCGGTAAGTCAGGTCGGCATCTTCGCAGGCATAATCCTTAAGTTTTTCTTGTTGTACCGATCGCATCGAAAGCTGATTCCTGCCTTTGTCCCCAATAAGGTTTTCGGTAGATATTTTCTGGTAATTGAGGTAGATTTCACACAGGTAATCGAGATTGTGCTTCAATTCGGGCTGAATCAGGTAATGGGCAAGCATGGTATCGAACATTTTACCTTTCAGTTCGATCCCATATTGTTTAAGCATCAGGATATCGAATTTAAGGTTTTGCCCGATTTTCATGATCCGTTCGTCAGCAAAAACCTCCCTGAACTGATCAATGATTATTTGGGCTTCATTCTTTTTGGCAGGAAGGGTAACACAAAATGCTTCATGTTTCCTGAAGGAAAAGGAGAGGCAAACCAGTTCTGAATTTAATGGATCGAGGCCTGTTGTTTCTGTGTCGAAACAAAATTCAGACTGTATTGCAAGTTCTGCCCTGAGACTCGCCCGTTGCATTTCATTTTCAACAAGGTAGTATTGATGTGGAGTGGTTTCGATGTTTTCTTTTTTGATATCGGGCGGTGCTGTAGCCTGCATTACAATATTATCGAACAAGCTACCCTGCACCGGTTGTGATGTTTTGGAATCAGCCGCCACTACATTCGTTTTTAGTGCTAACCGTTCGGTTAACTGCCTGAATTCCAAATCATCAAATAGGGCTTTTAACGCATTCGTATCCTGCTCTTCCATTCGTAGTTTTTCAGGCTCAAATTCAATTGGGGCATCTACAATTATGGTAGCCAATACTTTCGATAAGCGCACCTGTTCCTCGAAAGCTTCGAGGTTTTCCTTCTGTTTCCCTTTCAGTTTATCAAGATTCTGGTAGATCCCATCAATACTTCCAAAATCGGTAATCAATTTTTGTGCGTTTTTAGTTCCAATACCCGGGCAACCAGGTATGTTGTCTGATGAATCGCCCATCAGACCGAGCAAGTCAATAACCTGCACGGGTGCCTGAAGTTCAAAATTCTTTTTTACCTCTTCAACACCCCATATTTCATGGTCGTTGCCCGCTTTTCCAGGCTTGTACATGAATATGGTATCGCTTACCAACTGCGCATAATCCTTATCGGGTGTCATCATAAAGGTAGTATATCCTTCACCGGATGCTTTCCGGGCTAGCGTTCCGATTACATCATCGGCCTCGTAACCCTCCATTTCAATAATGGGTATCCTGAATGCTTCAATCATTTTCCGTATGTAGGGAATCGATTTTCTCAGGTCTTCGGGCATTTCCTGCCTGTTGGCTTTATATTCAGGGAACATTTCGTGCCTGAATGTTGGCTTTGGCATGTCGAATACAACTCCAATATATTCCGGTTTTTCGCTTTCGAGCAACTGTACCAGGGTATTGGCAAAGCCAAGGGTAGCAGATGTGTTCACCCCTTTACTGTTAAACCTCGGATTCCGGATAAATGTGAAATAGCTTCTGTATATCAGGGCATAAGCATCAATCAGGAATAATTTCTTTTGATTTTCTTCCATACTTTCCGTGTTTTATTGGTTGTCACCGGCATACCATTCAGCATACGATGTGGTGGTTTCGTAAAGGCGGATGCTGTGAAGTTTAACTTTTTCAGGTAAAAGGGGTTTCAGAATTTCTGCGATATGGATCAGGATATTTTCAGTTGTAGGCTGAAAATTTACGTGATACAACCGCGAAGTGACTTTTGTCAACGCTTCAATCTGTTCGTGGGGAGTAGCCACATTTACAATCAGGGCGTGGTCAAATTTATCGGTGATATGATCTTTAACCAATGTTTTCAGATCATGAAAATCCATAATCATCCCATCTTTTGGATGACCGGGAGAATTCAATGGTTTTCCTGTAATTGTGATTTCAAGAAAATAGGAATGTCCATGGATGTTCCTGCAAATTCCATCATACCCCAAAAGGGTGTGTGCCATTTCGAAATGAAACCGTTTGGTTATTCTGATTTCCGACAT
Organism: Bacteroidales bacterium; assembly: GCA_037447215.1. Classification (GTDB taxonomy): domain Bacteria; phylum Bacteroidota; class Bacteroidia; order Bacteroidales; family Prolixibacteraceae; genus UBA1413. The sequence continues at coordinate 89,395 of JBBIHB010000009.1, forward strand.
ATATTTTATGGATTAAAACGGGGTGAAATTACTTATTTTTTGCAGTGTGGTGTCCAGAATCGACAATGGGTAATTAAATTACATTTTTATTTACTTTTGCGCTCAGCAATGGTTCAATCATAAAAAATTAACACGAAAAGAGGAATCTGATGAGAAAATGGCGCATTGAAGATTCGGCCGAACTATACAACATCAACGGCTGGGGTGTCAATTACTTTTCGATTAACGAAAAGGGCAATGTGGTGGTTACACCCCGTAAAGACGGGATTGAGGTTGACCTGAAAGAGCTCGTTGAGGAATTGTCGCTCCGCGATGTTTCGACCCCGGTACTGATCAGGTTTCCAGATATCCTCGACAGCCGGATCGAAAAAATGAATTCCTGCTTTAAGATTGCAGCCGAGGAGTATGAGTACAAGGCACAGAACTTTATTATTTACCCCATCAAGGTAAACCAGATGCGCCAGGTAGTAGAGGAGATTGTCAGTCATGGCAAAAAGTTCAACATCGGCCTCGAGGCGGGTTCCAAACCGGAACTCCATGCAGTGATTGCCATAAACACCGAAAGCGATTCGCTGATAATCTGCAACGGCTATAAAGACGAAAGTTATATTGAATTGGCCCTGCTGGCCCAGAAAATGGGAAGGCACATATTTATTGTGGTCGAAAAACTGAATGAACTGAAGTTGATAGCCAAAGTGGCCAGGCGATTGAAAATCAGTCCTAATATTGGTATCCGCGTAAAACTTGCCAGCTCCGGAAGTGGAAAATGGGAAGATTCGGGCGGCGATGTGAGCAAATTCGGGCTTACGTCGAGTGAACTACTCGAAGCCATGGATTACCTTGAAAAAGCGGGCATGAAAAAATGCCTCAGGCTGCTCCATTTTCACATCGGGAGCCAGGTAAACAAAATACGCAGGATCAAAATAGCGCTCCGTGAAGCTGCACAGTTTTATGTACAAATGCACCTTGCCGGCTTTAATGTCGAGTTTGTGGATATCGGTGGAGGATTAGGGGTTGATTACGACGGGACCCGTTCGTCAAATTCGGAAAGCAGTGTAAATTACAGTATTCAGGAGTATGTGAACGATGCCACGGCAACCATGGTTGATGCTTCGGATAAAAATAATATACCCCATCCCAACATCATAACTGAGTCGGGGAGGTCGCTGACGGCACACCACTCTGTGCTGATTTTCGAAGTGCTCGAATCCACTTCGTTACCCAGGTGGGACGAAGACCAGGAACTGGCGCCCGACGACCATGAACTTGTGCATGAGTTGTACGAAGCATGGGAACAGCTTACCCAGCCTCGTATGTACGAAACCTGGCACGATGCCCAGCAAATCCGGGAAGAAGCCCTCGATCTGTTCAGCCTCGGCATGCTCGACCTTAAAACCAGGGCGCAGATCGAAAGACTATTCTGGACGATTGCCCGTGAGATTAACCAAATGACTTCAAAGTTAAAGCATGTTCCCGAAGAGTTGGCCACTCTGCCTAAACTACTTTCCGACAAATTTTTCTGCAACTTTTCATTGTTCCAGTCACTGCCCGATTCCTGGGCTATTGACCAGATTTTCCCGATTATGCCTATTCAGCGTCTCGATGAAAAACCCGACCGATCGGCAACCTTGCAGGATATCACCTGCGATTCGGATGGAAAAATCGATAACTTTATTTCTACCCGTAACCTGTCATACTACCTGCCGGTACATTCAGTAAAAGCAAAAGAATCATACTACATCGGCGTCTTTTTGGTTGGTGCATACCAGGAAATACTTGGCGACCTGCACAACCTGTTCGGCGACACCAATGCAGTCCACGTTTCGGTTAACCATAAAGGGTATGAAATCGATCAGATTATTGATGGCGAAACCGTTGCCGAAGTACTTGACTATGTACAGTATAATGCAAAAAAACTGGTACGGACAGTTGAAACCTGGGTAACCTCATCGGTTAAAGCCGGTAAAATAACCGCCGAAGAAGGCAAGGAATTTCTCTCGAACTATCGTTCAGGTTTGTATGGTTATACCTATCTGGAATAATGATTTTACCGGATATTCTTCTGAAACCATGTAATTAAGAATAACACTTGTCTCAAGCCCCCATGTCCCACCGCTTGAAATAAAGGCCTTGCCTTACAATCGGCAATGTTTTGTATTCAATTTCGGCAAGCTGCTCCTGGCTCAGAGGCGAAAACTCCGAAGCAATCTGCACATCTTCTTCGAGTTGTGATACCGAATCGACCCCGATGATGGTGGTACTTACCGGAAGGCTCATATTATAGCTTAATGCTTCTTTTATGGAAATGGTTCCCGGTTTCGGGGTACGTAGTCTTTCAGGTTGTTCTTCGAGTGGCGGGGGTGTCCAGCACGAAAGCATTCTGCCACGGGTGGCCACCTTCATACCAATAATAGCCATTTCGAGCTTTTGAGCTTCGGGCAAAAGATAATTCTTAAAACTCAGGTAATGGATATCGGCTGCATTAAGGGCCATCAGAATGGCATCGAAACGGTAGCGCCTGATGGCTTCGAGTAATACGATAGGCTCGTAATGACCGGATATTCCAAGAAAACGAACAGTGCCATCCGATTTTGCTTTTTCAAAGGCTTTAATGGCACCTTCAGGCCCGAAAATCTGGTCAATCTGATCCTGGGTGGTGATATTGTGTAGTTGCCACAAATCGAGCCGGTCGGTTTGCAGGTTTTTGAGGCTTTCCTCCAAAAGCCTCATCGATCCATCGTAGGTACGATCATGGGTTTTGGTAGCCAGAAAAACTTCATTGCGCCGGGTTTTCATCACCCGTCCGATGTTTAGCTGTGAAACCCCCCGCCCATAAGAAGCTGCAGTGTCGATATAGTTAATGCCTAGGTCGATTGCCCTGTGAATAATTTTTTCAGATTCCTCTTCTCGTCCGGCAATTTCTAGAGTGGCCTGTCCACCAAGGCTTAAAATGCCTGTTTTATAACCTGTTTTTCCAAATGAGCGGGTTGGCATAGCCTGAAATGTCCGCTCGTTGAATGGCAGATCGCCCAAAGGTTTCTGAACTCCCGGCACCTGGCCGGCAGCATTTCCGGCAACCACTGCTGCAGCCGCAGTTATCCCCGCTCCGATAAAGCTTCTTCTATCCATAATTATTCCATTTAGACCCTAAATGTACTGAAATTACTGCTCATTTAAAAAAAATTGATTCCTCGCAGATAAAACTATTTTCTGATCGTTGTTGAAATGAATCAAAAAAAACAGCGCTGCAAATTTTCATTGTCAGCGCTATTATCCATGTTCGTAGCCTCACCGCGACTCGAACGCGAATTTGAAGTTTAGGAAACTTCCGTTCTATCCCTTGAACTATGAGGCCGGTCATTTTCGGTCTGCAAAAATAGGAATTATATGCAAAAAGCCAAAACAGAACTTTTATCAGATTCCCGTCAATTTTTCTATTTTTGCCCCTTTACCAAAAATCAGAACATGAATTTTGAAGGAACCAGGTATTTTCTGCAGTCAGTTAAAACCGGACAAACATTCCCTGACCAGGGATGGACTTTGGAAGCCCCGGATGAACAAGACCCCACGCTGGTCAGGGCAATTTATGAAAACAGGCAACTGAAAGTGAACAACGATTTACCGGGTTTGTATAAGTTTTCGCAATGGCTGCCCGTTTGCCGGTTACTCGAAGGCTCTTCGGCGCCGGTAACATACCGCAGCACCGGACTGGCTAAAGTCCTGAAACTGGATGAACTCTGGATTACATTCAGCGGATGGTGGCCAGAAAAGGGAGCCTTTATGTCAACATGTTCGTTCAAAGAGACCGAAGCCTATTCGGTTTGTGGACGGATGATGCCCGGTATGGATAAAATACTGGTGGTGGCTTCGGCAGGCAATACAGCACGTGCCTTTGCAAAAGTTTGTTCTGATAATCATATACCTCTTTTACTTTGTGTTCCCGAAGATAATTTGGATGCCCTGTGGTTTGAGAAACCGTTGAACAGCTTTGTAAAACTTATATGCAGTGCAAAAGGGAGCGATTATTTCGATGCCATTCACCTTTCGAATGTTGTGGCAGGCATAGATGGGTTTGTTGCCGAAGGGGGAGCCAAAAATATTGCCCGGCGCGATGGCATGGGAACCACCGTACTATCGGCAGTTACGACTATCGGCCGGATACCCGATTACTATTTTCAGGCCATCGGCAGTGGAACCGGGGCAATTGCAGCATGGGAAGCAAACCAGCGCTTTATGGCCGATTCACGGTTTGGCAAAACGAAAATGAAATTGATGGTTTCGCAGAATGCACCCTTCACGCCCATTTATGATGCCTGGAAAGCCGGATCGAGGGCGATGCTGCCGATTGACGATAACCTTTCCCGTAAACAGGTGGAAGAAATTGATGCCAAAGTACTTTCGAACCGGAAACCACCCTATCCGATTGCAGGGGGGTTGTTCGATGCGCTCTCCGATTCGCAGGGCGATGTTTTGCTGGCCACCAACCAACAGGCTGCCGAAGCTGCCGGATTATTCAAGAAAACAGAAGGAATAGATATTCATCCCGCTGCTGCTGTGGCTACTGCTTCCTTAATAGAGGCAGTAAACAGGAACCTTATTCAGAAAAATGCATGTATTATGCTTAACATTACCGGTGGCGGAGAAGAAAAATTCAGGATCGAAAAAGAGTTATATTTCCTGAAACCGGATATTGTTTTTGAAGTGGGCGAAACTAATGAAAAAATCATTGACGGGGCAAGCGGTCTTTTTTAAAATTTGCCAAACCTGCCGCCAATTTTAACCATTTCATATCGAATAGTATATTTTTGTTCACAAAGCATAAGTACTTTCTGATATGAACCCAAAAACAGCAGTCCTCAATTTTATTATTGTTGTACTTTTTAAGTCGTGTAACAGTTACAGGGATTGCAACAATGTTCCTTTCGAAGAACCATATCCCAAACCATGGCAAAACACCTGGTTTCTCAGATCAATAAGGAAACTCCGCGGTTCCATTTCATTCCCTACTTTTCTGTGGAACAAGACCTGGAAGATAATTACATGAAATCGATTATGGTAATGTCACTCAACAGTATGTGTAAATTCCATCATATTCATTACCCCGCCGACAGGCCATTCTGGTTTTTCAAAGACGATTATCATACCCGGAAGTGGGGCGAAATCCCCATTCAGTAAGAGCTGATCATAATCCTGAAATAAACTTTGTAAGGTAATGGATTAGACTTGATCATCCTTACCAGAAGGTTGCCGAATATGCCTTTCTTCATTTTAAATGATTTCAAAACAGTCTCTTATTAGTTTTGTTAACTTTTCATTCAGCAGGCCTTTGTTTTTCTTTTAATTCCGGTAGTAGGTAGCCATTATCCAATCCCGGAATCCGATAAAAATTCGATACATTTGGGAAAACTCAATGAAATGCTTATGAAGCTAAAAATATTATCCGTTTCAACCATTTTTTTATGGCTTTTTTCCTGTATAACAGTCACCCGAAACGAGCCCATCGACCGCTATGCCCTGGTTAACCGGCACAATATCCTGGTTGAGGAGTTCGATCCGCTGGCTTCGCTTACGTTGGGGAACGGAAATTTTGCCTTTACCACCGATATCACCGGGTTGCAGACTTTTTTCAGGGAATACGAGGAGGGGGTTTCGCTTGGAACGATGTCCAACTGGGGCTGGCATACCATACCCAACACGGAAAATTACAATCTGGATGAAACCTATTTGTACCATGAAGTTAATGGAAGACAAATACCTTATGAGCATCAGTTGAACACCTCACCCCGGGCTATCGGGGCGGTCAACTATTTTCGCGAAAATCCACACCGACTCCATTTGGGAATTATCAGGCTGGTCATTGTTAAGGAAAACGGGGAAGAAATCTCCATAAATGATGTGGTAAACCCGGCCCACCGGCTCGATTTGTGGCGGGGCGAGGTAAGCAGCAGGTTCGAGGTGGAAGGCCAGCCGGTTGAGGTTATTGTATTTGCCCATCAGGAAATGGATATGATTTCGGCAAGAATTGTATCACCCCTGATCGAAGCCAACAGGCTTTCGGTCGAATGGCGCTTCCCTTATGGAATACCGGTGCATACCCATGCGGGTTATGATTTTGGTTCCCGCGACAAACACACTTCCTGCATAACCAAGTCGGGGCAAAACACAGCAACCATCAACCGAAAACTGGATAATGACCATTATTTTACGCAGATTGACTGGAGCGGAAATGCTGAATTGCTGGAAATCGAACGGCACACATTTGTTCTGAAACCCGATGCAAAATCGAAAGTGATCGAATTTTCGTGCCTGTTTTCACCTGAAAGTATTGACCATAACTTACCTGTATTCGAAGAAACATGTCAAAACAGCCGGTTTCACTGGGAAGAATTCTGGATGAGTGGTGGCGCTGTGGATTTTTCGGACTGTACGGACTTGCGAGCACATGAATTGGAGCGCCGGGTGGTGCTTTCGCAATATCTTACGAAAGTGAACGGATCGGGTAACCTGCCCCCGCAGGAAACCGGTCTGACTTTCAACAGCTGGTACGGTAAATTTCACCTCGAAATGCACTGGTGGCACAGCGCACATTTCTACAATTGGCAGCGGCCGCAATATATGGAGGGACAGCTTGCCTATTACCGCGATATTTACCAGAAAGCAACCGGCTTCACCCGACTACAGGGTTACCAGGGTGTGCGCTGGCCGAAAATGGTAGGCCCCGGGGGGCAGAACAGCCCTTCATCCATCGGCTCATACCTGATCTGGCAACAACCCCATTTTATTTATTTTGCCGAACAGCTATACCAATCCAATCCTAAAACCGAAACCCTTCAGAAATATGCCGACCTGGTTTTTGCCACCGCCGATTTTATGGCCGATTTCCCATTGTTCGATGAGGCAACAGGCAAATACAAACTGGCACCGCCGCTTATTCCGGCGCAGGAGCACTGGGACCGGTTAACTGCCACAAACCCACCCTTCGAGCTGGCATACTGGCATTGGGGTTTTTCAGTTGCGCAGCAATGGAAGCAGCGCATGGGGCAAGCCATCGAAACCAAATGGGAAGAGGTACGGAACAACCTTACCTCCCCGGTTGCCATCGATGGCCTCTACATGGGAATTGCCAATGCCCCCGATTCTTATACCAATACGGCGAATATGAGAGACCACCCAATGGTACTGGGAACCCTTGGCATGTTACCGTTATGGGATAAAGTGGATGAAAATACCATGCGCAATACCCTGAAACTGATTATGGAACATTGGGACTGGCTCCATACCTGGGGATGGGATTACCCAATGGTTGCCATGTGTGCCACCCGCCTGCACGAACCGGAAATTGCCCTTGAAGCGCTTTTGAAAGAGGTTCAGAAGAACACTTATCTTATTAATGGGCACAATTATCAGGATGAAAGGCTGCGGATATACCTTCCCGGAAACGGAGGCCTCCTGAAAGCTGTTGCGCTGATGTGTGCCGGATGGGAAGGATGTAAAGCGGAAAATCCAGGTTTCCCCAGCAACGGAAAATGGAAAGTTAAATGGGAAAACCTGAAGCCGGATTTTTAATTCATCCGGTTTGCTGATTTAATTCAAAAAAATAGTTTCAACTATCTTACATATTAGCGGAGATGAATCTTATTACCGAAAATATATTGTTAATCGGTTCGCTTTTGCTTTTTGTAAGCATTGTTGTGGGTAAAACCACTTACAGGTTTGGAATTCCAACCCTTCTCCTTTTTTGGGCCGTTGGTATGCTGATTTCTGTGTTCCTGATAATAGTAGCGCGTCCCCTAAGTGTGCATCTGAGCCTGTTGCCTTTCAGGATGACCTTCAGAAACGCACTTTTATTCATGGGTTGGCTTAAGGGGACTTGTTCCGATTGTTTTTGCTACTTATCTGCTATTAGCCGGTATCAATAAAGCAGATATGATTTTCAACATCGTGTTTTTTGTTTCGGTTTCCTCGGTACTGTTCCAGGGAACCCCCTTCTCTGTTTTGGCAAGGTGGTTAAACCTATCGTTGCCCGAAGATGAAAAACCAGTCGATACGATTAAACGCATATTATCTGATTTCGAACGTTCAATGCTGTCCGAAATTATGATCCCTGACAACAGATTTGCAATGGGAAAAAGATTGTTGACCTGAAATTTCCCAAATTCAGCAATTGCCTTGATCTAATGGGGCAATTAATACCTGACACCAAACGGATCATCAATTATACAGGTCTCCGATGTGCTGATGTTCTTTCAGACACCGGCGATGGTGTAAACTGTGTTTACCGTGTACTTCAGCTTGACTTGCACTACAATGGTACGGATACTTCGGATACAATCCAAACAGTATGCAAAAATTAAAATGACTAATTCCCGATTTATGTTTTTAATTATCAACGGATTGAAAGGGTGTTATTAAATCAAATCATTCATTAAATTTGTTTCCTTTAATCTATTATGAAAACCGTTTAATATGAAAAAGATGATTTCTTTTCTTCGTAAAGCATTGATAGTTAGCCTTCTGTCTTTATTTTTTCTTCCTGTATTCAACTCTGTTGCTGGTGAGTCTGATAGTTCAACCGACGGACTTCCTTCCATTAAAGGGAAAAAAGTATTGTTAATCTGGGGAGGCTGGGATGGACATAAACCCAAAGATTTCAAAGAAATTGTTGCGCCCTGGTTGAAAGATGAGGGTGTTGACCTGATGATTTCCGATTCGCTGGGTGTTTATACCAATAAGGAAATAATGGGTTCGGTTGACTTGATTATCCAAATGTGGACTATGGGGAAAATCAGCAGGGAACAGGAAAAGGGATTGCTCGAAGCAGTTAAAGGTGGCGTAGGCCTGGCTGGTATCCACGGCGGCCTTGGCGACTCGTTCCGCGAAAATACCGAGTACCAGTATATGGTTGGCGGCCAGTGGGTAGCACATCCTGGCAATGTAATCGATTATACGGTGGAGGTTACCAACCACGACGATCTGGTTACCAAAGGAGTGAAAGGCTTCAAAATAAAATCGGAACAGTATTATATGCACATCGATCCGAATGTGAAGGTGTTGGCTACCACTACTTTCAGCGGCGATCACAATTCATGGATAAACGGCGCTACCATGCCGGTTGTCTGGAAAAAATATTACGGTAAAGGAAGGATATTCTATTTCTCTATTGGCCACGATCCGGCCGAACTTCGTATTCCCGAAGCCTGGACAATCTGGACGCGGGGTGTTCGCTGGGCAGGCGCCAGCAAATATGAGCCTTACGAAGAGTGGTTGAGCCCGGTTTATCCCGGCAAATAGTCAGACTCAATTATGTTTTAGACTTGTAAGGGAATTCATTGTTGCGATATTGAAGAAAAAACCGGAGATATTTTACATACTCCGGTTTTTTATTACAATCAGGTATTCGGCCAATGGGTATCAGGTCTCCGGTTCAAAAGTATCAGGTATCAAATTGAGAGCAAAGTGCTGAACATACGGTGCTAAACTTTCTTCTCAGCTCTCATCATTTTTAGTTCTGAGCCTTATGTTTTATTTCCTTACTTTAACCATTTGCCTTTTTACTTTCTCCTATCGACTTTACCCTTTCTAAAGGTAACCCCACTCCTTCATCACCTTAAAGTTGGCTTCCATGCACTCCATCGGTGTTTTACCCTGATAGGATTCCTGTTCTATAACAAAGAGTTTGGTGCCTGAATCACGGGCAAGGTCAGCTATTTCCCTCATGGGAAGTAATCCCGAACCTACAATGGTACTTTCGTAGCTCTGGCCATCTTCAGTCTTCACCATATCTTTTATATGGATATTATCGTAACGACCCGGATATTTCTCCAGCAGGTCTTTGGCAAGAGCCCCTGCAACATACATATTGCCGGTATCAAGCTGCATAACCACCTTGTCGGCATCGGTGTTTGCCATCATTATGTCCCACAGGGTTTGGTTGTTCAATTTTTCGCTGAACTCAAAATCGTGGTTGTGGTAACCAAAACGCATTCCGCGGGTTTTGCAAAGTTCTCCACACTTATTGAAAATACCCATAAACCTGACCAGATCATCGTATGTCTGGCGTAGGCTGGCATCGAGCCAAGGGCTTACCACATACTCCTGCCCAACAAAAGCGGCATCGTCAACCAGTTTTTTCCAGTCGTCAGTGAAGTCATTCTGGTCTTCATTCCAATGCTGACTTCCTAAAACGGTATGTCCTGATGGCATTTTCAGGCCAAGGTCGTCCAATACTTTCTTAAATTCTTCGGCTGTCCAGCCATAAAATCTTTGATTCACATAGTTGGCATGTTCTACGTATTTGTAGCCTATTTTGGCCAATTTTGTGAGTGTTCCGAGTGGATCGGCACGCATTTCATCACGAACTGAATATAGCTGAAGTGCGGTAACTACACTTGGTGCGGTTGCAGGTTTGGTTCCGGTTGAACAAGCCAATCCGGGGAGCAGTGCGGCGCCACCAAGGGCAAATGTGCTGGTCTTTAAAAAATCTCTCCTTGTAGTTCTCATAAGCTGCTGTTTTTGATGTTTTTATAAAAATCAGAATATTAATGATTTATCTTTAAAATTTTACAGAGGATAAAATTAGAAAATTTTCTTCATTTTTTAACAGATAAATCAACAGTCGGAGGTATGAAACAACAATTGGAAGTAGTAATAGCTAAAGCACTTTAAAATTCTTCACATCCACCTCGTGCATCATTTGATAAACCGCCTCAAAAATACGTTCCACGTTGGGTTTTGAAAAATATTCGCCATCGATACCATAAGCCGGGCGGTGTTCCATAGCAGGCAATGTTTTAGGGGCGGTATCCAGATAATTGAATGCCTGTTGTTCTTCAACCACTTTTTGCATCATATATGCGGTTGCACCTCCAGGAAAGTCTTCATCCACAAACAAAACTTTTCCTGTTTTTTTCACCGACTCCAGAATAATGTGGTTCACATCGAAAGGCATAAGGGTTTGAACATCGATCACCTCAACTGAAATACTTTTTGTTGCCAACAGGTCGGCGGCCTTAAGGGCATGATTAATGTTCCATCCGTAAGTTACCAGGGTTACATCTGTTCCTTTAAGTAAAATTTCTGGTACACCTAGAGGAACTCTGAATTCACCGAAATTTGCTGGCAGCGGTTCTTTTACATTGTACGCTTTAAGCGGTTCTATAACTAGTGCCGGATCATTGGCTTCGAGCAGTGTGTTATAAAAACCTGCTGCCTGTGTCATATTGCGTGGAACACAGAGATAAACCCCCCGCATAGAGCCAAGTATCATCTGCATAGGAGAGCCGGCATGCCAGATGCCTTGCAACTGATGGCCCCGGGTACGAATAATAACTGGTGCCGCCTGTTTCCCCATTGTGCGGTATTGCATGCTGGCCAGATCGTCACTCAGGGTTGACTGTGCATAGATCAGGTAATCGAGATACTGAATTTCGGCAATGGGCCTGAAGCCCCTGAGTGCAAGTCCGATACCCTGGCCAATAATGGTGGTTTCGCGAATGCCGGTATCGGACACCCTGTGTACACTATATTTGGCTTGCATACCTTTCATACCCTGGTTTACGTCACCTAGTTTTCCTGTATCTTCACCGAATGTAATCAGGTTGGGATATTTCCCGAAAAGCACATCAAAGTTCCTGTTAATGATTTCAGATCCGGGAACTTCTTCAGGATTATTTTCATAACCGGGAGCAATACCCGTTACGTTTAGTGCCGAATCATTGCCTTCGCGGTATAGATTACGGTTGTAAAATGTGCTGCTTTGTTTTTCGAAAACATCGATCCAATTCGTTAATGCCTTATAAACTGTATCGTAACCATGGGATCCATGAATTTCATAAAGGACTCTTTTGGCAAAACTTAACAATGCCCGTCGGGTCGGGAAAATTTTTGCAATAATACTTTCCAGTTCAGCAACATGGTTAACAGCTCCATTAGAATCGGTTTTAATTTGGTCAACGATCTTCTTTAATATTTCAGTTTCTTCCCTGTAACCTTTTTTATAGTTTTCCCAAGCTTTATCTCTGGCTTCGCGGGCTTCCCGCCTGGCACGCCGTTCAATTATGCCGAGTTCCTCAATTTCGGCCACGCCAGATACGAGCAACCATTTTCTGAACTGAACCAAACAGTCGTATTCTTTTTCCCATGCCAACCGCTCTTTTGATTTGTAGCGTTCGTGCGAACCCGATGTGGAATGCCCTGTAGGCTGGGTAATCTCGGTAATATGGAATAGTACGGGAGTATGGGTATTTCGGCATTGTTCAACCCCTTTGGCAAATGTTTCGACCAGCGTGGGATAATCCCAACCCCTACAGGTATATATCTCAATTCCGTTGGTGCCTTTTTCTTTTCTGAAACCTTTAAGTGCTTCCGAAATGCTCGCTTTGGTAGTTTGCAATTCTTTGGGAACACTTATTCCAAAACCATCATCGTAAACAGCCACAGAAAGTGGCACCTGCATTACAGCTGCAGCATTGATGGTTTCAAAAAACATTCCCTCACTGGTACTGGCATCTCCAATGGAGCCAAAAGCTACTTCGTTGCCCGTAACATTGTTTTTCAGATGTTTAATCATTTCTGGCTTTTCACGGACAATTTTAGAAGCCTGTGCCAAACCAAGCAACCGGGGCATTTGTCCGGCTGTGGAAGAAATATCGGAGGCTGAATTGAACTGATCGGCAAGATTTTTTATTTCACCCTGGCTGTTAATGTTGCTTGTGGTAAAATGGTTGTTGAAATTCCGTCCACCGGTAGAGGGGTTAATATCCGGATCGGTATCGCCGTAAATCATGGCAAAAAACTCTTCGGGCTGCAACAGGTCGAGGGCAAGCATAAAGGTTTGATCACGGTAATAACCTGATCGCCAGTCGCCTTTTTGGAATGTTTTCGCATAAGCAATCTGCGCCAGTTCTTTTCCGTCGCCAAAAATCCCGAAATGGGCTCGTCCATTGTGCACTTCGCGGCGCCCCAATAAACTTAACTGCCGACTCAGGCAGGCAAGGTAATAATCGTCAAGGGCTTCTATAATTGATGGATACGATGTTTCCAAAAGTTCTGTCTTTTCAAAGTACATGTAAACTATTTTTGATTTTTCTTTTTAGGTTGTTTTAATCAGGCAACCACATCTGTAATTTTCATTTTAAGTAACAGATCAGGTTGAGATTTGTTTTATATCAATTGGTGGCAACTTTTTCAGACAACCTTTCCATTATGATAATTTTTATGTCACATAAAGTGTAGCCAGACTGAAAATTTACATATATTTACTCTGAAAATTAAAACGAAACAAATGAATCATAATCTTGCCTTTCCCAAAAAACTGATAATACTAATTGCGGCACTAATAAATACAGGTTTAATATGTGAGGTAAGCTCCCAAAAGCCTGTTTTCCCGGATATTGAACTGTTTGCCACCGGAGTATATTATTACCCCGAACACTGGCCGCGCGAACAATGGGAACGCGACCTGAAAAACATGGCCGATATGGGTTTTGAGTTTACCCATTTTGGGGAGTTTGCCTGGGCATTTATGGAACCCGAAGAAGGCAAATATGATTTTGAGTGGCTCGACCATGCTGTTGAGCTGGCAGCAAAATACGGACTGAAAGTGATCATGTGTACCCCTACCCCAACCCCTCCGGCCTGGCTTACCCAAAAGCATCCCGCGGTGCTCATAAAAAACAGCCAGGGGGTTGCAGCAGTGCATGGTACCCGTCAGCAAGCCTCATGGAGCAGTGAAATTTACCGGCGGTATGTGGGCCAAATAACCCACGAACTCGGAAAACGCTATGGACACGATCCCCGCATTGTTGGCTGGCAACTCGATAATGAGCCGTCGCACTATGGATGGGAAGAAGATTTCAGCGAAGCTGCCCACCAACGTTTTCAAAATTGGTTGAAAGAAAAATACAAGAATATTGAAACCCTTAACCGGGAATGGGGAACTGTTTTCTGGAGCCAGGTGTACAATAATTTTGAGCAGGTGGCCATCCCCAACGAGAGCCGTTCGCCAATCGACTTTATCAATCCACACGCCATGCTCGACTGGAAACGTTTTAACGCCGATGAGGCTGCTGATTTTCTGCGGTTTCAGACCGAAATACTCCGGGAATATACCAGGGAACAGTGGATAACCACCAATTATATGGCAGGTTATATGCCTGTTGATCCCTGGCGGAGCGAATATCTCGATTTTATTACCTGGACATCGTATCCGGTATCGGGTTACGGAAATGGAATCGGCAACGAAGGATTCCGCCGTGGGGATCCATTTGCAGTGGGTTTTGCCAGCGATCGTTTCAGACCTTACAGTAAAGGAAGGACTGGAGTTATGGAAATCCAGATCAGCCAGGTTTCTTGGGGACCATACAACCCCCGAATTTATCCGGGTATGCGGAAGGTTTTCCTATACCACACCCTTGCTGGTGGAAATTCGTTTGCTTGCTTTTACCGCTACCGGCAGCCAACTTTTGGGTTCGAACAGGATATTCTTGGTATTGTAGGAACCGATGGTGTAACCCCAACCGATGGAGGTGAAGAGATTGTGGAATTTATGAAGGAGATCAGAAGCCTCAGGAGCCAAATAAAGGGCATAAATACCAAAATGCCGGCAGATTACAAGGCGCGGCGTGTGGCCATGCTCTGGAATAACGACAACCACTGGTCAACCATGCACCGCAAACAAACCGATCAGTGGAATTTTATGGGGGTATTCA
>JBBIHB010000010.1:0-9427 GCA_037447215.1 Bacteroidales bacterium
AAATCCAGCTTGTTTTCATCCGAATTGGGGGGTCAGCTTGCTCCGGTCTATCCACTGCCCGTTCTCAATCTTGTTGTAATGGGAAATCCCCAGGCCAATCTCAATAGCTACCTGCTTTTGCTGTAACCCTTTATTTTCTCTGAGACGCTTTATATTATCGGCGAAACTCATATAATTACCTAACTTTACGCCGATAGAAAAACGTTATCAGTGTTAGAAAAACATTTATGAACGTCGAAGAAATAAGGGAATATTGTTTATCGATGCCGGGGACTTCCGAGAGTTTCCCGTTTGATGAGGTAACATTGGTTTTCAAGGTTATGGGCAAAATGTTTTGCCTGCTCAATCTCGATGGTGAACCGGGTGTCAACCTTAAAAATACCCCAGAAAAAATCATCGAGATGCAGGAAATGTATTCCTTTGTATTGCCGGGTTACCACATGAATAAGGTGTATTGGAATATTGTTAAAACAGAACATGCACCCGATAACCTTTTAAAACATTGGATTTCGGAATCGTATATCCTTGTAGCAAATGGACTGCCAGGAAAACATAAGGAAGAACTCAAAAAGTGAAAAAAAATGAAGGACTTTAAACTACAGGAAGAATATATTGAATTGATCAGGCTGCTTAAATATGTCAGGTTGGCTGAAACCGGAGGCCAAGCTAAACAAATGGTTGACGAAGGGTTAATTAAACTTAACGGCGTAGTGGAATTCAGGAAAAGAGCCAAACTAAGAAAAGATGACATTGTGGAGGCCGAAGGTATGGTAATCAAAATCGTATAAAAAAAAGGAGCCTTTAAGGCCCCTGAAAGTTTTTGTCCATCCTGCTGCTTCAGGCTGTTTGCCTTAACAATGTGATGGTGTCGTTAACTGAGTGCAGACTCCTGATGCTTTCTTCTTCAATGTTCACTTTAAAAATACTTTCCAGATAATAAGTAAAAATTTTCCAGTCGGTAGTGTCAAAGTGGAGATCATCCTGAAAATCCGCTTCGAGCGAAATTTTCTCTTTACGAACCCCGGTTTTCCGAAGTGCCCTGTACAGGTTTCTCCTGATCTGTTTATTTTCCATGCTCAAATTGCTTTGATTGTTCACTGCTTCAACTTTAAGCGTTTTTTTTGATATGTTGAACAAATGAATTTCGGGGTCAAATATACCTATTATTTGAATACAACAAAAAAGTGCTTAACTAATTTTAACGCAAGTAACTTATATTTAAACTCTTATTATGCTAATAACACACTGCTCCCAATACCGGAGCCGGTTTTTCAGGGCCATGATTTATCCAGCAGCAAAGTAGTCCACTCCCTTTTCAACATGCTGTATTGTTTTAGGTCATAAAAGCGGTCGTAATGAAATTCACCTTCCCGTTCGATCCCCTCAAATTGAAACCCAAGTTTTTCTGGAATAGCCGAACTTCGATCATTCCCGACGGCGACTTTTATCTGCACCCTATTTCGGTTGAGGTTCCTGAATGCAAAATCGACAAGCTTCTTAACAGTGTGAATCATAATACCCTTTCCTTGCATATTTTCGGCCAGCCAGTAACCAATTTCGGTTTTCTGGTTTACAGTATCCGAATCCTTATAACCTGCCAATCCCGCGAAGTCACCTTTATACCAGATGGTATATACCAAATCGTTTTTGGGGCTTTGCTGAATCTGCCTGATATAATCCCTTGTATCTTCAGGTTTTCTGGTCTGGTCAACAAAAGGCAGCCATTTCCTCAAATACTCCCTGTCGCGTTCGATAGTTTCGAAAATCAATCCGGCATGTGCCATTTTAAGTTGCTGCAAGTGAATGTTATCCTCGACCATAAGGTATTCCATTGTATCGGTATTTATTCGGTTATTAATTGTGGAAGCAGAAACAACTGTTCAGGAACAACAGGGGTCCTTTCACATGAAAACAGAATTGTATCGGATGAAACATATGCGATCCCTTCAGTTTGTGCCATCGACAAGCCACTTAATTCAACATAAGTAATTTTCCAGGATGAAAAATTGACAGGATTAAAATCGTTGATTACCCAGGCAAATGGTTTAAACTGACTATAGCCGATTAGGAACAGGTGTTTCCCGTCGGGGGTAATGTCAGCGCCAGTTACAAGACCCCTTGAATCAAAAGATACCGGACATATTGAAACAACAAAATTTCCGGGTGTTTTGGGAAGCGAATAGAGGTTTGTCCGATTATTTACCCAATCTTTTGTTAAAAGATAAAGCGAATCGGAATATGCGATGATGGCTTCGCAATCGAAAGAGTGGGCATGTGGTGCAGCCGTAAAATCAACCTGATCGGGGTACGAATAATGGATTTTCTGAGCTTCTACTTCCTGTTTACCATACAGTCTGATTTGTTTTTTCGCTACTTTATAAATGATCAGATTTCGGCGGTTGCCGATATTATTACCGGAATCAGCAATATAAAAATAGTTTTCATCCTGGGCGATGTCCTCCCAATCGATGTTTGAGGCACCCTTTAGGGTAGCTTCAGCGACAATTTCCCCATTGAGGTTAATCCCATAAAGGATATTGGGGCCACCGCTGTCAGTTATTGTCCATAAAATCCCGCGGTCATATACTATACCCGAATTTTCAGCCAACTTAGGGGGTAACAAGGCGAATGGTTTTGGTGCAGTTTCTGTCTCCTCTGTAGGAAAATCAGGTGCTTTGCTTTTATTGCCTGAAAAGATCGAGGGAAGAAAAATCACCAATAATAGTAATACCTTATTTACAAACATGGGCATAAAATCTACTGGTTGTCTTAGCAAAAATAAGGGTAAATGCTTTCAAATAACATTCGCCAAAAAACAAAACCAAGCTATAATACTGACTTGTCATTGATTTGTTTGTTACAGCATTTTCTTTTTTAAATTTGCGGGAAAAGAGTAAAAAATGAACAGGGTTATTATTTCACTATCGGCATTATTTCTGGCTATGGTGATTTCGTGCAGCAATTCGCCGCAGCCAATGCGAGAAAAAATCGTTGTCCTTTCAACCGAAATGGGGGATATTAAGCTAAAGTTATACAACGAAACCCCGCTTCACCGGGATAATTTTCTGAAATTGGCAGGAGAGGGTTTTTACGATGGTTTATTGTTCCATAGGGTTATCAATTATTTTATGATACAGGGAGGCGATCCCGACTCGAAAACTGCTGCTCCCGGTTCCCGTTTGGGAAGTGGGGGTCCGGGCTATACCATTCCTGCTGAAATTGTCGAAAAATACTATCATAAAAAAGGGGCTTTAGCTGCTGCACGACAGGGGGATCAGGTAAACCCAGAACGACAGTCAAGCGGATCGCAGTTTTATATTGTACAGGGAAAAATATGGCGCCCCGGCGAACTCGACACCATGGAAATGCAACGGAATATGTCGCAACAACAGGCGATTTTCAATCGTCATTTTATGGCCGCACAAGAGGAGTTAAACAGGTTCAGGCAACAAAACGATGAGGCTGGTTTTAATATTAGGGTTGCCGAACTTCGTGAAGAAGCTGACAGTATTTTCAAAGCAACTCCACGCTTTGCATTTACCCAGAACCAGAGGAATGCATATACAAACATGGGAGGTTATCCCTCTCTTGACGGAGCCTATACTGTATTTGGCGAAGTGATTGAAGGGTTGGAAGTTATTGAAAAAATTGCCGCGGTTGAAACCGATTCAGCCAACCGTCCGCTGACTGATATAAAAATGAAAATCAAAGTTTTGGATTAAGCATGAAGGTTTTTTTCGGGGTTTTACTAATTAGCTTAATTTGGTCTGGCACCGATGCCCAATCCCGCAAGGTCCGAATTTCGACCAACCTCGGCGATATGGTTTTTGTGATTTACGATGATACGCCCATGCACAGGGATGCTTTTCTGCAGCTTGCCCGCGAAGGGTATTACGAAGGAACCCTCTTTTACCGTGTAATCAGTGATTTTCTGATCCAGGGTGGTTCACGTTCATCGAGAAATGCGGCTCCCGGTAAGCGTATCGGGTATGGCGATCCCGACAAAACTGTTGATGATGAGATATTAACCCATTATTTTCATAAGAAAGGCGCGTTATGTGCCCCCCGTCAACCCGATGAAAAAAACCCTTTTAAGCAATCGGACATTTCACAGTTTTATATCGTAAAAGGCAAAATTTTTACCCCGGGAGCACTCGACACCATGGAATTGGCAGTAAACAATCCGATAATGAAGCGCATTACCGACAGGTACCTTACCAATGATGTCCGCGAAAAGCTGGCAGTCCTCAGGTCAGAAAAGAAAGCAAATGAATTCAGGGCCATTGCCGAACCTTTACGCCGAAGGATTGATACTGAATATGCCCTTGCTCCCGGGAAGCTCAATTTTTCGGAGCAACAGCGAAAAGCTTATACAACAGTGGGCGGTTATCCTGATTTGGATGGAAAGTACACCGTTTTCGGAGAATGTATCGAAGGATTTGAGGTAATCGACAGGATATCGGAACTAAAAACCGATGGTTATGACAGGCCGATAACCGATGTAAAAATCAGCGTAATGATTTTAAATTAAGATTATGAACAAGGCCAACAGTATTGTACATATCGTTTTATTGATTTTGACATTCGTATTCCTGAATGGCTGCGGGCAACGGGAACAAGCTTCCCTGCCCCCGGTTGTGGAAACTGAAAACAATGGCGACGATCAGGTAAAATGGCAGCAGCTTTTAAGCTCAATTGTTACAATAAACACTTACGATAACGATCGGATACTCGAAATCGGGCAGGGTTTTTTTATCGACAGCAGTCTTGTGGTTACCCGGCTTTCGATGATGAATGCAGCCAACCGGGCAATCATTTTTCCGCATGACGGAGATAAGGGATTCGAGGCTGATGGCTTTATGGTTCTTGACCGTATAAGCGACCTGATTATCCTCAGTGTTGGTTCAGCAAAACGAACCCCTTTAAAACTTTATGCCGACAGCGTGCCCAACTCGGCCAAAACCATTGTAGTTACCAAACCCACTGGAGGAACACTGCAATTGCGAACCGGAAGGGTTGAAGCGTTCACACATAAAACGGGACTTCCTTTATACCATGTTTCAAACCAGATTCTGAAAAACTCGTTTGGTTTGCCCCTATTCCTTAGCAACCAGCAAGTACTCGGACTGGGTTTTTCCGATGTTGTGGATTACCGTCAGCGAAGCCTTGTTGTTCCGTCCTGGCTGGTTTCAGAGGTCCTCGAAAAGTCAGCTAAAGAACCTAGGCCCCTTTCCGAAACCCAAAGCCATAACGACAAACGGACAGCCGAAGCAAACAGCCGGATCAGGGGAATCAGGATTGTCACTGACTTTGGCGACATAATAATAAGGCTCTTTAACGAAACTCCCGATTACCGTGATAATTTTATCCGGCTCGCTGAAGAGGGTTTCTACGACAGCCTGCTTGTACACCGAATAATTTCCGGTTTGGGAATACAAAGCGGAGCAGCCGACACCCGTTTTGCCCGAAAAGAGGATGTGGTGGGCTGGAAAGGGCCAGGATATACAATGCCTGCACATATAGTACCGGGAAAATTTCATCAAAGGGGCGTTATATGTTCTCCAAGGCGGCCTGATAATGAAAATGCAAGACGACGTTCAGAAGGTTCGCAATACTTCATTGTTTCGGGAAGAACTTATACTGACCGCGAACTTGATGATATTCAGAAAGAAACCGGGCACACCTTTACAGCCCAGCACCGTCAGGTTTATAAATCTATAGGTGGGGCTCCTCATCTCGATGGCAGTTATACAATTTTTGGCGAGGTGGTTTCGGGAATGGAAGTGGTGGACGAAATGGTAAAAGTGGAAGTGGGAAGGGAATTCAGACCGGTTAAAGATATCAGGGTGAGAAGGGTCACTATTTTGCGATAAAAGAGTCAGTTATCGGCGGTAGCCAGAGTGGCAATACTTACTTTTGCAACGCCAGCATTCAGTAAGGCATATGCTGCAGCCTCAAGGGTCGAACCGGTGGTTACTACATCGTCAACCAAGAGGATATGTTTATTTCCTGTCTTTTCAGGGAACAATACCTCGAAAATCCCTTCAACATTTTGCCAACGTTCGAATCTGGTTTTGCGGGTTTGTGTTGAAGTAAACCTTGCGCGTATGAGGTTCCCTGTAGAGAGTTCCTTTTTAAGCGACTCCGAAATACCCATGGCAATCCATTCGCTCTGGTTGTATCCCCTCTGTTTTTCCTTTTGTTTATGCAAGGGAACCACCATTACAGTATCCACATCAGAAAAACCGGAATCCCGGATATCATTACCGAACATTAAACCCATCTCATAGCCCAGTTCTTTCATTCCTTTGTATTTAAGATAATGTACCAGTTTCTGATAGTGACTGCCCTTCCTGAAATGCAACCAGGATGTGGCATACTCAACCTTAACCCTTCCCCAGAAAAGTTGTGCTACTTTATTATCAGGGATATTGTGAAAACCTGTTTTTGGTAAATCGTTTACGCAATGAAGGCATAAATATTTTTCTCCGGAAAAAAGTTTATCGTTACAAGTAACACACAACGATGGAAAAAACAATTCACCGAAACTTTGTAACCAATCATTCATGGCTATGAATTTTCAGCAAAGTTAAATTACTGTATCCAATTAACGTTGTATTAATAATAACTTTATAAATTGCGTTCTCTAATTAACCAACTGTTAACTGCTTTATAAAGATGGCTTAAAATGTCCGATTATTTCAAACCTTACTTTTGATCTGAATTAATTTAGAATAATAATGAAAAAAATTTATACGTTGGCATTTCTGATTTTTATCGCTGCCACAGTGTTCGCAAACGGAGTAAATGAATCGAAAGAAACCGGCAAACCGGGTCAGTCAATGGTTTTATCAGGAAAAGTAACCGATATGGAATCGGGCGAAGCGCTGACAGGTGTTAAAATAGAAATTCCAGGACTGAACATATGGGCTTACACCGATTTTGATGGAACCTACTCAGTGGTTCTCCCCGAAAAAGGAACATATAAGGTAAACTACCAGCTCATTACTTACCATAAGGTTATTGAACAAAAGATAGATGCAAAAAGCAACGACATAGTTGAACTTGATATTAAACTTAAGAGGTTATAATCTTAAATAGCCTGTTTATCAGGGATTGATTTACCGAATATAAAAAAGGGATTGGCCGAACCAATCCCTTTTTTATTCTGAAATTCAAAATCCTTCTAAATAAGCATCAAAACCTGATGGTAATGGTTCATTGTTTAATATTTTGCTAATTTTGAGGGCATACTGCATATTTATTTTTTTAATTGCTTTTACTTTTTGTTATGCTAAAAAAATTCGGACAACATTTTAGAAAAAAGCTTTTATTCGTAATTTTTATCGGTTTTGCACTGGGGGTTATTGCCACAATCTATTCACACAAAGCTATTGAAGCAACTTCGTCCAATAAATTTTGTGAGATATGCCATGTGCACCCTCATGTTTTCGATTCCTGGAAACTTTCATCGCATTACGATACCAAAAGCGGTATGCAGGTAGGATGTGTCGAATGTCATTTACCACCCAAAGGAGAAGGTTATTTGAAAGAGAAGGTCATACTTGGTATAAAAGATATATACGGATTTCTATTTAAAGATAGTGCCGATATTAATTGGGAAGCCAAAAGAACAGTTGAACTGGCGCAGCATTTTACTTTTCAATCGTCGTGTGTAAAATGCCATCCCAATTTGTTTTCACGTAACCTTTCAAAAGAAGGAATGGAGGCCCACCTATATTACACCATGAACGAAAAAGAGCTGTTATGCCTGAATTGCCATATCGATGTCGGTCATTATGACCCCAACCGTATTCATTCTACCAATGTAAATTTCGGAAAGGTAGCCTCGGCCAACCAGGAAGTTTACAATGAACCTGCCAAAGTTGAAAAACACGAAAACTTTATCGAAACCATTCCCGGAACCAATGTGTCTTTCAGTATGATAGCCATTCCAGGCGGCTCCTTCAGTATCGGCAGTCCCGATTCGGAACAGATGCGCCGTGCCGATGAAGGGCCTGTAAAAACTGTAATTATCAGTCCGTTCTTTATAGCTGAAGTTGAAGTAACATGGGATGAATACCTTGCATTTTATGCATCTACAGCTGCAGAAGGACGGTCAACCGACACCGAAGGCGCCCGTCTTACGGCTGAGGTAGATGCCATAACAGGTCCAACACCACCTTACGGACAACCCGATCAAAACTGGGGAATGGGTTCAAGGCCAGCCATTACCATGAGCTACCATGCTGCCGAAACCTATTGCAGGTGGCTATCGCAGGTTACCGGAAAAAATTACAGGCTCCCTACCGAAGCTGAATGGGAATATGCAGCGCGGGGTGGAACTTCAGGGCCTTACTTCTTCGAAGGAAAACCGAGCGATTTCAATGAGGGTGGTTTTTTCAGGAAAAGAAACACCACAATAGACAATTATGTTGTATATGAAGCTAACAGTATGCTGAGGACTCAGACGCCCGATAGAGTAGAACCCAATCCTTTCGGGTTGAAAAACATGCTGGGCAATGCAGCAGAATATGTAGCCGATTGGTATGCCCCCAATACTTACAGCACGCTTCAGGATGGAGCAACCGACCCAAAAGGACCTGCTTCAGGAACGGAAAGGGTGGTCAGGGGAGGAAATTTCAGAAGCAATGCTGGCGCTGTGCGTAGTGCAACCCGCGATTTTACCCGTTCGGCCGACTGGTTGAGGTCCGATCCACAAATGCCCAAAAGCATCTGGTGGCTTTCCGATTGCAATTATATCAGTTTCAGGGTGGTTTGCGATTTTGATGAAAATACAGGAAAAAATAGGCCTTAAGCCTAATAACTAACCATAATAATTTCAATATCATGACTGAGAATAATTTTTCAAGAAGAAAATTTCTGACTGGCGCTGCAGCAATCGGCGCAGTTGGTGCTGTCGGATTTAACCCCCTGGTATCATGCACTTCGGGAGGTGGCTCAGGAGCAGCAAGTAAAGCATCGTTCAAAAAACTGAGTGAACTTGAAATTCCGCCGCTTCTCGATGCCGCACCCGATGGGAAGCCACTTAAAGCAGGTGTAATTGGTTGCGGAGGACGTGGGGCAGGAGCTGCCCTGAACTGGCTTTCGGCCGGCCCGAATGTAACCATCACTGCTATCGGCGATGTATTCAAAGACAGGGTCGATTCATGCAGGGCACGGATACTAAAGGATTTTAACGTTGAGGTTCCTGAAGAGAATTGCTTTGTAGGATTCGACAATTACGAAAAGGTAATTGCTTCGGATGTAGATGTGGTAATCCTTTGTGCCCCACCCGTATTCAGGCCCGATCATTTCGAGGCTGCAGTCAATGCCCGTAAACATGTTTTTATGGAAAAACCTGTAGCTGTTGACCCAACAGGTGTCCGGAGGATAATGGCTTCGGCAAAAATGGCTGAAGCTATGG
>JBBIHB010000010.1:9437-98585 GCA_037447215.1 Bacteroidales bacterium
TTGTTGTCGGGACACAACGCCGTCATCAACACGAGTATATAGATATTTACAAAAAAGTTGCAACAGGCGAGATTGGTGAAATCATTTCGGCAAACGCATACTGGAACCAGAGTAAACTTTGGCACCGCAATCCTCAGGCCGATTGGACTGAAATGGAATATATGATCCGTGACTGGGTGAACTGGCTGTGGCTTTCGGGCGACCATATTGTGGAACAGCATGTCCATAACATTGATGTGATCAACTGGTTTACCGGAACACACCCCATCAAGGCTGTTGGCTTTGGATCGCGGCACAGGAGGGTAACCGGTGATCAGTTTGATAATTTTTCGGTTGACTTTGTTTATGAAAACGGTATGCATATGCACAGTATGTGCCGCCAGATCAACGGTTGTGCCAATAACGTAAGTGAATGGATCCGAGGTACAAAAGGACAAACCAACTGTGCCAATAAAATCTTCGACCTGAAGGGAAACGAAATCTATGCATTTAAATATCCGGCAGATGCAGAAGGTAAGCCACAGCGTATAGACCCATACCGTCAGGAACACGTTGACCTGATTACCTGTATCCGTCAGAATATCCCGGTGAATGAAGCAGAAGGTATTGCTATAAGCTGTATGGTAGCCATTATGGGCAGGGTATCTTCTTATACCGGCAAGGAAGTAACCTGGGACGAAATGATGAATTCAGATATGAAACTGGGTCCAACAACCTATATAATGGATAATGCCGGCATAATGGGCTCAGCAACTGTTCCAGTGCCGGGCGAGGCAGCTCAATCATAAAGATCAGCCTTTCCGAAAAAGGGATAAATTATAAAAAACGCCGGCCGTTAAATGCAGTCGGCGTTTCTTTTAAAAGGAAGGCCTGAATGCCTGCCTCATTTTTGCGGTAGTATGTATCGGTCGTATAGCCATAGTAAAAAAACTGCTGAAACAGCAATACCCGAAAACAGGTACCAAATGGATTGGGGATGGTAAGTACTCCAGAGGTAATTTGTAAGTTCACGGCCGGACATTTCCATCCGGGTTGCAGCGTCATTGAAAAAATCGTTTTTACTATATGTGTCTGAAATTCCGGGAAAGCTTATCCCCCGTTTTGCAGTTTCGAGGCCTAACAGGTAAAATTTATCGGCTATCCGCTCAAACGGACCACCCGAAATCCATCCCGCTAATTGATGGCTTGCGGCTATAGGCAGAAACGAAGTCCCCATATACAACGCTTTTTTATCTTCGGGGGCAATTCTCCCTACATATTCTGTAAATTTGGGCGAACTGCCCATTTCCCCAAGGGCAAAAATCAGAATACCCAAAAGCACCAACCAACCACTCTGTGACGAAAACATCAGGCCAACGCCCCCGCTTAGTACAAGGATACCGCCCATCATAGCCGACAATGGCCTGAAACGCATCACAAAAGCCGATACAACCAATTGAAAAACAATAATGAAAAAGGCATCCATACTCGATAGGGTTACCGCCGAAATGGTGCCATCGGCAGTTCCGATTTTTTGGGCAAGCCACGGCCATACATAATGAATCCCGTCATACAGTCCGGCAGTATTGACCCACTGATCGACAAATACCGGAAAAGAATAATAGAGCTGGTTAAAAGCAGTCCAGAATAAAACCATGATAATAAGAAACAGCAGATAACGCCAGTTTTCCAGGGTAATCAGAATATTTTTGAACGCCTGCACTATACTTTGGCCTAATGTTTTCTCACTATCTTTGACAATCGGATCTTTGAAAAAGAAAAGGGTTATGATATAATTGACGGCCATTGTAGCCATCGAAATATAAAAAACATAATTCCAGCTTTTATCCATAACCACACCGGCAATAAATGGCCCGATAAATCCACCTATGTTGATCATCATATAAAAAATTCCGAACCCTATCGATGATGTTTCTGCGGTTGTTGTCCTTGCTATCATTGCCGAAATTATAGGCTTGAACAGGGCGCCCCCGACGCAGGTCCAGATGAAGGCGAAGAATACCATTCCAAAAGAATCGAACGACCTGATCATGTAAAATCCGCTGATATATACCGTAAATGAAAGGATCAGCATCCGGGTGTAGCCTACCTTGTCGGCAATGGCGCCGGTAAACAGGGGCAATAAATAGAGCAGCATTGAGCCTGTTCCCATTATTATTCCCTTTTGTGCCTGCGAAAGGCCCAATGCTCCTGTGTCCTTCGAATTAACCAGATACAGGGCAAACGCCATGTAAAAACCATACCATGCCCATCTTTCAAACAATTCAATTACGTTCGACGCCCAAAACGTCCGGCTATATTGCCTGAATACCTGAAATGCCTTCACTTTTAATACTATTAAGATTAGCCCCCTAAAATAGTAAAAAAGGTATTCCTTCGCAGGATTACCTTATCGATAAAGTATTAACACAAAATGAAGAAATCTCCTGAATTGCAGTACCGATTAATTTCCGAATATATTGGTGAAAATAGCAAACGCCATTATAATCAGGAAGATAACAGACAGTATCAGGAAAACATAGATGGTTCCTTTTTTCAGGCCTCTTTTTACTGTTTCCCTTTTTTCCCGGGTACTTAAATTTTCAATAGAACTTATTAATTTTTCGGGTGCTTTTTCACTTTTCACTATATAATCAGCGGCTCCCAGCTTAATAATTTTAACCGCCGTTTCAACATCGTTCTGCCCACTGAGAAAAATAAAATCGATATGTGGTTTGGTTTCATGTACTTTACGCATTAAGTCGAGTCCGGTGAAACCGGAATAGGCATAATTCAATACAATTATATCCGGATTGAGGTCAATTTTTTTCAGGCACTCTTCGGTGTTGTTAAAAGAGTGAACCTGTTTAAATTTTTTTGCCCGTAAAACACCTGTAATGAGCGTGTTGTAAACGGGATTGTCTTCTACAACAAATATCAACGGGTTTCTGATGTTTTGCATAATCTGTCAAAAATTTAGTTGGCTTTTTGCGATGTTAATTTACCACTTTTTTTTATACGTAAACTACCACGTTATAATTGTTTTCAAAGTTCAATATTTTTTAAGAAAAGTTTCCAAAAAAATAAATATTTCTATCCGTACCAAATTTTATGGTGCAAAGTGGTTAAGCATAAACGAATTATTCCCACTTTTGAGCAGGTTATTATACAGGGTGGTTAAAAATCCTTCACACAGGCAGTTTCATCACCATAAATTGAATGACTATGCTGCTGGTAATTGATATAGGCAATACAAATATTGTATTTGGTATAAATGATTCAGGCAGTTGGGTTTCCGACTGGCGGATACAAACCGACGTGGACAAAACTGCCGATGAATATGAAGTAATTTTCAGGTCGTTGCTAACCAGTGAAGATATGGGGCATGGACGCATCAATTCGGTAGTTTTGAGCAGTGTGGTCCCCACATTGGTTCAACCATTCATCGACATGCTATCAAAATTCCTGAAGCTCACCCCAATTTTACTGGGTCCCGAAATATATGGAAAATTACCCATAAAAGTACTGAACCCTTATCAGATTGGTTCAGACCTGGTAGCCAACTCACTGGCTGCCTTCGAGAAGTTTGGCGAATATGTTACAGTTATCGATTTTGGCACAGCCCTTACATTTACCACGGTTGGTTCAGAAGGTCATATACTGGGTGTTGCAATTGCTCCAGGGCTCAATACAGCTGTTAATGCACTTGCAGGTAAAACAGCTCAATTGCCGAAAGTTCACCTTATTCCGCCTCCTTCGGTACTGGGCCAGAATACCGTTCATGCCATACAGTCGGGGATAGTTCTGGGATATTCGGGCCTGGTTGGTTCTATCATTAAAAGGATTGAAACCGAACTGATTCGAAAGGTTACCGTGGTGGCAACCGGAGGCTTAAGCAGCACCATTGCTCACATAATTCCCTCTATCGACCATATTGAACCTTTATTAACCCTTGATGGACTTAAACTGGTAAGTGATTACTGCAACAGGGAGGTATAAACATGGGTGACCTAAATTGCTGCGTTGGCCCTTTTAAGAGAATAGGCACACATGATGAAATTCCACAGTTGTTTTGTATTATTGCAGGCGACTATTAATGGCCTTTTTCAGGTTTTTGAAAGCAATATAATTGTCAAAAATGAGTTTATTCCATCAGTAAAACAAAAGATATTTGAGGTTAAAATTATTACATACAGCACTGATATTTATTTTGGCAGGAATGATTTCGGGATGCTCAACGAAAAAAAACACGCGTGCATCAAGGGCTTACCACAATCTTACCTCCCGGTACAACATATATTTTAACGGAAATGAAAGTTTAAAAACCGGGCTAAAGCGGATCGACCAGAATGTTGAAGATGATTATACCCGCATTTTACCGATTTACATAGAGAGTTATCCAACGGCAGGGCCGGCAGCACGTGCCGACATGGATAATGCTGTGCAAAAGGGAAGTAAAGTGATTGCAAACCGATCAATTACCGTAAAACCCAAACGGCGCAAGATCAGGACAAGAAGTTATCAGGAATTTGCCCGTCGTGAGGAATTCAATAATTGGGTGGACGACAGTTACCTACTTATTGGTAAAGCGTATTTTTATCAGCACAACTTTGTATCGGCAATTGAGAATTTTTCCTACATCATACGAAAATTCACCGAAGAAGATACGCGATACGATGCCATGGTTTGGACGGCAAGGAGTTACAATGAAATGGAGCGATTTACCGAAGCCACAGAAATGCTTAAGGCACTCCAGGCCGATCCTGACTTCCCAAGGCGTCTCGAAAAGGAACTTGCAAAAGTTAATGCCGATTTCTACCTGAAACAAAACGAGTATTCCGAAGCTATAAAACTGCTCGAAATTGCTCAACAAAAAGTTTTCGGACGAAAAGAAAAAGCCCGATTGCAATTTATTCTGGCACAATTATACCGTGAAACCGGAAATACCGCAAAGTCTGCCGATGCATTTATGGCAGTAACCCGATTGAACCCACCCTATAAAATGGCTTTTAATGCCCGGATAAACGCAGCGGGGTTATATTCGGGGCTCGGACAATCGGATAAATTGAAGAAAGACCTGAACAAAATGCTGCGCGATGAAAAGAACCTCGAATTCAGGGATCAAATCTACTTTGCCCTGGGCAATATTTACTTTCGCGAAGGTAACCTCACACAAGCAATCGACCATTTCAAAAAATCGGTTGCCGTTAGTGTTGACAACGATTATCAGAAGGCACAATCGGCCATAACACTTGCCGATATTTTTTTCGACGACCGTAAATACCGTGAATCACAGGCCTACTATGATACCGCCATGATGGTAATCGACAATAACTATCCAAATTATCAGACAATCGATGTGCGGTACCGAGGTTTAAGCCGACTGGTAGAGAACCTCGAAACCGTTGAAGTGCAGGACAGCCTGCAAATGCTTGCCCTGATGCCCGATCCCCAAAGAAATGCCATGATTGAAAAGTATATTGCCGCGGAAAGGCAGAAACAGCGCGATGCCGAACTGATGGCCAATCAACAGCAAATGGAAAGGGGTTATTACCGTGCCAACGAATACCGGTTCGGGCTTGGCCGTTCGGATGAAGGTGGGGGTTGGTATTTCTATAACCCACAAACCGTTTCGTACGGGAAAGCACAATTTCAGCAGCGATGGGGCCGCCGCAGGCTTGAAGACAACTGGCGAAGATTGAACAAAGCAGTAGTTTCTGATGAAGAGTTGGGCGATTTTGCCGAACTTGTGGATTCAACAAAAATCATTATCAGGGAAACCGATCCCATGAAAAGGGAATATTATGTACAGGATCTTCCCCTGAATGACTCACTGATGGCTATTTCACATGATAAAATAAGGGATGCGCTATACAATGCGGGGAAAATATTCAAATCCGATTTCAATGATTATCCCAGATCGGCCGAATCGTTTGAAGAACTTAACCGTAGATATCCCGATAACATCTACCTCCTTTCGGCGCTGTTCGACCTTTATGATGTTTACGAATTAATGGGCGAAAGCGCCAGGGCGCAATATTACAGGGATTTAATTGTTCAGAAATTCCCCGACAGTAAGTATGCACAATACCTGCTCAACCCTAATTTTTTTGCTGAAATGCAAGTGCGACAGGACAGGCTTAACCGTTTATATCAGGATGCTTTCCGCGATTATAAAGCCGGAAGATATGCTCAGGTTTCTGAACTTGCCGAACAGATGAAATCCATGGAACCCGATAGTTTACTGATTTCGAAAATCGATTTCATGGGATCTGTGGCACATGGGGCCCGAAGTGATATCCGGACTTTTGAAGTGCTTCTGCAAAAATATATATCCGATTATCCCAAAGCGGAACCTACTCCATTGGCCAGGGAAATTTTAACCCTTATTCAGGACAGTACGCTGGCCGATTATCAAAAACTGGTGGATATGGGATACCTTCACGATGAAATAAAAAACACCGAACTTATTGCAGGAAACCAGGCCGAAGATGATGAATTTGGCGGGAAGTTCAGCTATGATGAAGAACTGGTACACTATTTTATCATAACCTATCCACGTAGTGCAGCAGTTGACCTGAACCGCCTGAAATTTGATGTTGCAAACTATAACCTCGACCATTACACCCGGTACGATTTTGACATCGAGGGCGAGAATCTGGATGCAAACACCTCAATGGTGCAGGTACGTTCGCTTGGCAACAAAGAACAGGCGCTGATTTATTTCAGGGCTATTATCCGTAAAGCCGATGTTTTCAGAACACTCAAAGGGATAGATTATTACAATTTTGTGGTTTCATCAACCAACTTCAGGCAAATTGTTGCCGATAAGTCGGTTGCCGAATACCTCAGGTTTTTCCTGAAAAATTACAGCCGTTTTATCGGGCCCGATTTTTCTGATGACGAAGCTCCTGAAGTCTCGCCAGAGGAACTGATGGCCAGAGCACAGCGCGAAGATGATCTGTTGAGTGAACGGGGAAGGTTTGTTACGGTTGATGTTCCGATTGCCGAGGCTATGTTCTCGAATGCCATCGATACGGCACAGGCATTCGTGATTGCCGTTAATAATAAAAACCTTTCGCTGAGGCCACTGCTGAACCAGTTTGCCGATTTCAACCGGCAGGAATTCAGGGTTTGGAACCTTGCCTTACAAATCAGGCAGGCTGGCGACTACCAGTTTGTCATCGTCAGGGGACTTCCGGGTTACACCGAAGGTATGTCCTATTTCAGGAGGGTAATTCTCGAGCGTTCGCTGTTTGCAACTTTAGGACAGGTTTCGTACCGCAACTTTGTGATTACCGACCGCAATTTTGAACGTTTGATGCAAAATACAGCAGTTGACACCTACATGGATTTCTTCAGGACCAATTACATACAACGGGCTGGCCAGGTTCCTGCTTCTCCGGTGACGCCTCCGGCAGTACAATCCTCTGCAGGAAATTCCGGTGTTGCCGGATCAACTGACCGGCAGTCAGTACAAACTACTCCGCAGGTTCAGGCACCAGCTTCTGCAGAATATGCCGGGCCATTCAGCCTGCAGATTGAAAACAACCATATTTTTGTTATGGTAGTGCCCTCTGATGGGTTTAACAAAGATCAACTTTTGGCTAACCTACGTGGATTTAATAACTCGGCATATAGTAGCCTCCCCCTGCAGATTACCGAAAGCAGACTTGACGATTTCAGGATTATGGTGCAGGTTTCGGGACTTTCAACAAGGGTTCAGGCCAGGGAATACCTTCAGCAGATTGTTCGCGACCGGAATATTTTCGAACCATTGGGAAATGCCGATTACCGCAATTTCATCATCACTCCCGAAAACCTGAACGTATTTATCCAACGGAAAAACATTACCGAATACATGGATTTTTACAGAAGGTTTTATCTCGGACAATAAATTTCAGGATATGAGAAAAATAAATATACTTTGGGTCGATGATGAGATCGACCTGCTAAGGCCACATATAATTTTCCTCCGCGAAAAGGGTTACGATGTTGAAACGGCAAACAATGGTCCGGATGCACTCGATATAATTGGGCGAAAATATTTCGACATAATTTTCCTGGATGAAAATATGCCTGGATTAAGCGGCCTCGAAACACTCAGCCGTATAAAAACGATTTTGCCCAATATCCCCGTAGTGATGATCACCAAAAGTGAAGAAGAAAACATTATGGATGAGGCCGTCGGGTCAAAAATTGCCGACTACCTTATAAAACCGGTAAACCCGAAACAAATCCTGCTTACCCTTAAAAAGAATGTGGAAAAAAAGCGCCTGGTTACGCAACAAACCACTTCGGCTTACCAGGTTGAGTTTTCGCAGATTGGTATGCGCCTCAATGATAAATTAAATGCTGACGAATGGAGCGAAATTTATAAAAAGCTTGTTTTCTGGGAGCTGGAACTGAGTACCTCCGACGATTCGGCTATGGACGAAATCCTTTCGATGCAGAAAAACGATGCCAATGTTGGATTTGCCAGGTTTATTCGGGATAATTATCTGAAGTGGTTCGGAAAATCGATAGATGAACGCCCACTGCTATCTACTGATATTTTCAGGTATAAAGTATTTCCCCACCTCAATTCAGGTAAGAAGATATTTGTCCTGGTAATCGACAACATGCGTTATGACCAGTGGCGCGTGTTAAGCAAGGTTATTAACCAATATTTCCACACCGAAGAGGAGTTGCTTTATTACAGTATTCTACCCACTGCCACAATGTATGCACGAAACGCCATGTTTGCAGGCCTTATGCCTTCTGAAATCGAAAAACTGCATCCGGAAATGTGGGACGATGACGATAACGAAGGGAATAAAAACCAGTATGAGGAGGAACTATTGTTAAAACAGATGCAACGGCTCGGCCGAAGGGAAAAGTTATATTTTGATAAGGTTTCGAACCTGAAAAGCGCAAAAAAACTTACCGAAACCATACAGGGGGTTAAGGAAAACGACCTCTCGGTCATGGTTTTCAATTTTGTGGATATGATTTCACATGCTCGGACCGAAATGGATATGATCAGGGAGCTTGCTTCTGACGAAAAAGCTTACCGGTCGCTTACACTGAGCTGGTTTAACCATTCATCACTCCTCGACTTTCTTAAAGCTTTGTCGGTCATGGAAATCCGAATGGTAATCACTACCGACCATGGCACCATCAGGGTTAACAACCCGGTAAAAGTTATTGGCGACCGTGAAACCAATACGAACCTTCGGTATAAATTAGGTCGAAACCTGAATTACAAAGCTAAACAGGTATTTGAAGTTACCAACCCGCGTGAGGCATTTCTTCCTTCACGAAACGTAAGTACATCTTATATATTCGCCCAGGGAGCCGACTTTTTTGTTTATCCGAACAATTATAATTATTACGCCAACTACTATAACAACACATTTCAGCATGGGGGAATTTCCATGGAAGAAATTATGGTGCCCGTAGTAACCTTATCACCAAAAAAATAAGACCCAGTTTATTGGGTTGTTGTTCCTTTCTTCATCTGTGCATAGAGTTTATTGGCAAAAATAAAATCGTTGAGGATGGAATTGTCTGATGTCAGAATGTTGTGTTTGGACCCTTGCCAGCATTTTTCACCTTTATGAATAAACAATACACTTTCGCCGATTTCGATCACTGAGTTCATATCGTGGGTATTGATTATGGTTGTCATGTTAAATTCACGGGTCAGGTCACTGATCAGCTTATCAATCATGGTGGCCGTTTCCGGATCGAGCCCAGAGTTGGGTTCATCGCAAAACAGGTATTTCGGGTTCAGGGCAATGGCCCTTGCAATGGCCACTCTTTTCTGCATTCCCCCACTAATCTCGGAAGGATAGAGATGGTGTGCTTTTGAAATATTTACATGGTCGAGGCAGAAATCGACCCGCATAGCTTTTTCTTTTGGGCTCATTTCAGCAAACATATCCAGAGGAAACCTTACATTCTCCTCAACCGTCAGGGAATCGAACAGGGCACCACCCTGAAAAACCATACCCACCTCCTGCCGCAATTTTTTTCGTCCTTTGTTTTTCATAGCCGTAAAATCACGCCCATTGTATAGTACCAATCCTGAATCGGGATCATACACTCCAAGGACACATTTCAGCAATACCGTTTTCCCCGATCCGCTCCTGCCGATAATCAGATTTGTCATTCCTGGTTCAAAATCGGAAGAGATGTTTTTCAGTACGGTATTTCCGTCGAACGATTTGGTAATGTTACGGATTTGTATCATGTAAGCAGCAATCGTGTAAGGATCAAATCGAATAAAAGAATCAGAATATTGGTATTAACCACGGCCCGTGTGCTTGCTTTTCCTACTTCGAGGGCCCCACCCTGCACAAAATACCCGAAGTAGGCAGGGACCGAAGCAATCAGAAATCCGAAAAAGAGCGACTTAATCAGCGTAAAAGTCACGTAATAGGGAATGAAAAGCCACCTGATGCCATCGATGTATTCGGTTAAGGTTACCACACCAACTGCAGGACCTACAATCAGGCCTCCGGTAAGCCCAAAAAAAATACTCAGAACCACCAGAAAAGGCATTATTAAAACCACAGCAACAATTTTGGGAAGAATCAGGTAACCAATTGAATTGACCCCCATGATTTCGAGGGAATCGATCTGCTCGGTCACTTTCATCGAACCGATTTCTGAGGTAATGTTTGACCCTATTTTTCCTGCCAGTATAAGTCCGATTATGGTGGAAGAAAATTCAAGTATAAGAGTGTCGCGTGTTCCAAGACCAATCAACGATTTGGGATAAAGTGGGTTAACAAGATTATAGGCAAGCTGAATGGTGAGAATCCCTCCAATAAACAGTGAAATCATCGCCACAATCCCAATTGAATTTATCCCCAAAGCATCAATTTCGTGAAACAACTGCCGGAGATACATTTTATGCTTTTCGGGTTTTGAGAATACCCTTCCCAGCATCCAAAAATACCGGCCGATGTGAAACAAAAAATTCATTCCTAAAAATTTCGTCTAAATTACAATTTTAATCAATACAGTAGAATTTGCCCGTTTTACTCGGTGTACATACATCAATTTATCATGCCTTTTTCAATAAAATTTAAATATCTTTGAAAAAATGTTTAAAGATCACATATGAGCAACAATTATTGTATAGTCATGGCAGGTGGCATTGGTTCAAGATTCTGGCCCATGAGCCGGAAAGACTTGCCCAAACAGTTTCTCGACATTCTCGGTACAGGTCGCAGTTTGCTGCAACAGGCTTTCGACCGCTTTTCGAAAGTCATTCCGGTCAAAAATTTTTATGTTGTTACCAGTGTCGATTATGTTGGCCTGGTTCATGAGCAGTTGCCACAATTATCCAATAACCAGATTCTTGGAGAACCTCTCAGGCGTAATACCGCTCCTTGTATAGCGTATGCTGCCAATAAAATAAAAACCATAAACCCGAATGCCAATCTGGTGGTTGCTCCGTCGGATCATCTTATCCTGAAAGAAGAAGAGTTTTTAAGACAAATTACCAATGGTCTCGACTTTGTTGCCCATAAAAGAGCCCTGCTTACTCTTGGTATTTATCCGAGCCGCCCCGAAACCGGATATGGATACATTCAGATAGGCGAAAAATTGTCATACAAAAATCTTGACAACCTTCACTCTGTGAAAACTTTCACCGAAAAGCCAAACCTGCAGATGGCCGAAATATTTGTGAACAGCGGAGAGTTTTTCTGGAATTCAGGAATTTTCCTTTGGTCATTGCCTACAATATTAAGGGCATTTGAAGCCCACCTCAGCGAAGTATCAGCTTTGTTTTCGCAAGGTGAAAATCTTTATAATACGCCCGACGAAAAAGCTTTCATCAATAAAATCTATTCAGAATGTATGGGTATCTCTATCGACTACGGTATTATGGAAAAATCGGACAATGTTTATGTCCTGACAGCCGATTTCGGATGGAGTGATTTAGGAACATGGGGCTCGTTATACGACAACAAGGAGAAAGATGAAGACGGGAATGTTATCACCGGTGCCAATGTTTTATCGTATGGAAATAAAAACTGCATTGTAAATATACCTGCGAACAAAATAGCCGTTTTGCAAGGCCTTGATGGTTATATTGTTGTTGAATCGAACAACACACTGCTGGTTTGCCGGCGCGATGACGAACAACAGATCAGGCAATTTGTAAACGATGTTCAGTTGAAAAACGGGCAACAATTTGTTTGAGTCCTGTTGATTTGAGTTTCCTTGCTGCTCAAAGAGAATTTTTAGTGATTTGGGTTTCCCAATTCCTCTTGAATTTTAAAGCAATGAGGGTATAAATTCCGGGGCTTTTCTATGTTTTGAAGCTTGTTCGTATGCATAAGCCAATCTGATTAAAACCGGTTCGCTCCATGCCCTCCCGAAAAATGAAATACCCACCGGTAGTCCATGAACCCTGCCCATTGGTACACAAATATTGGGATACCCCGATATGGCTGCCGGCGAGGAACTGCTTCCATTGAAGTTATCACCGTTTACCCAGTCGATATTCCATGCAGGTCCATTAGTTCCAGCTATGATGGCATCCAGATTGTGCTGATCCATTACCGCATCAATTCCCTCCTTTTGAGTGAACCTTTTTGAGTCACTCAATGCTTCAATGTATTCTTTGGTTGTAATATCTCCCTTTTCCTCCGCCATTTTGAAAATTTCCTGCCCGAACCAGGGCATTTCAAGCTCTTTATGTGTTTCGTTAAATGCAATAATCTGCTCAAGCGATTTAACTGGAACTCCGTGATGTTCTGAAAGGTATTTATTCAAATCGGCCTTGAATTCATAAAGAAGAACCTGATAAGATGGGCTTCCCCAATTTCTGAGGTGTTTAAAGGTTATATTGTCAATGACTTCGGCTCCCTGGTTCCTCATGTCCTCCACTGCCTGATCAAACAATTTATCAACAAGTGGATTGAAGCCAAGCATTTCACGTGCTATTCCGATACGGGCACTTTTAAGTCCACCTGCATCGAGGAATTGGGAATAATCATCGAAAATTGTTCCACGGGGTACATGTGTTTCAGCATCTTCATCATCGAACCCAGCCAAAGCACCCAAAAGAATTGCAGCATCGGCAACTGTTCTGCACATAGGCCCTGCAGTATCCTGGCTGTGGGCAATAGGTATAATTCCCCTTCGGCTCCAAAGCCCGATGGTAGGTTTAATCCCCACGATGCCATTTATCCCCGATGGACATACGATGGAGCCATTGGTTTCGGTGCCTATCCCAATGGTACAAAGATTTGCGGCTACGGCTGCCCCTGTTCCGGAACTGGATCCACATGGGCTGCGGTCGATACAATATGGATTGCGCACCTGACCTCCTCTTCCACTCCACCCACTACTTGATCGTTCGCTACGGAAATTGGCCCATTCGCTGAGGTTGGTTTTACCCAGTAATACAGCGCCGGCTTCCCGTAAAGCTTTAACAATTGGGGCATCGGTTAAAGCATAGTGCCCGTTTAGGGCCAGCGAACCGGATGTGGTCATCATCTTATCGCCGGTATCGATGTTGTCTTTAATCAGAATGGGGATTCCATGCAACGGGCCCCTTATTTTCCCTGACTTTCGCTCTTCATCCAACTTACGGGCAATTTCAGTCGCTTCGGGATTGACTTCGATCACTGATTTCAGGATGGGATCAACCGCCTGGATGCGGTCAAGGTAATCTTTGCTGATACTTTCAGCAGAAAGTTCACCCGATGCCATTTTCGCCTGTAAATCAGCAATAGACAATTCGTTGAGACTAAATTCAGCCGGATTCAGTGTTTTTGATCCCAAATCATACTTATTGCCACTACAAGAAGTAAGACCCGAAACGGCCAGTGCTGTCGCTCCTAAAGCTGTGGTTTTAAAAAAATTGCGGCGTTCCATAAGTTCAAGGTTATGTTTTTTGATACAATAACATGTCAGCGTTTTACATATTGCTCAATGTAATATTTCTGATAGTCGCCACTTGTAACGTTATTCAACCATTCTTCATTGGCAAGGTACCAGTCGATTGTCTTTGTAAGACCTTCTTCAAACTGAAGGCTTGGAACCCATCCAAGTTCACGCTGAAGTTTTGACGAATCGATTGCATAACGTAAATCGTGACCTGCACGATCTTTTACATAGGTGATCAACATTTCAGAGGTTCCGGGTTCACGATCTAGTTTCCGGTCCATAATACGGCACATTAACCTGATCAGTTCAATGTTTTTCCACTCGTTATGACCTCCAATATTGTATGTTTCACCGGTTCTTCCATTGTGAAAGATTACATCTATTGCCTTGGCATGGTCTTCAACCCATAACCAGTCCCTTATGTTTTCGCCTTTGCCATAAACCGGTAATGGTTTATTGTTTTTTATGTTGTTGATAAACAACGGGATCAGTTTTTCGGGGAATTGATATGAGCCATAATTATTTGAACAGTTTGACAATACCACCGGAATGCCGTATGTTTCGTGATAAGCCCTTACAAAATGATCGGAACTTGCTTTCGACGCCGAATATGGGCTATGGGGGTCGTACCGGGTTTCCTCAGTAAACATACCTTCGCTGCCCAATGAGCCGTAAACCTCATCGGTTGAAACATGATAAAACAGTTTACCTGTTTGTTCCTCTTTCCAGGCATTCCGGGAGGCATTGAGCAGGTTTACTGTTCCAATCACATTGGTATATACAAATTCCAATGGATTTGAAATTGAGCGGTCCACATGCGATTCGGCAGCGAGGTGAATTATGGCATCAAACCGATGTTCTGTAAATAATTCATCTATAAATCCGGCATCGACAATATCTCCCTTTACAAACTTGTAGTTGGGTAAATCTTCAATATCCTTCAGATTGGCCAGATTACCGGCATATGTAAGATTATCGAGATTGAATATCTGGTATCCTGGATATTTGGTTACAAACAATCTCACAACATGCGATCCAATAAACCCGGCTCCGCCTGTAATCAATATTTTTCTCATTTTATGGTTATTTATTTGATTTACTTATTGTATTTGTCGTTAAGTCCTTCTCCTTTCATGATCATGGGTATTATCTTTTCCAGTCTTGCTTTTTTGGTTTCCATTCTTTTGGCTGCGGCGATATATTCTGAAAAATCACGCTTTTTTGAAAGGGTTAAGGTATCGAACTTTTGAGTCAGTTGCTGATCATTTTTCAGGGCTTCAGCAAGTTCATCGGGCACATTAACAGGTGTATTTGTTACAGGCTTTATTTCGATTCCTTTTCGCACATTTTCAATCGACTCATATATGTATTGCCGAATGGTGTCTTCGTTATTCATTATTTCGTCAATCGAAGAAAACCTCCATTGACGGAGAGCTTTGGTTTTACCTTCCTGTGCCGAAACCAGTTTTTTTGATTTATCGGAAAGTAAGGCTCCCTGATAAAACCAAATCCCTGTATAGGAATTAAAGCATGCCATTCCAGCAATATTTTTACCTTCGGACATATAAACCGGAACACCCCATTTGATGGTTTCCTCCATACAGGTTGATTGAAAAATTTCTCGCAATAATATAAGTGAATCCTTCCACTCCGGATAACTCAGTATAAATTCATCTACGTTATTTGTTCCTTTCATAATTCCCATTATAAAATTTGCCGGATATGTTTTTCCCAGTTCCAGGCCGAAAGAAGTGTTTCTTCGAGGTTTTTTTCAGCTTTCCAACCTAATTCTTTGTTTGCCCGAGTGGTATCGGCCCATATTTTTTCAATATCGCCCGGTCGCCGTCCTGTAATCTCATAATTAAGCCTGACACCGGTTACCCGCTCAAAAGTTTTGACCAGTTGAAGTACTGTAACACCTTTACCAGTACCCAAGTTAAAAATCTCGTACGCTGATTTGTTCCTGGATTCAATCAGGCGCTGTATGGCTATAACATGGGCTTTGGCAAGGTCAACCACATTGATAAAATCGCGAATTGCCGATCCGTCGGGTGTGTCATAATCGTTCCCGAAAACATCCAACTGTTTATGGATTCCGGCAGCAGTCTGGGTAATAAATGGCACAAGGTTTCCCGGAACCCCTCGTGGAAGTTCTCCGATTAATGAGGTCGGATGTGCGCCAACAGGATTAAAATATCTGAGCGCAATTCCATTCAGTGCAATATTGGCTTTAATTGTGTCACGCAGAATGTCTTCGCAGATACGTTTGGTATTGCCATAGGGCGATTCAGCTTCAAGGCGCGGTGATTGCTCGGTCACGGGTAATTTATCGGGTTGCCCGTACACGGTACACGACGAAGAAAACACCATGTGGGGCACGTTATATTCAATCTGACATTCGAGGAGATTGATCAGTGAATTAACATTGTTCCGGTAATAAAACAAAGGCTTTTGAACCGATTCGCCGACGGCTTTCGATGCAGCAAAATGAATAATCGCCTTAATCCCGGCATGTCTTTTAAAAAAATCGAGGGTGCCTGACATATCAGTGAGGTCAATAGGTTCAAAGTGAGGCCTGATTCCCGAAATTTTTTCAATACGGTCAACCACCCAGGCTTCAGAATTTGATAAATTATCAACGATTAATACATCATATCCCGATTCAAGCAGTTCAACCACCGTGTGCGAACCAATATACCCGGTACCTCCTGTAACCAATATTTTATCAGACATTATTCTATTTTCCAGCAAATCTAAGAATTAATCATTTGTTTACCGGTAGGTTCAAGATTTAATAGATCCTGATTGATTTAATTATTTATGTCCATTTTCTATACCTTTGTTTCAAAATCGGATTAATGAAGATAGGTCTGTATATATTGGAATTGCTTGATGACCACGAATATGTGGTTTTACCGGGTCTTGGTGCATTTATGGTTATTGAAAAACCTGCCATTTTTCATGAAATTGATGGAACACTTTCGCCACCCGTACGAAAAATTGATTTTTCAAAAGATATTAAAATAAACGATGGTATTTTGCTGAACCATTATGCCCATTCGGAAGGAATATCGGCAGCCAAAGCATTGGCAGAAATTGAAAAAATTTGTGCTGAAATTTTATATATGCTCGATCAGGGCGAAACAATCAATTTTCCCGGATTTGGTACCCTTTCGCCTCAAAAGGGTGATTATCATTTCACACCCGAAGAAGGCACTGAAGTTCATCCTGATAGCTTTGGCCTTCAACCGGTAAAACTAATCCCTGTCTTCGACACTCAACCAGCGGCAGCAACTGTTTCGGAAAAAGCATTTACAAATGAGGCTTTTAACCGTAAGGGCAAAATGAAGGCTATTTACTGGTTGCTTGTGATTCCCGTTATTGCGATATTTTTTGTTGGCTATTGGCTGATTAAACCCGGGCTACATGAAAAACCCACTGACAATCCCAAAAATCTGATTGCAATTGGTGTTGAAAATCAAACCGTTGAAAAAGATGATACTGGTGTTGATCCACTTTCAATTCATCAGGAAATAGTTATTCCTG
Source organism: Bacteroidales bacterium (assembly GCA_037447215.1). Taxonomy (GTDB): domain Bacteria; phylum Bacteroidota; class Bacteroidia; order Bacteroidales; family Prolixibacteraceae; genus UBA1413. Next base: position 26,856 of record JBBIHB010000010.1, read on the forward strand.
AAGAAACACAGCATCCTCTGAAAGGCCTCTATTATCTGATTGGGGGAAGTTTTAAAACCAGGGAAAACGCCGAACAGTTTTACGAAAAAGCCAGCCGAAAGGGCTTCCAACCTTTACATCTTGGCGAAATTGGCAGTTTTCATGTGGTTGCCCTTGCGGTATATTCCAACGAAAGAGAAGCTGTAAACAATCAGAATATCATTCTGAGAAACGATTCTACATCAGGAGTTTGGGTTTATTACATTCGTGAACCATAACAATCAACTGATTTCATTTTTTTTCGTACCTTGTTTGTCGATTTCTTAAAAGTACAATTCAAAAAGTGTCGGTTATGGAAAGACGACGTTTTATTTTAACCACTGCTTTGTCGGGTTTTGCACTATCAATCCCTGCAATAAGGAGTTTTGGCTCAGATTTCCCGGCAGGCTTTCAGTTGCCAAAGAGGGTTATGGGCAAAACAGGAGAAAAACTCTCGGTTATCGGTTTTGGGGGAATCATGCTGAACGATAACACACAGGAATATGCCAACGAAATTGTAGCAAAAGCCTGGGAGATGGGTTGCAATTATTACGATGTTGCGCCGAGTTACGGAAACGCAGAGTTGAAAATGGGACCGGCTTTAAAATCCTATCGGAAACAAGCTTTTCTGGCATGTAAAACCGGTCAGAAAGAGGCCGAAAGCGCCGAACGTGAATTAAACACCTCGCTTAAACACCTTGAAACCGATTGGTTTGACCTGTACCAGCTCCATGCCCTTTCGGGCGTTCAGGATGTAGAGCGCTGTTTTGCACCCGGAGGTACAATGGAAGTGGTTGAAAAAGCAAAAAAAGCAGGAAAGATAAGGTATGTCGGCTTTTCGGCCCATTCGGTAGATGCTGCTTTGCTGGCCATATCGAAATATGATTTTGATACCGTGATGTTCCCCATCAATTTTGCCACATGGCATGCCGGTGATTTTGGCCCGCAGGTATATCAGAAAGCTGTTGAGAAAAATATGGGGATTCTTGCCCTGAAAGCAATGGCATTAACCGGGCTGAAACAGGGAGAAGAAAAGTATGATAAAAATGTGTGGTACCGCCCGGTATTGGATGAAGGAACAATGAAAATAGCACTGAAGTTTACTTTATCAAAAGAGGTTACTGCAGCCATACCTCCCGGAAAATCGACCTTGTTCCTGAAAGCGATCGAATTTATGAAAGATTATCAGCCCATATCTCCATTGGAAAGCGAAAAACTGGTCAAACTTGCAAAAGAAACAGAGCCAATTTTCAGGTATGGCTAAGCCGGGTGAAATACACCTGCTTGGGAAATGGTAATCAAAAATCAGAAATTGGTTCCTTAGTTAAAACATAAAAACGGCACCCTGTATGGATGCCGTTTATGAAAAGCCATCGAAGCAGCATGGCTTAATATTTAAATTGAACTAACTGGAATTTGTGTTGAATGAACATAGGAATACTATGAACAAAATTTATACCAAAGATTCGATGGTTTTGATTATTATTTGAGTTACTGTATTCACATTCTGATTGAAAACTTTAAGGACTTCTTCCCATGTTACCGGTTCTTCCCCTGTTTTCCATGAATCATAATCTGTACTCATTGCCACGGCGGCGTAAGGTATTTTCAATTCATTGGACAGAATACATTCCGGAGCAGTTGACATATTTATAATATCGGCTCCCCATTGCCTGAACATTAACGACTCTGCCCTTGTTGAAAAGCGCGGACCTTCAATTGTGACGACCGTACCTTTTGTGTGGTGGATAATATTCAGATGCCTGGCCGTTTCGGTCATTTTTAGCCGAAGATATTCGTCGAAGGGTTCGCCCATTGAAACATGTTTTAACTCCCCCGGCTCAAAATGATCAAAGAATGTTATAGGCCTGAAGCGGGTAAAGTCGATAAATTGGTCCGGAAAAACCAGGTGCCCGCGTCCTATTTCTTCACGTAGGCTTCCACAGGCTGTAGTGGCGATAATATGGGTGCATCCCATTTCGTGGATGGCCCAAATATTGGCCCGGTTATTTACCTTTGAGGGTGGAAATTGGTGGGAACGACCATGCCTGGACAGGATACAAACTTCGGTACCACCAATTTTACCTGTCAGAAATGGAGAAGAGGTTTGACCAAATGGAGTTTCCTTTTTTATTACAAGCGGGTCATGAAGGATTTCAGGATTTTCGAGGCCTGTTCCTCCAATAATTGCAATTTTTATCATATAACCGACAATATTATCAGTAAACCATTTTAAATGATACCTTGATTTCATTATTGGTGGAAATGCCCATCAGGGAAGGTTTTGTGATGTTGAAATCGCTCAATCCAACTGTAAATTCCCCAATAACTTCAAGCTTTCCGTTTTTTTCGGAAGTAAGTACATCAAATATTATTGACTGTGTTACTCCATGAAAGGTTAATTCCCCTTCGACGGAAAGTTTGTTCCCTATTGAATTTAATACTACTCCCGAAAAGGAGATATTTGGAAATTTCAAGGCTTCAGTTACTTCGAGCATGTGTGAATCGCGATTCGCATTTTTACTGTCGAAACTGGCCACCTTTGATGTTACGGCAACCTGCCTGATGTTGCTTTTACAACTTTCGCTGACAATTACCGAACTGACTTCCCTGCTGACCCCACTCCATGCATGAAGTGGATGCCTCATGGAATAGGCAATGGAAGATTGATCCCTGTCGGCCATGCTCCTTATTGAGGTTGATTCCTGAGCTGTTCCAAAGAAGAGGAACAGTAAATAAAAGAGTGCGGAACTCAGGAGACGTTTCATGTGATTTTATTTAAAATTTAATAACAATCATTGATGCTGCATACGCCCCATAAGCTGTAAAAGCCGCGGCTCTGTGGAGGGATCTCAGGTCGAGGTTTTTATCCAGTTGTTGCGCGAGGACATTGGTGGCAATCATTCCCGAAAGGTGTACCAACGCCAGAGCTTTGTGAATTTTTATGGTGCTTATACCTTTACGTTCGTCGAGCATTTTAGGAGGGGCAAACAACGATAAACCAGCTGTGGTAAAATAACCGATATTAATTCCTGTTGCCAACACTTCATGTGTTTTGATCAAATTGTAATCCCCGTCATAAAGCTTTGAGCCAACAATACCTTGAGCCACCATTCCCCCCATAGTAATAAATCCAATAATCTGGTGTGCTCCGAGCATATTGCGTCTCAGGTTAAGTTCCCTATCCCTGTTTTCGGGTGTCAATTCAAACCGGTTGAAGTTCCGCATAAGCCCTTTTTCGCCCCAGAGAAAACGCTGAGTAGGCATAAATTTTCCGGGAAGTAACAAAGTTTCAGATTGCTCGATCATTAACAGATCATCGAGCAATGCCCTTGCAGTAATAGTATCCCTTTGTGCATATCCCCCGAATCTGAGGAAAAAAATCATTGCAAATACAAAAAAACTGTTCTCATAATACCTGATATAAATTCGGAAATGTCAAATTGTTCATTATCAGCAACATTAACCTGCCTAAAATGTTCAATTTGACAGCTTCAAACTTTTCTACCAACTGTTGGGTAAAAGAAACCGGAAGTAAAACGGGATATATTGCATCAAAAAAATTCAGGAATGCATAAGATGTAATATGCTGTCCCTGTCAGGATTAATGATCCCCTTTTCGGTAATCAGACTGGTAACCAACCTGGCGGGTGTAATGTCAAATCCATAGTTAGCCACCGGACTGTCATCCGGGATAAGCTTAACCGTTGTGATTTCTTTTCCGTTCCAACCTTCGATATAACTTACTTCGGTGGCATCGCGTTGTTCAACAGGTATGTTCCGAATCCCGTCTGTAAGTGAGAAATCAAATGAGCTGATAGGGAGGGCGACATAAAAAGGTACCTGGTTATCGGCTGCAGCAAGGGCTTCCATGTAAGTCCCAATTTTATTGGCTACATCTCCATCGAGGGTTGTGCGGTCGCTCCCTACAATTACCAAATCCACTTTACCCTGTTGCATCAGTAAGCCTCCAGTGTTATCGGGGATTATTGTATGTGGTACACCTGCCAGCCCTAATTCAAAAGCCGTAAGTCTGGCACCCTGATTTCGGGGGCGGGTTTCATCCACCCAAACATGAACCGAAATCCCATTTTTATGGGCCAGATAAATTGGTGCTGTTGCAGTTCCCCACTCCACACAGGCCAGCCATCCGGCATTACAATGCGTGAGAATGTTAACCGGACCGCCATCCTTTTTCCGGCTGATTTCCAAAATCAACGACAAACCATATTCACCAATCTTCCGGCAGGCATCCAACTCTTCAAACCTGATCCGGTTTGCTTCATTGAACAACAATCCTGCTATATCACTCCCTTTCTCTGCCTGCCTGTAAGTTTCCATCATCCGACGAGTGGCTGTGTAAAGATTGATAGCTGTGGGGCGGGTATCATTCAGCGCTTTTTGCGCCATACATAACCTCTCATTATAATCATCGGCACTGCAATCCAATATGGATAAATACATACCATAAGCTGCGGTTACCCCTATCAGTGGCGCTCCCCGTACCACCATTTCCCGGATGGCAAAACAGGCATCTTCGAGGTTCCTGATAATAAATGTATGGGCCTCGAAGGGAAGATACCGCTGGTCGATCACTTCAGGATATAAGGGTTCAGATGAAGTTAACCAAATGGATGAATGAAATCGGAAATTGCGCATGACATTTATCGAAATAAACACAAAACTATAACTCATTTATGAATAAAACATTCGGTTTCGCCGAACTGTAAAAGAATAATATATTCTACTGATACATTTTTCTCAAAATATTTTGTTTAGCGTAAACAAAATTTTTCGTACTTTGACCCAACTAAAATAAATTTATATGCTGACTATTTCAACCTAGTGGGCAGCGCATTCGCTTCCACTCAAAATCTATTGGGTAGTTGCTATACCCTTCACGCTTCTATTTGTTTTTCAACTGATTATGACCTTTACCGGAGGCGATTTCAGTGAGTCTGATGCAACCGGCGACAGCGATACTGCCATTGATTCTGATACGGGCATAGGCTTTCAGTTTCTGACTTTAAAAAACCTGATTGCTTTTTTCACTCTTTTCGGGTGGACCGGCATAGCCTGCCTTAATGCTGGCATAAGCGCACCGGTTTCAACATTTATTGCCGTTATTGCCGGATTGATTATGATGACTATTATGGCTGCGCTTATTTGGTTTATGAGTAAGCTTACAGATGACGGCACCCTCAAAATAAAAAATGCACTTGGGAAAACCGGAACGGTATATTTACCCATTCCGGGAAACCGATCGGGAACAGGCCAAATACAGATCAAAGTACAGGGTTTGCAAACCCTCGAAGCCATGACCGATAATGAAAACGGTTTCAAAACCGGACAGGTTGTCGAAGTGGTTGAGGTTCTAAAGGGTGATATTTTATTGGTAAAATAGTTGTTACGCCACATAAAACACATACTAATATTATACAATTAACCATCCCGCATTAAGGGATTAAAAATTCAAAGCTATGGGAGAATATGTAATTCTGGTGTTCGCATTTGCTGCGTTGTTTGTTTTTATCCTTTTGGTATCGTTTTTCAAGCGGTACAAACGATGTCCTGCAGACAGGATACTGGTTGTTTACGGAAAAGTGGGCAAAGGTGTTGAGGCCGAATCCCGCTCAGCCAAATGTATTCATGGTGGTGCGGCTTTTATCTGGCCGGTAATACAGGATTATGCTTTTCTGGACCTGACACCATTTTCAATCGAGATAAACCTGACCAAAGCGCTCAGTAAGCAAAATATCAGGGTGGATGTGCCCTCGCGTTTTACAGTGGGTATCTCGACCGAAGAAGGCGTGATGACCAATGCTGCCGAAAGGTTATTGGGACTCAGCATTACCGATATCAGCAACCTGGCTAAAGATATTATTTTCGGACAGCTCAGGCTTGTGGTAGCCACTATGGATATCGAGGAAATCAACAGCAACCGTGATAAATTCCTTGCTGCAGTTTCGTCGAACGTGGAAGCCGAACTCAAAAAGATTGGCCTCAAGCTGATCAATGTAAACGTTACGGACATCAACGATGAGTCAGGGTATATTGACGCTTTAGGAAAAGAAGCGGCTGCCAAAGCTATCAACGATGCCAAGAAAAGTGTAGCTGAAAAGAACCGCGATGGTTCAATAGGAGAAGCCCAAGCCATCAGGGAACAGCGAATCGAAGTTGCAAAAGCCGATGCTATTGCCGTTGAAGGTGAAAATGCCGCCAAAATTGTGATTGCCAACTCTAATGCCGACCGCCGCGAAAAAGAGGCCGAAGCTGAACGACTTGCCGTTGCTGCCGAAAAAGTTTCACACGCCAAAGCACTTGAAGAAGCATATGCTGCCGAAAAAGAGGCTGAAACTGCCCGTGCCTTCCGCGATAAAGCAACTCAGACAGCAAACATTGTAATCCCCGCAGAAATTGACAAACAACGGGTTGAAATCGCAGCTGAAGCCCTTGCTGAACAGACACGCCGTCATGCAAAAGGGGATGCCGATGCAATATTTATGAAAATGGAAGCCGAGGCCAAAGGTATTTATGAAATATTGAGCAAACAGGCCGAAGGATATCAACAGTTGATGAAAGCTGCCGGTGACGATTCGCGCAGCGCCGTGATGCTTATGATTGCCGATAAATTACCCGAATTGGTGCGCACGCAGGTTGAAGCCATCAAGAATCTGAAAATTGATAAAATTACGGTTTGGGACAATATGGGTGGCGGAAAAGACGGCAAGCCGGCCACGGCTAATTTTCTTTCCGGAATGCTCGGTTCAATACCTCCTTTCGAAGAACTGTTCAAAATGGCCGGTATGGAACTTCCCGATTACCTGAAAGGGAAAACCATGGCTGAGATTGCCAAATCGGATGAGCCCAAAAATACTGAAACAATATAATGATGTTAACAAAGAACAGTTCCGGTTGTCTGCCGGAGCCGTTCTTTTTACATATCATACATGAAATTAATGCAACTCTTATTGTTATTTGTGTCTTTGCTGGATGATTTTTTCCCACAAAGACACGAAGACCACTAAGTTTATAACTGTTACTGGTGTGGAATTGCCGCATGGAGTCTGGCCTTAACAGAAAATTTATATGCATCTGATATGGGATTATCTATACATTACAGCGGACGTTTTAATCCGGAAGCTTCCCTGGAAAGGTTAATCAGGGAATGTTTCGAATTTGCAAAAGTGTTCCGATGGGATTACTACATTTTTGAACTGGAGTTTCCTCAGATTCCGTTTCCTGATGATTATAACGAAAATATTTATGGCATAGCTCTTTCTCCGCCTGAATGTGAGCCACTGTGGTTTACATTTCTTTCAAATGGAAAGATGGGTTCCCCGGCACAACTGCAGTATTTCGGCAACAGCAGTGACCCTTATAACCAGTTTGCATTATACCGCCTCTTTACCAAAACACAATTTGCCGGTCATGGAATTCATATGCTTGTCATTGAAATTTTCAGACACATCATCAAAGAATATCTGGTCGATTTTACAATGTCCGACGAGGGAAAATACTGGGAAACAGGCAACCGACAGGAACTTGAACGCATTTATAAACAGTATAATTTTTTATTGGATATGTTTGGGGATGGACTGAAATATTCAATACCGGCTGAAGGAGAATATCTTCAACAAATGATAGAACGAATTGCCGGCGAAATCCATTCAGAATATCACAAACGAAAGTTTTAGAAACATGATCAGGAATATAATTTTCGACCTGGGCGGCGTGTTGCTTGACCTTGATTTTGAAACACCCCTAAGGGCTTTTCAGAAATTTAACAACCTTGGGCAGATATCCGACCTCAGGCAATTCCTCAGCGATCCGATCTTCATAGGTTTCGAAACCGGCGAAGTGACGCCCACCGGATTCAGGGAGCGGATCAGGTATCTGCTCCGCAATCCATCGCTTTCCGATACTGAAATTGATTCTGCCTGGTGCTCCATGCTGAAGAAGGTACCAACCGAAAAAGTTAAACTCCTTCAAAGACTTTCCGGCCAATATCGCCAGTTTCTATACAGCAATACCAATGCTATTCATATTCCTTATTTTACCAGAACGTTTTTTGGCCAGCACCAGATCAAGTGGGAAACGCTGTTTGAGAAGACTTATTATTCGCACGAAATAAACGACCGCAAACCCGTTTTGTCGGGTTACCTAAAGGTACTGTCGCTGGCTGGTTTGAATGCATATGAAACCCTGTTCGTAGATGACCTGGAACAGAATATTCTGGCAGCCGAGAAAACAGAGATGCAGGTTTTGCATTATTTTCCGGGTACCAATTTGCAGGAAGCATTGGAACGTGTTGGAATTGAGGTGTAAAATAAAGATATCTCTTTTCTGTCTGCTTTTATGAAAAGTAGTGGGTAAGTTTTATTGTTATTAGATTAATTCGAGGATATGCAATTTGGAGTTATCATAAAATAATCAAGGGAATACTATCTTACCTGAAAACCTGATTCCTGATTGAACCAATAGTCAGAAGTGAAAAATTCCGGAAGTATGGTAAAGGTTATTACCTTATGGTTTATAAAAACGTCAGAAAATCCGGATTTTCACTAATAGTTTAGAAGCAGTTTAAATTATTTTCTATCAAAAAATTATTCTTGCAGGTTATTGAATAATTTTTACTTTTGAAGCCAAAATTATTTAAAAAGAAATGAGATCAGGTTTAAACAGTTGGAATTGGTGGCGCTGGCACAGATATTTGCTGCTGGCGTAAACGATTTACCTGAATTAAACGATCTAAGGAAGAGGGATTTGTTGTTTGCGCAGCAAGTCCCTCTTTTTTATGTGAATTTTATTGTGCAACTAAAATAGTATTACCGTTATGACACGACAAAAGAAAATTTTTCTGGAAGAGTCGGAAATACCACGGCAGTGGTATAACCTTACCCCCGATCTGTTAAGTCCGATGAACCCGCCATTAGGCCCGGGAGGAAAACCTATATCGCCCGATATGTTGGCCCCGGTTTTTCCGATGAACCTGATAGAGCAGGAAGTAAGTCAACAGCGCTGGATAGAAATTCCGGAGCCGATTATTGAGATACTATTACAGTGGCGACCGAGTCCGCTTGTGCGTGCGTATGAGTTGGAAGAAGCCCTGGGGACTCCGGCAAAGATTTTCTATAAAAATGAAAGTGTTTCGCCGGCCGGAAGCCATAAGCCCAATACAGCCGTTGCTCAGGCATGGTATAACAAGCAATTCGGCATCAAACGGCTCACTACCGAAACGGGAGCCGGACAATGGGGCAGTGCACTTTCATATGCCTGCGCTCACATAGGTCTCGAGTGTAAAGTTTATATGGTCCGTGTGAGTTTCGACCAAAAGCCTTTCCGTAAAATGATGATGCAAACCTGGGGTGGAACCTGTGTTGCAAGTCCGAGTACCGAAACTCAGGCCGGTCGCAATATCCTCGAAAAATATCCCGACACACCAGGCAGCCTTGGAATAGCCATCAGCGAAGCCATCGAGGCTGCTGTAACCGACCCAACCGGCGAAACCAGGTACTCATTAGGGTCAGTGCTTAATCATGTTATGCTGCACCAAACCATAATTGGCCTCGAAGCTAAAAAACAGCTTGCCAAGGTAGGGATAAAGAATCCGGATATTGTTATTGGCTGCTGCGGGGGAGGAAGCAATTTTGCCGGCCTTTCGTTCCCGTTTATCTATGAAAAAGTCCATGGTGCCGAAATACAGATTATCGGAGCTGAACCCTTCTCATGCCCGACGTTGACCAAAGCACCGTTTATCTATGATCATGGCGATGTGGCCGAGATGACACCACTTCTACCAATGTACAGTCTTGGCCACACCTTTATTCCCGCGCCGATTCATGCCGGAGGGCTGCGTTATCATGGTATGGCTCCACTGGTAAGCGCCGCGTTGAAAGATGGTTTGATGGAAGCACAGGCTATTCACCAGAGCGAATGTTTCGAAGCGGGAATGTTGTTTGCCCGTACCGAAGGGATTATTCCTGCTCCCGAAACCACACACGCCATTGCATCGGCAATCCGTGAAGCCAAAAAAGCCAAGGAAGAGGGCAAGGAAAAGGTAATCCTTTTCAACTTCAGCGGCCATGGGTTGATGGACCTGGTTGGCTATGACAAATATATGTGTGGTCAGCTTTCCGATTATGAATACCCGGAATCGGAAATTTCCCGTAATCTTGAAAAATTGAAAGGTTACCCACTGCCGAAATAATCCATTCGGGAATTATCATGAATGAGAAACCCTGATCTGGTAATGGTCGGGGTTTTTTATATTTTTACAGGGAATAAATCTATCTTCATGAAAACATTCTTGCTTACCATTCTTACTATTTTCCCAAATCTGTTTGCCTGTGCGCAGCAGGAACCCATCCGACTGATTGTCAGGGCTGATGATATCGGCAGTTCGCAATCGGCCAACGAGGCAATAATCCTGACCTGCACCAAAGGTATTGCCACTTCGGCCGAGGTGATGGTTCCGTGTGCCTGGTTCCCCGAAGCGGTGAAGTTGTTAAACCAGCACCCTACTATTGATGTTGGGGTACACCTCACCATTACCAGTGAGTGGGACAACATTAAATGGCGTCCGCTCACGCATTGCCCCAGCCTGGTTGATGAGAACGGTTATTTTTATCCCATGATGTGGCCCAATCCCAATTATCCCGGCCGGTCGGTAATGGAGGTAAAACCAAAGCTGGAAGAGATAGAGCAGGAGTTCAGGGCTCAGATCGAAATGGCAATGAAACATATTCCGTCAGTAAGCCATATTTCGGGGCATATGGGATCAACCAGCTTTTCGGACCAAGTGAAGGAACTAACGGCACGATTGGCCAAAGAGTATAATATCGGTCATGATCTACCCGGAATTTCAGGAATGCGATTCGATGGACCAAAAGAGAGTTCAGAAGAGAAGATCAGAAGTTTCATCAAAGCCCTCGACAAACTCGAACAGGGGAAAACTTACATTTTTGTGGAACATCCTGCATTTGACACACCCGAAATGCGGTCTGTATCGCATATCGGTTATGAGAATGTTGCCGTTGACAGGCAGGGCGTCACCGATCTGTTTATGAGTGAAGAGGTAAAGGCCAAAATCAGGGAACGGGGTATTGAACTGATCAGCTATGAAGATTTTTACAAACCAAAGAAATAAACACTAAGAATTGCCGGCTGTTGCAGCAAATTTCTCCACCTCACTGAAAACGCGCAAGAAATTTCCGCCCCATATTTTGCTAATATCTTTTTCGGAATAGCCACGCATGAGCAATTCGCGCGTGATGTTGGGGAACTGGCTTACATCGTTGCACCCCGAAAGTCCGCCTCCGCCGTCGAAATCGCTGCCAATGCCCACATAATCAACACCCACCAGCTTTACAACGTAGTCAATATGGTCAACCAAATCGGAAACGGTAGCCAGTTTTTTAGGATATTTTTCACGAACCTCACTCCATTGACGTCTGAATTCAGATTTTTCGGAATCGCTCATGGTTTGAAATTTCTCGTCGTAAATCTTTCGCATTTCCTGTTCTTTCTGGTATCGAAGGGTTGTGGTATCCTGGTTTTTCACATATTCGGATAGCAGACAGAGTTGAATAACACCCCCGTTTTTTGCCAGCGACCTTAACATATCGTCTGTAAGGTTGCGGTCGTGTTGCGCAATAGCCCTTACGCTACTATGCGAGGCAATAACAGGAGCCTTACTCACGGCAATAACATCATAAAATGCTTTATCGGAAATATGCGAAACGTCCACCATCATGCCCAGCCGGTTCATTTCAGCCACAACCTCTTTGCCGAATGCGCTCAATCCGTTGTGTTCAGGTTTTGCCCGGTCTGAGGACGAATCGCAGATATCGTTGTGGTAAGAATGACAAAGGGTGATATAACGGACACCTTTATAGTAAAATTTTTCTACCCTTGCTATATCTCTTGCCAGGACAAAACCGTTTTCCAACCCAATATAAATGCCCCGTTTCCCTTTTTTGCTGATACACATAGCATCATCTGCATTTACTGCAATTTCTGCCAGGTTATTGTACCGCTCAACCTGTGCACGGATTGAATCAATCATTTCTGATGCTAAGTTCCATGCTTCGAGGTAATTTTCTTCTGTACGGGGTTTTTGCCCTACAAAGGCTGCAAAAAATATTGCATCGAGCCCGCCTTCTTTCATCCGGATCAGGTCAACCTGGCCAGTTGACTGTCTTTTGCCGATATCAAAACCCTGGCGTTGCATGTTCATCGGAGTATCGCAATGCGTATCGACAGTAAGTGCCTTTTTGTGTACCCGTTTCACTTCTTCATCGGTAATGTTTTTTCTAACCTGGCCAGCCAGGTTAAAAACTGCAAAAAACATTGCAAAAAACAGAATGGCATTCGATTTCATTGATGTTTAATAGAAAATTTTTTACTACTGTTCAGGTGCTTTGCACCTACAAATGTATCCCGATACCAAAACTACAAATATTTTTATGGGCTGCACAATATTAAAAACTCTATAATGGCAATCTTCTGAAATATAAAATCATACAGAATTTTACTTTAAATTCTTCTGAAGAACCATATTAAAGTTTTCCCTGCTGATTTTTTATCCAGTCCCCACGTCTGAATTTTATTGGGTCACCTGTAATTTTCTTTGCAAATTCAGGCAAATCTTTTCCATCAAAATTTCCGGAACTCATCAACAACAAGTTAGCATTATCCCATTTCATATTTTCCAGATCAGCAAACAGCCAATCCGAATTGGTTGTAACAATAAGACCCTCCATATTAAATCCTTCAGCCACCATTTCGGGGCTTATGGGCTCCAGCTTTTTATGCTCAACGGTATGCGGATTAAAATATACAAAGGCCAGGTCGGCATCAACCATACACCCGCTGTAATGGGGCAAAAACTCTTTTTTAAGTGAACTGAAAGTATGTAATTCCATACAAGCTATCAGTTTCCGGTCGCGGAACTGCTGTTTCACTGCCTTGGTACTGGCCAGCAGTTTAGAAGGCGAATGGGCAAAATCGCGAAACACGGTAGTATGATCGTTTTCGGAAAGCACTTCGAGCCTTCGGGCAGCGCCCGAAAAAGTGCGGATTGAATGATAAAACTGTTCATCACTCACGTTCAGTGCATTGCATACTGCCTTTGCAGCCGAAATATTTTGCAGATTGTGTTCACCGAAAACCTTCAGCCTGATTTCCTGTTCCCCCACTTTCAGATAAGTCGTTTTATTCTCCACCACATAAGGATGGGTATTGTAACCACAGGTTTGGATATGTTTCTGCTCTCCAGCTATTTGCTGCAAATGTAAATCACCTTCGAAATAAAACAGCATTCCACCCGGCTCAGTTAGTTGTGCGAACTTCCTGAACTGTTCCACGTAACCATCAAAAGTCGGGAAAACATTGATATGATCCCAGTCAATGCCACTCAAAACTGCTATGTGCGGGTGGTATAAATGAAACTTTGGACGAGGATCGGTTGGTGATGAGAGGTACTCATCGCCCTCAAAAACAGCAATTTCTGCTTCTTCACTCAAACCTACCATCGTTTCAAAACCTTCGATCTGTGCTCCTACCATATAGTTGAACATTACTCCGTTTTCGCGAAGCACATGCATAATCATCGAAGTAATGGTGGTTTTACCATGGCTTCCGCCAACAACAACCCTTGTTTTTTCCTTGGTCTGTTCGTAAAGAAATTCCGGATAGGAATAGATTTTTAGTTGAAGTTCCTGCGCTTTAAGCAATTCGGGATTATTTGCCCGGGCATGCATCCCCAGTATAATTGCGTCAATATCAACCTTAATTTTTTCGGGGTCCCAACCGGTACATTCTGGCAAAAGGCCATATTGGGCCAGTCTTCCCTTCGATGGTTCAAATATTTCGTCGTCGGAACCGGTTATCGTATATCCTTTTTTATGGAGAGCAATTGCAAGGTTATGCATTGCACTGCCCCCAATGGCAATGAAGTGAATTCTCATACTTTCGGTTTAAGTGCGTAAAGATAATTCACCTTGACATTATTATTCTCCAATTTTGGAGTTTCGACTCAATCAGTAATAAATGGCTGGAATTTTCTCAATAACAGTATCGAAAGGTTTTTCTTCACCGGTGGCTATTTTATAGATTTTGCGGTGTGTTTCAACGGCAGCATCAATAAGTTCATCATATGGTTTATTGCAGATGTCGAACAATCCGATATTGTAGTTTTCACCATCGAAACGGCCAAAAATTGGTTGATCGAGCCATTGGAAGTAATGAATGCCCACCATTTCGGGCCGTGCAAAACCTTGCTCCACATAGTAGCGGTATGCCGTGCCCCTTTCGGCTTGCGAAACAGCCCCTTGTATTCCTGATGCCGGCAGGCCCCTGTCAACCGATCCGAAATGAAACTCACCTATCATCACCGGTTTGCCGCTGATTCGGGCAATTTCGGCAGTTTGGGGTGGACCAGGGTTCCCATATCCGTTGATGCTGAATACATCGAAACGCTCGCCAGCCTTGTAAAGCAAATCTGAACTCATCCATGCATAGCGCATTCCTAGATTCATATGATTTGGCGCTATTTTCTCCACCTCATCGCAGGGTACATTTACATATTTTGCCACCAGTTTTTCAGAAAACGATTGAAAATCGGTTTTTGAAGCTTCGGAAGGATAATCCCTGAACAACTGTAATTTCAGATCAGAAAATTCATTTAGGTGAAGATTCCATTGACGGTTAAAGCCCTCAATATTATTGCTGTAACGTTTTGTAATCCAAACTATAAATGAATCTTTCGAAACCGATGCCTGGTTGGTTCCGAACATTTCGAAAGCAATATCGTGGGCACCGAAAGCCCAGTGAGGTTCGTTGCGCAGAAAATAACCTATCAGATATTTATCGTTTTTGTAACTTTCCAACTGAGCAGCAAATTTAATTGAGTTCTGCCGGTATTCCTCCGAAAAAACATCCGGAAAATCCCTGAAAAGCATCACTTTTGTCGATGGAAATCCGGCCATAGGCAACACATAAGGTATTTTTGCCGAACGCATAAAAGCATTGTCAGACCAGTTGGCAACAGTATTGATGCTGAATTTACGGATTTGCCCGGCGGTTATCTTATCCCACAATTCGCGCCACTGTTCGCCGAAAACCTTAATCAAATTTATTTTATAGAAATCGACCATGGTCATTTCACCCCGCTTGTAATAGGCCTGTTTGTATAGTGGGTCGTTTTCATCGGGTAGCCATTCGAACAAATCTTCCTGACCAGAAGCAGTTCCGGGAGATTCAGGTCTGATGCAGTCGATACCCACTGAAACAAAGGCATACCCGTCAGGATCGACCAACCACCAGCGCTGTCCGTCGTGATGAGTACGGAAATAACCTGTTGCCCCGAAAAATTTATTCTTCCATCCACCGTATTGGCTCCATTCATCAGGGAAATTTGCGGTTTCGGCTTCGGCAAATTGTTCATTCAGACGGGTTTCAAGTTCATCGGTACTTTTGGTTTTTCCAGGCCAATCTTTTCGCGCCCACTGGCCAAACTGGTCGGTTAGCGGTACTTCTTCGGCAGGGTATGGCCCGGGCATATCCCGGAACAGCGATACGGATGCAATTTCGAAAACCGGCATAAATGAGGGCAATTGCAGGGGCCCAAAATTAATTTCAACTCGCGAAATTTCGTCAACCGTCATGCGGTTTCCCAACACGGTGCCCTTTAGCTGGCGTGGAAAACGCTGTATAAAAATATTTTGTGCATCGAGGTGGCTTAATGGAAATATTACCTTCGTTTTCAACAAGGGCAAAACACCTATTTTGGCCGAAATACGTGGCCTTTCGTTTTCCCTGCCGGCCATATCGCCACCTTGAGCTACAATTGTTGCCTGAGTATCGGCTTTCCGAAAAAAATTAAGTGTTGCAATTCCTGCAAAATCTCTGTCGTGCCAGATTTCACACACCAGATATTTTGCATTTTGCCAGTCGCCACCATCGCCTTCCTGCCAGATTACCAAATTTCGCTGGTGTTCGGTGGGCGTAACTTTCAGGATTTTTCCATCAAATCCATTGCCTGGAGCTAAAACCGAAATAGTACGGTTCCTTTTCTGCATTTTTTTCAGAGAGAAGTGTTCCCCGGAATGATTGCCACTACATGAATAAATGAACAATACCATAATAGTTATCCATGCCGGATTTAGTTTCATATAAGTAATTTTATCCGATTAATTAAATTTTTGTTTAAGCCCTGATCTGCGGCGCAGGTAAAGTTAGGGTCCCTCATTTCTACAATTCCGATTAAATCTGGATTTCACTTCAATGGACCTGTCAAATCGCCCCTTCGTTCTCTTGCCTTTTATCTGTCAACTAACGAACAGCCGAATCTCGCCTAAAGATGAGACAGCGTACCACTACCAACTTAATCCTCAGCCTAAGCCATTACCAAATAAATGCCTCTGCCTTTCTATACTACCTCACTCCCTTTACCTTCATTTTCAGGCCATACAGATATTGAGAAGCCGTAATATATAATGTCTTCATATCTTTTCCCCCAAAGCATACATTGGCGGTCCAGTTGGCTTCGACCGGGATATGTTCAATCTGCTCGCCTTTCGGATTAAAAACGGTTACCCCCCGGCCGGTCAGGTAAATATTTCCTTTGTTGTCAATGGTCATTCCGTCGGAGCCCATTTCGCAAAAAAGTTTCCGGGCCGAGAGTGTGCCATCGGGATTGATGTCATAAACGTAGGTTTTCTTATCGCCGATATCGGCTACATAAAGCTTTTTCCCATCGGGTGTACCAATGATTCCATTTGGTTTTACGAGTTTCTCATCTACCCTGGTCAATTTTTTCCTGTCGGGCGAAAGGTAATATACATGCTCACCGTCTTGCTGCATTTCAGGGTCGCGGGTCCAATAAGGCCTTTTGTAAAGCGGATCGGTGAAATAAATGCCTCCGTTGGGGTGCACCCATAAATCATTGGGTCCATTAAGCCTCATTCCTTTATAATCTGCCACTAGGATTGTCGGGGATCCGTTCATGTCGATGCTCCAAAGCTGGTTGTCCATATCGGAACAGGAAAGCAGGTTCCCGTTCAGGTCGAAAAAAAGTCCGTTTGCGCGGCCAGCATTGCTGTGAAAGGTGGTTAGTTTCCCTTCAACCGACCATTTCAGAATTTTGTTGTTGGGTTGGTCAGTAAAATAAACATTACCTTGTTTATCAACCGCCGGCCCTTCGGTAAAACTAAAACCATCGGCTTGTTTTTCAACTTTCGCACCAGGTGCAATAATCGACGACTTCTTCTGTGCTGAAACTGACAAAGTTATCAATATGCTACTAATAAAAAAAGTGAGAAATGTTGTTTTCATATCTTTTCAATTTTGTTTAAGTGCATGAAATTAAGGAATTTCTGGTAAAAGTCAAGTCATAAATGCTGTAACAGAAGCAAACAAGTTACCAAAAAATGTTTAAACGATATATTTCAGCTCTTTTATTACATATTCCCCTAATTGCAAAATCTGATATCTTTGCGTCTCAAGTAAAAAGAAAATGCTTAAAAGATGAAGAAACTGGTGTTTTTTGCGATTCTGATTTATGGAATTAATTTCTCGGCCCATGCACAGAAGGGTTCAATATATTATAACGAAACTTACAGGCCTCAGTACCATTTTACACCGGAACGCAATTGGATGGGTCAACCCTGCGGATTGGTTTATTACGAGGGAGAATACCATCTTTTTTACCAATATAATCCACAGGGGACCGAACCAGGCTTTTATCAGTGGGGGCATGCTGTGAGTACCAATCTGGTTAACTGGGAACATTTGCCGGTGGCCTTGTTCCCCGACAATCTTTCACAAGACAAGGACTATTGCACAGTTGGACCAGGAAGCGTAATTATTGACCACAACAATGTACTCGGATTTCAAACAGGAACCAACAAGGCCATGGTAGCTTTCTATACCAGTCATCAGTGCGGTCAGCGAATTGCCTTCAGTACCGACCGTGGCCGAACATGGCAAAAATTTGCGGGCAATCCGATTATCCCTTTCAACGAAACGGACGAAGCCCAAAGCCCGAAAGTTTTCTGGTATGAACCAGGCAATTACTGGATTATGGCGCTTTATCGCCGACCTGACAATGATGACCGCAAACGGGGAATCTCGCTTTTTAAATCGACAAACCTGATTAACTGGGAGGAACTGAGCCACATTCCGGGTTTCAGGGGAACACCCGATTTTATAGAACTTAAGGTAAACAATCGACCCGATGAAAAAAAATGGCTCCTTTTTGAAGGGGATGGCAGTTATGTTATAGGTACATTCGACGGAGAAAATTTTACGCCCGAAAGCATCAGGCTGAAAAGTGATTTCGGGAGAAATTATTATGGCGCCCAAACCTGGAGCAATGTTCCAGTCAGCGAAGGCCGTATAATCCAGATCGGCTGGATGAAAGACGGAGAACATCCCGGAATGCCCTTCTCAGGCCAGTTGACATTTCCATCAGAATTGAACCTTCGAAAGTTTAATACCGGAACATTCCTGATCAGGCAACCAGTTTCCGAATTGGAAACACTGAAAGGGAAATCCCTTAAATGGGAAAAACAAAACCTTATACCCGGACTAAACGACAACCTCATCAAAAAGGTTAAAGGCGATATTATTCACATTAAAGGCCAGTTCGACCTGAAAACCTGTGACTCCTTCGGTTTGATGCTGCGTAAGAATAAAAAAAATCCGGGAACCGAAATATTGTATAATGTAAAACGGCAAACCTTGTCAATTCTTGGTCAGATTGTTCCGCTTGAACCCATCGACAATAAAATATTCCTTGAAATACTTATCGATCGCTCATCAATTGAAGTATATGCCAATAACGGGAGGGTTACGGTGACAAATACCTTTACCCCCGATGCAGGGGCACTTGAATACATTCTGTACAATACAGGAGGCGAACTGATGGTTGACAAACTGGAAATTTCGGAAATGAAATCATCGTGGGTAAACAAATAATTATCTGATGACCACCGTTTTAATGTTGACAAATTCCCTGATTCCGAAAGATGAGAGTTCCCGGCCGAAGCCACTTTCATTTATTCCACCAAAAGGGAGCCTGGGATCGGACCTTACCGAATCGTTTACAAAACAACAACCGGCTTCAACCAGTTCTTCGGCAAGTAACCTTCCCCGGTTCACGTTTGAAGTAAAAATGGCAGACCCCAATCCAAAAACCGAATCATTGGCAATTTCCACAGCCTCTTTTTCATTCCGGGCCTTAATAATAGCAGCTACAGGCCCAAATAATTCCTCGTTGTAGGCGGGCATTCCGGGAAGTACATTTTCGAGAAGGGTTGGAGGATAATAATTTCCTTTCCCATTGGGAATATTTCCGCCCAAAGCAAGGATAGCTCCAAGCCTGATGGAATGTATTACTTGCTGGTGAAGTTCATCGCGCAGGTCGGTTCTGGCCAATGGGCCAATATTTGTATCCTCCTGAAACGGATCGCCCCACCGTGCCTGCTGTAACAGTTTTTTCATCAACCTTACGAACGGTTCGTAAACATCCTCAACCACAATAAAACGTTTGGCTGCAATGCAACTCTGGCCGGCATTCAATAACCTCGATGCAGCGCAAACCCTGGCAGCAGAATCAAGTTCAGCGTCGCCGAGAATGATATAAGGATCGCTTCCACCAAGTTCGAGGACGCATTTTTTGAGGTATTTCCCCGAAAGTGAAGCTATTGACCGGCCTGCAAGTGTACTACCAGTTAAGGTAACAGCCTTTATTGCCGGATGCGAAATAACCATTTCCATCCTGAGCCCGTTGACAAGAAGGCTCCTGAATGCATTTTCAGGGAAACCTGCTTCCCTGAACAGGTCTTCGATTGCCAATGAACAACCGGAAACATTGCCGGCGTGTTTCAGTATCATGGTATTGCCGGCCATAAGGGTTGGGGCAGCACACCTGAAAACCTGCCAGAATGGAAAATTCCAGGGCATAACAGCCAAAACAACCCCAAGAGGCCTGAAACAGACATACGATTCAGAATATTCGGTTTCAACCGGTTCGTCCATTAGGAAACCTTCGGCATTTTGGGCGAAATACTCGCACACCCATGCACATTTTTCCACTTCAAGTTTCGACTCATGGATAATTTTTCCCATTTCGAGTGTAATGAGCCTGGCCAAATCATCACTTTTTGCCCTTAGCAACAATGCCAGGTTGGTCATCATTTTGGCGCGCTGGTCGAAAGTAGTATTTTTCCAAATCTGCCAGGTTTTATCAACACAATTAATAATACCTGAAATACCCTTGTCCGAATGCTCTTCGTAGTGCATGATGATTTCACCGGTTGCAGGATTGATTGATTTCATAATAATAATGTTTGAGGGTTAATTTACGAAAAAAGGTGGGTTTCCCCACCTTTGCCAAACCAATTTTTGCGAAAAATTATGAATCATTACTGCGTATTGGCAACTATATTGAAATCGAGGGTAAAGTCATCGTAAATCAAACGTTCACCAAGATTCTGGAAAAATGAACCGGAACCGAACCTTACATCAAATTTAGCCCTGTCGATGACCATTGTCCCCGAAGCCCTCAGGGTGGATCCGTTTACTTCGGTAGTAGCATTGAAAGTTACCGGATGAGTAATTCCCTTTATGGTCATGTTCCCGGTGTATTCAAATTCGTTTCCCGATAATTTCCTGACCCTGCTTAGGCTAAACCTCGATGTGGGATGGGTGGAAACCGAAAAGAAATCATCTGACTTGAGATGGTTAACCAATCTTTGGTTGGAACCTTCGTTGGTAATGTCGTCACAAACTATCGAATTCATGTCAATCTCAAAAACAGCGGTGCTTATCTGGCCGTTATTTAACTGTAACGAACCATTGTTGAATTTTATGGTTCCATAGTGTTCCCCACCAACTTTTTTGCCATTCCATTTAACGGTACTTTGATTTTTGTTCACCACGAAAATTTGTGCTTGTGCAATGGCTATCGCACCCAATAGGATAAAAGTTATCGCGACTAATTTTTTAATTGTTTTCATATTCAAAAAGTTTTAAACTCAAATTAATTTTCTATTTAAGACAGATAAGTGTTTTAATTGTTCATTGATTTTCGATTTTTTATTAACATACCCCTTAAAGGATATTAGACTTCTAAATATCTGCTTGTTTTTGAATAACGTGCAACATGAAATTGTATCTTTACCAGCTAATAATAAAGCATATTAACGAATTGAAACTTTATAGTTTATGAGACTTTCGACAAAAAGGCCTGCCGACGATGAAACCAACCTGAGCGGGTTTCAGCTATTTAAGAAGCTGACCGAAGAAGAATTTAACCGATTGAATTTTGAAAAATCGTGTGCCTATTACAAAAAAGGAACTATTGTTTACCGCGAAGGGAGCCGTTTAACCGGTTTTTATTGTGTTACAAAAGGTATTATCAAGGTTTTTAAAACCGGAATTGATGGGAAGGAACAAATCATCAGATTTGCCAAAAGAGGTGAGATAATTGCTTACCGGTCGTTACTCAGCCAGGAGTTGGCATGTACAACGGCCAAAATTATTGACGATGCTGTACTTTGCCATATACCCTATCAAACTTTATTGTTCCTGATCCAGAATAACTGGCAATTTTCACACCATATGCTGCAGATTGTTTGCCGCGAACTGCGCGAAGCAAACGATTATATCACCGATATTGCTCAGAAATCTGTCAGGGAAAGATTGGCAGAAGTGCTCTTATTGCTGAAAGAGAATTTCGATCTCGACCACCAGAATACCCTTCAGATATCGTTGACCCGGGAAGAACTTGCCAATATGGTTGGCACAGCCACCGAGTCTGTAATCAGGCTACTTTCGGAATTCAAACAAGACCGGCTAATAGAACTGGACGGACGACGTATCAAGTTTATCAATATACCTGGCTTACAGAAAGTAGCAGGTATTTAACATACTCTTCAGTTAAAATATCAGTGGATGCAGGAACGGCACCTGAACAAGGAGAAATATTTCGAAGAACAGGCCTTTACATCCCAAAAGTATGTAATTCCATACCTTATGCCTTATTTCAAACCAGGGTTAGGTATGCGGGTACTCGAAATAGGGTGCGGAGAAGGTGGAAATCTGAAACCCTTCATTGAAGCGGGTTGCAAAGCAACAGGAGTTGACCTCTCAGAAAACAAAATTGAAAATGGGCGCCGTTTTTACAACAATCATCCAAACGCAAGGCGTATTGAGCTTATCTGGGAGGATATCTATAACCTTGAAGTACCAGAAAAACCATACCATTTGATTTTTATGCGCGATGTGATTGAGCATATTCACAATCAGGAAAAATTTATGCACTTTGTAAAAAGATTCCTGGCTCCCGATGGTTTTTTTTTCCTTGCTTTCCCTCCCTGGCAGAATCCTTTCGGTGGCCATCAGCAAATATGCAGTAACCGGTTTCTTTCCAGGTTACCCTGGTTCCATTTGTTACCCGCAAAATGGTATGCCTCAATGCTGAAATCGGGCGGCGAACCCATTGCGCGCATTGAATCACTGCTCGAAATAAAGCAAACCGGGCTATCGCTCGAAAGGTTTGAAAGCATATTAAAAAAAGGGAATTATACAATAGTTAAAAAAAATCTTTTTTTGATTAATCCGAATTATGAAGTAAAATTTGGTTTACGGCCCCGCCCGGCGCCTAAATGGCTGCAGAAAATTCCCTCCTTGCGTAATTTTTTTACAACATCAGCGTATTATCTGATTACCCGCCAGGGGTTTAAATAACATTTACCTCCCAAGCCAGTCCTCAGGGTTGAGTTTTGTACTTTCTTTCCATATCTGAAATTTTAGAATGGCCTTATTCCCATCAGCCGGGTCGGTATAAACTGTACCCAGGTTTTGGCGCACATTTACTTTATCTCCTTTTTTTACCGTTACGTCAACTAGGTTTGAATATACAGTGAGATATTGTCCATGCCGCACGATAACTGCCATATTACCACCCGTGATACCAAAAACCCGGCTAACTTCGCCATTGAATACTGCCCTTGCTTTTGAACCAGCTTCAGTAGCAATATTTACCCCGTTGTTGTTTACGGTCACATTCCGCAGAACCGGATGGGGATGAACCCCGAACTTTTCGGTTATAACCCCCCTTTCAACAGGCCAGGGTAACCTTCTCCGGTTTTGCTCAAAACTATCTCCAATCAGCTTTTGTTCGGGAGTAAGGGCAAAGCCTTTCAGGTCAGGTGTACTGGTTTTGCGGGCCTCTTCTTCAATGATACGCTGGATTTCCCTTTCCAGTTGCTGCTCAATCCGGCGTTGCTGGGCAAGTTTGTTTCTAAGATCGTTCTGCTGTTTCTGCAATTGTTGTGCAAGTGAATTTTGCTGCTTTTTTTCGGTTTCAAGTTTGCGGCTTTCCTGAACCTGCTCTGAAAGTATTTCCTGACGGGTTTTTCTCTGGTTTTCAAGGTCAATAACCTTTTTAACAAGCAAACTCTGAAGCGAGGAAATGGTTTCTGATTGTTTTTTGCGGTGATGTGCGTACTGCCTCAGGTATAACATCCGGCGGTAAGCCTGATTTACATTTTCGGACGAAAGTAAAAACAGTACTTTATCGTAAGCCAACCGGTTTTTATAGGCTACCTGGATCATCCGGGCATAATCGCGCCTGATTTCCTCAAGATCAGAAGTTAACATATTTACTACAAGGGTATTATCGTTGATCATTTGCTGAAGCAACGAAACTTCGGACGACATTGTAGAAATCAATTCGTTTCGCTGGCTGATCTGCCTGTTTAAAAGTTGTAGCCGGTTAAGGGTCGCTTTCTGGCTTGCACTTACTTTAATAAGTAAATCGCTGGTAACTTTGATTTCACTGGCAGCCTGCTGCTTTCTCTGGCGCAACTCATCAACCGATTGTGAAAATGCATCCGGTAAAATGAACAGAATAAGCCCAAATAATAGCAGACGGTTCATTGTAATAAAATTTTCTGCTAATATAAATAAAGCCTTTGGTATCTTTCGGGGATCCTGACAGGAGTTAATTCACCACGCTCTGTTGAAAACCCCGACATTCGGGCTTCAACCCCAAACCTTCCCTCTTCCGAATCGAATGAAACATCGATTGAGCCAGGGTAATATTTCTTTCCAACTTTGTTATAATCATTAAATAAAAGCTGTGCCTTCCGGTTATTGTTTTTATCATCGAGAACCATTTTTTTCAATACAAACAATTCCGGTTCAAAATAGAAAGTATTTACCACAAGTGCATCTTCGTCAATCCGGCGCATTATGCGTTCCATTTTCTGTACTTTCCCCTTTTGGTCAACTTTCCGCAATTTCCTTATTTTTTCCGACTGAAGCATATACATTCCCAGGTCGATGTATGACCTGTAATCCCTGGCATCATCTTCATCGTCAAAAAATGAAAAAATGTTACCGGACAGGATCGCCTGAACAGATCTGAAATCGAGGTCAAAATCAAAAAGATTGCTCAGTGCCTTATAATCGTCCGATATATAATTCCGTTCGATATAATTTACAAACAAGATACTATCGGGGGTAAGGGATATACGCCCAAGAGGTATATTAAATTTTGTAACCGAAATCTGAATTTCGCGGTCTTTTATGGCCAGCAATCCAGCCCTGAAACTGGTTTTTGATTCCCCGTTGTCAACAACCACATTGACACGCCTTACACTGAAGTATGCATAATCGAACGCACTTTCACTGACATTCTTCAATATTCTGGCCGGGCTCATAGGCTTGAGCTTGGCTTCAGGAATTCTTTCGGTGGTTTTACACGACCAGGCAAAAATAAAAAGGAGTGCTAAAATTGCGGGCAAAATTGTAATTCGGACTTTAACTTTCATAATTTTTCCCTGATGTACCTTTTTTCGTTGATTTTCTGATCGATAACTTCCGAATCGCTGCCAATTTCTTTAGCTTTGCGCCAATACTCCACAGCTTCATCAACACGGTCGAGCATATAGAGAATATCGCCATAATGATCGAGCAATGTGGGGTTCTCGTTACCTCCGTTTTTTAAGGCAGTTTCCATATAAAATCTGGCAAGCGTATAATTTTTTTTCTTAAAAAGCACCCATGCATAGGTATCCAGGTAAGTAGGATTATCAGGGAACCGCTCCACTACTTTTGCGCTCATCCGCTCTGCTTTATCAAGGTCGAGTTCGGCAAGTGAAAGATAGTAAGCATAATTGTTCAGGGCAATGAAATTTTCAGGTTCAAGTTTCAACGCTTCATCAAAATGCCTGAATGCTTCATCAAGCTTTTTCATCTTATAATACGATTCACCCTTGATAAAAGTCAACTGTCCGGCCATTTGCGGATTATCCACTACATACATCAAACCTTCATCGGCAATGGAAATGGCTTCTTCGGGTTTCGAAAGTTGTACACAGGCAATGGCATGAAAAAAGTAAAATTCGGGTTGATTGGGAAAAATATCAATGGTTGTTTTAGAATGATTGTAGAGGCTTTGCCAGTCCTGCAATTCGTTGTCAATATAGAGGATTTGTTGCCAAACCATATAATCGTTCATTCCCATCTGGGTTACATTGAGCAATTGCGAACGTGCATCCTGAAAGCGTTTGTTCCTGATAAGGTAATCGGCATAAACGGTGTAAACCCTGAAATCATCGAAATGAACATCCATCAACGCTTTAATAAGTTTTTCAACCTGATCGTTGGTAAGTCTGTACTCTTCTTTATTTTCGGTGTGCAACAGATAAAGCTGAAGTTTGGTGTCGAGATCGACTTCGTTGCTTTCAAACCCATTAAGGGTATGAAAAAATGAACGATCGATGTTCCCCTCTGAACGGTAATAATTTGCCATCGAGAAATGTACATACCCATTATCGGGATCCATTTCCAGAATTTTGTTGTAATATTTCAGTGCATTCTCTTTATCCCCTTCATCGAGATATGCATCGGCCAGTAAACCGTAATATCTTGGTTCAGCCGGATTAAATTCAATCAGGCGCTGAATTTCGGCCATTGCTTCTCGTGGTTTGCCGGCATCGCGGTAAACCTGTTCCTTCATTAATGTGATATGCTCGTTAATGCCGGTTTTACGTTCAAGATCGTTGAATGCTTTTATCGATTCGTCGTATTTTTTTGCCGAGGCAAACATCATGGCTTTCATGTAAATAAACTCCTGGTTTTCGGGATCAATACTTAAAAGCTGATCATACAACACAGCCGATTCAATGAATTTTCCGGTTTGGCTATAAATACGGGCCAGGAGCAATTTGTACCATTTATTTTCAGGATTCAGGCTGATGGCTTTTTCGAGCAGTAGCGATGCGCTTGTAAGATCATTGTTGGCCACATGAATATTGGCCAGTTCAAACATTGCAGCCGATGAATTTGGGTCAATCTCAAGACAAGCTGATAACAAAGATACGGCACGCTGCTGATTACCAATGGTTTTTTGCTTCAAGGCTTCAATAAACAAGTACTGAAACTCTTTCTGTTTATCTTCATGGAGTTCCTGTTCAGCTTTGGATTCCTGTTTACTGGCGGTCGGTTTTTGAGAGCTTTTACACGAATTGAAAAATACCGCAACAAGCAGGGTAACAAAAATAAATAATTTTTTCATCCGGCTAATTTTTTCCTGTGTGCCCGAAACCACCCTCCCCACGAGAGGTTTCTTCCAGGACTTCACTTAATTTCCATTCTACTTTTTCGTGCCTGGCTACTACCATCTGGCAAATGCGGTCGCCATTCCTGACTGTAAAATCCTCATTTGAGAGGTTGACGAGAATAATTCCGACCTCTCCCCTATAATCAGCATCAATGGTTCCCGGTGTATTCAAAACAGTTACCCCGGTTTTCAGGGCAAGACCGCTACGCGGCCTGATCTGTGCCTCATAACCTTCGGGAATCTCCAAATACAAACCCGTGGGGATAAGCCTTCTTTCCAAAGGTTTCAAAACTATATCTTCCGCGAGAAAAGCCCTTATGTCCATTCCCGCAGAATGAACTGTGATGTATGATGGCAACTCATTGGTTGACCGGTTAATTATCTTTATTTGCATGAATATCAAAATTAAAGGGCGCTAAGATACTTAAAAGGTAAAAACGTAATGGGGTATTAACAAATATTAGAACTATTTTGCAGCCCAATTGCTTTTTATCCCATTTTTTTTTCTGAAATGCTCAATGAAAAAATTATGATCGTTTCGTTTAGTGAAAATCTGAGATACCGTATCAGGTTCAAAATCCCTGACATCGGCAAATAAATGCGGCAGCCTGTATGTAGAAGCATCGGTATAAAGTCCGTATTCCTTTAATTTAATTTTGTTCAGTTGATCAAGTATCCAATTGTAAACAAATGTGGGATCATAAATCCAGAAAGGTACAAAATCGATGTTGGGTTTACCTGTGCCCGTATCCCAATAATTGGCCCGGCTGATATTTTTCAGAGTGACCATGTTTGATGGGTTAAGCTTCCCGCCGATAAGGCTCATGGGAATGTTAATATCCACTTTCCAGTATTCCTCCTTTTTATCGGATAAACCGGCCAGTTCGAGCATGGCTACTGCAAAAGCGGAACAACCGGCACCTTCATCTTCAAACAAAGGCCAGAATGCACCGCCATAATGAATATTTTGCCGGTGACCCGTTTCTTTGGCAGTACTGAATTTCTCAATAAAATCGAGTATCCGGATTGCCGAACATTCGCTCAGTCGATAAGTAATGGCTGCCAGCCTATTTCTTTTTGAATATTTTCTTATAATTTGCTCCAGTTTTTCATTGGTTTCCATTTTTCCATCAAGACCAATACCTAAAATACCTAATCCTATTTTTTCGTTTAATACCAATTGCTGTTGTTGCTTTCTCGAGGCTGAAGCCATACCCTTATAAACCGGTAAAGGCCATAATGGTGTTGTTAATTTGATAAACATGTGGCCAAGTGGATAGTCGCCTCCCTGAATAAAATTGGCGATAAATCCCTTTTTATAGGAATTGAGGAGGGAGTTTGGGGAACTCCAATCAAATTCAACCGGGGCGGGAATGGTATAGATAGTCAGTTCGTGGAACGGGAACGGACTTTTTTCCTGAGCGTTAGCGGTACTCTGTACCTGAAATATCAGAACAGAAAATAAAACGAATATTTTGCTTCTGTATTTTCGCATTGTTTCCTCAATTGAATTATTTAGCAAAATATACAACCATTTGATGGAACCTGAAATACAATATAATCAGATAACAATGAAATTACCAAAACAATAATACGATTTCCTATTTACTGCCCAGATATGGAAATACCAAATAAGTATAAATAAAACAACCGGCGCAGAATCCAATGGACAATTCGAGGAAAGCAAACAGGGTAAGTATTCCAGCAACTACAACCGATGCAATAAAAAACCCCGAAAGATAAAGTACCAGTATGGTTGAGCTCATTAGAAACCCAAGCCGTGCTGCAAATATTTTAGGAGCTTTGTCGATGGATTTAATTTCAAGCCGAAGCCATGATACCAACCGATCGCTGATGTAACTGACAGGAGATATTGGTATCGATGTAAATGCCCTGATGAAAAAATCGGCAACCAAAAATAATAGAAGAAAAGTTGAATTCATCACGATAGAAACTGAAACAAGTATTATAGTAATGAGTGCGTTGCAACGAACCACCCGCTCATTTACTCTTTCGTCGGAAACCGGACAGATTAATTCTTTTGCTGTCACTTTACTTGATTTTGATTGTAACAATACGAAATTAATACTAAAAGGCAATTAAGTCTGTTATAAAAACAACAGATTATAATAGAGGTTCATTTTTCTTAAAATCAATTTATTTTCGTTCATCCCCAATATGCATTATAATAAATTTATAACTTGCACAAAAAAATTTGAATGAAATTTCATCCTACCTATCATCTGATGCTTTACCATAAATTTGGTAAAGGTTTATATGAATGCTGGATTTTATAACTTCCTTCCCATTCCTGTTAATGCGACTTTTTTACTTTTTAAAAATTATTTCGGGGTTTCATTCTTAAATTTTTAACTTGTTTTTTTCGGAATGGAAGGTACTATCTTCAATATCAAACGGTTTGCTGTACACGACGGGCCAGGAATTAGGACTACGGTGTTCCTGAAAGGTTGTCCTTTGTATTGCCGATGGTGCCACAATCCCGAAAGCAGGGATGAGGCCATTCAGGTTGTTAAGAAACAAAAGGTTCTCGATGGCAGGACATTTTGGCAATCGGAAGAAGTTGGAAAAAGGATTTCGGTAGAAACCCTGATGTATGAAATTGAAAAAGAACGATTAGTAATGGAAGAGAGTGGAGGGGGCGTTACTTTTTCGGGCGGTGAACCACTTTTCCAACCTGAATTTCTTATATTGGCATTACAGGCATGTAAAACTGGCGGCCTTCATACTGCAGTTGACACATCGGGGTATGCCGAAGCATCCGTTTTTGAACATATATTGCCTTTTACCGATCTTTTCCTGTATGACCTGAAAATAATGGATGAGCAGCTTCACCAGGCATATACGGGTGTGGGTAACCGGCAGATTCACCGGAACCTCGGATGGCTGGCAGGTAAAAATGCCAATATTATAATCAGAATCCCTCTGTTGAACGGAATAACAGCCACTCATGAAAATATCATCCAGATTGCCGACTTTGTATCATTGATGAAACAACAGATAAACCAGATTGATCTGTTGCCTTTCCACCGCATTGGAGTCGGAAAATACCGAAGGTTTGGAATTCCCTATGAATTCGGTAACTCGAACTATACTCCTGATAAAGAGCAGTTGAAAACAATATCAGGAATTTTTGTAGAGAGAGGATTCATTGTACGCACCACTTAAATTCAATAATTAAAATAAAAAATCGTCCAAAAGCTGACGGATCATAAATTAATAATTACAACCAAAATGACGCCACGTATTCAAAAACTCAGGGAAGAAAGCCTTCGGGCCGTTTACAAGATATCGGCCGAAAGGGCATTGTTGGTAACACAGTTTTACCGCGACCACCTTGCATTTGGCGATTCGGTTCCGGTTCAGCGTGCAAAAGCATTCAACCACATCCTGGAGAACAAACACATTTGTATTAACCCGGGTGAATTGATTGTAGGTGAACGAGGGCCAGCTCCCAAAGCTACTCCCACATATCCTGAGATAACGGTCCATTCGCTGCAGGACCTCGATATCCTGAATTCGAGAAAGAAAGTTTGGTTCAGGGTCGATGAAGCAACCCGGGAAGCATACCAAAACGTAATTATTCCATTCTGGCAACGCCGTTCCAACCGTGACCGTATTATGCAGTCTATGTCTCCCAAATGGCACCTTGCCTATGATTCAGGTATTTTTACCGAATTCATGGAGCAACGGGCGCCCGGACATACAGTTGCCGGTAACAAAATTTACAAAAAAGGGATGACCGAAATAATTACTGAAATTGACTGTGAAATTTCCCGGCTCGATTTTCTGAACGATATTCATGCTTTTAAAAAAAATGAAGAGTTGAAAGCGATGCGCATATCTGCTGAAGCTATAATTCTTTATGCAAACCGCCATGCAGCAAAACTGAAAGAACTTGCCAAAGCCGAAGAAAACCCCGAAACAAAAAAAGAATTGTTGTCGTTGGCTCAAATTTGCATGAAAGTTCCGGCACATGCACCTGAAACGTTCCATGAAGCTTTGCAGTATTATTGGTTTATCCATGTAGGGGTGATCACTGAATTGAATCCCTGGGACAGTTTCAACCCTGGCCGGCTCGACCAGCATCTTTATCCATTTTACAAGAAGGAAAGCAACGAAGGAACCCTTACAAAAGAGAAAGCCATTGAACTATTGCAATCGTTCTGGATTAAATTCAATAATCATCCTGCGCCTCCAAAAGTAGGGGTTACAGCACAGGAAAGCAACACCTACACCGATTTTGCCCTGATCAACTTTGGGGGAGTAAAAGAAGATGGTTCGGATGCAGTAAATGAATTAACCTACATCCTCCTCGATGTTATTGAAGAAATGCGTTTGCTCCAGCCAAGTTCCATGATACAGTTAAGCCGGAAAAATCCCGATTTGCTTATCGATAGGGCGGTAAGGATTGTGAAAACCGGATTTGGCCAACCCTCCATATTCAACACCGACGCCATTATTCAGGAACTGACCTGCCAGGGTAAAGATATTGCCGATGCCCGGAACGGCGGAGCCAGTGGATGTGTGGAAAGCGGTGCATTTGGAACTGAAAGTTACATTCTTACCGGCTATTTCAATCTTCCCAAAATTCTCGAGATAACCCTTCATAACGGTTACGATCCACGCACCGGCAAACTAATTGGGTTAAAAACTGGCAATCCAGCATCAATTTCAACCTATAATGAACTGGTTCTGGCATTTACAAAGCAGGTTCAACATTTTGCAGAAATTAAAATATGGGGCAGCCATCTGATTGAGAGTATTTTCATGGAACACATGCCTACACCTTTTCTTTCGCTGGTTATCGACGATTGTGTGGCAAACGGAACCGATTACCTGTGCGGGGGAGCACGTTACAACACCAACTATCTACAGGGAGTCGGAATAGGTACAGTAACCGATAGCCTTACTGCGCTCAAAACACATGTATTTGAAAACAAAACCATTTCACTGCCCGAATTTCTAACAGCACTTGACCGTGATTTTGAAGGATATGAAGATCTTCGTTATAACCTGATTTATAATACTCCGAAATACGGGAACGATGACAACAGAGCTGATGATGAACTACGCACTGTCTTCAGTATTTATTATAATGCAGTAACCGGGCGTCACTCTCCACGGGGTGCAACCTGGCAGATCAATTTGTTACCTACCACATGCCATATTTATTTCGGGAGTGTAATGCAAGCCAGTCCCGATGGCCGGAAAGCCGGACTACCGGTTTCGGAAGGAATATCGCCGGTACAGGGAGCCGATGTAATGGGCCCGACAGCAGTCATCAAATCGGCTGCAAAAATCGACCATCTCCGCACAGGGGGAACATTGCTTAACCAGAAATTTTCTCCTGCTTTTTTCCGGACCGATGATGATATGCGGAAAATTTCCCAGCTGGTCAGGAGTTATTTCAGGATGGACGGCCATCATATCCAGTTCAATGTAGTAAATGCCGATACCTTACGTGAGGCTCAGAAACATCCCGAAAAATACCGTGACCTGATTGTACGCGTTGCCGGTTACAGCGATTACTTCAATGACCTTGGCGAAGACCTGCAGGAAGAAATCATCCGGCGAACAGAATACGATTCAATGTAATTGGCTGTTTGAAGTAAATTATGCATCCCGTAAAATTGCCGGGCACGGTTAAAAGTATATTTTTACACGTTTTTTATTGATAACACTTTATAAACAATGTACATTCTCATTGCTGCAAGTAATATGGCAACCGTTGAGGTAAAAGGTCCCGACGGGATTGTATTTTTAATCTCCTTTGCCATATTGTTCATTATTCCAGCTATTTACTTTATTTTCAGATATTTTCGGAAAAACAGAAATCAATATACGGCTACCTCCCCGATTTTCAGCAGGAAAAAAATTGCCATCGAACTCGAAAAAGACCGCAAGTATTACCCTGATTTTGTAAAAATCAGCATAAAAAATACCGGGAAGAAAGATATTGACCTGGATCAACCCCTCCTGATTTTCAGAAATTTTTGGACAAAACGCAAATTTAAACTGAAAGGTACAAACCGGTATAATTTTTATCCATTGTTGCTCGAACCAGGTAAGACCCATGACCTGACCATTGACCTGAATCATTTTTACCGGCACGACAAACGGTTGAAACGTTATCCGCAAATTACGGTCATTGTTGCCGATGTCAATGGTAAAAAATATCCATCCCGGAGTATTATGCTCCGAAAAACCTTATTTCGCTGATTATGCGGAGTTGGCATTTCAACCATATCGATTTTTCGACTTATCCGCATTACGGTAGCAACGACCTTGGCGTTCACTGGTCAAAAATCGGGACATTTTTCAGGATCTGGGCACCCACAGCCATCGAAGTTGAACTGCGGCTCTACAGTAATGGCGAAAATAGCGAACCTCTGAAAATCATTTCATTACAAAAAGATAAAAAAGGAACCTGGATACACACTGAACCCGGCAATCTTGAAAACCTCTTTTATACGTTCAGGGTAAATGACGGTGAATGGCTTCACGAAGTCCCCGATCCTTATGCAAAGGCAACAGGGGTAAACGGTAACCGTGGGATGATCATCGATCTGTCGAAAACTTGTCCTAAAGGCTGGGGAAAAGATAAAGGACCAGAATTGAAAAACTTCACCGACTGTATTATTTATGAGCTTCATATCCGTGATTTTTCGATTGCTGAAAGTTCAGGAATGAAAAATAAAGGAAAATTTCTGGCATTTACCGAAAAGAATACCCGGTCGCCCCTTGGTGAAAAAACCGGAATAGAACACCTGAAAGAACTTGGGATCACCCATATACACCTTTTACCTGTTTCCGATTTCCAATCGGTTGATGAGGAAAAACCTCAAAAAAAATATAACTGGGGATACGATCCCCAAAATTTCAATGTCCCTGAAGGTTCGTATTCGACCAATCCTTACGACGGAGCAGTGAGGATTAAAGAGTTCAAAAAAATGGTAATGAGTCTTCATAAGCAGGGAATCGGCGTTATTATGGATGTGGTTTATAATCATACCTGGCTGACAAAAGGGTCGGTTTTCAATCAAACTGTTCCAGGATATTTTTACAGGCAAACCCATGATGGTTCGTTTTCCAATGCTTCGGGTTGCGGCAATGAAATTGCGTCGGAAAGAAGTATGGTCAGGAAATATATCATCGATTCGCTGAAGTATTGGATAAACGAATACCATATTGATGGGTTTCGTTTTGATCTGATGGGGATTTTCGACCTTGAAACCATGAAAACAATCCGCAAGGAAATTGATATAATAAACCCGTTCATATTGCTTTACGGCGAAGGCTGGGCTGCCGACTGGAGTCCGATGCCCGAAGAAAACAGGGCTGTTAAAAGAAATGTTAAACATCTTCAACGCATTGCTGCCTTTAACGATGACATACGCGATGCCCTGAAAGGAAACCATGCCCAGAAAACCACCCGGGGTTTTGTAAATGGGCTTGGATTGCGCGAAGAAGCTGTCAAATTCGGCGTTGTTGCTGCTACCTGGCACACTCAGATTGTGTATAGTTATGTGGAATCATCGCACGAACCCTGGGCTGTGGAGCCTGACCAATGTATCAACTATGTTTCGTGCCACGATAATTTCACGCTTTTCGACAAGCTCAATATGAGCGTGCCGAAAGCTAGCCCCGAACAGTTGAAACGAATGGTAAAACTTGCCGGGGCAATCATCCTCACTTCGCAGGGAATCCCTTTTATTCATGCAGGTGAAGAACTCTGCCGAACCAAAAACGGCAACGGAAATTCTTACAACGCACCCGATTCAGTGAACCAGATTGACTGGATCAGAAAATCGGTGTATAAAGATGTATCGGATTATTACTGCAAACTGGTTTCCCTGAGAAAAAACCATCCGGTTTTCCGATTGCCAACATCAGAAAAAATCAGGCAAAACCTCAACTTTTGCATCCAATACCAGGTTGGTGTGGTTTCGTATTGCATCAAAGGTGAATCAACAGGCGATATCTGGGATTTGGTTATTGTTGTATTCAATGCTAACCGTGAACCGGTAACCGTACCTATTCCCGATGGGGAATACAGGATAATAGCATCCGGTGATGAAATTGATGAAAACGGTCTGGGAAAGATTAACGGCGAAAAAACTACGGTCGAACCATTGTCAATGCTGATGCTTGCCCGGTAATCAGAACGCTGCCAGGAGCAAATCGATATCCTTTACAGGTAGATTAAACCTGAATCCCATATCACGATTGGTCAGAATACCATGATACAGATAAATACCTTTCCGGAATCCCCTTGAGGTTTTAATATAGTTATCGATACCACCGCTTTCACCAATTGCCAGCAAGGTTGGAATCAGGATGTTACTCATCGAAATGGATGCTGTCCGGGCTACCAGCGAAGGAATATTGGGAACGCAATAATGAATTATTCCATGCTTCCTGAACACCGGGTCTTTCAGGCTGGTAAGTTGCGAAGTTTCAAAACAGCCTCCCTGGCTTACATTCAGGTCGATAATGACTGCCCCTTCCTTCATTTGTTGAACCAATTCTTCTGACACTTTAAATTCGGGGGTTGAGTTGAAGGGCATAGCTCCAATAACGGCATCGGCCGACACTAGCGCCTTCCGCAGTACTTTTGGGTAAAGGACCGAAGTAAATATCCGCTGTCCTACCCTTTCTTCAAGTCTGATCAGGTCTTCGACCGAAATATCGAATACTTTAACAACAATACCCAGGCTCATGGCAGCACGAGCAGCATATTCGGCTGCAGTTCCCGACCCGATAATCACAAGTTCAGCAGGGGTAATACCAGTTACATCGCCAAACAAAACCCCTTTGCCTCCCCTGGAAGTACTCAGGTATTCACTGGCAATGGTAATGGCCGCAATCCCCGAAATCTGGCTGGCCTGGTGCACAAAAGGAAGGTAACCATTATCGTTTTCGAGGTATTCGTAAGCCAGACAGGTTACTTTTTTCTGAATAAGCTTTTCGATTGTCTCCGCACTGTGCGATTCAATCTGCATATTGGAAATGATTGCCTGGTTGCCCCGTAACAAATCTATCTCATTTGATTCGAATGGGGCTACACGTAAAATAATATCGCTCCTGAAAAGTTCTTCTTTCGATTCAACCACAACTGCTCCCGAATCGCTGTATTCCTGGTCGGAATAGTTTGCCAACCGGCCTGCTCCGCGTTCAATGAAGATTTCGTGCCCATTTGAAACCAGCAGGTCAACTGCTTGCGGTGTAAGCGGTACACGGTATTCAACTTTTGAAAGGTCGGAAGGGATGCCAATAGTAATTTTTTTCTGCTTGTGCTGAATTTCGAGCATTTCCTCTTTCGGGAGCAACATGGTTTTCGAAACCGGGAGACCCGACCTGGTTTTTTCAGTGGTGGTCATTTTCTGTTCGATTTTGATGGCTGAAAGGTAGTTCCATTTGGTGAATTTTCAAAATATCAGCGAATATTACGGGCAGTTATGTGCCGTTCATGGTTTTCGTCAACTTCGATGGTCACTTCAACATATTCCTGAGGCAGAAGGGTATCAATTTTTTCGGGCCATTCTATCAGGCAATAATTGCCGCTGTAGAAATAATCCTCATAACCCAGGTCAAAAGCCTCTTCAATATTTTTAATACGATAAAAATCAAAATGGTAAATCAACCCAAATCCGGATGAGGAATATTCGTTTACTATAGCAAACGAAGGACTCGTTACGGTGTCGGTTGAATGAAGAGCCCGGCATATGGCTTGAATGAAAGTTGTTTTGCCTGCACCCATTTTTCCGTAAAATGCATATATCCGGTTGTGGGGATATGCCTTAATCAACTCACTGGCCGCACTTTCAAGTTCATTGATTGTCAAATTATGCCTTAAGTACATTATATGATTTGTTTATGCAATATTAACACCCTGTTTCTGAAATCCAAAAATATATTTTTACCTTTGTCTCAGATAATAAAAAACCGCACAATTATGAAAATACCTGATAATCTGAAATACACACAGGATCATGAATGGGTCTTGGTGGATGGTGATGTGGCAACTGTGGGAGTTACCGATTTTGCACAGGGCGAACTTGGTGATATTGTATTTGTTGAAATTGAAACCGAAGGCGAAAGCCTCGACAAGGGTGAAATATTTGGCACTGTCGAAGCTGTGAAAACTGTATCGGATTTGTTTATGCCTGTTTCGGGCGAAGTGATTGAAGTAAACGATAGCCTTACCGATGATCCTGAAGTTGTAAACAAAGACCCCTATGGCGATGGTTGGATGATTAAGGTCAAAATTGCCAAAGAAACAGAACTTGAAGATCTTCTATCACCTGAAGAATATAAGAAAATGATTGAGGCTTGATTTGCAAACAGAAAAAAAATACAAAAGGCGCCGTTTGGCGCCTTTATATTTATACTCACTCAGTATTAATAAATTAACCACATTTCGAACTACCACAAGACACGCAGGTAAGGCATCCTTCCTGGTATATTACTTCATTGGAACCACATTCACAACATCGGGCGTCTTCGGCAAGTGTACCATTGGGAATATATTTTTTTAAGGCACGGGCCACACCGGCTTTCCACGAGTTGATGGTTTCGTTGTCGAGCTGGAGGCTGGTAACCAGATCAACTACTTTATGAATTGGCATACCATAACGGAGTACCCCAGAAATGAGTTTGGCATAATTCCAGAATACCGGGTTAAATTTATAGGAAAGTCCTTCAATAGTAGTTTTGTATCCCCGTTTATTAACATACTGGAAATCGTATCTTGAATTTTCTTCGTCTTCCCAGTTTTTTATGATATATCCTTTTGTTACCGATCGCGGAAGCAAAATACCATCTTCATCATCGCTCAATCCGGTGAAAATTTCATAAGGCATTCCATCAATCAACCCGATGAAGGCAATCCACTTTTCACGGTTATTCTGGAACCTTACCACATCTGCCTCAAGCAATTCAGGCCTTTTTGTGGGGAACTTCAAGGTTTTCTTTTTTTCTTCTTTTTTATCCGAGATTAAAACCCCCGACCTGGATCCGTCGCGATAAACAGTTACCCCTTTACAACCGCTTTTCCATGCCTCGAAATAGAGTTTTCCAACCAGGTCTTCAGAAACATTTGAAGGTAGGTTTATGGTTACACTGATGCTATGGTCAACCCATTTCTGTATCCGCCCCTGCATGTGTACTTTAGCTACCCAGTCAACATCGTTGGAGGTAGCCATATAGTAGGGCGATTTTCTAACAATATCCTCGAGTTCTTCCTGTGTAAACTGCTTGTTTGATTCAATCCCATTTACTTCCATCCAGGTTTTAAACTTATGATGAAAAACAGTATATTCTTCCCAGTGGTCGCCAACTTCATCCACAAAATCGACCCTCACATCCTTATCATTAGGGTTTACTTTCCTGCGCCTTTTGTAAACCGGCATAAAAACTGGTTCTATTCCGGAGGTGGTCTGGGTCATCAGACTGGTAGTTCCTGTTGGTGCAATGGTGAGCAAAGCAATATTTCTTCGGCCGTATTTTACCATTTCTTCGTAGAGGCCGGGGTCGGCTTCACGGATACGGTTAATCAACGGGTTTTTCTTTTCCCGGTTTGCATCGTAAATTTTAAATGCACCCCTTTCGCGTGCCAGGTTGACCGATGAACGATAAGCCTCGATTGCAACAGTTTTATGAACTTCAAGTGAAAAATCGGTTGCTTCATCGGTCCCGTAGCGAAGGCCTAAAGCAGCCAACATATCGCCTTCGGCTGTTATTCCGATACCGGTCCGGCGCCCTTCCTGAGCTTTTTTCCGGATGTTGAGCCAAAGCATCCTCTCTACCTGTTTGATGTCTTCAGTTTCGGGATCGTTGTCAATTTTTGAAAGTATGGAATCGATTTTTTCCAGTTCCAAATCAATAATATCGTCCATAATCCGCTGAGCAACATGCATATGTACTTTAAAAAGTTCGAAATTGAACCTGGCTTTTTTGGTAAACGGATGATCGACATACGAATAAAGGTTAATGGCAAGTAACCTGCAACTGTCATAAGGGCATAGTGGTATTTCACCACATGGGTTTGTGGATACAGTCTGATATCCCAAATCGGCATAACAATCTGGAACCGACTCCCTGATAATGGTATCCCAGAATAAAATGCCCGGTTCGGCCGATTTCCATGCGTTATGTACAATTTTCTGCCAAAGGTCAACAGCATTAATTTCTTTTGTATAAACAGGCGAACTATCGTCAACCGGATATTGCTGAACAAATACAACCTCATTTTCGACCGCCTTCATAAAGCTGTCATTAATCCTGACTGACACATTGGCTCCGGTTACTTTTCCCTGCTCCATTTTGGCGTCGATAAACTTTTCTGCATCTGGATGCTTGATAGAAACCGAAAGCATAAGAGCTCCCCGCCTGCCGTCCTGTGCAACTTCGCGTGTCGAATTGGAATAACGCTCCATAAAAGGCACAAGACCTGTCGATGTTAGGGCTGAATTTTCTACCTTCGAACCCTTTGGCCTGATATGCGAAAGGTCGTGCCCAACGCCGCCCCTGCGTTTCATCAATTGCACCTGCTCCTGGTCAATCTTGAGTATTCCACCATATGAATCGGCGCGGCCTTCGTTGCCTACCACAAAACAGTTCGAAAGTGAAGCAATCTGATAGTTGTTACCAATACCGGTCATTGGCCCACCCTGAGGAACAATATACTTAAAGTCTTTTAGTGTCTGATAGATTTCCTCCTCTGAAAGCGGGTTAGGATAGTTTTTTTCAATGCGTGCAATTTCACGGGCCATTCGCCGGTGCATGTCATCCGGTATAAGTTCGAAAATATTACCGAATGAATCTTTTAGGGCATACTTGTTGACCCATACCCTCGCGGCCAGATCATCGCCATTGAAATATTTCAACGAAGCCTGAATGGCTTCTTCCTGAGAAAAGATTTTTTTACCCAAATGGGTTTCCAACGCCACTTCTTGTGTAACCATAGTGAATTAATGTTAAAGTAGGACGATAAGTATTGTTTTCTTTATATTTTAAATGCTTGAATATCTTTAAGGATATTATCGCTGTTTCTTCAAAAAATATGAAGTGCAAGATAGTGTTCTGCGACATATTTTGGAATACTTTTTTTTAAAAATTCAGGGAAAGTTATCAACTTCAATCTGTTAATATGCTGATAATGTAATATATAGTGTTCTTTATAAACAACATTGTTGACAAAAACCGGAATTTCACGATACAAATATTTTTTCGAATCCCCAAGCTTTCAATCGTTTTTAAAACATTTTTTGTTCACATTTTTTCAATAAAAATCTGATAAAACGTAATAAATTATTGAAAAATCTGATTAACAATAAGCTGTGTTGCCCCCCGGTTATTCTTTACATAAACCTTGCTTGCAAGCGAAGCTTTTTCAAGAAGTTTAGCATCGGAAATCAACCTCAACAGTGTATTTTCAAGTTCATCAGGGGAGTGGACCGGAAAAGCGCCACCTTCATGAATCAAATCACAGGCTTCGCGGAATTTTTTGTATTTGGGTCCGAAAACAACAGGCAGGCCAAAGGTAGCCGCCTCAAGAATGTTGTGAATGCCTTTGCTAAAACCTCCTCCAATATAGGCTATTTTCCCATAACGGTATAGCGAAGACAACAAACCTATGGAATCAACAATTATGACATCATAGTAATGAATCTCCAACGGGTTTGCCAAACTTAAGCGAACCGAAGGTTTTTTCAACAATCGCTCCAGTTTATCCACATTTTCGGGAGTTACTTCATGTGGAGCAATAATCCATTTAACACTATGATTATTGTTTATAAATCCGGCAAGCATCTCTTCGTCAGGTTTCCAGGTGCTTCCTGCAACAATAGCCGGTTTCCCGGCAATAAACTTATCAACAACGGGGATATCTTTTGCACTTTTTGCAATTGTAGCCACCCGGTCGAAACGCGTATCGCCAGAAATTGTGAATTTCTCAATCCCTGTTATTTTCAAAAGCCTGGCCGAATTTTCATCCTGAACAAAAAAATGAGTAAACCCCGACAATATTTTTCGGAACCATTTACCCCATGGCATCGGTGAGAAAAAAACCTGATTTTCCCTGAATATGCCTGATACCAAGAACAAAGGGATTGCTCTTCGCTGGATTTCAGTGATATAGTGGTACCAGAATTCATATTTTACAAACAGCACCTTTTCCGGTTTTATTGCAGATATGAAAAGTCTGGCATTCCGGCGTGAGTCGGGAGGTAAATAACTGACAATATCGGCAAAAGGGTACTTTTTTCTTATCTCATACCCCGAAGGGGAAAAAAAGGTTAAAATGATTTTATATTCCGGGTGGTTTACACGTATGGCTTCGATAAGAGGCCTTCCCTGTTCAAATTCGCCAAGTGAAGCACAATGTACCCAGATGTAACGTGCTCCCGAATCGATTTGCCGCTGGAGCTTCAGTAACCAATTGCGCCTGCCCCTAACAAAAAGTCTTGCTTTACCATTGAAAGGCGCAGCAAGCCAGATCATCAGATGATAAATATATACCGCAAGTTTATACAGCAAGGTCATATTCGTGTTATTTTGGGGCAAAGTAATAAAGATTGAATGGGATAACCTTATAAATCAATAAAATTTACGCTTCGCCAAATATTCATAAATTGAAACCACCATGAGGAACAACAACAAAAAATAACCCGAATCTTCAACCGGAATAGTAATGATCCGGATACCAAGATTGTGGTCGGGATTGTATTCTACTACAGGCATACCGGTAAGAACGCCATTCACAACCAGAAAAGGGATCAGTCCAACAAACCATGCTATATAAAACTTACTATAGTATGGGGTAAACCATTTCCACAGGTATATAAATCCGGCATATAAGGCCAGAAACAAAAAGTTTATAAAAGTATAGGTTCGATTGATATTCGAAACAAACAGGACAACGGATATCAAAACAACCCCGAGGGTGAACCATGCATAGGTTGTTGGTTTGTTAAAACCTGGCATTTTAACTTTGACAACTTCATAAATAAAGGTACACGAAAAAGGTACCGCTATGAAAAAAAGCCACTCTTCAACCGGAAGATTCAAAAGATATAACCCGGTCAGAAATTCAGGGTTGAAACTCCATATCCCTCTTTTTTCGAAAATAATATCCCATATAATAAAAAATACCCCCGTAATAAGGATAGCCGGGAAGAGATATTTCCATTTGGAATAATATTTTACGTCTTTTTCAAAACTTAAGGCAAGGGGCACTAAAACAGTCCCAATCATCAACAACAGATAAGTATATTGATTCCAGTTCATTGTATAATTTTTTATAATCTTTCATGAAACAACACAGGAATTGTTTAAAAGATTAATAGTCGGCTATCAATTATCGAAAAATCATAGAATTAATGTAACCTCAACAAACCTTTTCCCGAATATCATATAAGATAAATAAAATTCAAAAACTGTATCGCCATGAGCAGAAAATTATTGACAATTGCTGTATTGCCCTTTGTAAAAGCACAGGTTTTAAAAACGCTGCTCGAAAAAGAGGGCATTGAATGCATCCTTGAAGATGTGAATCTGTTGGAAGGTACTTCTGCGCTGTCGGTTCGGGTACAGATCATAGAAGAAGACCTTGAGCGGGCTTTCCCGGTGCTGGAGGAATTCCTTGGTAAGCCCGGAGAAATAATCCCGTCAGACAAAGAGCCTGAACGGACCATTCTGATACCGGTAGATTTCTCTGTTTACTCAGTTAAGGCTGCCAAAATTGCATTTGATATAGCCCGGCACGTTGATGCAAAAATGGTTCTGTTCCATGCTTATCCCAATCCTATAGTTTATTCGGTCCCTTTCAGCGATGTTTACGCATTCGATTCCGGCCTGACACTTCATCTAGAAGCAGCGGAGAAGAATGCTCAGAACAGTATGGAGGATTTTCTGAAAGAACTGGTCAAGCATTTCGGGAAAGAAGACTGGAACAAGGTTGAAACTGAATACATAATAAAGGCCGGCGATGCCCGTGATGATATTCTTTCGTATGCACACAAAAACCGCATTATGCTGATTGTCATGGGCACACAGGGAAAGGCCGGAAGCGAATACGATATCATCGGGAGTGTTACAGCCGAAATAATTACTTCTGCCCGGTTGCCGGTTTTGGTTATCCCTCCCGATACCACCGACGATATTGCCCGGAATTTCAGTAAGATACTCTATGCAACCAATTTCGATGAAAAGGACTTTGTTGCCATCGAAAAACTGATGCGGATAATAAAACCATATAAAGCCGAAGTTTCATGCCTCCATGTGAGTAAAAACGAAGAACCACTTTGGGATCTTGCCCGCCTTGAGGGAATGAAGGATATCCTGAGCAAAAAATACGTAGGCCGCTCTTTTCAGTGCCAGCTAATTGTGGGCGATGATATACTTGGCGAGATTGATAAATATATTTCAGCCAACCAGATTGATGTTCTGGCCCTTACAACCCATAAAAGAAGTATGCTGACGCGAATTTTCAACCCAAGTATTGCCCGAAGAATGCTTTTCCACACCAATGTTCCGTTGCTGGTTTTCCATGCCTGAGAATTCGATTCTATAATAAAACTGCAATAAAAAATTAGAGCCTTATAACCAATTTGCTATATGGCTCTCAGCTATTTACACCCCATTCATGTACAAGTTTTATTTGCTCATACTGCTTGCCATTTTGCGCGAAACATTTCTTACCCTCTGTTTGATTTTCAGCATAAGCATATACATTACAGGCGATATCACCAGTGTAAGGAATGTGGCAAGAGTTAACCCGAAAATTACAGTTCACGAAATTGGGCTCCAAAAAGCTACACATTCGCCATCTTAAGAAAATAAC
Source organism: Bacteroidales bacterium (assembly GCA_037447215.1). GTDB lineage: Bacteria > Bacteroidota > Bacteroidia > Bacteroidales > Prolixibacteraceae > UBA1413. The sequence continues at coordinate 70,376 of JBBIHB010000010.1, forward strand.
GGATCGAAACTGGAGTAAACGGTGAAGAAATTGAAATTAAACCCAACAGCAAGGGGAATCAATCCAAGCATTATAGTTATGGCAGTGAGCAAAACAGGACGCAATCGGGTTTTACCCGCTTGAACAAGGGTTTCAATCTGCACATCAGAAGGCAGGAACCCACCTGGTTCAATCACAAGTTCTTCTTTTATTCTTTGGTGGAGAAAATCAAAATAATGTATCTTTACCGGTGTCAGATTAAGCGGGAACAGGCCCTGGTGGAGACCAACCAGACAGGGATAATCTGACCAGCTGCAATGGTCAGGGGGATCCGAAAAGTCCACTTTTACCCTGGATCATTCCGGGAGTTTATGCCCCGGAAAACACTTTGCCCCGGTAAAAGCAAAAATGCCTGACTGTCAGATCAAGTCTTAACTTTTACAACTATTAAACCTGCAATTTTGCTGTATTGTATCATTCCCAATCTGTATTCTGTTGTTTCCATGCTTAAATAAAGACAATACGGTCTGTTTTGCTTAATGTCAGTTGAAATTTTTTTAAACACTGAATAAAAACAGTACAAGAATATTACAGAAGCAATGCACTAAAGAAAATAAATTCGTTGAATGGCGAAAACAGGCGTATGAACAGGGGAAATGGTCATGTAGTTTTCCTAAACCGAAAATAAGGCCTCTGCCCAACGTATATCTGTTGGCCAGGTTATTTTTATATTTTCCGGATTTCCTTCAGCAAGATATATGCTGTACCCGGCATTGCCTAAAACTGATGCATCATCGGTGTAGTCTTCCCGAAAAGGTTGTTGGTATGCTTCTTTAATTAATGAAACCTTGAAAGTTTGTGGGGTCTGTACCAATTTAACCCTATTGCGATCGATGGGTTTATTTCCATCTTCGCCCACAAACCGGACCGATTCTGATACCGAAATTACAGGCAATGCATTTCCTTTCAGGCATGAAAGGTGGTAACAATTATGCAAAGTGGTTTGACTAACCAATGGTCTTACCCCATCATGGATAAAAACAATCCCCTCAGTTTCAATTTTTTCAAGTCCGTTCCTGACAGAGTAAAAGCGTTCAGGTCCACCCATCACAGTTTGATGGGGAATCCGGAAATTGTACTCGTCGCAAAGTTTTTTCCAGTAATCAATATATTTTACCGGGAGAACCAGAATGATTTCAATATTGTGGTCGAATTTGAAAAATACTTCGAGGGTATGCATCAGGACGGGTTTTCCTGCCAGACACACAAATTGTTTGGGAATTTTGTTACCCATGCGGGAACCAGACCCTCCGGCAAGAATGAGGGCATATTTCCTTATTTCTTGCCAGCCGGGGAGCAACGCGTTTTCCAATTTTTCTTTATTGTCGGAAATGTTTCTTGTTTCCGTTCTCATTTCAAATTGATATGTACATTTGGGGATACAAAATAATTAGAATATTTCATAAAATAAGATACCATGAAAACTGTGCTGGATTTTTTATCGGAACTGGAGAAAAACAACCACCGCGAATGGTTTCAGGCCAACAAATTGCGTTATGAAGAATGCCGTGATAAAATTTTATTCATCACTGAACTTCTGATGAATGAAATCAGGAAATTCGATGGTGGTATTCCGGCAATGGATCCAAAAGATTGCCTTTTCAGGATATACCGTGATGTTCGTTTTTCATCCGATAAGCGGCCTTACAAGACTCATTTCGGGAGCTATATAGCAAGGGGTGGACGCAAAAGTACCCGGGCAGGTTATTATTTCCACCTTGAACCGGGTGGCAGTTTTCTGGGTGGGGGAATTTACATGCCAGAGCCCAATGTGTTAAAGGCTCTTCGCACAGCAATTTATGAAAACCCTGAAGTGTTCAGGGAAATTATCCGCAATAAGGATTTCAAAAAGTATTTTCCTGAAATTGAGGGGGAAAGGTTAAAAACAAATCCTAAGGGATTTGAAGCAGATCGGGAACTTATGGCACTTCTCCGCTTCAAATCCTATGTTTTTTCAATTGCCTTAACTGACGAACAAATTATTGAAGGTAGTTTTGTGGAAAAAGCCATTGAGGCTTTCAGGGCGCTTTATCCCGCAATCCGGTTTCTAAACGAAGCCCTCGATCAATTCCTTTAGTAGCTTTTTTATCCTTTCACAATACGCATGGTACGGGCAATGGCATCGTCCATCTGAGCCGGGCTTTCCATTCCTAAAGTCATGCAATGTACATTTCCGCTTGTCATGGCATACCTGATACTCCTTTCACGCTCCTGATCAGTAACGTTATCGCCGTTTCCGAAAATTTTCATGCCAATTATGCCCTTTCCATTCTTGTGGGCCTTGTCAAGCAGACCCATAACCGCTTCGGGAGTTCCATCCATGTGTGTCCCAAACGGATTGATACGCGCCAGGATAACATCAACCCAGGGATCGTCAACGGCTTCGGCCATAGCGTCCCAGTTGTGGCATGATACACCGACTGTTTTTACAATTCCGTCCTGTTTGGCTTTGTATAAACCATCAACATACGATTTGCGCTCTTCTTTCCAGTTCCCTTTCATCAGGCAATGCATCAGCACGATATCAAAATAGTCGCTGCCTGTTTCAATCCTGAAACGGTCGAGAACCTCGGGAACAGGTTGAACTTTGTTCCAACTGTTCTCGGTCACCCACATTTTGGTAAGAATCTGGGTTTCATCGCGTGGGATTTCCTTAAGGGCAGCTTTAATGAAAGGATGCGAACCGTAGGAGTCGGCCGAATCGAACATTTTAATCCCTCTTTCATGCCCGTAGCGCGAGAGTTTTACAAAACCTTCGACACCAAGGCGGGTCTGATTGGAAGCCCTTCCTCCGCCATGCGAACCGGTCCCCATCATAATACGAGGAACCATGAGCCCTGTATTCCCAAGCTTAACTTTATCCACCTGAAGATTGGCAGGCAAGGTAAAAGCCATTTGGGAAATACCGGCGCCAAAGACCGAAAGGCCAGCTATTCCGGTAACCCCGGCCTGTATAAATTGTCTCCTGTTAATTTTTGCCATATCGATTCGTTTTTCCGGTTTCAAGATAATAATATTTCTTTTAAAAACATGCATCGCCCACTTAACCTAATTAAAAGCATCAAAAGTAATTGTTTGTGTCATAACCTCTAATCCGGAAAATATCTTTTTGCAAACCGGATAAAATGTGGCCAGTTGGGAACATTGGTATGGCCACCTTCGTGCTGCCTGAAAGCAACGTCGCCATCAATCAGGGTTTCCTGTGGTGGGAAAAGCATGGTCCGCATACTTCGTTTACCTAATAGTTCATAAACCGGCCCGGCCATAGCGCCTCCCAGAAACATTCCTTTTGCATCGACCCATTGGCCTTCAACAGCCGCCGATCCGGAACTGATAAAAACGGGCCTTGGGGCGCACATGGCAACCAGGTGATGGGCATCAACCGGAAGGTCTTCCTGATTTAACGGTCCGGCATACCGGATAAAATTTCCGGCAAACCAATGATATTCGGCAGAACTGGCAAGGTTTTCGACCTGTTCGCCAAAAACCCGGTGCAATATTTTTGCGCCTCCGGCACCCGATGACCCAATAAATCCTATGGCAATACGAGGTTCAAATGCCATGGCAACCAATGCAGCTTTCCCGTAACGTGAAAGCCCCTCAATGCCGATATATTTTTCATCCACATCTTTGTCGGTTTCAAAATAGTCGATGGCCCGGCTTGCCCCCCATGCCCAGGCCCTTAGACTGCCCCAGTCATCGGGTTTTCGATGAGTACCTTTGTTGGTCAGGCCAATAATTCCATGTTTTAATCCAGCTCCATTATCGGCCTGGATACTCGAGGGAACCAGAATGGCAAATCCCCAGCCCTCGCGGAGAAGTTGTTCTTTCCAGGAGGGTTCTGCAGTGTTTCTTGCAGGGCCAAACCGTCCCGGAAAATTAAATCCAAATTCCATGATCAGAGGAACCGCTTTTTCAGAATGCAAGGGAGTGCCTACCGATAATTGTAATACAACTGATATTTCGGAAAACGACGAATTGTCAACAACCCCCTCGAGTTGCTTGATTTTCACGGGTAAGTTCCCTTCAACCGTATCTTTTACCGATATCAGGTTCCATTTCACACCGGGTACACCTCCTGGTAAACGACCATAAATTTCCCGCTCAAGCAGTTCAATGATTTCCTCACGGCGCTTTTCCCATTGAACAGCCGATTCTACCATGGACCCATCATTAAATTCGAGTGGGTTGGGAAGAAAATAGGGCTGAACTTTCGATTCATCGGAATTGGCTGCATTTCGATCAGAAGGATTTCCTGAAGGGCCTGGCCTCAAAGCCGCAATACCAAGCTGATCCATCATTTGCTGATGATCGGCACGGGTGAGCCTGTTCAGGCTATCCATATTTAACCTCGAAAATTGCGCTGTTGCAACAAAAACAGTATAAATGAAAAGGATAGTGGGTAAAAATTTTCGTAACATCATGTTGATTTATAAGAATGGACCAAATTTCAAACTTCAAAAATTACATTCGATAAGCACAAACTTATAATTAATTCCTTTTTGTTGGTTCTTTTATTGCATTCTTATAAAATTCGTTACGAATAGAATGAAAAAAAATAACCTGATATCCTCACAAAAAAGCCCTCCCAAATCAGGGAAGGCTTTTGCATATATCAATAATAATTTCAGCCTATTTTAAAGGCTTTTTTAATCCTTTCTGTTTCATCTTCTTTTTCCCAGGTAAAGAAATTGAGCTCCATTTCCTTAGGTTTATGGTACGATGAATTGTAAACCTGTTTTCGGGTGAAGGGCGTCCTGCCCATGTGTCCATAAGCGGCGGTTTCCAGATAAATGGGTTTTCTGAGGTCAAGGCGTTTTTCGATAGATGCTGGTCTCAAATCGAACAGTTTCTGGATTTTAAGTGCAATTTCACCATCGGTCAGATTTACATTACTCCGGCCATAGGTATTCACATAAACCCCCACAGGCTGTGCCACACCAATTGCATAAGCCAATTGAACCAGCATTTCGTCGGCAACACCGGCAGCAACCATGTTTTTTGCAATGTGCCTTGCGGCATAGGCTGCCGAACGGTCAACCTTCGATGGATCTTTACCCGAGAAAGCTCCTCCTCCGTGAGCTCCCTTTCCCCCATAAGTGTCCACAATTATTTTTCGACCGGTAAGACCCGTATCGCCATGTGGGCCACCAATTACAAATTTTCCTGTGGGGTTCACATGGTATATGATACCTTCACCGAAAAGTTTCTGCATCCTTTCGGGGAGTTTAGCCACAACACGCGGAATAAGTATTTCAATAACATCCTGCCTGATTTTTGCCAGCATGGGTTCATCAGCATCAAATTCGTCGTGCTGCGTAGATACCACAATGGTATGCACCCTGCTTGGTGTATGGTCATCTTTGTATTCAACCGTAACCTGCGATTTTGAATCGGGGCGCAAGTAGGTCATGACCTTTCCTTCGCGGCGCACTTCGGCAAGTTCCTGTAAAATCCGGTGAGAAAGCTCAAGTGGCAGTGGCATGTAATTATCGGTATCCTTGCAGGCATAGCCGAACATCATTCCCTGATCGCCCGCACCCTGCTCGTTTTTGTTTTTACGTTCCACGCCCCGGTTAATATCAGGACTTTGTTCGTGTATGGCAACCAATACACCACACGAGTCGGCATCAAAGCGGTATTCGGCTTTAGTATAACCGATTTTCTGAATAACCTTGCGGGCAACTTCCTGTACCTCCACATAGGTTTCTGATTTTACTTCGCCTGCAACTACAACCTGTCCGGTTGTTACCAGGGTTTCAATGGCAACTTTCGAGTTGGGGTCGAAAGCAAGAAAATGATCCAACAATGCGTCGGAAATTTGGTCGGCTACCTTATCGGGATGGCCTTCAGAAACAGATTCGCTTGTAAATAAATAACTCATTATCCCAAAATTTTTTGCCCGAAATGATTCGGACTGTTAAACAATTACAAAATAGTTGCTATAGGATAAATGATTGAATGGCAAGTACTAAACCGATTGTTTTAGCATTTTTTCCGGTGGTTGCAATCAATCACAAATTTTTCCACGTAGCGGCTGCAAATATATATTTCTTTTTGGGATAAAAAAAAGAGTATTTTGGATTTTTTTATCAATGAGTTAACAGGCGGAAAATATTCTCCAGGTTTTGCTGTTTTTCGGTCATTTCGAGCAGGATTAATCCCGATTTAACCGCAAATCGGAAAATTGCAGGTCTGATATCGGTATTTAGCGTTGAATGAATTAACCATCCTCCTTCCCTGGGTTCAACCGAATCAACACCCTCGATTTGCCATAATTCTTTGCCGGAAACCTCTTGGTCGAACTTAATAAACACCTGTTGATGGCTTAACATCCAATCAGATTTCAATACATGAATCGGACTGTCGGCAACAAGCCTTCCCTGGTTTATTATTACAATTCTTTTGCAAATAGCTTCTATTTCGTGCAGGATATGAGAAGAGAGGATTACAGTTTTTTCGCGGCCAATCAGCTCGATGAGTGTCCGGATTTCGATTAGCTGGTTAGGGTCAAGGCCAGAGGTGGGTTCATCAAGAATAAGCACCGATGGATCGTGTATCAGTGCTTGTGCAAGTCCAACCCTCTGCCGGTAACCCTTCGATAATTGCCCGATTTTTTTATGCCGCTCTTTTTGCAGTCCGGTAATTTCAACCATTTCGTGCACCCTGGACTTTCGGTTGGGCAATCGGTAAAAACCGCCAACAATGTCAAGGAATTCAGCAACATATAAATCGGAATACAGAGGATTATTTTCGGGCAGATAACCAATTTCGCGACGCAAATCAACACTTTCAACTGTAACTTTATACCCGTTGACAAAAATTTCGCCTTGGTTGGCAGGAATATAACCGGTGATAATTTTCATAAGGGTTGATTTTCCGGCGCCGTTCGGACCAAGAAAACCTAAAAGCTCACCTTTATTAACAGTAAAAGAGACCGAATCGAGGGCTTTCTGTTCACCATATAATTTTGTTATTTCCCTAATTTCTATCGACATACAATTAAATTGAAAAACAAAAATAGGTGAATATTTTTATATTACTGTGAATGGTTTAAATTTGCACTTTAAGGCACGGGCTTTTTGACCATGGAAAACGCTAATTTCAGATATATTAACGACTTATGTCGCTATGAGCGGTTCAGGACTTCAGAGGTTCAGATCGGGTCCATTCCGGTTGGGGGAGAAAATCCCATCCGGTTTCAATCGATGACCGATACGGATACCAAAGATACCGAAGCAACTGTAGAACAGATCATCAGGATAATAAAGGCGGGCGCTGATTATGTGAGGGTTACAGTAAAAGATCAGCGCGATGCTGAAAACCTCCGATATATTAAAAAAGAACTGCTCGACAGGGGCTACGACAATCCCCTGATCGGGGATATACATTTCAGCCCCAGATTGGCCGAAATTGCTGCCCGATATATTTCAAAAATCAGGATAAACCCTGGAAATTTCTACGACAAAAGGGCATCATTCAAGCATTTGGTATATACCGACGAACAATACCGTGACGAATTGCAGAAAATTGAAGAACTGTTCGTTCCCTTCCTTAGGATGCTGAAAAAAACCAATACCGCACTCAGAATCGGGGCCAACCAGGGTTCCCTGTCCGACCGGGTAATGAGCCGTTATGGCGATACCCCTACAGGCATAGTAGAGTCGGTTATGGAATTTCTTCGTATTTGCAAAAAGGAAAATTTCAACAATGTAGTTCTTTCAATAAAATCGAGCAACACACGGGTTATGGTTTACACCGTAAGACTGCTTTGTTTCAGGATGCGCGTCGAAGAAATGTATTTTCCCCTGCATCTGGGAGTAACCGAGGCCGGAGAAGGAGAAGACGGACGAATCCGGTCGGCTGTAGGCATAGGTGCACTCCTGGCCGACGGGATAGGAGACACTGTGCGGATTTCACTTACTGAAAGTCCGGAAAAAGAAATCCCGGTTGCCCGAAAGCTAGTTGATCATTTCAGGAGTTATTACAACCATCAACCCATTACCGCCCCACTTCATGCCCAGACCAATCCTTTCGAATATGAGCGTCGCTCGACCCGGCCTGTAATGAATATGGGCGGGCGTAACCTGCCCGTTGTTGTGGCCGACCTGGGTGACCGGAGCCTTGCCGAAATACTACCAATACGCGGAAAAAGAATCCCGGATTACTTTTTATCCGGCAATAAAATTCTCGATATTTCAGGTAATTCATCACCGGTAATATCTCTCGAAGAGTACCTTTTTGAAAGTACACGTTGGGGACGGATGAAATTTATCCGTACCAATAAACAGGAATTCGACCGGTTTATGGATATGCACCCCGAAATCATTACCAAATTGAAGCAGACCCGCAAAACCGTTCTTATTCTTGAAAGCTTCAATAAAAACCCGTTTGCCGAATTGAGGGCATTCTTTATGATGCTCGAAACCCATATCTGGAAAGTACCGGTAATAATTTACCGCCGATATAATGAAAGGAGCCTCGAGGATTTGCAGATTAAAGCCTCTGCCGACCTGGGAGGATTGTTTATCGATGGCTATGGTGATGGCCTATGCCTATCGAACGATAACGATAACATCACCTTTACTGAGCTCAAAGACCTCAGTTTTGGAATCCTTCAGGCTTCGAGGATGCGTGTTTCAAAAACCGAATTTATTTCGTGTCCGGGGTGTGGCCGTACCCTTTTCGACCTGCACGAAACAACCAAAAAAATAAAAGAACATTTCAGCCACTTGCAGCACCTGAAAATCGGAATTATGGGTTGCGTTGTAAACGGCCCCGGCGAAATGACCGATGCAGATTACGGCTTTGTGGGCGCCGGAACGAATAATGTGAACCTTTATAAAGGACAAAAACTGGTTAAGCGCCATATTCCTTACGAAAATGCAGTGGAGGAACTTGAACAACTGATCAGGGAAAACGGCCACTGGATTGACAGGAGTTAATAAACTTTGGCGGGGTGTCATTGATTTCACGGTCGTTTTAGACAGGCTTTCATCATAATATGATTGAATTTATAAATAAGTGTTCCTTCCCGGTTCCGGTTCGAAATAAAAAATTGCCACTGAATTTAGTTATTTGGTTGATTTTTTTCATCGCTTTGTTATTCACTTTTTCCAGATCTTTCGCACAGGAAACAAAATCACTGGTTTTTCAGGCCGATCTTTTTAATCGTCATTACTGGCGAGGTTTTGTTTTTGGCGATTCTCCGGCATTTGAACCACAGGTTACCTTTACCTCCGGGAATTTTGGGTTCAATATTTGGGCAGCATATACCTTCGACAACAGTTACAGTGAAATTGACCTGATTCCTTCTTATACCACCGGAAATTATAAAATTTCTTTGTTCGACTATTACAATCCGGTACCCGGAGGGAAAAACCGTTTTTTTGATTTTACTGAAGCTGGTAATCGTCATTCGGGTGAAGTTATGATTAGCTATAATGGAAAAGGGAAATTCCCCTTTAAATGGTTCCTTGCCACATTTGTTTATGGCGACAGGCACCTCGATACCCGCAAGCACATGTTTTCAACCTATTTTCAACCCTCATATGCTTTTTCCCTGATTGGAGCCGAAGCTGAAATATCAGTAGGAATCAGCCCCTGGGAAAGCTATTATTCAAAAGGGTTTGCCATGGTTCATACAGGTTTAACAATCCAGGAGCGCATTATGGTTAGTGAAGAAGCATGGGTTCCTCTTAGATTTGCATTGAATTTTAACCCATCTGCATCACAGGCATGGGTAATTTTCAGCTTCGGCATCATAAAAGAAAATCATCGAAATTAATTACAATCCTATGTCGAAAATCGAATTCAAACCAGGAACCATGATTTATCCCTTGCCTGCTGTTATGGTAAGCTGCGGTGAAACACCTGAAGAATACAACATCATTACCATTGCATGGACCGGAACCATATGCAGCGATCCACCCATGTGCTACATTTCGGTCAGGCCGGGACGTACCTCCTACCCTATTATAAAACGTACCGGCGAATTTGTGATTAACCTGACCACTGAAAAACTTGCCCGTGCCACCGACTGGTGTGGCTGCCGGCCCGGCCGAAAATTCAACAAATGGAAAGAAATGAACCTTACCCCACAAGCGTCGAAAGTTGTAAAGGCGCCCGGAATTTCCGAGTCGCCTGTAAATATTGAGTGCAAAGTACAACAGGTAATCCGGTTGGGTACACATGATATGTTTATAGCCGAAGTAGTTAACATTACGGTTGACGACAATTATATGGACGAAAACGGCGCATTCAGCCTGGCCAAAGCCTTACCACTGGTGTATAACCACGGGCATTATTTCGGGCTTGGAAAGCCCATCGGAAAATTTGGGTGGTCGGTTGAAAAAAAATCAAAAAAGAAATGAGGTGCTTTTCCATTTTCAGCATTACCTGTCGAGCCGGTAATATAATGCCATTGAAATTACATTGTTAAACTGGCTGCTTATCCAATAGTACGACTCAAGTGGCTCACCTCTTATGGGAAGAACCGAGTATGCCAAGCGAAGATCAAGTTTCAGGTTATCAAGAAAGTCGAACTGAAAACCAACAAATGGTTGGATATCTAGCGAATTAAACGCTTTTTCACTTTCTGCAGGAAACCTTCCATGGTCGTCATATTCAGCAGCGTGTAGCAAGTAACCGAATGAGACCCCTCCAATAACCGACGTATGTTCGCTGGTGCGAAAGCCTGCATAAACCGGTAGTTCGGCATAACCAAGCCGCATAATATATTTCAACATCCCTGGGTCAACCAGTTCGTCGAAAACAACCGGATTGTTGGTGTTCTGCTGTAATATTTTTGGCCGGCTGCGGGCTCCCTTTTGTGAATATTTCAGTTCCATAGCTGCAAAAACAGCAGGAGCAAGATCGGTTTGTACATAAGCTCCGGCCAATAAACCCGGCTTATGGTAGCCTTTGTAGCGGTCGCCTTCAACCTGCGAACCATTGAAACCGGCAAGCAATCCACCCTGAAAACGTTGGGCAAATACAATTGCAGATATGCCCAACAAGACAATAATAAGTAAATATTTCTTCATGTTGTTAATTATTTGCAGGTTTTTCCAAACCCGGCTCGGTATTTTTCAAATCGTCCGATACTAGTTCCATGAGTAAATCAGACAAAATTTGTACTCCTTCCGAAGCTTTTTTCCTGATTTGCGTTACCTTGCGTGAACCCATGGGCGGTTCACCCGGATCAATAATAAAAACAGGTACTTTGCTTTGAACAAAATTGATTAATCCAGCTGCCGGGTACACCATCATCGACGTCCCGATTACCACAAAAATATCGGCCTGTTTCACCAGATTGGCAGCTTTCCCGATATTGGGCACTTCTTCGCCAAACCAAACTATATGTGGCCTTAACTGGCTACCCAGCTCACATGTGTCTCCCGGTTTCAGCTCCCAGTGATCAAGGGTATAAACCAGTTGTGGATCGGCAGTACTCCGGGCTTTCCTGAGTTCACCATGCAGATGAAGTACATTGCTGCTTCCGGCCTGTTCGTGCAGATCATCAACATTCTGGGTAATAATATGCACATCAAAAAAATCTTCGAGTTTTGCAATACCCCGATGCGCTGCATTGGGATAAGCCTCCCATAATGATTTCCGGCGTTGGTTGTAAAAACGTAGCACCAGTTCCGGGTTGCTGCTCCATGCCTGTGGACTTGCAACTTCCTCCACATTATATTGTTCCCAAATTCCTCCCATATCGCGGAAAGTTTTAAGCCCGCTTTCCTGACTTATTCCAGCCCCCGAAAGGATGATCAGCTTTTTCTTCATGCTGTTGTCACACGTGATTTATTACAAACTTTGCGTTGAGTTCCTAAAAATAGGTTTTAAATCCGATTAATTCAAAACAGGCTTGTAATTTTTTACTTTTGTAATATGATTGACCACGCAACCATCGAACGTATTCTCGATGCAGCACAAATTACGGAAGTTGTTTCCGATTTTGTGACGCTGAAACGCCGGGGGGTAAACTACCTTGGCAACTGCCCGTTTCACAACGAAAAAACCCCTTCGTTCACTGTTTCACCATCGAAAGGTATTTTTAAATGTTTTGGTTGTGGAAAAGGAGGTAACCCGGTGAACTTTATCATGGAACACGAAAACCTCACCTACCCCGAAGCTTTGAAATATCTTGCCCGGAAATACCATATAGATGTGGTTGAAAAGGAAGAATCAGAAGAAGAGCGCCAACAGAAAGATGACAGGGAAAGCATGATGATAGTTTCGGGCTTTGCCCAGAAATATTTTACACGCTTTTTGTGGAACGAAAACGAAGGAAGGGCAGTTGGCCTAAGCTATCTCAGGGAAAGGGGCCTGCGCGATGATATTGTAAAAAAATTCGAACTGGGTTATTGCCCCGATGGGAAAAGTACTTTCACTGATGAGGCCCTGAAAGCCGGATATAAATTAGATTTCCTTGATAAAACCGGACTGACTATCAAACGCGACGACTGGGTGCGCGACCGTTTTGCTGGCAGGGTAATGTTCCCGATCCACAATATGGCCGGCAGGGTATTAGCATTTGGGGGGCGTATCCTGAAAGAAGACCCCAAAACGGCTAAATACCTCAATTCGCCCGAATCGGAAATATACCACAAAAGCCAGGTTCTATATGGTATCTTCCAGGCAAAAAGGGAGATTTCAAGGGCTGATAAATGCTACCTGGTAGAAGGATATACTGATGTATTGGCAATGTTCCAATCAGGGATCGAAAACGTGGTAGCCTCATCGGGTACTGCGCTTACTGGAGAGCAAATAAGGCTTATCAGAAGGTTTACACCTAACGTGACGATCCTGTATGATGGCGATGAAGCCGGAATAAAAGCTTCACTCCGGGGTATCGATCTGGTGCTTGAAGAAGGAATGAATGTAAAAGTGTTGTTGCTCCCTCGGGGCGAAGACCCTGATTCATTTGCCCGGAAACACAGCGCTACAGAACTTTTACAATATATTGCCGAAAACGAAACCGATTTTATTCAGTTTAAAACCAAGCTGCTCATGAAGAGCGCTGAAAATGACCCTGTTGCCAGGGCAAAACTGATCCAGGAAGTAATCCGGTCGGTATCGGTAATCCCCGACACCATAACCCGGTCGGTTTATATTCGCCAATGCAGCAAGTTACTCGACGTAGAAGAAGCCATTCTGTATAATGAGGTGCGCAAAATTTTCAGGCAGAAACTGGAGAAAACCTCAGGGCAAATTCCCGTCGAAACCCCCCAAAAAGCAAAGCCACAAACCCCCATTGCCAGGCCACAGCCCGGTGAGCTTTCGATTGAAGAGCTGGAGCTGCTGAGGTTCCTTATCCGGTATTGCCCGGAACCATTGTTCGAAATTGAAACAGAAAACCCAGACCAGACAGAAATAATAACAGTTGGTCAATATATTATACAGCAATTAACCGAAGATGAACTGGTTCCGGAGAAGCCATTATTCCAGATAATTTTCAATGAAGTTATTGAAAGGCTCAATGATGAAAACTTCAGGCCCGAAAGGTATTTCACACATCACCCCGATGAAAAAATTAACCGCCTTGTAAGTGACCTGCTGGCCGAAAAATGGGTGGAAAGCAAGCGTTGGAGCAAGGCCGGAAGCTATACCGAAAAAGAAGAAGAAATTCTGGATATGCTTGTTCCCAGGATTGTTAATGAGTATAAACTGCGGAAAATAAAAGAAATGCACCTTGAACTGGAACATCAGATTGATGTTTTACATAAAAATAACAACGAATCTGAATTGTTTGAAGTGCTCTCAAAAATCCAGAATCTCAAAAAAATTGAAAAGTACCTGTCGGATAACCTGGGTAGCCGGGCAATTATCCAATAAAATTTAACAATATGCGAACCGTTGTTATTGAAAACCGCACCGAAATGAATGAAATCATCCGTGCCTCTAAAACCTGCTACCTGGCCATGTGCCATGATGACCGGCCTTATGTGCTGCCAATGAATTTTGCCCTCGACGGCGATACGGTGATTTTACATTCGGCCATGCACGGGCGCATGTGGGAAACTTTACAAATTAACCCCAAAGTCAGCATAAACTGGACCTCCGGAGAAGAATTGGCCTGGCAGGATGTTCAGGTAGGATGTAGTTACCGGGTTAAATCGGCTTCGGTTGTGGTTGAAGGCGAGGCCGAATTTATTGATGATTACGATGAGAAATACCAATGTATGCTGAAAACTATGGCCCAATACAGCAATCTTCCTTTTAAGTTCAATCCTCCCTCGGTCAGGAATGTTGGGGTAATTAAAGTGCATATCCGTAGTATTTCGGGGCGGAGATTTGGGGTGAGTTTGAAAAAGTAATCAGTGGCCCGAGGGAGCAGGCAGTTAATGGTACTGGCAAAGCTCCGTCAGGAGCGAAATATTGGTAGAAGAAGAACCATAATCACACCCCTCACCATTGTTCGGAGCAACAACCTGTTAGGCTTGATGGATTGTTATTGTAAATTTGTAACATCGAAAATTTCAACCGTTTATAAAGATACCGGCGCCACTTGTTGGCGCCCATCCGTAAACAGCCAAACTGCTTCAGCGGGTTGGCGTTTACATAACATATAACCGCCGCTCTTATACGCAAGGGCGGCTTTTTTGAGCCTCCCCTAACCCCTTCAAAGGAGGGGAAAAACTATTTCAACCCACTTCTCCACAACAAGGCATCAACCGATGGCTCCTGGCCTCGGTAACGTTTGTAAAGTTTCATGGGATGTTCGGTACCTCCTTTTTCAAGGATATTTTCACGGAACGACCGTGCCGTGGCCTTATCATACAATCCTCTTTCCCTGAAAAGGCTGAAAGCATCGGCATCTAGTACTTCCGACCATTTGTAGCTGTAGTACCCTGCTGCATAACCACCGGAAAAAAGGTGCGAAAACTGGGTGCTCATGGCCACCCCATCAACCTGCGGAAAAAGTTGTGTTTTCTTCATAGCTTCCTCTTCAAAATCTTTTAAATCGCCCTCGAAAGGAGTTTCTAACGTATGCCAGTTCATGTCGAGAAAACCAAATCCCAACTGCCTGAGAGTGGAATACCCGGTAAGGAAGTTTTCGGTATCCTTTATTTTTTTCACCAGTTCATCGGGTATTTTTTCCCCGGTTTCGTAATGCACAGCAAACCGGTCGAGGAATTCTTTTTCAACGGCCCAGTTTTCCATAATCTGCGAGGGCAGTTCCACAAAATCACGGAATACAGAAGTACCCGAAAGGCTGGAATAGGTTACTTTGCTCAAAATTCCATGTAAAGCATGCCCGAATTCGTGAATAAAAGTGCGGAACTCGTTGAAGGTAAGCAGCGATGGTTTGGTTTCTGTCGGGCGGGTAAAATTCATCACTATGGTAATATGCGGCCTGGAATCTTCACCATTTTCTTTCCACTGCGATTTGAACGAACTCATCCAGGCACCACCATGTTTCCCCGGCCTGGGATGGAAATCGGCATACAAAACCGCCAGGAAAGTGCCGTCTTCGTCATAAACTTCGTAGGGCAATACTTCTTCGTGATACACCGGTATCTCATTATTCTGCCTGAATGTAATTCCAAACAAGTCGGTTGCCAACCCGAATACCCCATCTATCGTGCGGTTAAGTTCGAAATAGGGCTTCAGCATTTCTTCATTCAGATCATACTTTTTCTCCTTTAGTTTTTCGGCATAATACGACCAGTCCCAGGGCATAATCGTTTCTGTGAATCCCATTGAACGGGCAAATTGTTCCACTTCAAGTTTCTCGGCCATTGCCACTGGTGTGGCTGCTCCGAGGAGTTGTTTGAGCAATTGGAAAACGCTGTCGGTATTGGAAGCCATGCTCCGTTCAAGCACAAAGTCGGCGTAGGTATTGTAGCCGAGTAATTTTGCCATTTCGAGCCGAAGTTCAACAATACGTTTCACATTCTGTTGGTTATCGAGTCCTTCCCCTTTATATGACTTTGACCCGTTGGCCATATATAACTCATGGCGTAGTTCGCGGTTATCGGCATAACGCATAACCAGCCCGAAAATGGGCATAGTAATATCAAATAACCAGCCATCCATGTTTTTTTCAGTGGCTTTCCCTGCAGCAGCTTCGATCAGACTTTCGGGCATCCCCGACAATAAATTTTTATCGGTGATGTGTTTCTGATACTGGTTGGTTTCTTTCAAAACATTATCGCCAAACTTCAGCGATAGCATAGATAATTCGGTACTGATCTGCCTGAACCGTTCTTTTTGTTCATCGGAAAGGTTGGCACCACTCCGCACAAACTGTTTATAGGTATTGTGGAGCAACATCGACTGCTCGGAGGTAAGCGACAATTCCGACCGGTTATTATAAACAGTTTTTATCCGACTGAAAAGTTCAGGGTCCAGCGTTATATCGTTCTGGTATGCTGTGCACAGCGGTGATGCTTCCAGTGCAATCTTCTGCAACTCATCGTTGGTTTCTGCACTTTGCAGGTTGTTGAAAATCCCGTTTATTTGCCGGAGTATCCTGCCGGTTTTCTCTAATGCCCCAATAGTATTCTCAAAGGTTGTGGCTTCAGGATTGGTTGTAATAGCTTGAATCTCTTTGCGCCCCAAGGCCATAGCCTCTTTCATTGCCGGCAGAAAATGTTCATTCTTTATCAGCGGAAATGGCGCTGTTTGGTGCGGGGTTTCGAAAGGTTTAAGCAGGGGATTGTTCTGAGCTTCGATCATATTGCAGGTTATTAAAAAATAATACATCAGAGAAAAATAGAATCTTCATATTGGTAAAACCATTTTTAAATTCAGCAGGTAATAATACAAATTTCAGGGGAGAAAGTTTCGAAGGCCAAACAACCATTGTCCTGTTTAATAACTTTATAAACCGTATATTATAAAACTTATCCGAAAACCATTCGATTTAAAAAATAAAATATTCAATGAATTTATTTAAATTCAACATTTAGTTAAATTAATATGAAAACCGCACAGGATTTAATTTATTACTTATTGTGTGGATAATTGAGTTTAATCCACCATAAAATTTTTAACCAAATATTCGTGCAACGATACTAAAAATGAGGGAATTGATTTATTTTAGCATTGCGGATATTTATATCTTTATGTATTTATATATTTTTAGATTTAAAACTGTAATGCATAATTAATTCTCTTACATTAAAATTTTAGAACCATGAAAAAACTTTATTTGCTAATAGCCATGTTTTTGGTTGTCCTGTTTGCCAACGGGCAAAAACTTCCCTTTCAGGGAAAACTCATCGAATCGGGAAACCCCGTGAACGAATCTAAAACCCTCGAATTTGGGTTACCTGATTTAGGATGGACTGAAACACACTCCAACGTGCAGGTAACCGACGGGTTGTATTTTGTTGTATTGGGAAGCATAAATCCGCTGCCCTCAACTATATTTTCAGGCGCCAACGAAAGGCAATTAACACTTTCCGTTAATGGTACGGCATAATCACCGGTAACACTGTACAAACCGCTTAGTGGCGATTTGAGCCAGCTTAATGTTAAAGGCCCGGGAAATGGGTTAATTAAGGGTGGATTTGGAACTGGTTCAGAAGTAAACGAGAATTTACCAAACTTAAAACTAAATGGTAATCTGCTTACTCAAAATAACAGAGTTACACTGCTTGTTTCGAGTAATAACGACAATACATTTGAGTCAGGTCATATTAACCTCAGTTCTACATCCGGCTTTGATTCCTACTGGTCGCCGGATTTTTTTGGAATACATCATGGAAATAGGGGAAATGTTCAGTTCTTTTCACAAAACTGGAGCGGTAAAGGACACACCGGATATGTAATCTTAAGAGGGCCAAATTCAATCAATTTTGAGATTGGAAGCAAATTCTGGGATAATTCTGATTTACCCTGGATGAACATGCGCGGAACAACCGGAGTAAGCCTGATGCAATTTTCGGGAGAAAAATACCAGGAATCCGGAGTGGACAAAGAAAAAGGCCAATTGACTGTTCTTGATTGGGATAATAACAGAGCTTTTATAAACTCACGCGAAATTAATCTTTTAAAACCCAATGGCGGACAGTTTGCCGGATTAAACAGCCACGGAAATGCAGGTAACTTCTTCTTAAATGGCCCAAACTCAGAAAATGTATATATAGGTACCATGGGTGAAAATGCAGATCGTGCCAGAATGAGTTTAAAAGGAGCTAATGGAGATCACATGATTGACTTTTTTATTATGAAATTTGAAAATAGTCCAGAATATGGTGAATTGTATTTACGAACTGATGACGGCGCTTATACGAACCTCCGTCCAAACGGATTATCCAGCTCTGGTACTTTTCATATTGGAAATAGCGTGCTTGTTGAAGGCAATTTATTCTTAAATGGCAAAAATACAAACAATTTTTATTTAGGAACCGGTGGCGACCCAGACCAGGGTATATTAGATTTAAATGGCAAAACCAACCAGCTTAGGGCACGGATGTTTGTAAAAACCGATTGGGATAACCAGGAAAAAGGGACCATTGAATTACATGGCGAGGATGGTAATAAAGTGGGCATAATCCCTACACAATTTGCCTTGCACAATTCTGACTGGAGCATTACGGCTTCTTTAAATAATACAGGAGCCTCTGGTCAGCTTGAATTGCGCGGCCCAAACACTCGTAATTTTGTTATAGGCAGCACACATTGGGAAAACTCTGATAAACCCTGGTTTAACATGAATGGAAAAGATGACAAGGTTAAAATGTCGATGACAACCATTGACGATGTAAATGGCGAAAGGGCAATTCTAACCCTCTCGAATAGTAACGGCACTGAAACCACTTATGCAAACAACGGTACCTGGGGCACCGGTCCGTTTAACATGTGGACAGGCGCCATGGTAAACGGTACATTAACCGTTAACGGTAATATTAATGGTTCAGGTACCAATAATTACAATTCTGACGAACGCCTGAAAAAAGAAATCAAGTCCTTGGGCGGCAGTACTTTACATAAAATCGAATCCCTTGGCGGCTATTCCTATTTCTGGAAAAAAGAGGAGTTCCCCGAAAAGAATTTCTCAGCCGACCAGCAAATTGGTTTGCTGGCACAGGAACTGGAAACACAGTTCCCCGCGCTGGTAAAAACCGGCAGCGATGGTTTCAAATCGGTGAATTACAACGGTTTTACTGTTGTACTTCTTCAGGCTGTTAAAGAACTGAACCAAAAAGTGGAAGCACTGGAAAAAGATAACAAACTGCTGAGGGATGAGCTGATGGCTGCATCGGCTAGCCAGAAAGAGATGAACGAGCTGAAAAGCCATATCCATGCGCTCGCAAAACTCGTTCAGCTAAAAATTGATCTGGATGGAGATTTGCAGTCGGCTCAAAATATTTCAAACAAGGGTTTAAAATAACTGGGTCATGAAACCATACAAAACAATCACAAGAATCAGGTCGGCCACCCTGTTGCGGGGCAGCATTCTGCTCCTCTGGCTGATAGCCCAGGCCCTGATTTCGCCGGTCCAAGCACAGATTATGGTACAGGATGCGGTTTCAAATGGCGCAGGCTATGTTTCGGGAGGTAACTATGTTGGTTATGTGTCGGTCGGACAGCAGGGTACCTATTTGTTTGCAAATGCTACGCACATCGCCACTTCAGGAATCATCCTCAATGAAATAAATGCAGATGCCGAGTTTACCTTTGAGCTCAGCGGAACCTTAACCGAAAATGAGGAACTTCAGGCAAATGCACTGAGGCTGAAATCGGCAAGAGCACTTCTGTTAGGCAATCCACTGGCGTTTGTCAACGTATATCTTATCCTGGTCGAAACGAAAGAAGTTTATGCTTCTGCAATGACCGACCTAAAGGGTTTCTTCAAATTTGAAAACGTACCCTATAAAAACTTCTATTTTACGGTAAACACGCCCGAAATACCTGATCAGCCCCTGCTGTTGACATTTGAGAGCAATATCTTTATCAAGAATGTGAAAATCAATGGTGAGGTCGGCCCAGTAGGAATTAAAGCATCGGTTGTGGTAACGCCACAGAATACCTGTAGCCCCGATCATCCTGATTATAAAATCTGGTATCTCGATTCAGACAGGGATGGTTACGGAAATGCAAGTTTCTGGGTTGGTCAATGTACACAACCGATAGGGTATGTTGACAACGGAATGGATTGCAATGATTCTGACCCGGATATCCACCCTGGAGCATTGGATAAGCCTGGAAGCGGCATTGACGCCAATTGCGATGGGATACTGGAAAATAACCCACCCTTACCAGACGCAGGCCTGCCACAGACTGTTCAATCGGGCCAAACGGTGTATCTGGATGCTTCGGGTTCGTATGATCCTGATGGATATGCCCTGACTTACTTTTGGACTGCTCCTGCAGGCATTGTGCTGAATGATTATTTCATCTCAAATCCGCAATTCTCCGCTCCTGCCGTCGCCTCAGCCACCGATTTCGAATTTACGGTAGAGGTAACCGACAATTTAGGTTTGAGCGCCAGCAGCAGTGTGACCATTACTGTTATTTCAAAAGAAAACCGTCCTCCTTATGCCCATGCCGGAAGCGACTTTTCGGTAAACGAAGGCGTTTCCCTAAGGTTAGACGGAAGAGGTTCATATGATCCCGATGGGGATGAAATCACTTACACATGGACAGTGCCCGACGGAATCACCCTTCATGCATCAAATTCGGCAGTCCCGCAATTCAGGGCTCCTGAAGTGAGCGAAGATAGGGAGTATGTATTTTCGCTGGTTGTCAACGATGGATTTCTCTATTCTGAACCCGATTATGTTGTAGTAACGGTAAGGAATGTAAACAACCCGCCTCTGGTAAATTGCAATAACCTGACGGTTTATTTAAACGCAGGAGGATCGTACAGCCTTACCCATAATGACCTGGCTATATTGGCAGCCGGAACCACCGATGATTTCACAAGTTTCGGGAGTCTTGTTATTACTGCAAGCCCTTCCACCTTCAGTTGCCAGGATATCGGCCGGCCTGTCGAAGTTACTGTTTTTGTTACCGACCAGGTAGGCGAAACTTCATCGTGTGTCGCTCAAATTACGGTGACCGACCTATTGCCTCCCGGACTTCCTAATGCTAAAAGAAACCACAGGATTACTATTTCGCAGGGGGAAATATATCTTTTGCCTGATTTTTCGACCTTTTTCCCGGCAAACGACAATTGTGGGGTACTAAGCTATACGCAAAATCCGGCACCGGGGACAGTATATCACAGTGCGACCAGTCAGACGGTCACGCTTACTGCTATCGATGCTTCGGGTAATTCGTCGGTAATTAACATTTCGTTCACTTTAACCGTGCGAAAAGCCAAAACCAAATCGGCTCAAATGGATATTCACAGTGATGGACCATTCGAAATTGAACCGTTGGCATATCCCAATCCATTCAGGGATCGGCTTTATATTGATTTCATTTTATCGGAAAGCTCTAATGTAAGGATCGAAATGTTTAATGCAGCAGGATCGAAAATAGGCCATATTTTTGAAGGCCATCTGGAATCCGGCCAGCTTAACCGTTTCGAGTATATTCCAGTAAGGGAGGCCAGTCAGTTGATGTTTTATCAGGTGACAGTGCAGGATAAGGTATTCCGGGGAAAAGTATTGTATAGCAAATAATATCTTGAATCATAGAGTAAAAACGGGAGAGGTAATGTTTACACTCCCGTTTTTTTTCTGTTTAGATCGATTCAGCCTCAGAACAACCGCTTGATTCCCATTACTTTTCTAACTTCTTCGAGGGTTTTGCGTGCCGATTCCCGTGCGCGCTCGGCGCCATTGGCAGCTACTTTCGAGAGATAAGCATCATTGTCTCTGATCGCAAGAATCCGTTCCCGGATGGGTGAAGTGAAAGCAATTATATCTTCGGCTAATTGTTTTTTCATGTCGCCGTAGCGGATGGAGCAATTGTTGTATTGTTGGTCGAAGAAGGCAACAACATCAGGAGCTGATACAATTTTCATCAGGGTAAAAAGGTTTTCGATGGGCTCCGGTTTTTTCTGGCTGGGCTGTGTTGGGCCCGAATCGGTTACCGCCCTCATAACCTTTTTACGGATATCGGCCGGATCTTCGTACAGGTAAATCCCATTACCCTCCGATTTACCCATTTTTCCTGAACCATCAAGACCGGGAACTTTTATCATTTCTTTTCCGTCGAAAGAGAATGGTTTGGGCATTGGGAATACCCTGTGGTGATACATGTGGTTGAACCGTTTGGCAAATTTGCGGGCCATTTCGAGGTTTTGTTCCTGGTCTTTCCCTACCGGAACAAAATTAGCTTTGTGGATGATAATATCAGCAGCCATAAGTACCGGGTAGGTAAGCAGGCCTGCATTTACATTATCGGGTTGCTGACGGGCCTTATCCTTGAATGAGGTGGTCCTTTCAAGCTCGCCCAGGTAGGCATTCATATTCAGATAAGTATAGAGTTCGGTAACTTCCGGAACATCGCTTTGTATGTAAATGGTTGCAGCTTCGGGATCAATTCCGCAAGCCAGGTATTCGGCCAGCACCTGTTTTACACCTGCCTGAAGGTTCTCGGGAGTCGGGTGCGTGGTGAGCGAATGAATATCGGCAATAAAAAAATAGCAGTTATAATCGTGCTGCATTTTAACAAAGCTGCGCACTGCCCCAAAATAATTGCCCAGGTGCAGATTTCCAGTTGGCCTTATGCCGCTTAATACTGTCTTCTTCATTTTCTCAAAAATTTCTGTTTTTCAGTGAGGCTGCAAAAGTAACTACCCGAATGAAAAGGACAAAGGAAAAAACATCTTTTATAAAATTCCCTGTAACATTCTTCATTCATATCCGTCCAATCCCTAAAGCATATTTCAGAAAGCAGGATGACAATTCCAGAGTATAACAAGGCAGTTGATAACTATTCGGACAGGCTATACCGGTTTGTGATAAAAAGTGTTAATGATCAATATTTTGCAGAGGATATTGTGCAGGATAGTTATGAAAAACTGTGGAAAAATCGAGAAAACGTTAATGGGGCGAAGGTTAAATCCTACCTGTTTACCACAGCCTATCATACTATGATTGACAGGCTTAGGAAAGAAAAAAGGATGGTTCAGACTGATGAATTACCTGCGGGTGAAGTGAGTTCGGGCGGACAATATACTGACCTCAGGGAAAAGCTAAACGAAGCCGTTGACCGCCTTCCCGAAGTGCAGAAAATGGTACTTGTACTGCGCGATTTCGAAGGGTATTCTTATCAGGAGATCGGCGAAATGTGCAATCTGGGCGAGTCTCAGGTAAAGGTATATATTTACCGGGCGAGGGTATTTTTGAAGAATTATATCGGAAACATCGAGGTTCTGGTGTGAAAGAAAAAAGGATAAAGGATAAAAATATGAAGATTACAAGAGAAAATTACGAACCGTTTTTTCTCGATTACCTCGAAGGTAACCTGGAAGAACACCTGGTTGACGATTTTATTGAGTTTCTTCAGCAAAATCCCGACCTGAAAAACGAGTTACAGTTATTTGAAACAGTGACCATCCCTGCCGAAGAATTAAAATTTCCTGAAAAAAACATGCTATACCGCAATAAATACGACCAACCTGAAATTTTTGAGCAAACTTCAATAGCCTGGCTCGAAGGCGACTTGTCAATATCCGAAGCAGGTGAATTCATGTCCTATATTGAAAAAAATCCCAAAAGAAAAAAGGAACTGTCGCGTTACGAATTAACCCGGATCAGGCCCGATCTTTCGGTAACCTTTTCAAAAAAAGATAAACTTTACCCCCAGCCTGTAATCCGCCAGATAAAGTTCTGGACAATGAGGGTGGCTGCTGTGTTGTTGGTTGCAACAGCACTCTGGATTTTATGGCCATCAGATACAGACGAAAATGTTGATCAACCGGCAATAAGTGAGCTAATTCCCGGAAACGAGGCAACAGAAAATCATGAACCAATTGATAATAAGGTAATTAACCTGCAAAATGCTGATAAAAACCTTACTGCTCAGGAAAAACCTGCAATCAAGCGGAATGAAATCATATCGGCCGTTGATACATCGATAAGTGATATTGATCTTTATCAAAGAAGAGAGCTATCTGTTCCGGATTTGCTACCTGCCAAAAAAATTAATATCGAAGTTTCATATAATGAGCCATTGTTTGCCTTTACAACTCAGCCTGTTACTATTGAATTTGAACCTGATTTTGATAAGCAGAAATATCTTACTGATAAGTTACAGGAAAAACTCGGAATCGAAGATTTTACTTTTGCGAAAATTATGCGTTCGGGTCTCGAACTGGCATCAAATATATCAAACGAAAAAGTTTCATACGATACCAACAGCGAAGGAGAAATTGTAGCCTTATCATTGAACACAAATCTTTTAGGTTTCAGAATTCCTGTTGGCAGAAAATAAAAATTCATTGAACCGTGTAACTTTAATAAACCACTCTTCGTCACACATTCAGAAATTTAAAATCAGAAAACATGAAGCGGATTACACTTTTAATAGTTTTGGCACTGATGATATCAGAAGGCTATGCACAGGAAGACACAACTACCGTTAAGGTAGCGAAAAAAAATGTGGTTACCGTGGTTGAGGACTCAGAAAAAGTTCAGGTTAAAGTAGGTGAAAACCGTGGCGTTGAAGTAATTACCAACCAAAGGGGCGACACTACAAGTATCCGTATAGGCAACCGTAATTTTGATGTTATTGACAGCCGTAACGGCACAAAAGTTCATGTAACACGTGAGCCAAGGGAAAAACGTAAAAATTATGGAAAATTCAATGGCCACTGGGGTGGTATCGAATTGGGAATTAATACATTCCACACTTCAGACTATTCTTTATATGAAGGAATGGGATATGGCGAATTTTTTGATATTCACCATCCCCAATCGCTTACTTTTAACTTCAACTTTGCCGAATATGCCTTTTCCAATATGCGTAATACTTTCGGACTGGTTACTGGTTTGGGCTTCAGTTCAATGGATTTCAGATTCGACCCGCCAACGACAGTAGTAAAAGAACCAGGTAGTGGTATGTTGATCCCAATTGACCTGGAATCGACCGGTTTGAAAAAATCAAAACTGAACGTAAGTTACCTGACCGTTCCGATGATGCTCGAATTTGTGACCCCGCTCAGAATGAACCAACACAGGCTTACATTGGGTGGCGGTGTAATTGGGGGATTGAATATAGGATCGCGTACCAAAATAAAAACAAGCGATGGTATTTCCAAAGAACGAAGGAATTTCAATATAAATCCGTTTAAATACGAATTAACAGGGCGAATAGGACTGGGCGAATTATGTATTTTTGCCAATTACGGTATGACGCCCCTTTTTAAAGATGGAAAAGGTCCGGAATTGGTTCCGTTAACCGTGGGCATATCATTCCCTAATGTAAGCTTTTAATCAAAAAATAATCAGATCAGCTGCAGGAGGTTCAACCTGGAATTGAACCTCCTGTTCATTTTAAGGTTTATTATGATGTTTGTCCTTTAATACATAAACGGAATGCGTTAATTTTGTACCTAATTTGTACTTTCGAGATGAACAAAAAAGTAAGTTTTATAATCTATTTCTATTCCCTAATCCGCCCAAAGGCAAATTTTTTTCTGTTCGTCTTGTGCTTCTTTTTTCATGTTGT
This sequence comes from Bacteroidales bacterium, assembly GCA_037447215.1. Classification (GTDB taxonomy): domain Bacteria; phylum Bacteroidota; class Bacteroidia; order Bacteroidales; family Prolixibacteraceae; genus UBA1413. Next base: position 96,002 of record JBBIHB010000010.1, read on the forward strand.
ACAATCCTTTTCACAGTTACCCGACACTATGCATATTATACAAAAAAATCCTGAAAAACTACTTAAAAACCTTCGAATCCAAAATGTTACACAGGGTGGTTTTAATTTCTGGAACGACGATTTTTCAGGCCATTGGGCCGGTATCGATTTCGGCTTCAATACACTAACCGGAGAGGGCTTTTCAGGTGATTCCGATGATTATTTGGAACACGACATTATCAGGTCCAACTCTTTGTATGCGAATATAATTCAGCAAAGCATAGGTTTACAGAAAACCCGAAACACCATAGGGCTGGTAATCGGACTTGGATTGCAGTTTAAAAGTTACCGGCTCAACCAGAATACGACCCTCGAAACTACCCCGGCGGGTAAAATTGAATCGCGGATCCTTCATTTTGACGACAATCAGAAATCGAAATTTTCGATGACATACATTACGGCCCCTTTTTTAATTGAGTTTCAACTGCCGGTTAACCACTATGGCAACAGATTGTTTGTGTCGGGCGGATTATTGGCCGGATACCGGATAAACAGCCATACAAAAATCAAATACCGTACCGACAGAAAAAAGGAGAAACTGAAAACTCCGGGCGATTTTTCGCTCAACGATTTCAAATACGGTCTTATGCTACGATTGGGTTATCGGCAGTTTCAGGTGTTTGTAAATTACGACCTTCAAAATATGTTTAAAGACAAAGCTCTTGTACCTGATGTTTATCCGCTGACGTTTGGTGTAACCCTGGTAAGTTTTTGACAATTAAACATAAATATATCAATTATGAGATTACTATTGATCAGCAATTCGACCATGCCAGGTGAACCATACCTGGATTACCCGAAACATGAAATAAAAAAGTTTCTGGGTGATAAACCTGTAAAAGCCTTGTTTATTCCTTACGCTGCGGTTACCTTTTCGTTCGATCTGTATGTTGAAAAGGTGCAGGAACGTTTTGCCGAAATCGGTCACAGCGTGGTAGGTATCCACACTTTTGCCGATCCGGTGGCTGCAGTTCACCAGGCCGAAGCCATTGTTGTAGGCGGAGGAAATACCTGGCAACTCGTGCGTATGATGCACGACAACCACCTGATGGGTCCCATCCGCGAAAAGGTCATGAACGGAATCCCATACATTGGCTGGAGTGCCGGTGCCAATGTTGCCTGCCCTACCTTGCGTACTACCAACGACATGCCCATTATCGACCCCAAAGGTTTCGACACTACCAATATGGTGCCTTTCCAGATCAACCCGCACTACCTCGACGCAAATCCCGATGGCCATGCCGGCGAAACCCGGGAACAGCGGATACAGGAATTTATCGAAATCAACCCGTACTGCTATGTGGCAGGTTTGCGCGAAGGTACTATGCTGTTACGTGAAGATCAATCGCTTAAGCTTATTGGGAGCAGGCCTGTCAGGATATTCAAGAAAGGAGAGGCTCCGGTTGAGCTTACTGAAAAAGATAATCTGAGTTTCCTTTTAAAATACCCGATTTAACCAATATTAAACTTTAATCCCCTACCCTGCTTCTTTTTGCTGTTCAATGGAATGAAAACCTAACATTGCCACAAAAAGTTTTGGAATGGAAATATTTTCCAGCAGCTATTTTGCACTTTTTGTGATTATTGCCCTCGGGTTTCTGGTGGGCAGGATAAAAATCAAGGGGCTTTCGCGCGACGTATCGGCTATCATTTTTGTTACCCTTATATTCGGGCATCATGGGGTTGTTATCCCAAAAGATATCCAGAACTTCGGACTGGTATTGTTTATTTTTAACATTGGTGTGCAAGCCGGACCATGATTTTTCGAATCGTTTAAAAAAGATGGCCGTACCCTGGCCCTATTTACCACACTTCTGATTTTAGCTGCCGGCCGGGTATGTATTACAATTGTAGCTGGATTTGGAGTCGATAAAAATTAAGCCATTGGCCTGCCCACCTGAGCGCTCACAAGTACGCCAGATTTGGCTGCAGCCATTGATTATATCAAATCGCCACAGGCTTCAATCGGCTATGGAATGGCTTATCTGTATGGCGTGATTGTTGTGTCCGTATTTGTCAGGTAAATGCCAAAACTATTTGGGAAAAATGTAATAGGGACTGAAAAAGAATACGATACAGAAATTTATAAAGATTTTCCCGAAATAATAAAGAAGAACTTTGTGGTTGAAAATGAAAACGTTACCGGAAAATCTATCGGTGAACTCCGCATAAGGCATATGACACAGGCGGTTATTTAGCGTGTAAAGCGCAATGAAATTTCCATGATTTCAGATATACAAACCGTTATAAATAACACTTCTCATGGAAATTCCATCCCACCGTTTAAAAATAAAACAATATTACGGATGAAAAAGCATTTGCCCTCACCCAATCAATCGTTCTCCAAAAAGTCGATATCATAAAAGCTGTAGGAACTCCTGAATCGCCCGATAGGTTCATTTGCTGATCGGACCAGAAACCGAAACTGAAATTCCGCTCGATCCGCAATACGATGTCCGGGGCGTTTCGGTAACCAATAAAGAGGTGATCAATAAAACTTCAGGGCAGATTAACCTGCTTGCTACATACGGGCCACTTTTACCCG
>JBBIHB010000011.1:0-93767 GCA_037447215.1 Bacteroidales bacterium
GGCCGGACGAGCTGGGGAGGAACTGTTTATGAGTTTCATAAGAAAAACTTTGGCCCTTTGAGTGAGTTCAACTACCACGATTTTATACCCATGTTTAACGCTGAACATTTCGATGCCGGCAAATGGGCCGATTTATTTGCCAACAGCGGCGCCAGGTTTGCCGGCCTTGTTGCCCAGCACCACGATGGCTTTGCCATGTGGGGGAGCAAAATCAATCCGTGGAATGCCAATGACATGGGGCCACAAAAGGATATTCTGGGCAATTTATTTGCAGAACTGAAGAATCGAAATATGCACACCATTGCTACTTTTCATCACGAAAGGCTGCTTCAGCGGTATGCAAACGACACAGCGCGATGGGCACAAAACACGCCCGACCCGGGCTGGGACAGCCATTATCCATATCACCCCGATTACGTTACCTCTACAACCGACCCGAAACTCAGGCTGCTTTACGGCAATATGCCTGAGGATGAATTTTATGACTACTGGCTGAACCAGATCAAGGAGGTGGTGGATAAATATGCACCTGATATGATTTGGTTCGATTCATGGCTCGATATTATTCCTGAAAACTATCAGAAGAAAATGGTGGCACATCACTTTAATACAGCCGTTTCGCGCGGGCAAAAACCCATTGTAAACTACAAGCAGGATGACCTTCCGGCCAATGTAGGCATCCTCGATATAGAACAGGGAGGAAAAACCGACCTGTCAGACGATTATTGGCTCACCGACATTACCATCAGCTATGGCAGCTGGAGTTATACAAAAGGCCAGAGTTATAAAAACCCTGCACTGATTATACGGAATATGATTGATGTGTGGAGCAAACGTGGTATTGTACTTCTGAATATTTCGCCAATGGCCAATGGTGTTATTCCCGATGCGCAAAGGGAAGTTTTGCTGGCTATTGGCGATTGGATCAAAAAGCACGAAGAAGCGGTTTACAGGACACGTGCCTATACAAAATTTGGATATGGAATTGCCGAATTTGAACCCGGTCACTTTGGTGGACAATCAGCCACCATGGATTATAACCATAACGACATACGGTTTTCAGTATCGAATGACCAGAAAAATCTGTTTGTTTATATGCTTGGCCTTCCCGAACCGAATACCGATGTGGATATCCATTATGTTGCCAGGTCGGATATCAAACGGGTATCAGTTGTAGGAAGCGGTGTAGAGGTTAAGTGGTCGCACACAGGAGATGTATTAACCATTCATGCTCCCGGATCATCAGATATGGATGAATTGGCCACCGTATTTAAGGTGGAGTTTAATTAACAACAACAGGATGTGTTATCAAAATGAGAATATTAATAAAACTTGTCATTGTAACGGGTATTCTGCTGGCAAGTGTTTCAACCTTTGCACAGGATCCTGATTTTCATATTTACCTCTGTTTCGGACAATCCAACATGGGGGGAGCCGCAAGGGCCGAAGCTAAGGATTCAGTGGTTGATGCCCGGTTTAGGATGATGAGCACTATGAACTGTCCCGAACTGGGCAGGGAAATGGGTAAATGGTACACAGCTACTCCTCCACTATGCGATTGCAGGTCGGGTATTTCTCCGGCTGATTATTTTGGCCGTACCCTGATTGAGAGCCTTCCTGAAAAAATCCGGGTAGGGGTAATTAATGTTTCGGTTGGAGGTTGTCGGATCGAATTGTTTGATAAGGAAAACTATGCATCATACATTGAAACCGCACCAGGTTGGATGAAAGGCTGGATCTACAATTACGGGGGCAATCCTTACGGGCGCCTTGTTGAACTGGCACGGCTGGCCCAAAAAGATGGCGTGGTAAAAGGTATCCTGTTGCACCAGGGCGAATCAAACCCGAACGACAGCCTTTGGACACGGAAAGTGAAAGATATTTACGATAACCTGATGTCGGATTTGAACCTCAATCCGGTTGAAGTGCCCCTGCTGGCAGGTGAGTTGCTCAGTGCAGAATTCGATGGAAAATGTGCCGGGTTTAACCAGTTTATTGCTCAATTGCCCACGGTAATCGAGAATGCTCATGTAATTCCTTCTGATGAATGCCCCGGTATGCCCGATGGACTTCATTTCACTGCCGAGGGTTATCGCAAACTCGGGAAAAGTTATGGCAAAAAGATGCTTGAACTGATGGGTATTGCAACTAAAAAATAGCAGGGATTACTGTAAAAATAACGGCTTCAATTCATTCAGTTTTTATTTGTAACATGCCTCGCCGGATTATTTATTTTTTTTAAAATCGGGAAAAGTATCTGATATTAATAACGAATTACCGGAAATTAAAATTGAGCTTATTTCAATTTCAGTATTTTTATGCTGAGTAATTATATGTATAAAAAATACATCATTGATTTACCCGATTTAGATTATGGCCAGAACTAATAGAATTTATTCAATTGCTGTTTCTTTTGTGTCGATATTTCTTAACCTGAACCTGAATGCGCAGAATGTAACGATCGATATGGACATTCAACACCAGATTATCAGGGGTTTTGGCGGCATACATATCAACTCGTGGACAGGGCAGCAATTGACCCGCGATATGCAGGAGAAAGCCTTCAGCAATAAACCCGGCGAAATGGGATTAAGCATATTCAGGATGTTTATCGATCACAATCCTAATGGATGGGGTAACGAGTTGCCCATTGCCCAATATGCCATCAGTCAGGGTGCTATTGTTTTTGCCTCGCCATGGAACCCACCTGCGAACATGCGTGAGGTACTGCGGACTACCGAACATGGCACCGACTATGTGCTGCTACCCCAGTTTTATGGAGATTATGTTGACCACTTAAATAGCTTTATCAGCTATATGGCTAACAATGGAGTTCCGCTTTATGCCATTTCGGTGCAGAACGAGCCCGACTGGCATAGCTGGACCTGGTGGACTCCACAGCAAATGCTGACATTTGTTCGCGATCACGCCAAAAATCTGAATACCAGGGTTATTGCACCCGAATCGCTTGGCTATGTCCGCTCTATGATTGACCCTCTATTAAAGGACTCGGTGGCCAATTTGCATATCGATATTCTTGGCACTCACTTGTATGGAACACCCAAAGCCAATTTCTACTATCCGTTGGCTTATGAGAAGGGAAAAGAGATATGGATGACCGAACATCTTTTCGGAAGTTCGTCGCCTGCTGCTAATACCTGGTCGCTCGCCATGGAAATGGCCGATGAAATCAACACCTGCATGGATGCCCGCATGAGTGCCTGGTTGTATTGGTATATCCGCAGGTTCTACGGTCTTATTGACGATTCGGGAAATATTACCGACAAGGGATATGTACTTTCACACTTCTCCAAATTCATCAGGCCGGGAGCGCATAGGGTAGCCGTAAACTTCAAACCCGCAAATAACGTAACTGCAACAGCCTACAAAACCGACTCAAACCTGGCAATTGTGGTAGTTAATCACAATAAAGCTCCCATATCGCTCAATTTCAACATACTGAATATTTTGCCCGGAATTGACTCGCTTTCCCGGTTTACCACCTCGGCTGACAAGAAAATGGTTAACGATGGGGCATATACGGTAGAAAACGATATGTTCTCAGCAACAATCGATGCATTCAGTATAACCACATTTACTTCCGACCCGTCGCAGGGCAGCAGATATGGCAACATACCGCCGATAGCTTCGGCTGGCGGCGATATTACAATACGCGACAACAGGGGGAACAATCATTCTGTCACCCTGAAAGGGTCGGAAAGCAGTGACCCCGATGGCGAAATTGTCAAATATTCATGGGCACGAAATGGTTATCAGGTTTCATCATCACCTGATCTGAATGTAGTCCATGGTTTTGGCGAATTCACCTATATCCTTACGGTTACCGATAAGGATGGGGCAACTGCCAGTACCTCAGTCAAAATTGTGATAACCAGCGACAATACCGATGAAATATGGCTCGAAGCCGAATGCACCAACGTAAGCGATCATTGGGATATTGTTACCAATCCGGCGGTTTCTGGCGGCAAATACCTCACTGTAAAAGAGCAGTATCAGGCGCTAAACGCTCCAACTACCGACACCCTGCATCATTTGGTTTACCGCTTTATGGTGACTGAAGGGGGTATATATAAAATATGGGGCCGTGCGCTCGTACCCACAGCCAACGATGACTCTTTCTGGATCAAGGTGAACGACGGGTTTTGGACAAACTGGAACGGCATTCAGGGTGGAAGTACCTGGCAATGGGATGATGTGCACAGCCTTTCAAACAACAATACCATGACGTACAATCTCGAACCGGGAGAACATACACTGTATGTATGTTATCGCGAAAATGGGGCGGGCATTGATAAATTTTATATAACAAATACCGGAAAATCACCTACGGGACTGGGCAAAGCTATTGGCAATTGTGTCATAAACAGCAATAACACAATCGAAAAAACCGGAATGGAGGTAACTATTTATCCCAATCCGGCAATTTCCGGATTCCGGATTGAAAGCCTCTCTCCCATCAATTCGGTGGTAATCTTCAACAGTGTGGGCAGCGTTGTATTCAGCAGGCAATATGAAAGCATAACATACTCGGATGTGATTCAATTAGAAACAAACAAAGGAATATATTTTGTTCAAACGGCAGGTAATCATGGCGTTGTGGTTACAAAAATGATCATCGGGAAATAACCCATTGAAATAAACCTTTTAGAAACTATTTATACAGAATGCAATGACAAACCGGATCAACACTATTTTTCTGATTTTTGCTTTAATCTCTGTATGCTTTTCCGGCAATGGCTCAACCAAAGGAGGCAAACACAAACTATGGTACGATAAGCCTGCAAAAGTATGGAACGAAGCCTTGCCCATAGGGAACGGCCGATTGGGTGCCATGATATTTGGCGATCCGGCAAACGAGAGAATTCAGTTGAATGAAGAAACCTTCTGGTCGGGTGGGCCTTCACGGAACGATAACCCCAACGCACTGAAAGCTTTGCCCGAAATCAGACAGCTTATCTTTGACGGAAAATTTCACGAAGCCGAAAAGATGGTCAACCAGAACATGATGACCGAGCTGCATGGTTCAAAATACCAGATAGTTGGTAACCTTAACCTTGCATTCGACGGACATGAAAATTATACGGACTATTACCGTGAACTCGATATTGAAAACGCGCTTTTTACCTCAACTTATGAAGTGGACGGCGTAACCTACAAACGGGAAATGTTTGCTTCACAACCCGATCAGGTTATCGTAGTGAAATTATCGGCAAGCGCACCCGGTAAGCTTAACTTCACTGCAAGCATGGATGGCCCTTTGCAAAAATCAGTAAAGGCAATCGGAAACAATACCATCGAAATGACAGGATTATCTGAAACGCACGAGGGGGTAACCGGACAGGTGAAATTCAATGCGCTTTCCCGCATTGTCAATACCGGGGGAACCGCCTCTGCCGATTCAGACAAAGTTAAGGTCAAATATGCAACCGAAGTGGTAATATTTATTTCGATAGCCACCAACTTTGTTGATTACAAGACCCTTACAGCCAACGAGACAGAAAAAGCAAAAGATTTTCTCGTCAAGGCCGAAAAGAAACCATATGACAATCTGAAAAGCAGTCATATAGCTGCCTATCAGCAATATTACAACCGGGTAAGCCTCGATCTGGGTACTTCGCCAGCCGCGCAGCAACCCACCGATATTCGCATCAGGGACTTTGCAAAGAATAACGATCCGGAGCTGGTATCCATGTATTTTCAGTTTGGGCGCTACTTGCTGATTTCCAGCTCACAACCCGGAGGCCAGCCCGCAAACCTTCAGGGTATCTGGAACGACAGTACCAATCCGGCATGGGACAGCAAATACACCATCAATATAAACACGGAGATGAACTACTGGCCGGCCGAAAAGTGCAATCTCTCCGAATTGCATGAGCCCCTGTTCCGGATGGTGAAAGAACTATCGGAGTCGGGGAAAGAAACAGCCAAAACCATGTATGGTGCCCGCGGTTGGGTGGTACACCACAATACCGATATCTGGCGCATTTCGGGCGTAGTCGATGGTGCTTTCTGGGGTATGTGGCCCATGGGGGGTGTCTGGTTATCGCAACACTTGTGGGAGCGATACCTGTACAGCGGAGACCTCGCTTTTCTCGAATCGGTTTATCCGGTACTAAAATCGGCCTGTGAATTTTACCAGGACTTCCTCATCGAAGAGCCCACCCATAAATGGCTTGTGGTAAGCCCATCCAATTCTCCTGAGAATGCACCCGCCGGCCGCCCGTCGATTTGTGCCGGGGCAACCATGGATAACCAGCTACTTTTCGACCTGTTTACCCACACCATAAAAGCAGCCGGATTATTGAAAAAAGACCAGGCATTTGCCGCTGATTTACAGAAACTGCTCGACCGCCTGCCCCCGATGCAGATAGGGCAACACGGACAATTGCAGGAGTGGATGGAAGATTTAGATAGCCCCGACGACAAGCACCGGCATGTATCACACCTGTATGGGCTGCACCCTTCAAACCAGATTTCACCATACAGAACTCCCGAATTGTTCGATGCATCGCGTACCACCCTCATCCACCGTGGCGATGTTTCCACCGGCTGGTCAATGGGCTGGAAAGTGAATTTCTGGGCACGTCTGCTCGATGGAAACCACGCCATGAAACTGATCAGGGATCAGTTGACACTTGTCAATCCCGAACGGTCACGCAGTGGTGGAACGTATCCGAATTTCCTAGATGCCCATCCTCCTTTCCAGATTGATGGAAATTTTGGCTGTACGGCCGGTATTGCCGAAATGCTCCTGCAATCGCACGACGGAGCAATTCACTTCCTTCCGGCATTGCCCGACGAATGGAAAAATGGCGAAATCTCAGGTATCAGGACACCAGGAGGATTTGAAGTGGCCTTTGCATGGGAAAACAGTCAGCTTACCCGCATCGAAATAAAATCTGCCCTCGGAGGAAATTGTCGTATCAGGGTGCCAAATGCTGTAGCCCTAAGCGGTGGAAAAACGCTGATTTCAGCTTCGGGGGAAAACCCAAACCCGTTTTTCGATACCCCGCGAATTAAGGAACCGCTCATTTCTACATCGGCCAAACTAAACCCACTCAACCTGAAGCCCACCATGCTTTTCGATTTCGATACCGAAGCAGGAAAAACCTATACTTTGATTGTGCAATAAAATGTAATCGTTTAATAAATAGAGAGATGAAGAATTTAAAATCAATTTTCCAGGTAAAGAAGCAGGCCTTAGCAGCTGTTGTGCTTACTATCCTGTTTTCTTTTACATTGAACGTTGGGAACGGTAACCCAACCGGAAATCAGGCTAAAAATGGCCCGGTTTTCACCAAATTCGTTTATGAAGGCAACGATAAAGTGTATAACGACAATCCTTTGAAAGAAGATGAATTTTATAACCCCATCTTGCAGGGTTGCTACCCCGACCCAGCCATAACCCGCAAGGGCGACGACTATTTCATGGTTTGCTCTTCGTTTGCCATGTTCCCGGGTGTGCCGATATTTCATTCGAAAGACCTTGTCAACTGGAAACAGATCGGCCATGTGCTCGACCGGAAATCGCAGCTCAAAGTTCAGGATGCTGGTATCGCTTTTGGCATTTTTGCCCCGGCCATCAAGTATAATCCCTACAACGATACTTTCTACATGATTACCACACAGTTTGCCGGAGGAATGGGCAACATGGTAGTAAAAACCAAAGACCCGTTCCAGGGTTGGAGCGACCCTATCAAACTTAAATTTGATGGTATTGACCCATCGCTGTTTTTCGATGACGACGGGAAAGCTTATGTAGTGCACAACGATGCCCCCAACAAGGGAAAAGAACTCTACAACGGGCACAGGGTAATAAAAATATGGAATTACGACCTGGGAAACGACCAGGTTGTAGAAGGCACAGACCTGATCATAGTTGATGGAGGGGTTGATCTTTCGAAAAAGCCCATTTGGATTGAAATGCCGCACATTTATAAAAGGTATGGCAAGTATTATCTGATGTGTGCCGAAGGTGGCACCGGCGACTGGCACAGCGAAGTTATCTTTGTAAGCAACAATCCCCGCGGTCCTTATGTTCCTGCAAAAAATAACCCCATCCTCTCGCAACGCTACCTGAACCCCGAAAGGGCCAACCGTGTTGAGTGGGCCGGCCATGCCGACCTGGTTGAAACGCCCGATGGTGATTTATATGGCGTATTTCTGGCCATCCGCCCCAATGATAAAAACCGGGTAAATACCGGCCGCGAAACTTTTATCCTGCCGGTTGACTGGAGTGGGAAATGGCCGGTGTTCGAAAACGGTTTAATCCCTTTTGAACCCAAACTGAAAATGCCCAAAGGCGTGGTAAACAAAACCGGGAAAGAAGGATTCTTCCCCAATGGGAACTTCACCTTTACCGAAAATTTTACTTCCGGAAAGCTCGATTACCGCTGGATTGGAATGCGTGGCCCGCGTGAAGATTTTATGACCGTATCGAATAATAGCCTATACATTCAGCCTTTCGACAAAAACATTAAAGCCGTTGCTCCCATATCTTCGCTGTTCAAAAGGCAGATGCACAAAACGTTTACGGCAACCACTACCATTAACTACACACCCGAAACGGAAAAAGACCTGGCCGGATTGGTTTGCTACCAGAGCGAACGTTTTAACTTTGTATTTGGGATCACCAAAAAAGGCAGGGATTACTATCTCTTACTCGAAAGAACATTCAGGGGAAAATCTGAAATAGTGGCCAGTACCAAAATCGACGTAAAGAAACCCATTCAGTTACAAGTTAAAGCCGATAACGATGAATACAGCTTTAACTATGCCATCGACGGAGGTGCATTCAAAAATCTTGGCGGCGTTGTTTCGGGCGATATTTTGTCAACCAACGTAGCTGGTGGTTTCACCGGAAACTTAATCGGGCTGTACGCCACTTCGGCAAACGATGCAGTTCCACAATAGCAATTAAATATTATAACTCAATTTAACTAAATTAAAGATACCTACATGAAAGTTCAATTTCTGTTTCTGTTCTTTTTTACAGGACTGATCATGGGAAATTCGCAGCTTGCTTCAGGGCAGGCTGTTAATCCGATCATTCATGCCGATGTCCCCGATATGTCGATGATACGTGTGGGCGATACCTATTATATGAGCAGCACTACCATGCACATGGCGCCCGGAGTACCGATTATGAAATCGAAAGATCTGGTAAACTGGGAATTGGTAAGTTATGCTTACAATACCCTCGATGATACCGATGAACTCAACCTCGTAAACAGGAAAAACTGCTACGGGCGTGGTTCATGGGCAAGCTGTATCCGATATCACAACAATACCTATTATGTTTCTACATTTTCGGGTACAACAAACCGTACCTATATCTATTACACAAAAGATATTGAGAAGGGCCCGTGGGAAGTGAAGAAATTTTCACCCTCCTATCACGATCATACCATTTTCTTCGACGACGATGGTAAGGTTTACATGATCTGGGGAGTTTCCCGGCTTCGGATGGTTGAACTTAAAGAAGACCTTACAGGTGTGAAAGAAGGTACAGAGCGGGTGATAATTGAAAATGCCAGCGCTCCTGCCGGTACAAATATAATGCTTGGGGCTGAGGGGACGCAATTGTTCAAGGTCAACGGCAAATACTACCTTTTCAACATCACCTGGCCCAGGGGCGGTATGCGTACGGTTCTTGTTCACCGTGCCGATAAAATCACCGGCCCTTACGAAGGCCGTCTGGCCCTTCAGGACAAGGGTGTTGCCCAGGGTGGATTGATTGACACCCCATCGGGCGAGTTGTATGCCTATCTTTTCCAGGATCACGGATCGGTAGGCCGCATTCCCTTTATGGTGCCGGTGAAATGGGAAGACGGATGGCCTGTTCTGGGTAATGATGGCAAAGTTCCCGAAGTATTGAATCTGCCAGCAAGCAGGGGGCTAATTCCCGGCATTGTGGCTTCCGATGAGTTTGAGAGAAACCCGGAAGACCCCGGCCTTCCTTTGGTGTGGCAATGGAACCATAACCCCGACAACAGTCTTTGGTCGGTCTCCCAGCGTAAAGGATATCTCAGGCTTACCACAGGCCGGATTGATTCCCTGTTCCTGGAAGCAAAAAATACACTCACCCAAAGGACCATAGGACCAGTTAGCTCGGCTACAGTTAAACTCGTTGTGTCAAATCTCAAAGAGGGTGATTTTGCCGGACTGGCACTCCTTCAACGAAAGTTTGGGCAGGTTGGCGTAAAGGTGAGCAACGGTGTAAAATCCATTGTCATGGTAAACGGAGAGGGGAACATTCCTCAAGAGGTTGAACAAGTGAAACTTTCTCAGGATGTCGTCTTTCTGAAAGCTTCAGGCGATTTCAGGGACAGAGCCGATATCGGTCACTTCTATTACAGCCTCGATGGCAATGAATGGAAGAAAATCGGAAATCAGATAAAAATGCAGTATTCGATACCACATTTTATGGGCTATCGCTTCGGGCTTTTCAACTATGCCACTTCTGAAACAGGCGGGTATGCCGATTTTGACTGGTTCAGAATTGCTGCAGAACTTTAGAGGGAGAAGCAATCCATAACCTGGTAGTTGTCTCAAAAAGCAATAATCCGGTTGAGATTGACTGTATAAGGTTTGAATAATCCTGGTTCATGTGTGCCAGGTAAAAATTATCGGGGCATTTTCCTAATTTTGAAAAGTATTTTATTAATGATGCTTTTCTTTGAATTTAAAGAAGGTGTTTTAAATTATATCGATGCATTTTAACATTGTCAAGTTTTAATTCACATAGTTATAAGCATAAACTTGAGATTTCTCACTGTATTCGAAATGACACGCTACTTTTTGTAAAATGGGTGTGGGAAAAGGAGCTGTTCATCATTCCGAATGGAGACTAAGCGAAATGAGGAATCTCAATATTATTCACAACAAAATCAAAACAGTCACAATCTTTTTACAATTATGAATTACGATAAAATCAGACAGATATCACCCGAATTGGTTCCGAATATAACCACCGCCAATAGAAGCAAAATTCCGGTGATCGGACTGGGAACATTCGGATCGGATGCCATTACACACGACACGGTTGCCGAAACGGTAAAAAAAGCCATATATTCAGGGTACCGTCATTTGGATTGTGCATCGGTATATGGCAACGAAAGCCATATAGGTTTTGCGCTGAAGGAATTATTCGGGTCAGGATTTATATCCCGCGAAAATTTGTGGATCACCTCAAAAGTCTGGAACGATATGCACGCACGGGTGGAAGAATCATGCCAGAAAACGTTGGCCGACCTTCAGGTTGATTTTCTCGATCTGTATCTGGTTCACTGGCCTTTCCCGAATTTTCATCCGCCAAAATGCGATGTAAATACCCGGAACCCGGATTCGAAACCCTATATTCATGAAGATTTTATGCATACCTGGCGTCAGATGGAAAGTCTGGTTGACCAGGGACTTGTAAGGAATATCGGAACGTCGAATATGACTATTCCCAAACTAAAGCTCCTCCTCCGCGATGCAAGGATTAAACCTAATTTCAACGAAATGGAGCTGCACCCACATTTTCAGCAACCCGAACTTTTCGGGTTTTGCATGGAAAACAATATACAACCTATTGCCTATTGTCCGCTGGGATCGCCTGGACGACCCGACCGCGACCGAACTGCAGATGATACGGTTGACCTCGAAGACCCTGTAATTGTATCGATTGCCAAGAAACTAAAGGTTTCGCCGGCACAGGTTGCCATACGATGGGCGGTGCAGCGCGGACAGATTCCTATTCCTTTTTCGGTAAACCATTTTTTTGAAAACCTTGAGGCAGCAGCCAATATCCGCCTTACAGACCAGGACATGAAAGCCATTTCAGGAATTGACAAGAATTGCAGGCTCATAAAAGGGCAGGTTTTCCTTTGGAAAGAAAACCAGACCTGGGAAGATTTGTGGGATATAAACGGAGAAATTGTTCAATAAACTTTAACCTGTAAAACTGAAGAAATGAGTAAAATGATTGGTGCAATATTGCCGGGAAACAGCACTACAGTGCTGAGGGAGTTTGACATACCGGTACCCGGTCACGGCGAAGTGTTAATCAGGATGAAATCGTCCACCATTTGTGGTTCCGACATCCGGTGTATTTACCATGAACACCTGGGGAAAGGCCCCGAAGGCTATCAACCGGGAATGATTGCAGGCCACGAGCCGTGCGGCCAGATTGTAGAAACCGGACCGGGTTGCCGCAGATTTAAACACGGCGATAGGGTGATTGTGTATCACATCTCGGGTTGCGGCGTGTGCAACGACTGCCGGCGGGGGTACATGATATCGTGTACAAGTCCTTACCGCAGGGCATACGGATGGCAGCGCGACGGCGGTATGGCCGAATACCTGCTGGCCGAAGAAAAAGACCTTGTGTATCTGCCCGACGAATTGAGCTACTCCGATGGCGCTCAGGTTGCCTGCGGATTTGGCACAGTTTACGAAGGCCTCGAAAAAATCGGAATCAGTGGCAACGATGCAGTGCTTGTAACAGGACTCGGGCCGGTTGGACTAGCCACGGCACAACTCTGCAAGGCAATGGGTGCACAGAAAATCTTCGGGATCGAATTATTGGACGAACGCATTACCATTGCCCGTAACACCGGCCTATTCGACGAGGTTATCAAATCGGATACAACCAATGTTGAACAGATTCGCGATCTGACAGCAGGCTATGGCGTCGAAAAATCGGTTGACAGTTCGGCAAATGCCACAGCGCGCCTCACCTGCATCCAGGCTACCCGTAAATGGGGGAAAATCGTTTTCCTCGGCGAAGGGGGTACTGTTGAATTTCAGCCATCGAGAGACATTATTCACGACCAGAAAACCATTTATGGTTCATGGGTTACCAATATCTGGCTGATGGAAGAACTCGTTGAACGGCTGGTCCGCTGGAATGTCAGGCCCGATCATCTGATTACCCACCGTTTCCGTCTGGTTCAGGTAAGCGAAGCCTATTCACTTATGGCTAGCGGAAAATGCGGAAAAGTTGCCGTGGTATTCGACGAAGAGATAAAATAACAATCCGCTATCTAAATAAATAATAATGAGAAAATCCAGTATTTCAGTCATCATAATCGCAGTACTGATAAGTTTTCAGGGAAGAATCGCAAATGCGCAGGATAAACTCTATCACGATACTTTTGCTTCGAAAGATGTTATCCTGACGGAAGGGCCTTTTAAACATGCCCGCGACCTGAATATTCAAACGCTTTTGCAGTACAATGTTGACCGCTTGCTGGCTCCCTACCGGAAAGAAGCCGGGTTGCCTGCAAAAGCAAAAGGGTTTCCCAACTGGGATGGCCTCGACGGACATATTGGGGGTCATTATCTTTCTGCCATGGCTATGAATTTCGCGGCTACCGGAAACAAAATCTGCAAAAAACGGATGGATTACATGATTGCCGAACTGAAAGCTTGTCAGAATGCCAATGGCTTGAAATACCCCGACTGGGGCGTTGGCTATGTTGGTGGGGTACCAGGCAGCGAGGGCTTGTGGCCCAGAATAAAAGCCGGCGATATTGCGGTGATTTGGCAATATTGGGTTCCCTGGTACAACGTGCATAAAATGTATGCCGGCCTGCGCGATGCCTGGCTATATACCGGAAACGAAACAGCAAAAGATATGTTCCTCCGGTTTTGCGACTGGGGTATCGATATTACCTCTGGCTTGTCGGATGCCCAGATGGAAAGTATGCTCGACAACGAACATGGCGGTATGAACGAAATTTTTGCCGATGCCTTTCAGATGACTGGCAACGAAAAATATCTGGTTGCTGCCAAGCGCTTTTCGCATAAAATGCTGCTCGTTGCAATGGCAGCCAGCACCGACAACCTCGATAACAAACACGCCAACACTCAGGTTCCCAAAGCAATAGGTTTCCAGCGAATAGCTGAGCTATCAAAGGATAAGGATTATATTGAAGCCGGAAAGTTCTTTTGGGAAACAGTGGTCAAAAACCGGTCGCTGGCATTTGGAGGGAATAGCCGCAGGGAGCATTTCCCTGCCGTATCGGCCAGTCACGATTATGTGAATGATGTGGAAGGCCCCGAATCGTGCAATACTTACAATATGCTTAAACTGACTGAAAATTTGTTCAGGGTAAATCAAACTGCCCGGTATGCCGATTTTTACGAACGGGCTTTGTATAACCACATATTATCCACACAACATCCCAATCATGGCGGATATGTATATTTTACCACGGCAAGGCCACGCCACTACAGGGTATATTCCTCGCCCAACCAGGGAATGTGGTGTTGTGTTGGCAGCGGCCTGGAAAACCACGGCAAATACAACCAGTTTATCTATACCCATAAAAATGGCTCGTTGTATGTAAATCTTTTTATGGCTTCGGAACTCAACTGGCGCGACAAAAAAATAAAAATCAGGCAGGAAACCAATTTCCCGTATGAGGAACATACCCGGCTAACCATTACAAAAGGTTCTTCGCAGTTTAACCTGAAAATCCGTTATCCGGAGTGGGTTAAAGAAGGCGCCCTGAAAATTTCAATAAATGGCAGGAATGAACCCTATACAAAAGATCAATCAGGCTATATTTCGATTGACAGGCTATGGAAAAAGGGCGATGCAGTGATGGTAAACCTCCCTATGCACAATTGGTATGAGCAGTTACCGCATGTTTCGAATTATATAGCCCTGATGCATGGACCGGTTGTACTGGCTGCCAAAACCGGCACCGAAGACCTAGCCGGATTGGTGGCAGGTGATGGCCGGTGGGAACATATTGCACACGGGAGAAGGCTTCCGGTTGACCAGGCACCTATCATTATTGCCAATGATATTTCTTTAATACCGCAAAAACTGGAACCCGTAGCCGGAAAACCGTTGACCTTTACAGCACCCAGCCTAAAAATGATTAACCCGACTGAAGTGATTTTCGAACCTTTCTTCGGGATTCACGACTCCAGGTACATGATGTACTGGATGGCCCTAACCGAAGCAGGTTATACATCGTATCTCGATTCGCTCTCAATGGCTGAAAAAGCCAGAATCGACCTGCAAAACCGCACGGTTGATTATGTCGCACCAGGCGAACAGCAACCCGAAGCCGACCATTTTATGGAGTCGTCAAATTCGACAACTGGCAACAACTGGGACGAATTTTACCGCGATGCACGCAACAAGGGCTTTTTCAGCTATCGGATGGCAACCGCCAAACAGACCGGCCTAAGCCTTCTGGTGAGGTACTGGGGTGCCGAATGGGGCAACAGGAAGTTTGATATCTATATTGATGATGAAAAGCTTATTACCGAAGATAATACCGGACGTTGGAACCAATCCAGGTTTTTCGATGTGGAATATGAAATTCCCGAATCGATGCTTACAGGTAAAGAGCATATCCGGGTAAAATTCCAGGCTGTTCCCGGCAATACAGCCGGTGGGATTTATTATATCCGCCTGCTGAAAATGGAGTAGTAAAACTATACTCAACAAGAGTTAGAATAGAAATCGAATGAGAAAATTTGTATTGTTTTTTTCAGTATGGGTATTCTGGGGTCTTCACATATCAGCGCAAAACCTACCAGTCATATCAGGAAATATTTATAAAAGCAAACTGATTGACGACGACCCATACGAGGTAGTTACCACATTTGTTAATCCGGTTTTGCCCGGCGACCACCCAGACCTTACCCTGCTGAAAGTGGGAAACGATTTCTATTCCTGCGGATCGAATTTCCATTTTACACCCTATCTGCCCATTCTTCATTCTACCGACCTGGTGCATTGGCGTGAAATCTGCCGTGTTGTTCCCCCAACCTGGAGTGGGCTTATCAGCGATGCCCCGCAGGCAGGCACCTGGGGTGGGGCAATTACCTACTTTTATGGTTCCTTTTGGATATATTTCTCAAATACCGCTGGAGGAGGACAATATTTCTCCAAAGCAGCCCATCCGGCCGGCCCGTGGTCCACTCCTGTGAGGGTGCAGACTACAGCTACCACCGGGGCTATCGGGTACGATAATTCGGTTTTTGTGGATGACGATGGTACGCCATATATGCTTATTAAACCCGGCCAGTATGTAAACCGCATTCAAAAAATCGGTACCAACGGGCACCTTACAGGCAACGTTCTCAACCTTGACTGGGTGAATGCCGACGGTAAGTATGGCTGGGCCGAGGGACCGGTGATGTGCAAACGCGATGGCTGGTACTACTATTTTATTGCCGGAAGTGTTGCCGGCGGACAATATACCCTGCGTTCGAGAACACTCACCGCCGACCCGAAAAGCTGGGAAGCCCTCGGGAATTTTTTTTCACCGGTTACCGATCCGGCAGTAACCTTCAGGTCTCCCAACCACATAGCACAGCCCATTCAATTGGCTGACGGCACCTGGTGGACCATATCGCACAGCTACGAACGCCTTGGTAACGATGACTGGAACGGGCAGGGACGACAAGGGTTACTGCATCAGGTTATCTGGGACGAAAATGGAAAACCAACGGGTATGGCGCCA
Organism: Bacteroidales bacterium; assembly: GCA_037447215.1. Taxonomy (GTDB): domain Bacteria; phylum Bacteroidota; class Bacteroidia; order Bacteroidales; family Prolixibacteraceae; genus UBA1413. Next base: position 16,497 of record JBBIHB010000011.1, read on the forward strand.
ACATCTACACCTCAGATTAAACCCGACCTACCAAAATCGGGAATACCCTGGAAATTGCCACGGTCCGACTATTTCGATAAGGATAAAATAGAACTTTCGTGGCATTTTCTGAACAGGAATGCTGCTTCAAAGTACTCGCTTACCGAAAAACCAGGCTGGCTGACCCTTAATCCTGGAACCGGAAGTACGCATATCCTCCACAAAGAAGCCGGACACTACTTCACGCTGGTTACCCGGCTCGATTTTGATGCTACAGAAAATGGCCAACAGGCGGGGATATACTTTACAAACGGTAACGAATCGGTAATTGCCGGTATGTACAGTGGATACAATGAGGGCAAAAAAATCGGGTTTCGCTTCAACGATAAGAAAGTTGAAATTGAAAACACGCTGGGCAATGTGTTATGGTTCAGGGTCGAACGGTACGAACATCAGCTCCGGGGAGCATTCAGCACAAATGGGATAACCTGGACTCAACTGGTGACGGCCGTGTCGGCCATCGAACTTGATAAGGTTCAGCCCAATTACAACCATTGGGTAGGCACCAGCAACGGACTTTATGCCGTGGGTAAGAAGGCGCATTTCGACCTCTATACTTACCGTGATGGTTTTTCGCCCCTCCCGGCAGTGGGCTACAACAACTACTACGGGTTGGAAGGCAGGGGTACCGGCACCAACAAATCGATGACAAACAGTACCGAAAAAGGAGGATGGCTGATGATTGGCGGAGTTGAACTCGGGCAGGGCAACAGGGTACCGGCTATTGTTGAAGTGGAAGCAGCCTCAACTGCCGGCGGAACCCTCGAAGTCTGGATAGACGACCTGGATGCCAGGGGAACCAAAGTGGCCACCATCAATATTGAGCCAACCGGAAGTGATAATACCTGGAAAAAATTCAGGGCAAATGTAGCCGGGCTTACCGGTCAGCATGATGTGTACCTTCGATGGAGAGGCCCGGCAAAAGCATTCCTGCTGAAAAACATACAATTCATACCGGATGATTCGTACCTGACAAATATCAGGATGTTAAGATCAGAACCTCAGGTTTTGATATACCCAAACCCTGCAGAATCATACCTCTTTATCGAAAGCAGTGAGGAGATTAAATCGCTGAAAGTGTATAATATACATGGACAGATGGTAATCAATAAATCATACAACTATCCTGATTCAGCAACTGAATTATCCTTAAATCTCAGAAAGGGTATCTACCTGTTACACCTGAACGTTTCAGGCCATGAGGTGGTGAAAAAAATAATTGTTGAAAATTGACTCCCTAATTTTTGCCGGCAAACTTTCTTAAGTTATTCCGAACAATATGGCCCCACTCTTTTATGTCCTGATCGTTCCAATTCCCCTCCGAACTGGCAGCAGGCAGCAACATAGAGCAGGTTTCATTTTTGTCGGCTATCGACCATGTAATCCAGCTTATTTTATTGGCTTCCATCCAGTTGAGCCAGGTTTGCCACTCTTCGTGGTTGATGGGGCCATTGCCTGTAGCTTCCATCCCGGCACACTCCGACACAAAAATTGGGATACCTTTCGATAAGGCATAATCGCCCCTGTCTCGCAGGAACTGCTTATGTGAAGCAGCATAAAAATGCATGGTGTACATAATGTTTGAAAAACCTTCAATCGGGTCATCGGCAACAACATGCAAATCCTGACACCAATGCGGGCTACCCACCAGTATTATATTATCCGGATCAATTTCACGGATCGCTTTCATCGCTTCGATGGAATATTGCTTCACCGGCTCCCATGCAATGCGCTCAGGCTCATTGAAAATTTCGTATATTACATGGGGATAATGCCCATATTTTTTTGCCATCTCTGAAAAGAATTTTATGGCATCTTCGGTATGTACCTTATGGGAATGCCAATCGATAATCACATACATATCGTTTTCGATAGCAGCTTGTATGACGGCCTCAATTTTTTCGAGCGACCACTCGGGCATGCGAAGATATCCCCTGTCGGGGTCAATCCCCATGGCAGCCCGCACCACTGTGGCGCCCCAATCGTACTGAAACCATTTCACAGTCGAAGCATTGTAAAACCGTGGCCACCAATTGTGCCAACCATAACTAACACCCCTCAGAACCAACGGTTCGCCATTCTGGTTAACCAGTTGGGTTCCTTTAACCGATAAATTACCATGTTTCTTTACCGGCTGCGCGTGAATAAAAAAGAGGCTTGTGAGAATTAGAATCAGGGTTAAGCTGATAATTCTTTTCATGTATTACATTGTTAATGGTTATTGTTTTTCAAAGATAGAAATTTTTGTGTAAGATCGATTATTAAGCTGCACATACTGGGGTGCATGCTGATTTTTTCCCACGGGGTGCTGCCTCCGCATTGCAGTGGTATTCCCTCAGGGCGCTGCCATTCATTTCTGTGAAAGACAGTCCATTTATAAAGCTGGAAACAAGCCCTGAAAGTGCAATGCCCCCAATTCCAGCATGACGTCCATGGTAAAAGAAAATACATCATGATACGCCCTTAAAAGGAATCCGCTCCGAGCCAGATGATCGTCTATAGCTGAAGATGTATTAATGGCCTGCCCTGAAAGGGCAAATTATTTCAACCCTATACAACGACCAGGATGGATGAACAGGATATCTATCTGTTACTTCGCCCTAAAAGGTCAGTTAAAAGCAGACCAGACTTATCTTACTATTACCTTATATGAAGATTGCGTACTTTCCGATACCATCTGCACGATATAAAGTCCCTGCTTTATTCCGTATGATGGTAACCGGATATGCTTTTCATCGGCCCGGATAGTCCGTATTACAGCACCATTCATATTCACCACACGTATCACACAAGGCGTATCCAGATTTCGGGAAATAATAATATCCTTATTCCGGTCAATAAAATATACCAAAGCTTTATCATGTGGAAATTCAACTATAGGATCAATTGATGTTGCCAGATCTAATGAATAATAATCGATGTTAAACAAAGGATCAGAAATAACCGAAAACCTCATGATTTGTACTCCTGCTTCCAGTAGCAAAGTGGTTGTAACTTTCTGCGTAGTCAACCAGCTATTGGTCCGGGGTGCTCTGAGCGTGTCAGATACCACCTTGCCGATTTTCACCTGAAATTTGCCCCCTCCCATCAACGAGGCCAGTTGAAATCCTGCCTGGTATTTCCCGGCAGTTTTTACATCAACCGTGTATTCGTACCATTCGCCGGGCATTGCATTTCCAATATGAAATCCGGTACCGTTACGGTCATAAATATCCACTTCTTCGTTTGGCCTGTAGGCGCCTGCTATATTTGATGTACCTGTATCGAAAAAAGTAAATTCCTGTCCCCCTTTGTCAAAATCTTCTGCCTGAACAATTCCCGGAATAGGTAGGGCATATCCAAGGAAAGGTGTCCTGACCGGTTTAACCCATGCCGGGAAAAATATCCGTTGTGGAGCAGAATAAGCTTCTTCTCCCCCCGGGAAATGTGATATAATCCGGTAATGGTAATGCTGGTTCATAAAGGGTTTTACATCGAAAAATCTTGTAGAGTCCCCATAAAACGTGGCAACTTTCCTATATGATGAGCTGGCAGTCCTTCGCTCAACCACAATGCTATCGGCTCCAGGAGTGAGGTTATTCCACAAAACAGCTATTATTGAGTCCTTATATAGTCGCAAATTCGGATTTCCAGGCGATTTTTGGGTACAATGGATCAGGATATCCTTTAATTCGTTCCACGACCTCTCCTCCCTGTTCATGATCCGGAAATTTCCACCATCGTCCCAGGCTGCAGGGGCAAAGCCATATTCCCGGGCAAAATCAACATAAGCCCGATAGTGTTTCATCCTTGAATTGTATTCACATGAACTGAGAGAACCAAACTCACCCAATAAAACGGGGATATTGTTTTTGACCGACCAATCTTTTACACTTATAAATTTAAGCCGGAGCATGTTATAATCAGCAGATGTTCCCCAGGTCCCCTGCCCCTGGAGGCCAAAATTATACGGATCGTAGGAATGAAACGAACCGATCACATATTTGTCATTGGGAATAGCTGCCTGAAGCAGTTCATTTGAACCTCCCCAGTTATTTCCCTGAAATACCACCAGCCTGGCAGGATTGGTTTTTCGGATAATGGACAATACACGCCGGTGCATTTCGTCGTTCTGTTCCCGGGTTATGGGTCCGTTGGGTTCATTCATTATTTCAAAAATCAACCGGTCGGGCTTATCCTTAAACCGGGTGGCAATCTGGCTCCAGATGCTGTCGAACCGATCGCGGTTTACCTGCGACGAATAGTTTTGCATGATCCATTCGTCGTGGTGGGAGTTTACAATGATGAAAAGACCCCGCGAAAGGCCCCAGTCCAATACTTCCCCGATACGGTTCAGCCAGGTTTCACTCACTTTGTATGGGGCAGATTTTCCGGTGTAATTATCCCACCGCACAGGTATCCTGACAAAATTAAAACCTGCTTGCTTATAAAGATCAAAATAATATTCCTGGGCTTTTGGATTGTTCCAGCCGGCTTCAGTAGGCGGTTCATGCGTGTTGCCAAGGTTAATGCCTTTCCGCATCTGGACAATGGCTTCGTGTGGGGTAATCTGGGCCAGAGCAGGTTCTATCCAAACAAAGCTAACAAGAATAACAAATAACCCGGACAGGGTGAAAAACCCACTTCTGGTAAATGGTCCAATAATTTTCTGAATATTCATGAGCCTCTTTTTTTCAAGATTAAATTCATGTTCATCCGTATAAATTGTTTTGTTTTATAATGGTCGGATGCCAGCCCGCCTGAAACGTTCTGGCGGGGAATTTCCATGAGAAGTGTTATTCCTGCCCGTATGTTCAGGCGGGCATAACGGTTTGAGTTCCTCAACCCATGGAAATTTCATTGGATTAATGTTAAAAAACAAGAGCCTGATTTTACAGGCTCTTGTTAAGTTTATTGAATATTTCGAACTACTTTTTAATCACCTTATAGGTTCCGCTTATTCTATCGTTGTTGCTGACAACGATGAAATAGATACCGGAAGCCTGGTTGTCGAGAGAGATGGTTTCGATGCTGTTGCGGCTGATGTATTCGCTAACAGGAGCACCCATTGAATTGAATACCCTTACCCTGTGACCGGCTTCAACACCACTGATGTTGACTTTTCCGGAGGTTGGGTTTGGATATACGTTAACGATTCCGCTTTCAATTTCAACTGCCGAAGTTACATCAAGGGTGAGTGCGTATGTATTTACAGTCCTGCCGTCAGCCGAAGTAACCCTCAGAACGTCTCCCTTGTTGAGGATACCGGTGGCATTGGGCTGGCCATTTTTATTGAAAACAGCCATGGTAGCACCAAATGATGGTGTTAATCTGGCTAAAAACTGAGCCAGCGGAGTTTGAGCAACCGGAGTAGAAATAGTTTTGTTCAACTCGTTCACACTATAATGTGTCGAAGTAACAAACGCAAGATATTTGGTTACAACAAACTGTGTCCTGAGCATATCGAGGAAGTAAGTTTTTGTTACTTTGCCATCCTTTGAAGTAACCACGAGGATATCATCCTGATAGAGCGGTCCCCGGGTACGGGTAATTCCGTTTTTGTCAACAACCTTAACGGTGGCCCCTGCAACAGGAATGATGTTTCGCAGGAAAGTTTCAACAGTGGTTCCGCGTGGTACAAATGATATAAGCCCCCATGCCTGATCCACACTATAAATATACGATAATACAAATGCATCGGATGATGTACTCAAAGGCACAACTTCATAAACGATTTTGGTTGTTCCGTTTTCGGCTGTAACTTCAAAGAATATCTGGTCGTTGATCATCACATCCACCATGGTAGTGTCGAAATTCATCCTTTTGAAAGGTACCCATGCATCGTTTCCATCGACAATTACCATCGAAGCACCAAGTGGAACTTTGATATTTTGTACAATTTGTCTCAGTGAAGTGCCGTAAGGTACATTGTAAATACCGCCTGTGGTTACTTCAACACTGATAAAATAAACATCGGAAGTAAGAATGGCATTGCTGCTCAAACCTCTTTCGGTAACATTCAACTTATAGATCGAAGTATTTTTTTTATCTGCTGAAAGTACTTCAAGAAGGTCGCCATTGGCTAGCTTGTCGGTTGCAGCCATCACTGCCCCGGTTCCTGCTTTCTTTAGCGTCAAATTCTGACCCGGATCTGCTTTTATTATTCTGCTGAGGAATTCTTCAACGGTGGTATTCTGCACTACCCCATTTATTTTCTCATTCTTCGAGTAACCTTCACTTACTTTATATTGTTTTGATGCAATGGTTGATTTATAGACAGTAACTTCATGCATAAAGTGGCTTCCGATACCCGATGTGATCATCAATATGTCATTGGGCCAGCCATAGCCTCTGGCCACCCAGTACGGCCTGTCGTGCATCCACCATTCACTGTCGTCCCAGTTGGTGCCCCACGAACCTTTGAATGCAGGATTGCCTTTGTAAATGTGTGGTTTCCTAACAAAGGCCATAATCTGGTCAAGGTTAACACCGCCAATTCTCTGCCTGACTCCATCGCCACTGCCAAATACATCAATCAATGTAAAATCATTCGGGTCAGTTGCTGGTTTCAATCCCCGTGTAATTGAGTCATTATCAATTCTGAAGAAATAATAGTTGGTGGCAAACCATCCTGCCAGATGGTTAGGAATGCTTTCCCTCCATGGATTGCGGGCATTGCCATAATCAATGTTGAGTTTGTAACCACCCCACCAACGGCGCCAGTTTGGAGTTCCTTCACCCAGATTTCCGAAAGCGGCAAGCTGCCCGATTGAAAATACTTCGCCCGGGAAGACCAATGGATTTACATTAAGGTCCTGAACTACCATGGCTGGTTTGGTTTCCCATGAAGCCTGGTCAACCCAGCGGTATCCGGGAATATATTTCTGATAGCGGTTGTTCCAGTTCTCGGGAAGTGAATTAATACCTATAGCTCCTGCAGGACTGTTATTACCTGTAACAACGAACATATATTTGCTCATATCAAGGATCTGGTTCCCGGGGTTTACAAACTCAACCATAGTGCTGGCCCACTGGTCGCGCCATACAAATTCGGAAATAAACGGATCGGCAGCGAAAGGCTGTGTTTCTTCAGGCGACTTCTCTTTATTCATCATAACCTGGTACGAAAGCTTGGTAATACCATCTTCTGCAGTGGTATTAAAAATAGCAGTACGGTCGGCAGCCGATCCTGCCAGGTTGGTAGCCCGGTGTACTTCAACGGATGTATTCAAAACCTCGGTTTTGGCAACAAGAGCAGGTATTCCGGAAACATCGGCAGGGATACTAATGGTATAGTTGTATCCTGTGGGGGTAAAGCCAGGAATTGTATCCCCTTTCCATCCGAATATGCCTTTCAGATATGCAGGAATATCAGGCCAGGTAATCGCTGCCAGCCTTGCTGTGCGGTTTGGGATATACCTTTCAACCTTAATAAAATATTCCTTAGCTTTGCCGTTGCCTGCGGTTACTTTTAATTTGTCGCCGTTTTTCAGGTCGGCCCTTTGTACCCCGTCAACAAATATGACTTCCCACGAAGCCTGGGGGGGTTTTTCCAGGTATTTCAGCAACGAGTCAACACGGGTAGCGAATCCGATACCTTGAAGGTAGTTCGACGACAAAATGGTATCAACGGCATTTCCAACTGTAACACCGTAAGGTCCAACTCCCATTTCCATATAAGTTCCTCTGTACCTTGCACTTGTAGTGTTCATCGGGACTGTTGGAACAACAATATTATCGGCATTGGTAGGTGGTAATGCAATAATCCTGAATTTGATTTCCTGCAAAGTGTTACCTACAGCATAGAAAGTGATGGTATCGTTGGTGCGGGCTGTATTGAAGGCCGAGTCGGCTTTTTCGTTGGAAAATGAGTAGAACCACGCCAAGCCTGGAGAATAGTCAAAGTTGTCGGTAAAATAGTGCATATTGCGCACACCCCATGGAACAGTGATGGTTTTGTTGGTGAAATCAATCACAGTGGCAGCAGTTTTGGGTTTAAGGGAATGGTGTCCCAAAGTAAAATTGCCATGGTTTCCAAGTGTCCAGTATTCTTTCTTCTGCGAAATGTTCCAGTCGTTATGCGGGAACCTGAGCGGCAGCCATTCAGAGTCTTCAATATCAACACCGGCTATTCGGGTCCAGGAGTCAATAGCATCACCTGTTCCTTCGGTAACCTTAAATTTCCTGACCAGGATACGGTTCCCGGTAGCCCCTGAAACACCGGCAGCATCAGCTGCGCCCGTAGATTTAAATGGGCTCGTAGTGGCATTAAAAGAAGCGTTATAGACATCAACAATGGCAGAGTCCCTTTCCAATGCGGTTTCTTTGAAAAAATGGCGGATAAACATGGCACTCCGTCCGCTCCAGTTGTCCAAAGTTAAGCGGCCATAGGGAGAAATACTGTCGTATTGCGGCCAGTTGCCCCATTCCGAAGTTGGGAAATGGATTTCGAGGTTTGCCCTTTGCCTCATTTCAGGCGTAACCGTTCTTGCTCCGATCCGGTTAAGTTCGAAAGGCCATATCCTCAACGGAACGTCATCCACTGAAATAATCAGGTATGATTGCCCTGGTGCAAGCTGGCGGGCAGGCAGCCGGAATCTTCGGTCTGCTCCGGGATTCCATGGGCTGGTCCATGGGTCGTTGTTTCCAAGTTCAAATTCGGCCAGGTTAATGGTCTTGTTACCCATGTTGGTAAGTTCGATGTAGTTAAACCTGGTGTCATTCATTCTGGCCTCAGAGATAATGAGGTTTCGGTAGGGCTCCTGAGCAATGAGCATTCCCGAGATTAACAACAAAAGAAGTAGAAATCCTTGTTTCATAATCATAGTTTTAAGGTGAATAAATATTTAATAAATCATTGAATTGTATCATTCAATCAAAATCGGGTATCAAATATCTTATTTTTTCTTAATAATACCAACAGAATATTCACTTTCCGATATAATTTTTTTTGCAATCGTATAATATTTTCTGCGATAAATAACCCCGCTAACCACATTTTGAACACACTTTTCAGGTATTGATTCAACAAAAATATACATTCAATTTGTATTGAATACAGAATTAATTGATTTTGTGATTATTGCTTTATAATGAATGGCAGGCAAATTGTTTTACCTGAAAATTGAATTTTCCTGTCAATTTTCTCGTTTTAAGGATTTAAATTTTAATCAATATGTGATGTTATGCTGAAATTTTTCAGACAGATATTCGAAAAACAATAAGCATTCAAATCCGGCAAGAAAGAGTCGGTAATGAAATTTCAATATTATCTTCTGATTTATAATAGCGTATTTAAAACAAAAAACACCATGATTCATGCAGACCTATTTTCAGGCAGCTACCGGTCTCTAAAAATTCCAACTTATTTAATTTGGTTCAATTTGCACATGTCAATCTGCACATTATTCCTCGATTGAGATTTTTTAGCCCATTAAATGTGTTTGAATTGTAATTAAAATTAGGCCATAATGTAATGAATTGATATTTTTACATTACATTTGCAGCAAAATCATTGATTATACAAATGACAAACAATAACTTTTATTTCTGGTTTTATTACTTCGGCTCAAATACCGGGACCGGAAGATAAGTTGTTGTATGTGATAAAAAAATACTAAGGCTTGAAGGTCCCGGTGAACCCGGGGCCTTTTTTTATATAAAATGTTGAAAATGAAAATAACGGTTATAGGAATAGGTTTGATCGGGGGATCAATGGCAATAGACCTCCGGAAATCGGGGTTTGCTACTACGGTTACGGGTGTCGAAAACAACCCCGGCCATGCTTCGGAGGCGCTCAGGCTCGGAATTGTTGATGCTGTTGAAACTCTTGAAACAGCATTAAATGAAACCGATCTTGTAATTGTGGCTACCCCGGTGGATATAACAGTTGATTTACTTCCACTGGTACTCGACAGAATCAAAGACAGCACCACAGTAACGGATATAGGATCGACAAAACGGGAAATTGCCCAAAAAGTGAACAAACATCCACGACGGAGAAATTATGTTTCTGCCCATCCAATGGCCGGAACCGAAAACTCAGGCCCCCGTGCTGCCATGGAAGGACTGTTCAGAGGGAAAATTACCATTATATGCGATCATGAGAAAACCGGGCCACAACATCTTGCCCTGGTCGAAAAAATGTTCCAGTCAGCAGGAATGAACATTGCCTATATGACATCCGACGAACAGGACCATAGCACTGCCTTTGTTTCACATCTGCCCCATGCTGTTGCTTTTGCTTTGGCCAATGCTGTGCAGGATAAGGCCGACCGCAATATAATTTTTGACTTGGCAAGCGGGGGTTTCAATTCTACTGTGCGGCTGGCAAAAAGCTCGGTTACCATGTGGCGCCCCATATTTGAACAAAACAGCGATTACATGGTTGAATCGCTTAATGTTTATATGAAACACATTGAACAATTTCGCGACGCAATTCTGAATAAGGATAGCAAAAGGATTGAAGGATTAATCCTGAACGCAAACCGAATCAGGGAAATTCTCGATAATCAAAACCCGGTGATGCGGAAGAACGAGGAAAGAATTATAAAATACTATACAACCTGATATGGAAAAGAAATTGAACATCACCCCGATAAAGGAATGGCTACCACAGTTGAACAATCCTTTACTGATTGCAGGACCCTGCAGTCTCGAAACGGAAGAGCAGGCGCTTTCAACAGCCCGTATGCTGGCAAAAGACCACAGGGTTTTTATATTCCGTGGCGGAGTTTGGAAACCCCGTACCCGTCCAGGGATGTTCGAGGGAATTGGTTCCGCCGGTCTCAAATGGCTGACTATGGTAAGGGAGGAAACCGGACTGCCGGTTGGTACCGAAGTGGCCAACGCACAGCATACCGAAGATGCCCTGAAAGCTGGCCTCGACGTTTTATGGATAGGGGCCCGCTCTACGGCAAGCCCATTTGTGGTGCAGGAAATTGCCGATGTGGTGAAAGGCACCGATGCCGTTGTAATGGTTAAGAATCCGGTTAACCCCGATGTTCAGTTGTGGATGGGGGCCATTGAACGGATTTACCAGGCGGGCATAAAAAACATTGTGGCCATTCACAGGGGTTTTACACCCTTCCAGGAAACCAAATTCAGAAATTACCCCAATTGGCAGACAGTGATCGAACTCAGGCGTATGATGCCAGAGGTGCCAATTATCTGTGATCCAAGCCATATTGCCGGAAAGCGGGAGTATCTTTACGAAGTTTCCCAGAAGGCCTTCGATATGGGTCTCGAAGGGTTAATGATCGAATCGCACATTGATCCGTCGTGTGCCCTGAGCGATAAGGAACAACAACTCACCCCCGCCGATCTGGCAAAACTGCTCGACAGGTTGGTGATCAGGCACGAAAGCGCCGATAATCCACTATTCGAAAATCAGCTGGAAGTGCTGAGGAGCAGGATCGACGCTTTGGATACCGAACTGCTCGAAGTACTTTCGTCGAGGATGGATATTGTGCGTGAAATAGGGAAATATAAAAAGGAACACAATGTTACGGCACTTCAGATCAACCGTTGGTCGCAACTGATGGAAGACCGGGTTAAAATGGCTGTAAAGTTGAACCTGAACCGTACTTTTACACAGATTTTGTTCCAGCTTATCCATGAGGACTCTGTACGCATGCAGACTGAAATTATGGATAACGGTAATTCCTGATGTAAAAACCATTATGGTTCAGTTAACAATCCTGAACCGCCAGGGCAGGCTTACCCATGGCTCACCTGCATAGTGGATGCCAATGCGTGGATGGGCAATATACTTTTGGGGTTCATTTTTGGTGGTTTCGACCCATAAACGTGTACTGGTTGCCAGGTTCTCGCCATAGAATGATTTGTCGAGCTGCAGCATTTTTCCCACTTTTCCAGGCCCAAAAATATTGTCGATCCCACGGATAAGGACTGCGCATGGATATTCTTTATGGCTGGTAACAAAATTCAACATCCAGTACATACCATAAATGAAATATACATACACAACCCCACCATCCATATACATTACTTCCGTACGAGGGGTGCGGCCTTTGCTAGCATGGCAGGCCAGGTCTTCTTCACCCCGATAGGCTTCAGTTTCGGTAATTGAAAATTGCATGGTATTGCCATCAGGGTAATGTCTTACAAGTGTCTTCCCCAGTAAAGCAGGTGCAACTTCCAAAACATCGCACCTGAAAAACTCAGCCGATAATCGTTTTACAGGTTTATACATTTAAACAACTTAATTTTTGTCGATCGTTTTCCTGGTTTTCCGGACAGATTTATTCAGGAGGCAGCTTTAGTTGTTTTTCGCCATTCAAAAATAGCATATCCTAATACCAGTAAAATCAACAGGAGCGAACCTGCCAGCGATACCCGGTTTCCGAAGCGGTATGAATCGGGGTCGAACCTGAATTCGATGGTGTGGTTACCGGCGGGTAAAACCATAGCCCTGAGAATATAGTTTGCCCTGAAATGGGGTTTCTCTTCGCCGTCGATAAATGCCCGCCATCCATCGTGGTAATATATTTCTGAAAATACGGCTATTTGTTCGGTTGCTGAATTATATTGATATACCAGTTTGTTGGGTTGATATTCGGTAAGACGAATTAAGGCCGATAAATCGGCAGTAAAGTTTTTTCCCTGAACAAGGTCAGAGAATCGTTTATCGATAACCGCTTTTATTTCCGGATTCAGTTCGCCAAGGGCTTCAATTTCGGCATCGGCATCGGGTACTATTTCATATTGACTTACAAACCAGGCGTTCCCCGATGCATAGGGATTTCTGACAGGGGGGCTGTTCAGGTCGTAAATAATATACCGGGTATTCATCATATTCAAAGTGTTAAGTTGGTCAAACACTTCAAATTCCGATTGCTGGCTTTGCAACCCGTTCACCATTTTTTCGATTTCCGGGGTAAAATGGTGTTCAATCATTTCCTGATAGCGGCGTAATTTGGCAGCATGATAGCCACCTAAGTTTTTATGAAAATAAGAAGCCCGCGAATCGGCCCATGGATTCTGTAAAGGCAGCACCCGATAGTTCAAATCTGTATCTTTCAATATTTCCAGATCGGCAGCAGTTGCCTGAAATGGGGCATTGGCCTCTCGCTTTGTAACAAAATTATCATTGTTAAAATACCGTTTGTCAACCATCCACAAATCGGCAAGGATCAGAAATGCAAGCCCTCCAAAAAACATTTCGGCCTTTATTTTTTTCAGTTGCCACAGCAGTAGGCCACCTGCTGCCAGGGTTATAAAAATGAAGGAGCGAAATGCATCAGCCCTGAGCAACGATTGCCTGTCGTGGTGTACTGCATCGAGCAGCCAGTCGGGGTATGCCCGGTCGAATGGGGCCGAAAAGTCGCCTGCCATCCCCGGAAGGATTGCAAACAAGAAGGTAACGCCACCCGTTATGCCAAACGCCCATTTCAATCCTTTACGGAATACTGTCGGTTCAACCTGGCCAGAAAAAATGCGGTTAAGTGCCAGAAATCCCAATAATGGCATGGTAAACAATGCAATGGTAAGTGTCATTTCGGGTGCCCTGAATTTGTTGTAAAGGGGCAGGTAATCGAGCAGGAAACTGGTGAGCGGCATCACATATTTCCCCCATGCAAGCACCACCGACAGGATAGTTGCAGCCACAAGCCACCATTTATCGGCTCCTTTTACCACAAATAACCCGAGAACGAAAAGGAAAAGCACAATAGCACCTGCATAATATGGCCCTGCCGTAAACGGTTTTTCACCATGGTACAGAATGACCTGATTGATGATCTGACGCGGGTTTTCAACCCTGTTTTGCTGCAATGCTTTAAAACTTTCGGAATTCAGATCGGGGTTTGTGGAGTGGCTTCCCCCTTTAAAGTTTGGGATCAATAGGGTTAAGGTTTCGGTGATGCCCTGGCTCCATTGCACAGCATAATCTTTATCGAGACCTGAGGTTTGGTTTTCGTAATTGTGGGTTAACTCCGATTTGCCCCTGATGGTTTTCTTTGAATATTCGTAACTGGTGTAGAGGTACGAAAAATTAACCGCGAGAGCCAGCAATGCCCCTGCAGCCAGTAATCCTGTTGTTTTCAGAAAGCCCCCTACCTTTTTTTCTCTGATTGAGCTCAACAGTTCGGTTATTCCGAAAACAGCCAGGGCAAGCGATCCATAATAGGTAATCTGTGGATGGCCGGCCATAATTTCGAGTGAAAGTCCTGCCGAAAACAGAATTGCCCCTTTTGTCCGGTTGTGCCGGAATGCCATCAAGACTCCTGCAATTACAATCATCAGGTAACCTATGGCATAGGCTTTCGAGTTGTGTCCCGCTGCCAGAATAATCAGATGATACGATGAAAAACCAAATGCCAGCGCACCGGCAATTGAAAGCCACCGGTTGATTTTCAGGCTGTTCAGTAATATATAAAACCCAATCAGATAGAGGATAATCATGCTTGCAGGGTGAAAGAGGGTCATTATTTTTGTTTGCACAAAAGTTAGCAGGTTTGATGAATAGATAACCGATATCATATATCCGGGCATTCCGCCAAACATCGAATTGGTCCAGATAGCCTCCTTGCCGGTGGCTTCACGATAATCGCTCAATTCTTTCGACATACCTGCATGGCTTTGTATATCGTGAGTGGCCAGGTCTTTCCCCTCTAATAGCGGAAACATATAGGCATAAGCCAGAATGATGAAGAATAGAATGGTCAGGGTATGAAAACCGGCGTGTTGCAGAAATGGCTGCTTCTTCATTTTGAATAATTTATAATAATAGCTTCCGGCAAAAATAGGGAAATTATTAGCTTTGAGCCTCAATTATGGGAATCATTATTAAACAATCGGTCAGGGGTGCATTTTGGTCCTATCTGGGCATTGCGGTCGGATACATCAATGTGGGAATTATTATGCCTCAATTCTTTGATACCGCACAGATTGGCCTGATTCAGATTTTTATTGCCGTATCACTCATATTCTCGCAATTTGCCACACTTGGGTTTACCAGTGTAATTAACCGGATGTTCCCGGTTTTCAGAAATCCGGAAAAACAGCATTCTGGATTTCTTTTCCTGGCACTTGTTACCGGAATAGCTGGTTTTGCTTTGTCGGTGGCCGGATTTGTTTTACTGAAACCCTGGATCATTGAAAGCAACATCGAAAAATCGCCCCTGTTGGTTGATTACCTTTTTCTGCTGATGCCCTTGGTCTTTATGCGGCTGCTTTTTACCCTGCTCGATAACTACAACAAGGTTTTGTATGATGCAGTGACCGGAACTTTTTGGCTCGAGTTTATGCACAAGGTGATCAATTTGTTGCTGATCATTTTATTTGCATTCGGACTGATCAATTTCCGCCAGTTCTTTTTCGGTTATATCATTTCGATGAGTATGCCTGTAATTCCGGTTATCTATGTTTTAATCCGCCGCAATGAATTTCACCTTAAACCCAATTGGGTTTATCTTACCCGGCCTGTCAAAAAAGAGGTTGGAACTGTTATGACGTTTGGATTTGTAAACGGTCTGGCAGCCATCCTGATGATGAACGTCGATAAAATTTTTGTAAACCATTATCTTTCGCTTGATGAGGTAGGAATTTTCGGGGTTTGCGCCTTATTTGCCACACTAATAAAAGTGCCTTATAATTCAATATCAAAAATCTCAGTTGGGATTATTGCAGAATCGTGGAGACGAAATGATGTTGCCCATATTCAGGAGATTTATCAGAAATCGGCACTCAACCAGGCTATTGCCGGCACCCTGATTTTTGTCGGAATCCTGGTTAACCTCCACAATATTTTTGAAATATTGCCACCTGTTTACAGCGATGGAAAATGGGTGTTGGTTATCTATTCGGCAGGTATGTTGTTGGTTACTATTATCGGAATGGCAGCCACCATCACCGAAACATCGAAATATTACAGGGTGTCCACCTTATTCATGTTAATATCTGTGGTTGCCCAGTTCATTCTGAGTTATTTTCTGATTCCCCGATATGGTATTACGGGTGCAGCTGTGGCTACAATAATTACATTGTTTATCAATTTTGGATTACTGGCGCTTTTACAACGGGTTGCTTTTGATATAACAGGCATAAGTATGAAAATCATACCGGTGCTTTTTATCGGACTGATAAGCTTTGGTGCAGGTTGGTTGATTCCCGGAATGTCATTGATCCCCGATATTATATTACGCAGCACAATGGTTTCATTGCTTTATGTGGGTATGGTTTATGTATCAGGCATTTCGCCAGAAACCAATAGCCTGATTAGAGGGTTTTTCAGAATTACTTCAGGAAAAGGTTAACCTGGAGAAATTAAGCTTTTGAGAAAATGAAAAAGTTGGCTTTTGAAGTATTGTCCGGGTCTGCCGGATCGTATGGGTATATATTATCGATCTTCCCTACAAGTTTCCAGTCTTTCCGGTGATTTTCAACCCAAAGGGTAAAATTCCTGTCCTTTTCATGAAACATCTGGTTTTTGTTGAAGTTGCTAGCGTAAATTATCACAAATTGATTGGCCGCATCGAACAAGTGATGCATGTAGTTTTCAAATATTTCATCTTCTACCAGGTGAAAAATTACATCAATAGAAAGAGAAAGCTGGGCCTTGAATATCTGATGATTATCGTTAAAAGCTATGGAATGGTAAAGAAAGAAGCTTTTTGTTTTATCGTCGTGGAATTTTTCACTACAAAGGGCAATTGCTGATTGTGCAACATCCAACCCGACGTAAGAAGGGTAATTGGCCATCGAAAGCTGATTGCCGTCACCACATCCGAATTCAATCACAGAAGTTATATTGTGTTCGGCCACAAACTGATTCAGCACTTCTGCTTTGAATCCAGCCAGACGGTTATATGAACCCGAACCAGAGGTTCCTCCTTTTCTGTAACGCTCTTCCCAATATTCAACAGAACCGGGGAAGGCTCTGGGCTTGATAATTTGCTTTACCTTCATCACAAACCTTTTATATCTGTGTTTTAAGCTCATCTTACAATTTTTTTCAATTATGTAACTTCTGGTTTTTACTGTTTGATATTAAAGCAGATAATGCCGAACTTCGTTGATCAAAACTGAAATACTCTTTGACTCTTTGGGCCGCAAATCTACCTGATTTATCATCACCTGAAAAAACCCGGCGTATTTTATCTGAAATTTCCACCGGATTTTTGTTTACTATGCAATTGTTATCACCTACTACTTCGGGCATTCCCCCTTCGTTGGAAACCAGTGGTATGCAGCCATGCAAAATGGCCTCAGCAAGTGCAATCCCAAATGATTCGGAACGTGATAGCTGACAATAAATTTTTGCGCGGTAGTAAAATTCTGGCAGATCTCTATGCTGGGTTTCACCTGTTATTTTTAGGTTATCCGGAAAATTAGCTGTCAGATGATTCAATTTTGTGCTATCGAACCCAACCACAACAAAATTAAATTGAGGGAGCAACCTGGCAGTTTCTACAAATAGGTCGAGGCCTTTAATATAATAGGTTCGCTCCGAATCAATTAAAGCAACAGTCAGAATTTCAGTTTTTTGTTCGGGAGTTTTGATTTCGGGTGGAGCTATTTTCACACAATTGTACACCACCCGTAAATTTTTTTTGTGGCTGATTGCTGCAACTTTTCGGGCAACATTGGTCGAAACGGGTAGGTTAACCGTACTGTTTTTCATGGACCATGAAGCCATAAATCCTCTTATCTGTGAACAGAAAACACCATAATTAAAGTCAGGGATACGGCAAACATCATAACCGCCAATTACCAGAAAGCTATTTTTTCGGGTTAATTTCGAAAACAAAACAGGAAGAAAAGAATGTTGATCAGCAAACCAGATAAAAACCACATCATATCTCCAAATATTGAAAATCAGGTAGAAAAATTGCCTGATAAGTTCGGTCAATACTGAAAAACCTCCCTTTAGCGGCCTGAAATGGTATTTGCTAACCTTATAACGGGTTGAAAGAATTTCATAATCGGTTTGAACAAATACCGACCATACAGGATATACCAGCAAAACTTTTTTCAGTTTCATCAATACGTAAAAGCATAGAAAATAAGCCCTAAAAATAACTAATTTTGACGGATTGATCAGAATATAGTTTTAATGCCAATGATAGTAACCATTGTAGGGGCCAGGCCTCAATTTGTTAAAGCATCGGCGCTGAGCAGAGCTCTTCGGGAAGAAGGAATTTCTGAAATAATTGTGCATACAGGCCAGCATTTCGACGATAATATGGCCGATATTTTTTTTCGGCAGATGGAAATTCCTGAACCAAAGTATAATCTCGGCATCAATTCTTTGTCGCATGGCGCCATGACAGGACGTATGCTCGAAGGGATTGAAAAGGTACTTCATAAAGAAAAACCATCGGTGGTGGTGGTTTACGGCGATACCAATTCGACACTTGCTGGCGCCCTTGCAGCTTCGAAACTTCATATTCCGGTTGCCCATGTGGAGGCTGGATTGCGAAGCTTCAACATGAAAATGCCTGAAGAGATTAACCGCATCCTCACCGACCGTATTTCCGATTTTTTGTTTTGTCCAACCGCAACGGCAGTCTTTAACCTTAAGCAGGAAGGCTTTGAGCATTTCCCTGCCAGGGTGGTTCAAACTGGTGATGTAATGTATGATGTGGCGCTTTACTATAGTCAGTTTTCATTTCTTAAAAGCAAAATCCTTACGGATTTGAAACTGGAGTTTAACCCATTCGTTTTGGTAACCCTGCACAGGCAGGAAAATACAGATGATCCGGCCAGGTTAACCGATATTCTTGAAGCTTTAAACGAACTGTCGGAACACTTCAGGATTGTTTTTCCACTTCATCCACGCACTAAAAATATCATAGCCCGGAATGGTATTCACCTTGAGTTTGACCCGATTGATCCGGTAGGTTATTTCGATATGATGGAATTGCTGAAACGATGTTCGCTTGTGATTACCGACAGCGGTGGATTGCAGAAAGAATCGTACTTTTTCGCAAAACATTGCCTGGTTGTTCGAGATGAAACCGAGTGGACTGAGTTGGTGGATCTTAAATATAACTTATTGGTTGGGGCCAATAAAAAGAATATTGTCCAGAAAAGTATGGAAATAAAGAATATTGTCATATCTTTTGATGAAAGACCTTATGGCAATGGTGATGCGGCAATAAAGATTGCAAGGATATTAAAGGAACTTAAATAGTATGCAAAAAATACAAATGGCCGACCTGTATGGCCAATACCTGAAAATTAAAGATGAGGTGGATTCTTCTATTCAGGAAGTTATTCAATCCACCGTTTTTATTAAGGGTGGCAAGGTAGTCGATTTTGAAAAAAACCTCAGTAACTATATGCAAACCAGTGTTATTGCCTGTGGAAATGGGACTGATGCACTGCAAATTGCATTTATGGCACTCAGCCTTCAACCCGGCGACGAAGTAATTACCACACCCTTTACCTTTGTGGCCACTGCAGAAGTACTGGCCCTTTTGGGATTAAAACCGGTTTTTGTGGATATTTGCGCTGATACCTTTAATATAGATGTAACGAAAATTGAAGAGGCTATTACTCCCCTTACCCGCGCAATACTGCCCGTGCACCTGTTCGGGCAGAGTGCCGACATGGAAGCCTTAATTGCAATAGCTAAAAGGAACAACCTTTACATTGTTGAAGATGCGGCTCAGTCGATCGGTACTGATTTCCTGTTTTCCAGCGGCAAAAAATTGAAATCGGGAACAATAGGAACCATTGGTTGCACGTCGTTCTTCCCTTCGAAAACATTGGGCGCTTTTGGCGATGGTGGGGCAGTTTTTACAAATGATGATGTGCTGGCTGCCAAAATACGCTCCATTGCCAATCACGGAATGAAAGTGAGGTATTCCTATGAACGGATTGGGGTAAATTCGCGGCTCGATAGCATTCAGGCAGCAATCCTTGATGTGAAACTAAAATACCTCGATCAGTATATTGCCGCCAGGCAAGATGCAGCACAGCAGTATGCCGAATATTTAAAAGATATTAATGAAATTACCTTGCCCAAAATGGTTTCATTTAGTACCCACACTTTCCATCAATACACCATACGTACCCAAAAACGTGATGAGCTGCAACAATATCTGAAAAAATATGAAATCCCATCGATGATCTATTATCCGGAGGCCCTTCATTTGCAGAAAGCATATCAATATCTCGGCTACAAACCGGGCGATTTCCCGGTAGCAGAGCAAGTGGTCAGGCAAGTACTCTCTCTACCTATGCACACCGAATTAAAAGGTGACCAGATCAGATATATTACGGAAACCATAATTAATTTCTTAAAAATGAAATAGAAGAACAGACTGTGGAAACAAATATTGCACTTTAAGTATATTTGGTTAAATCTGAAAATTATGGAAAACTATTTTACACATCCAACGGCAGTAATCGACCCGGGTGCCCAAATTGGCGAGGGGACCAAAATCTGGCATTTCTGCCACGTTTCACCCCGATCGGTTTTGGGTAAAAACTGTGTGCTCGGGCAAAATGTGTATATTGCCGACGATGTTGTACTTGGCGATAATGTTAAAGTGCAGAACAATGTTTCCCTATACACGGGTGTTATCTGCGAGGACGATGTTTTCCTCGGGCCATCTATGGTTTTTACCAACGTAATCAATCCGCGCAGCCATGTTAACCGCAAGAGTGAATACATGAAAACCCTGGTAAAAAAAGGAGCCTCAGTTGGTGCAAATGTTACCATTGTATGCGGAGTTACCCTTGGCCGGTATTGCTTTATCGGGGCAGGGGCTGTTGTTACGCGCAATGTTCCCGATTATGCCCTGGTATTAGGGAATCCGGCCCATCAGGTGGGGTGGATGAGCGAAGCCGGCGAAAAGCTCAATTTTGCCGAAAGCCGTTACGCACAATGTCCGGCAACCGGTGAGAAATATCTGCTCGAACCGGATAAAGTCAGAAAAGTGAGTGGGCATAGTGGAACTTTGGTATAAAAGGGTAAAATCAAGAATATATTTACATAAAGCAGAACTAAAACACCATCTGATGAAAAGATTTGCACTGATAGGATCAGCCGGATATATTGCCGACAGGCACATGAAAGCCATAAAAGAAACCGGAAATTTACTGGTTTGCGCAACTGATCGTTTTGATGTGATGGGACGCATTGATAGCTATTTCCCCGATGCTGAGTTTTTCCTCGAAATTGAAAATATGGACAAGTACATGGACGAAATCAGGAGACAGGGAAATCCGATAGATTATGTAACCATTTGTACCCCTAATTATATGCACCCCTCGCATATACGGTTTGCCCTCAGAAACGGAGCCGATGCTATTTGTGAAAAGCCGTTAGTTATTTTCCCACACGATATGCACATCATTAAAGATATCGAAGCCGAAACCGGGAAAAGGGTTTTTACCATTCTTCAACTCAGGTACCATCCTGCCATACTCGCTCTGAAAAAAGAGATAGATGAAGGAGGAGACAAAATTTACGATATTGTCCTGAGCTATATAACCACCCGTGGCAAATGGTACCTGAAAAGCTGGAAAGGTGATGTGCAGAAATCGGGTGGAGTGGCAACCAATATTGGCATCCATTTTTTTGACATGATTACCTGGATTTTCGGACAGGTTAAAAGCAATATTGTTCACGTTTATAATGCTGATAAAGCAGCCGGTTTCCTGCAGCTCGAGAAGGCACGCGTCCGATGGTTTTTAAGCCTCGACTACAGGGATCTTCCTGAACAGGCAACTGCAAAAGGAATGCGCACATACCGGTCGATTACAGTGAATGGGAAAGAGATCGAATTCAGCGGAGGTTTTACCGACTTGCATACGATTACCTATCTGAATATACTAAGCGGCATAGGATATGGAATTGATGATGCCCGCGAAAGTATTGAACTGACCGACTTTGTCCGCAATGCAAAACCAATCGGGCTTAAAGGCGATTACCACCCGCTGCTCAAATAAATGGCAGGTTAATAATTTCACAGGCAAGGTTCTTTCTCGAGAACCGCTCATACCCCGAAGAATTGACTTCAAGTTTTCCGGCTTCGAAATGGGAATAGAGTTGAGCAATCGTTTCCATTATTCCCTCTTTGTCCCCGAATGAGTGGGTATAACCTGTTTTTGTGTCGCAGAGTATCCGCGCAAAGTCACCATCGGGTGGGCCAATGGCCAGGATAGGCCTACGTAATGCCATATATTCATACATTTTCCCTGGAAGTATCCCTTTAACATTCGGAGCGTTGTTTAGCGGCAAAAGCAAAAGCTGTGATCCGGCCAGGAGTTGCAATCCTTCAAGGTGGTTCATGTGTGGGATAATGATCATATTATCGGCTAATCCTTCGGTTCTGATTTCCTGAACAATCGACTCATCGGTTTGCCCGATTAGTTGTATCCGTAGTTTTAGCCTGAACAACTTATCCCCTTGTGATAGGCTTCCAAGTGCTTTCCATAATGAAGATGGATTGCGGTCGCGGTTGAATGCACCGAAATGCGATAGCACAAAATAATTGTAATCGGGGAGCAGGGCAAAATCAAAATCGGCCGGATCAAAACCATTGTAGATCACATCCACCCTTCTGCCTGCCAGTTTTTCTGTAGTTCCTTTCAGAAAAGGGCTTACTGTGGTAACAACATCGGCTTTTTTCAGAATGTTTTTTTCCATTTTCCGGTGAATGTGATCGGCAAGTGGGGTGAGTTTAAGCCTGTGATAAAAATCGATTTCGGTCCAGGGATCACGGAAATCGGCCAGCCACGGTAAGCCGGGAAAGCATTTTTTTAGTCCTGTTCCAATCAGGTGCATACTGTGTGGCGGGCCAGTGGTAACCATCAGGTCAACCGGATTTTTTTTCAGGTATTCTCGTAAAAACCTGATGGAAGGCCGCACCCAGAAAACCCTTGGATCAGGAATCAGCAGGTTGCCCCGCAGAAAAACCGAAAGTTTATCTTTCCAGTTGCCTCGGGCTGCTTCCGAAACATAACCCGATTTGAATTTTGTACCTGATTTTTTCCCGGTTAACCGGCGATAGATATTGTAAGGTTCCCATATTGGGGTTCGGATGATTTCTGTCAAAGGGTGAATTTCAGCTTCGAGGCTTTCGTCAGTTACTGTAGGATCGGGGTTTTCGGGTGTGTAAATAACCGGTTGCCATCCATATTCGGGAAGATATTTCGACATTTTCAGCCATCGCATTACCCCGCCACCTCCACTTGGGGGCCAGTAGTAGGTAATAATTAAAACCCTTTTATATTCCATTATCCAATTAGGCTACATTTTGGTATTTAAACCTTCATGAATGGCAATTTTAGATAAAATATTGTCAGAAGTAATGAATAAATCTACAGATTCTTTGACACTTATAGCAGATGCCAATTGAGTGGAATCCAAACTTCGTAGCCCATCTTTTCGGTATATTGCAATTAATTGAGTGGCTGTTTTTCTTACTCTATAGTTTTGAGTAATAAACCTGTATCTTTCTGAGTCTTTCTTGAATTTCTCAATAATTAGCCTGGAGGTATCTTTGTCAATTTCTTCTTTTCTACACTTTTTCCAAATCGCAGAACTAAATTCAATTTCTGCAATTTCAGCCAAATATATGGCACTAATTGCATTGTTTTGAAAGAAATCCATTAATTCTGTAGTACCTTCTTCCCTATGATAAAGTTTGAATAATGCCGGAGTATCAATAAAAAGTTTCATAAGTCGTTTCGTCTTTCATCGATAACTTCATCAGAAAAAGAGGTTTTACAATCTTTCAATAAATCTTGCGATCCCAAAAAAGAAAAATCCGAAATTGACAGTCTAGTTTCTTTTTCTTCAAGTAAGGTAACCAATATTTTTATCGGTTTTTTTACTTTAAGTGGTCTATCCCGAGAAAGCCTTCCTTTATAATATGTTCCAGTTATTGTTTCCATGTGCAACTTTTAAAACCATAAAGTTACAAATTTTCAAACAGCTTTCGCATGTTAACTTTTTCACCGATTAATTTACTTAATTCCATAGTAGAAACTCTTTCCTGCCCCATGGTATCGCGGTAACGTATGGTGACAGTGTTGTCATCCATAGTCTGATGGTCAACTGTTACACAGAAAGGTGTTCCGATAGCATCCTGCCGCCGGTAACGTTTCCCGATGGAGTCTTTCTCATCGTACTGACAGTTAAAATCAAACTTCAGGTTATCAATTATTTCACGTGCTTTTTCGGGAAGGCCTTCTTTTTTGACCAGTGGCATAACTGCAAGTTTTACAGGTGCCAGCACAGGGGGAATCCTCAAAACGGTGCGGATATCTTTTTCACCATTGGCGCTTACCACTTCCTCTTCGTAGTATGCAGCTGATATTACCTGCAGGAACATCCGGTCGACACCTATTGAAGTTTCCACTACATAAGGCACGTAAGATTCGTTCAGTTCAGGGTCGAAATACCGTAACTTTTTCCCCGAAAACTGTTCGTGCTGCGAAAGGTCGAAATCGGTGCGCGAATGGATACCTTCCACCTCCTTAAACCCGAATGGGAACCTGTACTCGATATCGACGGCAGCATTGGCATAATGTGCCAGCTTTTCATGTTCGTGGAAGCGGTAATTTTCAGCCCCAAAGCCAAGTGCCTGGTGCCACTTCATCCGGATTGTTTTCCATTTTTCGAACCAGTCGAGTTCCGTGCCGGGTTTCACGAAGAATTGAAGTTCCATCTGCTCAAATTCGCGCATCCTGAAAATAAACTGACGGGCTACTATTTCGTTACGGAAAGCTTTACCAATCTGTGCAATCCCGAAAGGAATCTTCATTCGTCCGGTCTTTTGCACGTTCAGGTAGTTCACAAAAATGCCCTGTGCAGTTTCTGGCCTTAGATACACCTTCATTGCCCCGTCGGCTGTCGATCCCATTTCGGTCGAAAACATCAGGTTAAACTGCCTTACGTCAGTCCAGTTGCGGGTTCCCGAGATAGGACATACAATTTCATTGTCGATAATGATCTGTTTTAATTCTTCCAGATTACTTTCGTTCAGAGCATTGCTGAATCGCTGATGGAGCTCGTTCCATTTTTGCTGGTTTTCAATAACCCGGGGATTGGTGTTGCGGAATTGTTGCTCATCGAAAGTATCGCCAAAGCGTTTTTTCGATTTGTCCACTTCTTTCTGGATTTTATCCTCGATTTTGGCCAGGTGTTCTTCAATCAAGACGTCGGCACGGTAACGCTTTTTTGAGTCTTTATTGTCGATAAGCGGATCGTTGAAAGCGTCAACATGGCCCGAAGCTTTCCAGATGGTAGGGTGCATGAAAATCGCCGAGTCGATACCCACCACATTCTCATGCAAAAGTACCATACTGTCCCACCAATATTTTTTAATGTTGCTTTTCAGTTCAGCGCCATATTGTCCATAATCATAAACAGCGCTGAGTCCATCGTAAATTTCACTCGACTGAAAAACGTAGCCATACTCTTTGCAATGGGCTACCAGCTTTTTGAATACATCTTCCTGAGCCATATAATTTCTTGTAATTAAATATTGAGTTGGTAAAAATAAACGAATTAATCAACTTCTTCGAAATCGACATATTCACCCGTTTGGGTTTGGCGGTTATTGGGATTGGGGTTACGTTCGATGGTGACTTCGCCTTCGCGTTTTCCCTGGCGCTGTTGTTCGCGCATCTGCTGTTGCATTCGGTTATGCATATCACGCATGGTTTTCTGAAACAGCAGGGGAACCACAAAGCGGGTTATCAACCGGGCTGCATAAAAAATAATCAGGATTACCAGCACAGTGCGGATAAAACCGATAAACAACATTATTAAAATCATCCTGAGAAATATCTAAAAATCTAATTTTTAAACGGGTGCAAAGTTAGGAATAAAATTCAAGCCTGAATTTCTAAATAATATCCCCAAATAATCAATCTACCGGTTCCAATACTCCAACCCACTCCTTCAGCCTGTTTATTAC
The DNA here is from genome assembly GCA_037447215.1 of Bacteroidales bacterium. Classification (GTDB taxonomy): domain Bacteria; phylum Bacteroidota; class Bacteroidia; order Bacteroidales; family Prolixibacteraceae; genus UBA1413. The sequence goes on from JBBIHB010000011.1 coordinate 42,419, forward strand.
TTTTTCCTTATTATTCTCATTCAGGCCTGCAATGCGTATTCCATGGCTGGCTCCGGGCTCAACAATCCTTAAAAAATTTTCCCTGTCAGGAATAATCGCTCTACTGGCGGTCCAGGGGTCGTTTTTTCCATATATGAAAATTATTCTTGCATCGGTCGATTCAAGAAAGGCCTTTGTCATTTTCACCGAAGTGTCGTCAAAAACAACCCTGAAACCTTTTGGCAGGAACAAACGCTCAAGATAGTTTTTGGATTTTTTGATTGTTAGCTGGCGCCTGAAAGGCCGAATGTCGTATCCGTAATAACCTAATTCATGGGCAGCTTGCACAAAAAACGACCCGATCCTTTCCAGTCCTTCGAGGGAAAAGTAATCGGGCCCCGAGATTTTTATGAAATGATCAAAAATTTCCAGGTCTGATGCTTTTCGGGAGGGTATTTGTCCTGGATTGGTGCCCCATTGCCAGAAAGCAAAACTGTATTCAAGGACACAATAGTCGAAAATCTCATTAAGTCCCGCATTAAAAGTGTAGTTCTTTTCAGTCACCAATTTTTCAAAGTGGGGGATTAAAGTAGTTCGTCTTTTCAAAACCTCTTTCTGGAAGTCTTCAACAAGTTTACGCTGCTTAGGGGTTCCCGGAACATTTCTGATATAAGGTTCATGGCGGCCATCTTCAACACCAAAATTAAACGGTGCAACATACGATACAGTAATATCTACGTCTTCGGGATGAAACACACGATGAAAAATGGCGGTCTGGCCTCCTTTACTTATGCCGGTATTAATCCAGGTACCCGACAGAAAAGGCTTAAGTAAACTGACAACCTTATGGTGGTCGGCAGCCGAATTTTCAACTGTAAGATATTCCCAATCAACAGGTTCGGGCCATGATTGTCCGAAATAACGATGCTCAACCACTACCTGGCTCGAATGAACGATTGGGCAAAGTTCGTTAAGATATGACTGGCTGGCTCCATAGTTGGCAGCATAGCCTTCGGTCACCAGAACAACCGGTGATCCGGGGGTTAGTACCGATATAAATACCCGTTGCGTGAAGCTTCCTTCTCCGGGATTATGGTGATCGATAGGCTGACGCAATTTTATAAAAACAGCTTCAGAAAAAAAGTTATTTGGTTTCATGGCTTGAATTTCAACTACCTCAGGAAACTGCTTTAAGTAACCGATTAGTTCCGAAGAAGTTGCCGGAATCAAGGTAATCCGGATGAAAATCAACAGCAGAAGAATTCTTTTCATAGATGCACAATTAAAAAAGTCCGAAAATAGTGACTTTTAAGATCGAAAGCATAACAATAACCGAACAATAAAGGCGCAGGCCTTCCCGAAACCTGCGCCTTTTCCATCAGGCCGCAATATTCGAAAATACTTCTTCCAAAATATCAGGATACTGGTTATAAAACATACCAAGGCACCATTGTTTAAGTTCATTTAATTCACCGGGCTTCATCCACCCGATGCATTTTAAAAGTTCTTTTCTGAAAAGTTCCGCGCTGAAATTTACACTGGGGAGAATGGTTTTTGCGTATTCTATCATGGCCAGTGGTTTTAAAAATCGTTTCTAAAATAACCCAACATTTGAAATTAAAGTATATTGTATAACATAACTTAACATTGTTTAACGAATTCATACGCTTTTGTCCTTTTTGTAAAAATATGCTACATTTGAATCAAAAAGATTTATGGAATTATTTACGAGGGACGACAAACTGGCCGATGTAGTCAGCAATAATTATCACTTATTGCCGGTATTAAACCGTTTTGGAATCAGATTAGGTTTTGGCGATGCAACTATTGAAGAAATTTGTTCCCAAAAGAGCATTGAAAACACATTTTTTCTGGATATCATCAATGCTTTTCACAATCCCGATTACTTTCCACAGTCAGAATTCCTTACATTTTCTCCTTCCCTCATAGTTGATTATCTGCAACGTACACATCAGTATTATCTTACCTGGGTGGTTCCTAAAATGGAAAACTTACTTGAAAATCTGATCCTTTCTGATAGGGAGCATAGCAAAAACCTTGATTTGATCAGGATTTTTTTCAGGAAATACAAAACCGAATTGTTGAATCACATCATGGATGAGGAAGATTCGGTATTTCCTTATGTTATGCGAATTACCGATGCATACGAAAAAGGTATTGGGGTTTCGGATGCTGATTTTTCCAGATCCATTGAAGATTACGAAAAAGAACACACAGACGTGGATGAAAAGCTGATTGATTTGAAAAACCTGGTTATCAAGTTTTTGGTTGCATACTATGATGATAATCTTTGCAACGATTTTTTGATCACTCTTTTCCGTTTTGAGCGCGACTTGGTTGACCATGCGCGGATTGAGGACAAAATTCTCGTGCCTATGGTAGTCCGAATGGAGAAAATTGTAAAAAATGGAAAATAGGATAGCAATAGTTCATCGTTCCGAGATTGTAAGGAGAGGATTTGCGTCGCTTCTGAATGCGATCTGGAAAAAGGAGATATTCCAGATGGCCGATTTAAAATCGTTTTCGGATTCAGATTGCTGTAGTTCCTATCGGTTGCTTGCGTTTATCGAAGCCTATCAATTGGCCGATTTTCAATTGTCATTGTCTAACCTTGCGGTGGTGGCTGTTTTTGATGGCGAAAATCAAGATATCCCTGTTAAACAGGCAGGTAAATTTGTCCATCTCAGTTCCGATTTCGGAATATTTCAGGAAATTATTTCCGATTTCAGGAAAAATACCCCACAGGAACAGAGAAATGAAAATGAGCTTACCCAACGTGAAAAAGAAATCCTGCGAATGGTGGCTATGGGTTATTCAAACAAGGAGATTGCTGATACCCTTTTCATCAGTATTCATACTGTTATTACACACAGGAAAAACATTACCGGGAAACTGGGCATTAAATCAATATCGGGACTAACGGTTTATGCAATTATCAACCGGTTAATTGATCCGGATTTGATCGATCCCGAAAAATTGATTTGAAACCCTTATTACCTTTCGGTTAAAATCCTGTAAGTATTTATTGTCTGAGAGGTTTTAAGGGTTAATTTTGTGGCGATTTTCAAAAACAAATAAATATGGCAGAAACTATCAACAAACTTCTCGCTGAATTTCCGCCCGTAACCACCCAGCAATGGGAGGAACAAATCGTAGCCGACCTGAAGGGAAAAGATTATGAAAGAGCCCTGGTCTGGCACACCAACGAAGGTATTTCAGTAAAACCATACTATCGTGCCGAAAACCTCGACGGTTTGGAATTTCTGAATAATGACCCTGGCCACTTTCCTTATGTGAGGGGGAACAAACCCGCCAACCAATGGCTTATACGCCAGGATATTCTGGTAACCGATCCTGAAAAAGCCAATAAAAAAGCGCACGAACTTTTGGGAAAAGGTGTTAATTCATTAGGTTTTGTATTAAACGAAAAAGTAGGATTAAATTCCGAAAGTCTCGAACTTCTTTTAAATGGGATTTGTCTTGAAGCTGCCGAAGTGAATTTTGTTTGTGTTTGTTCAAATTGTAACCTTGCCGAAGTATTCAGCCGCTATGTGGATGAGGGCAAATGGGATAATACCAGAGTTGTGGCTTCAGTATCCAACGACCCTCTTGGAAACTATGCAGTCAAAGGAAAACTTGATGTATGCTGCAGCAATATTGCATTAAGCCATCTGAAACATCAGATTGAAGTTTCGTCAGTTTTACCGAAACTGAGCATTGTTGCAGTAAATGGCAAAACTTTTGGGAACAGCGGTGCCTCTATTGTTCAGGAGTTGGCTTTTTCGCTTGCACAGGGAACCGAGTATCTTGAACGCCTAACCGAAATGGGCTTAAATGCCGACTTGGTTGCATCAAAAATAAAATTCAACTTAAGCATTGGCAGTAATTATTTTATGGAAATTGCCAAATTGCGCGCCGGGCGATTGTTATGGGCACAGATTGTCAAAGCTTTTGGTTCTGAGAAAGATTGTAGCGCCCGTATGAAGGTTCATTCCGAAACTTCGGCATTCAATAAAACTGTGTACGATTCATACACCAACCTTTTACGCACCCAGACCGAGGCCATGTCGGCTGCGTTGGGTGGTGCACATTCTATAACCGTACTTCCTTTTGATGCCCTGTATCAGGAACCGACTGCTTTTTCGGAACGTATCGCCCGAAACCAGCAGATACTTCTAAAAGAAGAATCGTACATTGATAAAGTAGCCGATCCCGCTGGTGGAGCATACTATATCGAAAACCTCACCACATCGGTGGCTGAACAGGTCTGGAAATTATTTATTGAGGTGCAGGAAAAGGGAGGATTTACGGCTGCACTGAAAGATGGTTTTATACAGCGCCAGGTCAGGGAAATGGCTTACCAACGTGATTTGAACATAGCCATGCGCCGTGAGAATCTGTTGGGGGTCAATCAGTTCCCGAATTTTGCTGAAGTTATCAAAGGCGAACTGCCATCGTCGGTTTTCGAGCCGGTTGATCTGACTTCGACCGAAGCCGAAATCGAAACTTTAAAACCCTACAGGGGAGCTGCTGCATTCGAAGCTTTGCGTTATAAAACTGACCAGTTTGCATTTATAAATGGCCGGCCAATAGCATTTATGCTCACAATGGGGAACCTGGCCATGCGCAAGGCACGTGCACAATTTGCATGTAACTTTTTTGCAGTGGCCGGTTTCGATGTTTTGGACAACAACGGATTTACTTCGGTTGACGAAGGTTTGGCAGCGGCCCGTGCTGTAAATTCCAAAATATTGGTAGTATGTAGCTCCGATGAAGAATATGCCGAAATCGTTCCCGAAGTGGCTTCAAAACTGAATGGCGAAATCCTCGTAGTTGCCGGTAACCCTGCTTGTCGTCCCGAACTTGAAGCATCCGGAGTAAAGAATTTCATCCATGTACGGTCAAATTTGCTTGAAGAGCTGACCTTTTTTCAGACAATGTTAAATATCTGATGGATGCAAGACAATAAGTATCAAATATCGGGAATAGGGATTTAAAAATTATTGTTTTAGTTGGTGATTCTAAAAGTCTTGATACTTTTAATCTTGATACTTTAAGTCCTGTAATTCAATAAAAAAGGATAATTATGAATCCAGATTTTAAAAATATAAATATCAGAGAAGCGAAGGCAAAGGCATATGGCAAAACCCTTACCGTCAATACCTGGTTAACCCCGGAACTGATTCCGGTAAAACCGGTTTATACCAAAGAAGACCTCGAAGGAATGGAGCACATGGAATATGCTGCCGGAATAGCGCCTTATCTCAGGGGGCCGTATTCGACCATGTACGTAATCCAACCCTGGACAATAAGGCAATATGCAGGGTTTTCAACCGCCGAAGAATCAAATGCATTCTATCGCCGCAACCTTGCAGCAGGGCAGAAAGGGCTTTCAGTTGCATTCGACCTGGCAACCCACCGGGGTTACGACTCCGACCATCCACGTGTGGTAGGTGATGTGGGCAAGGCAGGTGTAGCCATCGACAGCATACTCGATATGAAAATCCTGTTCGATCAGATTCCACTCGACAAAATGTCGGTTTCGATGACAATGAACGGGGCGGTTTTACCTGTTATGGCGTTCTACATAGTTACCGGCCTTGAGCAGGGCGCCACATTGGAACAGCTTTCAGGAACAATTCAGAACGATATCCTGAAAGAATTCATGGTACGGAACACTTACATCTACCCACCCGAATTTTCGATGAAAATTATTGCTGATATTTTTGAGTTTACTTCGAAATATATGCCCAAATTCAATTCCATCTCCATTTCGGGTTACCATATGCAGGAAGCCGGTGCAACTGCCGATATTGAAATGGCTTACACTTTGGCCGATGGGCTTGAATACCTTCGTACCGGAATAAAAGCCGGACTCGATATTGACTCATTTGCACCCAGGTTATCGTTCTTCTGGGCAGTAGGAATGAACCACTTTATGGAAATTGCCAAAATGCGTGCTGCACGAATGATATGGGCAAAACTGGTGAAACAGTTTAACCCGAAGAATCCGAAATCGATGGCATTGCGCACCCACTCGCAAACATCAGGTTGGTCGCTTACCGAGCAGGATCCTTTCAACAACGTGGGACGCACGGCAATTGAAGCAATGGCAGCCGCCCTGGGACATACACAGAGCTTGCACACAAATGCCCTCGATGAGGCTATAGCCTTGCCTACTGACTTTTCGGCCCGTATAGCACGGAATACGCAGCTCTATATCCAGCAGGAAACCGAAATCTGCAGATCGGTAGATCCCTGGGCCGGATCATATTATGTGGAAGCTTTGACACACGAAATTGCCCACAAAGCTTGGGCATTGATCGAAGAAGTGGAAAAACTGGGCGGTATGGCCAAAGCCATCGAAACCGGAATCCCGAAAATGCGCATCGAAGAAGCAGCTGCACGTACTCAGGGAAAAATCGATAGCGGGACACAGACCATAGTGGGGGTTAATAAATATCGTCTCGAAAAAGAAGACCCCATTGATATTCTTGAAATTGACAATACTGCAGTACGTCTGGCACAGATCGAAAGGCTCAAGAAGCTGAGGTCAGAGCGCAATGAGGCTGATGTACAGGCAGCATTGGCTGCCATTGCCGAATGTGCAGCATCGGGCAAAGGAAACTTACTCGAACTGGCCATCGATGCTGCCAGAAAACGTGCATCGCTAGGCGAAATTTCGGATGCCTGCGAAAAAGTGGCAGGACGTTATAAAGCTGTAATCAGAACCATTGAAGGCGTGTATAAATCAGAAGCACAAGGAAAATCAGAGTTTGCCGAAGCTCAGGAGCTTGCGCGCAAATTTGCCGAACTGGAAGGTCGTCAGCCACGCATTATGATCGCTAAAATGGGTCAGGATGGGCACGACCGCGGTGCAAAAGTAGTGGCAACAGGCTATGCCGATTTAGGTTTCGACGTGGATATGGGACCATTATTCCAGACTCCCGAAGAAGCTGCAAAACAGGCTGTTGAGAACGATGTTCATGTTCTTGGAGTTTCGTCGCTTGCTGCAGGGCATAAAACCCTGGTACCTGCGGTGATAGAAGAGCTCAAAAAGCTCGGTCGCGACGATATTATGGTGATTGTTGGTGGAGTAATACCTCCACAGGATTATCAGTACTTATATGACGCAGGGGCAGTGGCCATTTTTGGCCCTGGAACCAGTGTGGCAGCAGCAGGGAAAAAAATTCTTGAGATACTGTTGGAAACCCACGAAGAGTAGAAAAGTGGAAAAGTATTTAAATAGTAAGCCGGGGGAACCAAATTTTTCCGGTTTTTATTTAAGAAGTTGGCCTGGCTGGCAATTCTTTTTTTACAAAAATGTATAAGGCCGGTATGACTTTAAATTTGATTTCCTATATTTACCCTTATCGATTAAAAAACAAGGTACTATGGAAAGACGTTACTTCATCAAAAATGCTGCCTTAGGATCGGCTGCCCTTACATTTCCCTTTTATATTCCCTCACTCGTGGATGAAAGAAAGATAAAAATAGGACTGATTGGCGCCGGCTGGTATGGTATGGTGGTAACAAAAGCTGCCCTGAAAGTTGGCGGGGTTGATGTGATTGGAGTTTGCGATGTGGATTCTGAACATCTGAAAAATAGCGCCGATGAAGTGCAAAAAATACAGGGAACCCGTCCAAAAACCTTCAAAAATTATCAGGAGCTACTCGATATGAAAGGTCTGGAAGCCGTTATCATCGGTACGCCTCCCCAATGGCATGCACTGCAATTTATTGCTGCCTGCGAAAAAGGGTTGGATATTTTCTGCGAGAAACCTCTTTCGTACGATATCCGCGAAGGAATGGCAATGGTTGAGGCCGCCAAAAAAGCTGGCAATATCGTTCAGGTAGGATTTCAGCGCCGCCAGAGCAATGCTTTCCGGAAAGTTAAAGAAATGATTGGCGAAGGCGCTATTGGTAATGTCCACCAGATAACAGCGCAAATACACTATGTGCCAGTAATGCTTGATACCAATATACAGCAAGCTCCGGCATCGCTCGACTGGGACGAATGGTGCGGGCCGGCGCCAAAACTCGATTATAGGCCAAATATTGCCCACCGGGCATGGCGACTCGAAAAGGAATATGGCAATGGACACCTGGTTGACTGGGGCATTCATCATATCGATACCATCAGGTTTATCATGGATGAAACTATTCCTACAGAATTTTATACTAAAGGAGGCATATTCGAATTTAAAGAAAAAATTACCACACCCGATACACTTACCGCCAATATGGCCTTCAGAAAAGCTCCGGTGGTATGGCAACACCGTATGTGGGGCCCCGGCGACAGCAACAGGGATTTTAATAACGGAATATTCTTTCATGGCGAAAAGGCTACGGCATTTGTAGCCGATGCAAAACTGCTCCTTTTTCATGGAGGAAAAGAAAGCAAAACAGATGATCTTTCGGTTCCGGCAGGAGGAATGCAGGAAACGCACGTGGAGAACTTCCTGAATGCGGTTAAAAATAAGGATAAGCGATTGATTGACTGTACTCCCGAAGATGCATTCAAATCATCGGCTACCGTACAGTTGGCCATGATTTCGCATTATACCGGTTCGTTGGTGAAATGGGATGAAATCAAAAACGAAATTATCGGAAATCCCGAAGCTGCCAAATTAATGAAGAGGGAATACCGGGGGAAATACAAGCATCCATATCAGGGGTAAGGTACAGAAAACTTCTTTTGATTTATCATGTTTAAGGATAAACTGTCAGTATTAAAATGGATGTCTGCAATATATTTTCAGGCAGCAACCTGGCCGTCCTATATATTCTATTTTCATGGCCCAATTGCCGGTAAAGCCCACCATTATCTCGATAAAGCCGTTGACATGGCCTACCGCCCACTGCGATTTATGAACCAATCAAACAGATGGAATCCCTTTTCAATTTGTACGGTTAATTTACTAATTGGATGTTTGGAAAGGTGTAGGATATTGAAAAGTAAAATTTTTAGCAGATTTTAGGATAATTCAAAATCTGGCATTATCTTGCATAACTCAACAGATTGAAAAACAACAGAAATAATTAATTAAATTCAGATCAATATGGCATCGAACAACTTATCAAAACTTTACTCCACAGCGTTTGAAAAAAACTGGAATAATACGGTTTTCTCCGATTTTGATGGAGGGGATTTCACCTTCGCAGAGGTTGCAAGCACCATAAAATCGTTGCATTTGTTCTATCAGGTTTCAGGTATCAGAAAAGGCGACAAAATAGCCGTGCTGGGTCGAAACTCTGCAAAGTGGGGGACGATTTTTCTTTCGGCAATTACATCGGGGACGGTTATCGTGCCGGTTCTTCCCGATTTTAATGTAAAAGATACCAACCATATCCTGAACCATTCTGAATCGAAAATTGTATTTGTTTCAAAAACCCTGGTTGACAAAATTCTGCCCGAAGAGGTGGAGAACCTGCAGACCATAATCATCCTCGAAGACTTCACAGTGCATCAGTCGGGCGACGAAAGTGCTGCTTTCAAGCTTGCCGATGCGTTTGATTACTACAAAAAGAATCCCCTGAAGCCATCGGAGCTCAGTTTCTTTGAATGGGAAAAAGAAGATTGTTGTGTTATTTCCTACACTTCAGGTACTTCGGGATTTACCAAAGGTGTGATGATCCCGGAACGCAGCCTGGTATCCAATATTGTTTATGCACAGGAGCATATGCCATTACAGCCTGGGCACAAAATTGTATCATTCCTTCCAATGGCGCATGTTTATGGCCTTCTGTTTGAATTCCTTTTCCCTGTTACTCTGGGTTGCCACATAACATTCCTTGCAAAAATGCCTACACCTCAGGTAATTACGCAAGCGTTCGGAAAAATACAGCCTCACCTGATACTTTCGGTACCCCTGATAATTGAAAAAATTTACAAAAAGAGGATCTTGCCGACCATTGAAAAACCAATTATGAAAGTTTTGCTTGCCACTCCGGGTATTTCAGGGCTCATTTTGAAAAAAGTCAGGGCAAAACTGGTAGAAACTTTCGGGGGGCGGTTTTTCGAAATCGTAATAGGAGGTGCGCCCTTAAGCGCCGATGTGGAGAAATTCTTCAAACGGATCAAATTCCCCTTTACCATAGGTTACGGAATGACCGAATGTGGCCCTCTGATCAGTTACGAAGCATGGGACAAAACCATGACTTCGTCGGCAGGGCGCCTGGTTGACCGGATGGAGGTACGCATCGATTCGGAGTATCCCTATAATGTTGTAGGTGAAATTCAGGTCAGGGGCGAAAATGTCATGCTGGGGTATTATAAAAATGAGCAGGCAACCAAAGAAACGTTTACCGATGATGGTTGGCTTAAAACCGGCGACCTTGGGGTAATCGACGCCAATAATTTTATTTACATCAGGGGCCGGTCAAAAAACATGATTCTGGGGCCTTCTGGACAGAATATTTATCCTGAAGAAATTGAAGCCAAACTCGCCAACCTACCTTATGTGGCCGAATGTGTGGTGGTTGACCGGAACCACAAGCTGGTAGCACTTGTTTACCCCGACAAAGAGGCATTGAATACTGATGGCGTTGACGAAGAACAAATACCTATTATTATGGCCGAAAACCTCAAAAAGCTAAACCATGATTTGCCCAAATATGAGAATGTTTCGGAGATCAAGTTGGTCGATCAGGAATTTGAAAAAACGCCAAAAAAGAATATTAAACGGTTTAAGTATATGTAGCGAAAACGAACACTATTGTTTTGACAGCAATGACCAGCCTTCAATCCAGTTGCTTTCACCGAAAGCGCCTTTAAAGTCAACTTTCTGAAACCATGAGGAAGGAACCACCGCCAAATTGCCATCAACTTCTTCTTCAGGAAGATAGTTTCCTTTGGCATGGTTTATTTTCGGATCAAGAATTTCGTTTTTTCCATTTGAAAAGTGGCCTGCCCATAACTGTTGCATAGTTTCGTTGTAATATCCTGAGAGTTCAAATATGGTTTGGGGCGTTGATAAAGCCACATTATAAAAAACATTGTTGAATAGGCCAAGCTTTCCGGTTTGCCATTGGTTGAACGAATCGTGTACCAAATCAGTCGATTCGAGTTTTATTCCATGGTTGTTGTTCAGAAATATTGAATTGGCAAAAATACCTCCTGCATTACGGTCGAAACTGATGCAATAGCCTGCGCCGGTATTTCCGTTTCCGATGAAAGTTGAATTGAAAATTACAGGTAAGGAATTTGGCAGGGCATCAACCGGGTTCAGGCCTCCGCTGCCTTCAACCAGATGATCGCCTTTATAATTTAATTTTACTGCCAGCAAGAACTGACCATACCCTGACCAACCCAGGTCATAATCAAAAGCATCGTCGGAACAGCCCGAAACCACCATATGACGCAAGTTTACGGTTCCCCCGAAAACTTCAACCCCATCATCGGCATTCGAAATCACTTCCACATAATCAATTTCGGTCCCCCGGCCAACCCCTGCAAGGGTCAGGCCATTAATTTCGTTCCCTTCACCGATATTTGTACCACCATACCTGATGGATACATACTTCAGCACACCTGAATTGTCGTTAGGGTCTTGCCCACCATAATATCCCCTGGGTTCGGCAATTGTAATCCCTTCCATATAACCTTCGCCGCCACGCAGGTTTATGGGAGCGTTGCCAAGAATGATAAGACCGCCCCAAAGACCACGTGAATCTTTTGAAACCGATCCGTTCTGGTCGTCAGCTTCGGCTGTAAATATTATGGGTTCGGAGGGTGTTCCACGGGCAATGATCTTTCCTCCACGCGCCACTACCAGGGCCGAAGCATTTTCACCTTGGCCTGCCCTGAAACGCACAGTTGTGCCAGGTTCGATGGTAAGTGTTTGACCATCGTTTACAAATACCAATCCTTCGATCAGGTGCGATTTGTCTTTTTTCCATGTAACCGTGCCTGTTCCCTGTCCATAGTCCTGATATCCAATAAGTGATGGTTCCAGGTAAAATTCGCTTTTGCGGCAACTCCCGGCTAGCCAGATAGATATTATTAAAATGGTGATATTTATGTATTTAAATCGCATAGCGTAAATCAAACATCATTATCTAAATAACAAATTTCGTAAATTGTCAATTCTGAATCAAACTTCCTAAAATAAATTTCAAACAAAAAGTTCTTTCCGAAAGTCAGTCAAATTTGCTTATCCTTCCTGAAGTTGGAAAACATTGCTGAATTATCACATCCTGATCTCCATATCGAAATATACAAAAGAACGTGTTGGCATGTTGATAGCCCTAGGTACCCAGTCCTGATAATTCAAGGCCATTTTAATCCCCTTTATTGGGGTGTACTGCAAACCGGAAATAAGTGTTGAACCATCTGCTGAAAGTTGCCACGGTGTTATATCCCCTTCAACAATGTTCGACTTTAGCATATCGAATCGGGTAAAAAGCTGGAATTTTGGGTTAATGTTGTATTTTCCATAAACCGAATAACCGAATAAATCTTTGTCCTTCTTCAGATTGTTATTTTGCTGATAATTGTATTCGAACACCAGATTGAAATTGTTTTTAAAGGTATAGGAAACCAGCCAAACATAAGAAAACTGACTTACTTCGTTTCTGGTATAATCGAAATAGATCCGGTTAAGGAGCTCTTTACTGAATTGATAGGTTAGCCCAAATGCATATTTGTATTTATCATCCATTTGTAACCTTGAGAACCCTTCGCCGTTCATGACCGAAAAATCAGCTTCCAGCGAAGACAATAATTTATACCCCACCATTGCACCCAGATCTGCCGAAGGGCCTAACTTATATTCATCGGCAAACGCTTTTTTCATGTACCTGCGTTCCCATAACTGCTCCTGAAGTTTATAATGGAGTGTCGGAATCAGCCCAAACTGAATAGTAAGGTTTTCCCTTACATATTGCCCATAAGCAAACTTAAAATAGGCGTATCTCCGCAATCTCGAAAATGGTGATACATCATCCGGGCTTCCGATGTCGAGCATGATTCGGGCTGAATATTCGGGACTGATAAAATGTTCGTATCCAAAATATGCCCTTACAAGTTCAATTGCCGATTCATCAGATGAAGCCGGTGATATCCCCCTATGAAAGTTGGTAAAAATTACCCCTGAAACCCTACCATAAGGTTCATTTTTTTGTGGTTCCTGTGAACAAACATCAAATGCCAGGCTGAAAAAAAGCAGAAACAAAAAAATATTTCGAAGTATCATCAATGTAAAAACAATGTTTCTCAATTGTTTCCAAAGTAAAGTTATATAAACATACTGAACATGAAAAATTAACAAAAAAAGGGATAAATTAATTGAAAAAATAAGATAAATTGAGTTAAAATTTACACAACAGCTTGTAAGTGTTTGTATAACAATAAGAATACAATTCTTCATTATTGATGGGCTTTTAAAATTACCTCAGAGAAATAATATGTTTACCTGAATGGGTGGAGCAGGACACTCGAAAAAAACAAATCTGTAAGTATATCAATAACAATACGTTATGAAGTGATATCCTCATTTTTTTTTGCTAACAAAAGATTAACTTTGTAACTAATTGATTATATGTTTTATAAGTGTTGATTGGAGAAATCCTATCCTAATTCAGAATTGCCCTTTACATTGTGTTAACCTACTGATAGCTTATTTTAACACAACGGTAATTCACTGGTAATCCGCGGTTAATTGCTATTCTGTTCTTTTGCTTTCGCTAAAACTATTTTTTAAAAACACTGCAATTTTGATTGATTAAAATGAAAAAATTTTTACTTCTTGTTACAATGATTTTTCCATTTACTCTCTATTCGCTTGCTCAGGGCGGTTCGATTAAAGGGAATATTGTTGACTCCAAAACCGGAGAAACATTAATCGGAACTACGGTGTTGCTGCAGGGAACCACTACCGGCACCATTACAGATTTTGATGGGAACTATGTGATTCCCATTGTTACCCCTGGTACTTACAATGTAGTTTATTCCTTTGTTTCTTATGAAACACAGATTCTTCGCGTTCAGGTTGAGAAGGGAACAGAAACAGTTTTGAATGTTTCTCTCAGTCCGGCTTCACTTGATATTGGCGAAGTGCAGGTTATTGCCCAAAGGCGCACTGATTCGGATATCTCTCTTCTGAACACACTTAAATCGGGAAATCTTATTGTAACTGGTATTACAGCCCAGCAAATTTCACGCAGTCAGGATTCTGATGCGGCCGAAGTGGTTCGTCGTGTTCCGGGAATTACCATTTCCGATGGGCGTTTCGTGATAGTTCGGGGGTTAATTGAACGTTACAACTCGGTAATGTTGAATAATGCTACAGCCCCAAGTTTCGAAGCCGACAAACGCGCTTTTTCGTTCGATGCCATTCCCAGCGGATTGATTGATAATATACTTATTTATAAAAGTCCTGCACCTGAACTTCCAGGCGATTTTGCCGGTGCTGCTATTGATGTGCAGACCAAAAGTGCCGCTGACCTTAACCGGTTCAGCATTTCATATGGTGCCCGTTACACAGAGAATGCAACCTTCAATCAGGATTTTCAAACACACCAGGGAAGCAAAACCGATTGGTTAGGGTTTGATAATGGTTACAGAAATATTCCGGATGGTATCCCTTCCGACATCGAATTAAAGGAACTGTATCTATGGCCCAATGCACAGGTTTATCTTGAAAGGTCAAAGGAAATTACCAGGCTTTCGGAACTTTTCCCCAACAACTGGGAAACAACCATGAAAACCCCTCTTCCCGACCAAAGCATTTCGGCAAACCTGCAACGCCGTTTTTTGATTGGAAAAATTTCGGTTGGAAATATTACTTCGCTAAACTACAACAGTTCATCCAGTTATAATAAAGTTGGGCGAAGAGAATTTCAGGGATGGGACGATGTCCAGGGGCGTATTGTTGAAAATTTCGATTTTAATGACTTGCGTTCCAAAGAAGAGAATAAAATAAGCCTGATACATAACTGGAACTTCATTTACGGGAAAAACCAAAAACTCGAAGTACGTAATTTTTTGAATCAGAATGGAACAAAAAATACTTCACAACGCGATGGTGTAAACTATTACAATGTGGAGACCCTTCGTATGTTCGATCATCGGTATGAAAGCCGGATTATTTATTCGGGTCAGCTGGCCGGAAAACAAAGCCTCAATCATGATAAAACACATTTCGACTGGATGCTCGGTTATTCTTATACCAGCAATGACCAACCCGACAATAAAAGGTTAATGTATGTCTTGAATAAAACGGAGGGTAGCGATCGAATGGGCCAGTATGCTTTGAGGCTGCAAAACATACCCAATGTTTATCTTGCAGGCCGTATGTGGATTGATATGGACGAAAATGTTTATAATGCCAAGTTTGATTTTGACCATAACTTTACTTTGTTTGGTTCAGAAAATTTCTGGCAGCTGAAATCCGGATATTTCCATGAATTGAAGGATAGATCGTTAAAAAGCCGATTAATTGGTGTTGTAGCAGTTAGAAACCCACCGGATATATTTTACAATTCCATTTCAGAAATTTTCAGCCCTGAGAACTTTTATTTCGATCCGAATGTCCCACCCCGCCAGCATGGTCTTTCTTACCGGGATAATACAAGGGCTAAAGACAGTTACGACGCTACCGATAATTTAATGGCCGGATATCTTGCCCTGAATATCCCAATAACAAAAAAATTAAACCTTTATGGTGGAGCAAGGGTCGAAAAATTCGACCGGGTAATTACCAATTTTTTCGAGAAAACAGGAGATACGGATAATATGGATATAACCCGCGACACTACAGATATTTTCCTTTCTGCCAATATAACCTATAACATCAATGAAAAAAACCTTTTCCGTTTATCCTATGGTCAAACAGTAAACCGCCCCGAATTTCGTGAAATCTCAAATTTCGACTATCAGGATTTTGAATTGTTCGCTGTTGTACACGGAAACCCAGAACTTCAGAACTCCTATGTAAAGAACTATGATCTACGTTATGAATGGTATCCCGATTTTGGGGAAATAATATCGCTGGCAGCTTTTTATAAAGATTTTACCGACCCAATTGAGTTATTTCAGATTCCTGCTGGTTCCACATTCGATTATAAACCTTTCAACACCGAAAAAGCATATAGCGCAGGTCTCGAACTCGATATAAGAAAACGATTTGCCGGGTTTGAAAATCAATACGGATTTTTCAGGTTTTTAAAAGATGTAACCGTAGTATTCAATACTTCATTTATTAAGAGTGAAATAAATACTGAAAAACAAGGCTTTGCCCGCGACAGTGTCCGTATTATGCAAGGACAATCACCTTGGATTGTCAATCTGGGTATGTTTTATAACAACACTGAATCCAAATTTACAGCAAGTATCAGTTACAACAACGTCGGAAAAAGGATAGCTTTTGTAGGTACACCCAATAACCCTCATACCTGGGAGTTATCGAGAAATTCGCTTGACTTCACGCTGCAAAAAGGAATTGGCGAAAAGCTTCAGGTAAAAGGCGGCGTTAAGGATATTTTGAATGAACCTATACGAAATGTTCAATATCATGGCCCCAACGAGGACAAAATCGGATATGCATTGAGATACATCCCAAATAGGCAATTTTCAATTAGCCTGGTTTGGATACTTTAAAAATGAGGATGAAAAATTAGAAATTTAAATTTAATTGTTATGAAAAAGATTTTACTTCTTATTGTTGCAATCTTGATGATTGTTGCCGGAATATCGGCCCAATCTATCAATGACAATTTTTTTGAAAAAGTTAATTATGTAGGCGCCTTCGACGGCGTAATAGACTGGACCAAAGGCTGGGCCGAATGGTCCCCGGTAAATGCAAATTACCCGGAACCTACCATAACCAAAGGGAACGGACAATTCACACGTGCCGGAGGTACACACATCACAACCAACGAAACTTGGTCGGGAGTTATCAGGCTCAATGGATGGGTATATGTTGACCAGGGTGTAACGCTTACCATCGAACCCGGAACCATAATCCGCGGTACTGAAAAAAGTGTACTTTCTATAGAACGCGGCGCAAAAATTATGGCAGTTGGTACCCCCGACAAACCCATTGTATTTACCTCAGCTCAAGGTGTTGGTTTCCGCGGACCATCCGACTGGGCCGGTGTTGTAATCAATGGAAATGCCCCGAATAACCTTCCCGGTAGAGAAGGTATCACAGAAGGTGGGATCGGCTCACCATATGGAGGTAATGACCCTCAGGATGATTCAGGTGCTTTTGTTTACGTGCGTATTGAATTTCCTGGTTTCGAAGTTGCTACTGGCAGCGAAGTAAACGGACTTACCCTTAATTCAGTAGGAAATAAAACACGCCTCGAATATGTACAGGTTTCTTACTCAGGCGATGATGGTTTTGAATTCTTTGGAGGAACTGTAAATGGCAAATACCTGATTTCGTACAAAACCGAAGATGACGATTTCGACACCGATAACGGGTACAGTGGAATGGTGCAGTTTGGTCTGATCCTGAGAGATCCGGAGATTGTGGATACCGACACGGCCAACGGTTTTGAGTCGGATAACGACCGCGACGGCAGCAACACTACGCCGATAACCAAAGCTATTTTCAGCAACATTAGTGGTTTTGGTGCAGCCAAAGACCTCGCGTCATACAATGCACTTCCGCAAAACCATAAAGAAGGTGCTGCCGTGCGCATACGCCGCAACAGCCGCATACAGGTTTACAACTCGTTGTTCTTAGGCTGGGGCCGTGGCGTACGTCTCGAATCATCGGGGACACACAATGCAGCCCAGTCAGACGAACTGACCATCAGGAATACCATAATCGGCGGCGTATTCGGAAATAAATTCCAGACCGACAATTCAGTTCTCTCGGCAGCTCAACTGGAGACATGGTTCCTTGCTACTGAACGCAAGAACAAGATGCTCACCATTATGGCAGATGCCAAAATTACAAACCCGTTCAACCTTACCAATCCCAATTTCCAACCCATGGCTGGTTCTCCGATATTCAATGCTTCATACTGGGGAACTACTTCAGTGAGCAATGTTTCTTCGGTATTTGCAGAAGGTTTGGTTAAGAATTATCCGAATCCTTTCCCGGGCAGGACGAACATTGAAATCACCCTCGAAAAGGAAACTTTTGTTAAAGTAACAGTGTACAACCTTGCCGGTGCAGCAGTTGCCGAACTTCATAACGGAAACCTTTACCGAGGTAGCAACCGCATTGATTTTGACGCATCAAACCTGCCTAATGGAATGTACCTTGCAAGGGTTATGATGGGTAACGAAGTACAAACCCTGAAAATGATCAGGGAATAACCATACTTTATTCTTTCGCAGTGTTTTCAGCTAACCGGGCTCTTATCCGGTTGTAAAAATCCCGGCTCCGGCCGGGGTTTTTTATCCTATTTTCGGGATTAAAAGTAGGTTTTGCAGTCGAAAGCACCCTTAATGTAAAAATAATATTAACTAAACATTAATATTTTGAATTAATTGTTAATTTTGCGTTAATAAATATATGGATTATCATTGATGGAAGGAGGTTTGCCATGAAGAGGACATTTTTTGTATTTGGATTTGTTTTTGCCCTGTTTTTTTTTGCTAAAGGTCAGGAAATAAAGGAAATAGACGGGCTTTTTTATTCTGGTCAAAAACCCTTTACAGGTACTTCATTTTCCTATTTTAATAATGGTTCTGTTAAAATGGAATCATCGTATAAAAATGGAATGAAGGATGGCCAGTTTAAGCTCAATTTTGAAAATGGCAAACTTAGCGAAATCCGGTCTTATAAAAACAATGAAATGCATGGGACCTGGATTACCTGGAATGAAAGGGGGATAAAAATCGGGGAAGCCAATTACTTCGAAGGTAAAAAACATGGAAAATGGTTTATCTGGGACGAAAATGGACATCTGGTTTATGAAATGAACTATCAGGATGGGGAACGTTCTGGAACTTGGAGAAAATTCGATCCTGATGGGAACCTGCTTAGTTCAAGGGATTTTTAAGACGTATCGAAGGAACATATTAAAAAGAGGCGCCATTTGGTGCCTCTTTTTTTATCGGGTTATTCACTACACTGAAACAAAAAAGGCTCCTTAGAGCCAGTTTTTGTGGGGAGGTTTGAACATCTTACCATGGGTAACAGTGAAAAAGGAAAGACCCTCTTCGAGATTTATTCAGGTACGTCCAAATTTTAACCCGAAAATTCTTTGCAATAATATCTCAATAAAATAATTTCATTGTTTCAAAATGATACATATCTTCACAATATCGAAAAAATTTACGATATTGCAATAAATTATAAATTGTAGATAACTGTGATTCAGGCTATAGCTGTTCTTACACCTCTGTATGTTTGCGGTTTTTGGTCACTTGTTTTTTTAAACTCACCAAGTAAAAGAAACAGAGCACGCCATTTTTTAGGCTTTTTTATGGCTATAGCTTTTCTTTTATACCTTGGACATTCCCTGTTTTTTATTGGCAAATTTGATGTCTACATCCAATACGATCCGGTTTATATTGCCTCTTCCATGTTGGTTTATCCCATGTATTACCAGTATATCAGGCTTTTAACTGTTGATACCCGTTGGCAGGCCAAATATATTCTTCATTATCTTCCGGCTGTTTTTGCCGGAAGTGCCTCATTAATCCTTCATTATCGGTTCACTCAGTCCCCGCAAATGGATATTGAAACTTACTTCAGGGAGAGCTACCTTTTTTCGTTTGATCAAAAAAGTCAGTTTTTCTGGAACAGGATTTTATATGCTTTACAACGAACCGTTTTTGCGCTTCAGGTTACAATATATGTTATTGCCGGATACGTTCTGATCCGAAAATACCGGGATCGTTTGCTGAATTACTACACTAATCAGGAAAACCGTAGCATGCGGTGGGTGAATTTCGTATTTCTTTCTCTTGCGGGCATGGCTTTTCTGAGTTTAATCTTTAATATTATTGGGAAGTTTGCTTTTCTTCATAATAATCAAACCTTACTGATTCCCTCATTGCTTTTTTCAGGAATGCTTTTTATTCTGGGGTACCTTGCAAATGGCCAGAACCAGATTATCAGGGAAATTGAACTTGCAGATGAAAATGAATCCTTTATAACCGTAAACCCGCATTTCAGGCAGGATCAATTAGATATGAAGTTGCGCGAATTATTTGAAAAAGATAAATTGCACCTGAATTCGGACCTGAAAATCTGGGACATAACAGCAAAACTTGGAACCAACCGAACCTATTTGTCAAACTTTATCAATAAGCAATATAGGGTAAACTTCTCAATGTTTGTTAACCGATACAGGGTCGAAGAGGCAAAAGCATTACTTGCCGAAAATGAGGGAAGTTTATATTCCCTCGAAGTTATCGGGGAGAAATGTGGATTTGGTTCATACAACAATTTTATCCGGGTTTTTCGTGAACTGGAAAACCTGACACCCGGACGCTATCGAGATGGAATAAAGGGCGGTCATAAAAATTAAAAGGAACATCCCTAATATACGGATGCCCCTCTAATACGATCAGTATTTCATTTTTACAAGAATGCATCAACTTTGCGATAGGCTTCAATCAAAGCCAATTCGCCAGCTTTTCCCTGCTGGCTTTTACCATGTTCCATACACAATACACCTTTATAACCCTTACTGTGGATGTGTTTGAATATGTTCAGGTAGTTGATTTCCCCGGTTGTAGGCTCCCTTCTTCCCGGATTGTCACCAATATGGAATGCCGCAATATATTCCCATGCCATATTTATGTTCGGAATAATATTACCTTCGGTAATCTGTTGATGGTATATGTCGTTTACAATTCTGCAGCTTGGATGATTAACTGCTTTGCAGATCATATAAGTCTGGGGAATGGTGGTCAGGAACAATCCGGGGTGATCAGTATGGGCATTCAGTGGTTCCATCACCAGAACAATCCCCTCTTTGCCGACAATATCGCAGCACATCCGCATAGCATCAATCACATTGGCGGTCTGGTAATCCCATGCCAGTTTTTCATCATAACGACCTGGTACAACAAGTGCCTGTTTTACATTTGTCCTTTTGGCAAGCTCAACAGCATCGTTCATCCGTTTTTTCAGCATTTCCATTATCTCGGGATCACGGGTAACCATCGATTTTACTCCAAAATCGGCATACAATACATAGGGCCCCATATCCATATTCCTGCGGGCAAGTTCTGAAACAATTTTCTCCTGTAGGGCAGGTTCTTTTCCCATAAAACCATTGTCGAATATCGCCCTGAACCCTTGGTCGTGGATAAACCTGATCTGGTCTATCGGATCGTTGCCTGCATGTTCCCTGAACATTCCGAAACCGGGGGCATACTTAAGATTGTATTGGGCCGGATTGGATGTTTTTAACCCGGATGCAACTGCCGAAACCGGATTCGCAATTCCAGCTATGGCTACACTGCCAAGAGCAGTATTTTTAAAAAAAATTCTTCGATTCATAAATCCTAATTCTATTATTTTATTGACTGACTGTTCGAAACACTAAAAATACAAATTGATTTTTAATTTTTGTGCGTCACTTTATTATTATTTTTGTACCCCAACAAGATAATTGCCCCCTTATTTTTAATTTTTATTTGAAAAATGAATAACATTGACTTAATTGATAGGGGAATATGCAGGAACGGGACAGGAACATGCGGCAAATTGCGTGTTTTTGACTGGCTTTCGGACATTAAGAGTCTGTCAAATCCTGATCAACTCATTGAGGTAAGGTTTAAAAATACCCGTAAGGATTACTTCAGGAATGTTAATAATCTGCGTTTGCAACAGGGCGATATTATTGCAGTTGAAGCAAACCCAGGCCACGATATTGGTGTGGTTTCACTCACAGGCGAACTCGTTTTTGAGCAGATGTACAAACATAAGCCCACTTACATCAATGGTGAATTAAAAAAAGTTTACCGCAAGGCAAAACCCGTTGATATCGATAAATGGAAGGAAGCTATCATGCTTGAACACCCAACCATGATTAAATCGCGCATGATTGCTTCAGATCTTAAACTCGATATGAAAATCGGGGATGTAGAATACCAAGGCGATCGGACCAAAGCGATTTTTTACTACATCGCCGACGAGAGGGTCGATTTCAGGCAGTTGATAAAAAACCTGGCCGAAGAGTTTCGTATCCGGATAGAGATGAAACAGATAGGCGCCAGGCAGGAAGCCGGACGTATAGGGGGAATCGGGCCATGTGGCCGCGAATTATGCTGCTCAAGCTGGATGTGCAATTTTGTTTCGGTTACCACAAATTCGGCACGTTACCAGGACCTGACCATGAACCCGCAAAAGCTTGCCGGGCAATGCGGAAAGCTGAAATGCTGCCTTAATTATGAAGTTGATACCTATCTCGATGCCCAGAAAGATTTCCCTTCATCCAATATTCCGCTCGAAACAGAAAAAGGCAGGTATATTTTTCAGAAAGCCGATATCCTTGGAGGTATTTTCTGGTATTCATTGCAAAACGAATCTTCAACCAGCCTTGTTCCGGTAACTGTCGAAAATGTCCGCGAGATACAAAAGTTAAACAAGAATGGGAGAAAACCTGAAAAACTTTCGGTAGAAATTATGGTTTTTTCTAAACCTGAATCAGAAAGTTTTCAGAATATGGCCGGACAGGAAAGTATCAACCGGTTTGATAAAAAAGAAAACCGAAAGCGTAAAAAATTCCCTAAAAAAGGCCAAATACGCAAAAGCAGATGAATTTAAATGACCGGATATTTCTCTCGACACTGGTTTTTTTGTTTTTCTCTCTGCTGGTGTCGTGCGACAGGGGTAGGGTTTACGATACCTTTTTACGTATTCCCGAAGCAGAATGGCATGCAGATTCTTTAAAATTCTACGAGTTTGAAATAAATGACACACAACAAAACCACAATATTTATTTTAATATCCGCAACGACCGGACTTATGCATTCAGCAATCTTTGGCTTTTTGTGTCCATTATACCACCTGAAGGTGCAACAGTTAATGACACCATTCAGGTATTATTAGCCGATCCGGGTGGCAAATGGCTTGGGAAAGGATTTACCGGACTGTACACCAGCCAGGTACCCTACCGGACGCAAGTTTTTTTCCCGGTCGAAGGAAAATATACCATCCGGATACAGCATGGAATGCGACCCGAAGTATTAAAAGGGTTGACCGATATTGGGATCAGGGTCGAGCGAACAGGCAATTGAAGCCTGGAAGAGAATAGTATTAAACCTTAAGCTATTGCAGGTTAGTCTCAGAATTAGGTAAAGTGGGAAAGAATAAGCTGGTAAAATTTGCAGAAATGGCTGGATTTAAGAATGTAATCCAGGCTTCGTCTAAAGATTTGGAACGCAAAGACCGAGAATTAAAAGGAGAGTGGAGCCAGTCATATTTTGGTAACCAAAATCCGATTGTACTTGAACTTGGCTGTGGAAAAGGTGAATACACTGTTGCCCTGGCAGAAAGATACCCTGAAAACAACTACATCGGGATTGATATTAAAGGGGCACGGATGCATACCGGTGCTAAAATTGCCCTTCAACGTAATCTGGCAAATGTTGCATTCCTGCGCACCAACATCGATAACCTGCAATTTTTTTTCAGCGAAAATGAAGTGAGTGAAATATGGCTCACATTTCCCGATCCGCAAATGAAAAAAGCCAGGCGCAGGCTTACCTCAACCTATTATATTAGTTTTTATAGCCAGATACTTGAACAGGGTGGCCAGGTGCACCTTAAGACCGATTCGGGGTTTATGTTTGATTACACTCTTGCCCTTGTAAAACTTAACCAGTTACCTATTGTTAATATAACCGACAACCTGTATAATTCACCTGTTTTGAATGAGAGGCTTGGGATTCGTACTTTTTATGAAAAGCAATGGATCGAAAGAGGAATCGACATAAAATACCTGGCTTTTATTCCGGGTAAAAAACATGAATGGGTTGAGCCGGTTATACGAATTGAGAAAGACACATATAGAAGTTTTGGCAGAAGTGCCAGGGAATAAGCCGGTATGGAAGACTTTTTCAGCAAGGTATTTGAAGTTGTGAAACTGATCCCGTTTGGAAGGGTTACCAGTTATGGTGCCATTGCATCTTTCCTTGGTACACCACAGTCGGCCCGCATGGTTGGTTGGGCACTGAATGCTTCATACCATTCATCCTCATATGTTCCGGCCCACAGGGTGGTAAACCGGAATGGGCTACTCACCGGGAAACATCACTTCGATACACCAACGGCCATGCAGGATTTGCTCGAAAGCGAAGGTGTTGTGGTTGATGATGACCAGATTGTCGATTTTCAAAAGTATTTCTGGGACCCGAATAAGGAAATTGAATTTATGGATTGAACCAATCAATAATATTATCTGATATGAATGAAATACCACGCAAAGTTATTATCCCCAAAAATATTACCGAGACCCTCCAGTCAGTGTTGTTCCCGGGAAGCAACCAGGATATTGTAACCCTTGACATGGTGCAGGAAATAAGAATTGCCGGAAAAACCGTAAATTTTTCGCTGGTTTTTCAACATTCCGATGATGCCAATATCGAAACCCTTGTTGCCCGATGCGAAGAAGCTATTGAAAACCAGCTGTGCACCGACGTTCAAATCAGGGGAAACATTGCAGTAAAATATATCCATGATATGCAGAGGCCAATTTTACCGGGAGTAAAAAATATTATTGCAGTGGCTTCGGGCAAAGGGGGTGTGGGAAAATCAACCGTTGCGGTAAATCTTGCAGTTTCGCTGGCAAAAAAAGGTTTTGCTGTAGGACTGATCGATGCCGATATATTCGGGCCTTCAATCCCGAAAATGTTTGGCGCCGAAGGGGAAAGGCCAGCTGCCGACAACAGCGAAAAAAGGGACATGATTGTTCCGGTCGAAAAGTTCGGAGTAAAGTTCTTATCCATTGGTTTTTTTGTAGCACCCGAAAGTGCCCTGATCTGGCGTGGCCCCATGGCTTCAAATGCTCTTAAACAATTGATTACCGACGGTAAATGGGGCCCACTCGATTACCTGCTCATTGATTTGCCCCCCGGAACTTCTGATATTCACCTTACATTGGTGCAAACCGTTCCGGTTACTGCAGCCATTATTGTAACCACACCACAGGATATGGCATTGGCAGATGTTATTAAAGGAGTAAACATGTTCCAGGGTAAATCGGTAAATGTTCCGGTTCTGGGGCTTGTGGAAAATATGTCGTGGTTTACACCTGCCGAATTGCCCGAAAACAAATACTACATCTTCGGGAAAGATGGCGGGGAAAAACTGGCACACGAACTTGGGCTGGTACTACTTGGGCAAATCCCATTGATTCAGAGTATCCGTGAAGGTGGAGACGATGGTATGCCAGCTGCCCTTTACAGTGATACCATAACTAAACAGGCCTTTGCAGGATTGGCCGATAAAGTGGTTGAACAGATGGAATTCCGAAATAAATTTATTTCACCCACCGAAAGGGTGAAAATAACCAGAAAGTAGGAAACTAATTGTCTTCCAATAGCCTGAGCAATTCATCCAGTTTTGGGGTTAGGATGATTTCCGTCCGGCGGTTTTTCCTTCTGGCTTCGGGTGTGTTGGCTGGGTCGAGTGGAAGGTATTCGCTTCGTCCGGCGGCAATAATCCTTTCAGGGGAAATTTGTTTGTTCTGGAGCAGTACTTTTGTAACCGCTGTTGCCCGCATTGCACTGAGGTCCCAGTTGTCCTTTACCTGATTGGCACCACGCATGGGGACATCATCAGTATGGCCTTCGACCATGACATTGATATCCGGATTTTGGGCAAGTACTGCCGCAAGGTCGCGCAGCGCCTGCTGTCCACGCGGATCAACATCCCACTGCCCCGATTTAAAAAGCAATTGCTCTTCGAGCGAAACATAAACTTTTCCGTTTTTCTCGAAAACGGTAAGACCATTGTTGTTGAAACCGGTAAGTGCATTGGTAACTTTTTGCCTGAGGCGGTTTACTGCTTCTTCTTTCTGCCTGAGGGCATCCTGCAATTCGATAAGCCGGACATTGCGTTCCTGCAATGTTTTTTCGGCTTCGCGCAACCGGTCTTCGCGTTGGTTCAGGTCGTTACGGGCATTTTGGAGTTCAGCCAAGAGGCTTTCAATCTCTGCCGAAGTACCTTTTCTCAGAGCATCGAGTTGAGATTCAAGGTTGGTTTTATCCCTTTCGAGGCTTTGCCTGACGCGGGTAAGTATTTCCTGTTCGTAAGCCATGGCTCCCAGCTTCTGGTTCAGTTCATCATTGGCTTTGGCAAACCTTTCATTGGCAGCCGAAAACTCATTCACGCGGGTAGTCATGTTCATAACCTGCTGGCGCATATCCCTGTTTTCACCCATCAAACGGCCCTCCATTTCTTTGAACTTTTTCGACGATACACAGGAGATCATCAGGAAGGAAGTTACAATCAATAGAATACTGTTAATTCTTTTCATACGCTTTCTGTTTTTTTTCAACGAATCCAAACATACTCATTATTTCGTTCCAACCAATGGAAATCAAGTATCAGAACATGAAAAAATTCATCCGGTTGCCCATATAATACAATAATTTCTCAGGGAATAATTTATTCATTATTTCTATCTTTGACCGCCGAAAAGATGTTTTCATGGAAGAGAAATCAGGATATCTGCTCCCAACCATACAATCGCCGGCTGATCTGAGAAACCTCTCAGCAGAAGATTTGCCTGTATTATGCCGTGAACTGAGGGATTTTATTATCGATTCGGTCAGCAATAACCCTGGACATTTTGGTGCCAGTCTGGGAGTTGTTGAGCTTACCGTTGCCCTTCATTATGTATTCAATACTCCTTACGATGCCCTGATATGGGATGTTGGCCACCAGGCATACGGTCATAAGATTCTTACCGGCAGGCGCGACGTTTTTCACACAAACCGGAAATATGGGGGGATTAGCGGTTTCCCCAAAAGGGACGAAAGCGAATATGATTCATTTGGGGTTGGGCATTCGTCAACTTCAATTTCGGCTGCATTGGGAATGGTAGTTGCATCCAAACTAAAGTGCGAAGACCGTAAGGTGGTGGCAGTGATCGGCGATGGGGCGCTTACCGGTGGAATGGCTTTCGAAGGATTAAACAATGCAGGATTCCTTAAATCTGATATACTTGTTATACTTAACGACAATAACATGGCGATCGACCCCAATGTTGGAGGGTTCAGCCAGTCGTTGCTCAATGTGGCCAAATCGCACACCTATAACCGTTTGAAGGATGATATATGGGAAGGCTTAGGTAAACTGAGATGGCTCGGGCCGATAACTCGGAAAATTGTCCAGAAAACTGAGGGCGCAATCAAAAATATGTTACTCCAGCAAAGCAATTTATTCGAAGCTTTTAATTTCAGGTATTTCGGACCGGTTGACGGGCACGATGTTGTTTATCTTACACAGGTGCTATCTGATTTGAAAGATATCAGGGGGCCTAAGTTGTTACATGTCCACACCAAAAAAGGAAAGGGATTTCCGATTGCCGAGCAGAATCAGACCAAATTTCATGCACCCGGAAAGTTCGATAAAGTTACCGGACATATTTATTCCTGTGATTGCGGCCTCGAAAAAGCTCCAAAATTTCAGAATGTGTTTGGTGAAACCATTGTTGAATTAGCCGAAAAAAATGAAAAAATAATAGGTATAACTCCTGCTATGCCTTCGGGTTGTTCACTAAATATAATGATGGAAAAGATGCCCGAAAGGGCTTTTGATGTAGGCATTGCCGAACAACATGCCGTGACTTTTTCGGCCGGACTGGCTGCTCAGGGGATGGTACCTTTTTGCAATATTTATTCTACATTTATGCAACGGGCCTACGACCAGGTTATCCATGATGTTGCCCTGCAAAAACTTAATGTAGTGTTTTGCCTCGACAGGGGCGGAATTGTTGGGGAGGATGGGCCTACCCATCATGGTGTATTCGACATTGCTTATATGCGTACTGTTCCGAATATGATTGTAGCTGCCCCGATGGACGAAATCGAACTGAGAAATATGATGTACACCGCACAGCTTCCGGATATGGGGCCGTTTTCGATTCGTTATCCACGGGGTTGCGGAACCAATCTCAACTGGAGGGTTCCGTTTCAAGAAATCGATCCAGGAAAGGCAAGGCTGATCTCCGATGGGAAGGAGGTGGTAATTCTTTCATTGGGAAAACCTGGAATATATGTGCAAAGGGCAATGAAAAAACTTAAAAACAAAAATATTATTCCGGCCCACTATGATATGCGGTTTGCAAAACCCCTCGACAAAAATATTTTGCATTACGTTTTCAGCAACTATAAAAAAATAATTACCATCGAAGATGGTACAATAATCGGTGGTTTTGGAAGTGCAGTAACAGAATTTATGGCCGAAAATGGCTACAAATCCGACATCAAGATTTTGGGCGTCCCCGACAAATTTATCGGTCATGCCACAATTGAACAACTTTATAAATTGTGCGGGATTGATAGTGATGGAATTGTGTCTTCTGTTCTGGAATTTTATGGAATATAATATTCCGGCTTCTTGTGCGTTTATTGGTTTTAACCATAGAGTTTTAACTGTAACTTTCAGGTAATTATTCTTGATTCTCATAATTAAAGTCTGTTCGAATTGGACATCTATCTGAAAAAACGGCGTTGGAAATTGCTTCTGTTATCAGGGGCAATAGTTATTGGGGTTGCTTCGTTGATGTACACCAACTGGCTTACCGAAAAACTTTCTGAAGAAGAGCGTAAAAAAGTTATCCTCTGGGCCGAAGCTACACAAAGACTTGCCAGTGACGATATTTCACTCGAAACTGACATTACCCTGATAGAGATGATCATTGATGATAATACCACCATACCATTGATCCTTGTAAACGAAGATGACGAAGTACTTATTGATGCCAACATTGCATACCAGGAGAACCGGAGGGAGATGGTTTTACAGAAAGAGCTGAAAAAAATGAAAGCTCATAGTCCACCTATCGAAGTTATCATCTCAGATACCGAAAAACAATATTTTTACTATAGGGCGTCGTATCTTCTGCGGAATCTTAGATTATTCCCCGTTGTACAATTACTGGTAATATTTCTGTTTATTGCAGTAGCCTATTTGGCCTTCAGTGCATCGCGTACCGCTGAACAGAACCAGGTATGGGTCGGAATGTCGAAAGAAACTGCCCACCAGCTCGGAACCCCAATCTCGTCGTTGATGGCCTGGGTTGAACTGCTCCGGCTTCAATATGCCGATGAAACCATAATTAGCGAGTTTGAAAAAGATATACAACGGCTCGAAAAAATTACCGAAAGGTTTTCAAAAATAGGTTCTAAACCAGAGCTGATCCTAACCGATTTATTTAAGGTTACTTGGTCAACGGTTGAATACCTTAAAAAAAGGTCCTCAGATAAGGTTAAATATATTATTGAAGCATCGCCCGAAACTGACTGGCTGATTCCGTTGAACGAAGCTCTTTTTTCATGGGTGATCGAGAACCTTTGCAAAAATGCAATTGACGCCATGAACAGTACAGGGACCATTTCTATAGCTCTGAAATCGAAAGAAAATGATGTGATCCTCGATGTAACCGATACCGGGAAAGGCCTTCATAAATCGCAGTTTAAAACAATTTTTCAGCCCGGTTATTCAACAAAGAAAAGAGGATGGGGACTCGGCTTATCCCTTGCCAAACGTATTGTTGAAAACTATCATGGGGGAAAAATTTTTATTAAGTCATCCGAACTGAAAAAAGGTACTACCTTCCGGATTGTTTTATACAAAAATCATATAAAAGGATAGATTCCAAATATTTTATGGAATTATTTCGGTCGTAATGTAAAAAAGTATAATTTTGCAGCACTTTTTTGCCGTGGAAAGATTGTCAACATACAGTATTGAATTCAAGGGTTTAAAGGAAGGAAATCATGAATTTGACTATCAGATAGGCAAGTCGTTCTTTGATAATTTTGACAACAGTCTCGTTGATGAAGGTGACATCCAGGTGAAAATAGTGCTCGAAAAGCATAGTTCTTTTTTCGAATTGCACTTTAACCTGTCCGGGATGGTCTTACTGACATGCGATCGTTGCCTCGAACCTTATAAACAGAAATTAAAGGGAAATGCCAGCATGTTTATCAAGTTTGGCGACTCTCAGTATGAAGAGGGCGAAGATGTAGTATGGCTGCATCCCGATGAGCACCAGATCAATGTGGCTAAGTTGATATATGAAAATATTGTGGTCAATATTCCATTGCGCCATGTTCATCCATCCAAAAAGGGCGGAGAAGAAGGGTGTGATCCGGAAATGTTGAGAAAATTGAAAGAATACAGCCGGCACCAAGCGGAAACAACCGATGAACGCTGGAAC
Source organism: Bacteroidales bacterium (assembly GCA_037447215.1). Classification (GTDB taxonomy): domain Bacteria; phylum Bacteroidota; class Bacteroidia; order Bacteroidales; family Prolixibacteraceae; genus UBA1413. The sequence continues at coordinate 72,734 of JBBIHB010000011.1, forward strand.
ACATTAAAAAAATTGTTGAATAATAATTAAAAATAAATAGAGATGGCACATCCGAAGCATAAGCATTCGAAAACAAGAAGGGATAAACGCAGAACGCATTATAAAGCTGTGGCGCCTACCCTTTCTTCCTGTTCAAATTGCGGAGCCACAAAAAAATTCCATCATATTTGTCCGGAATGTGGTTATTACCGAGGTAAGCAGGTTATTGAAAAAGAGATTGCTGTTTAAACAGTTAAGGTTCAGATCAGAAATTTTTCTGATCTTTTTTTTGCTTGATACTTTGCTCCCATTAATTTTTCCTGTTATTTTTCGCCCCTTTTATTAACACCGTTTATACAATATAAATAATGTAATGGAAAAAATCAGAGCTGCCATCACCGGGATTGAAGCCTTTCTTCCCGAATACAGGCTTACCAACGAAGAGTTGAGCAAAATGGTCGATACAACCGATGAATGGATCATGCAACGTATCGGGATAAAAGAGAGGCGGATTCTTACCGGCAAAGGAAAAGCAACAAGCGATATGGGCGCTGAAGCTGTAAAGAAGCTCCTTGGAAAAACCGGTACTGATCCGGAAGAAGTTGATTTTCTGATTTGTGCTACCATTACCCCTGACATGCCATTTCCGGCTACAGCAAACATAATTGCTCAGAAAACCGGGATTTCCCAGGCCTGGAGTTACGATATCAATGCTGCCTGTTCGGGGTTTATTTTTGCTTTGGTCACTGCATCGCAGTTTGTGGAGTCGGGCAGGTACAAAAAGGTAGTTGTTGTTGGTGCCGATATGATGTCGGCCATTACCAATTACAAAGACCGCACAACTTGTCCGCTGTTTGGGGATGGTGCTGCCGCTGTGTTGCTCGAACCATCGGTTGACGAAAATGGGATTATCGACCACATCCATCATGTGGACGGGAACGGCAGACACCACCTCAATATGAAATCGGGTGGTTCATTGCGGCCTGCTTCGCTTCATACCGTATTGGCCGATGAACATTTTATTTATCAGGAAGGGCAAACAGTTTTTAAGTTTGCTGTATCAAAAATGGCCGACGTAGCAGTTGAAATGATGGAGAAACACGGTTTGAATGCTGAAAATCTGGCATGGCTGGTCCCCCATCAGGCAAACATGAGGATTATTGAGGCAACTGCCCGCAGAATGGGAATCGATCCTAACAAGGTAATGATCAATATCAGGCATTATGGCAACACAACTGCTGCTACTATTCCACTTTGCCTTTATGACTATGAAAAGCAGCTGAAAAAGGGCGATAATATTATTCTTGCTGCATTCGGGGCTGGTTTTACATGGGGCAGTGTTTACCTGAAATGGGCTTATAATGGGGCAAACAAATTGGCCTGAAAGCCTTTCAGGTATATTTTTCCCACAATTTAATGAATTTTCAGTGATGCATTATAGTAAAGTAATTTTTTGTATTTTCAGGGGCTTTTAATTAATTGGCATCAGGCAACCAAATTAATGGATTATATTTAAAAATTACAAAAAGCTGGAAAAAGATGAAATCAAATCAGAAAAGCGCACCGGAGCAGGATGCAAAGAATATCAACCTCATCAGCAAAGGAACACGCATATTGGGTGATGTAATTTCGGAAGGCGACCTGCGAATTGATGGTTACCTCAAAGGCAATATCAAATCAAAAGGGAGGTTGGTAGTTGGGGAAACCGGCGCAATCGAAGGTGAAATTGAATGTGCCAATGTGGAAGTTGCAGGCAAAGTGAAAGGAAAAATTTCGGCTGCCGAACTGATAACCATGAAGGCAACAGCAATGATTGCCGGCGAAATTACTACAGCAAAATTAGCAGTTGAACCAGGTTCGCTGTTTACCGGAACGTGCCGGATGGGGCAAGTATCTGAGAAGCCTGTTCAGGAAGCTCCTAAAGAATAGGCCATGAAATCCTTTTTTTTGAAAATAACTTTTGCAACAATTATACTTGCCATTGCAGGAGGATTTTTATTCGGATTTTTCTTTCCTGAAGCATTCTCACCAATATTTCCGGTACTTCTTCTGTTTGGTTTTCTTTTCGCATTGGGGTCTTACGGGTTACAGTTTAGTAAAATAAACGATAATTTTTCAAAATTTTCCCGGATACACATGCTGGTAACCCTGGTCAGGCTTTTTGTTTATTCAGCCATCGTGGTGGGTTACCTAATACTTTCCGGTTCTAATATCGCCACATTTGTTGTGGTCATTGCAGTTTTATATATTGTATTTACTTTCCTGGAGACCAAAGAGTTAAGCAAACAATCACTAGGTAAACCCAATTAGGTTCTTTTTTTATGAACTTGTATCCTAATGGTTTGTTTTCGAAAAGATAAATTTAACAGGCCATGATGGTCGATGAAAAAACATTCTAAATTTGTTGGGCAACAACTACAGTAGGCTATCCATGAAAGTCAATGCTTTAATTCTTGCTGTAATCGGAGCTCTTTTATTGTCAGGAGTATCTTTTTATACCGGGGGAAATCCTGCTCCTGCAGATTCTCTTTCGCATAAAAATGAAATTCCTTCCGGGTTTAATGCAGGCGAATTTGTCATCGACCATGTTTCTGATGCCTACGAATGGCACATTTCTTCAATAGGAAATTGGCATCTCAGCATTCCACTTCCGGTAATACTTTACAGTAAAAATAAAGGTTTTCATGTGTTTTTTTCATCGGTTTTTCATCATGGGCATGATTCCTACAATGGCTTTGCAATTGCTCGTGAAGGATCCCATGCCGGAAAAATCGTGGAAATTGATGATTCGGGAAATATTACCGGACGACCCTGGGATTTCTCAATAACCAAAACGGTTGCAGGGTTATTTTCAGGTTCTATTTTTGTACTTGTATTGTTTCTTAGTGTAGCCAGGTCGGCACGTCAAAGCCTGGGGTCGCCCCCCAGAGGAATGCATAACCTGGTTGAACCGGTTGTGGTGTTTATACGTGACGAAGTGGCTATTCCTGCCATTGGAGAGAAGAAAGTGGACCGTTTTATGCCTTATCTGCTCACCCTGTTCTTTTTTATACTGATCAATAACCTATTGGGACTTGTGCCAATATTCCCTTTTGGGGCAAATGTTACCGGCAATATTTCAATAACTATGGTACTCGCCTTGTTTACCTTTTTTATGACCAATCTGAACGGCAACCGGCATTATTGGAAAGAAATCTTTAACCCGAATGTTCCCTGGTGGATGAAATTCCCGATACCCTTGATGCCATTTGTTGAAATTGCGGGAATGTTTACCAAACCGTTTGTTCTAATGGTCCGATTATTTGCCAATATGCTTGCTGGACACCTGATTGTGATGGTTTTCATCAGCCTGATTTTTATTTTTTCCAATATTCTGGGAAATGCGGCCGGTTGGGGAATCAGTCCTGTATCAGTTGCCTTTTCTGTTTTCATAACTTTGCTCGATGTATTGGTTTCCTTTATCCAGGCGTATGTTTTTACCCTGTTGTCGGCTATTTATTTTGGAATGGCAACAGCAGAGCGTCATTAATATATTCATTAATAAATTGTTCAAATATGACAACATTATTTGTTTTACTGGCAAGTGAAGTTTTGGGATTATTGGGTGCCGCTTTTGGTGCCGCCCTTACAGCAATTGGCGCTTCTATCGGTATTGGCCGTATTGGAGCCAGTGCAATGGAGGCTATTGCCCGTCAGCCCGAAGCAAGTGGTGACATCAGGTCAACCATGATTATCTCAGCTGCTTTGATCGAGGGAGTTGCATTTTTTGCCGTAATTACCTGTGCTTTGGTAATTTTCCTCGGATAAGGAATTTTTGATTTTTCGGAGAGTGTATCCCGGGATTGCCGGGATCACCTCCTTAATTTAAAAACTTGAAGAATGGGTTTAGTATCACCAAATCCGGGTACCATTTTCTGGATGGTAATAGTTTTCGGGATTGTTTTTATGATCCTGAAAAATTTTGCGTGGAAACCGATCCTGAATGCACTCAAAGAGCGTGAAATCAATATCCGGAATGCATTATTGGCGGCCGAACTGGCCAGGAAAGAGGTTCAGACATTGAAAGCCGACCATGAAGCCATAAGGCTTGAAGCTCAACGTGAAAAAGAACAGATTCTGAAAGAAGCACGCGATATCAGGGATAAAATTATTGCCGAAGCCCGTGAAAAGGCAACCTTCGAGGCTCATAAAGCCATCGAACAATCGCGCGAAATCATCAGGCTCGAACGTATGGCTGCAATCAACGACATAAAAAAACAGGTAGTCGTATTGTCAGTATCTATTGCTGAAAAAATCCTCAATGATCAAGTACGGCCCACTTCCGAACAGGAAAAAATCATCGATAACATGTTGCAGGATTTAACCTTAAACTGACGTATGAACGAGAATAAAATATCGGTCAGGTATGCAAAAGCCTTGGTGATGGCTGCGGAAAACAACAAACTTTTGCCGCAGGTTGCCACCGATATGGTTGAAATCGACAATTTATGCAGGAATTCTGATGATTTTACAGTTTTCCTTCAAAGTTCTGTTATTAAAACCTCTCTCAAGGTTTCAGTTTTAACCGATATTTTCAACAAGAAAGTTCAACCGTTAACCCTTAATTTTTTAATTCTTCTGGCACAAAACCACAGGGAATCGAAATTGCCCGATATATGCCGTGATTTTAATGACATGTATAGGGAAAAACAAGGAATTGCGTCGGTTGTTATTACCACTTCTTTTAAACTAACTGATGAAATCAGGAAAAACATAAGTCAGTTCCTTCAGGTAAAGACCGGAAAAAAGATTGAACTTTCAGAAAAAGTAAATCCGGATATAGTAGGAGGGATTATCCTCCGGATTGGCGACCTTCAATACGACGGAAGCATTGCCAATCAATTGCGGAAAATCAGGGAAAATCTGATCAGAAAAGAAATATTTGATATTAGTAATAAATAAATAGCGTTATGGCGGATATAAAACCGGCAGAAGTATCAAACATATTACGCGACCAGCTTGAACATTTTAAAAGCAAAACCGACCTCGACGAAGTGGGAACAGTATTGCAGGTTGGCGATGGCATTGCTCGTATTCATGGACTTTCAAATGTTGAATCGAATGAGATGATCGAATTTGAAAGAGGCATTAAAGGGATTGTCCTGAACCTTGAAGAAGACAATGTGGGCGCTGTTCTGCTGGGTTCGTCCGATTTGGTAAAGGAAGGCGATACAGTGAAAAGGCTTAAAAGGACAGCTTCAATCATGGTAGGTGAAAGTTTGCTTGGAAGAGTGATCAATACCCTTGGCGACCCGATTGATAATAAAGGGCCTTTAACCGGCAAACTGTTTGAAATGCCCCTCGAACGAAAAGCGCCTGGAGTAATTTTCAGGCAACCTGTGAAGCAGCCCCTTCAGACCGGATTAAAAGCCATTGATGCGATGATTCCTATCGGGCGTGGTCAACGTGAATTGATTATAGGTGACCGTCAGACCGGTAAAACAGCCATTGCCATCGATACCATTATCAACCAGCGCGAAAATTTTGAAAAGGGGAAACCTGTTTATTGTATTTATGTAGCCATAGGCCAGAAAGGATCAACCATTGCCACCATTGCATCGACCCTTGAGAAACATGGTGCAATGGACTATACGGTTATAGTGCTGGCCACTGCTGCCGATCCGGCCGCCCAACAATTTTATGCCCCATATGCCGGAGCTGCTGTTGGTGAATATTTCAGGGACACAGGTCGCGATGCCCTGATTATTTTCGATGACTTATCCAAACAGGCAGTATCCTATCGTGAAGTATCGCTTTTGTTGCGAAGGCCGCCGGGCCGCGAAGCCTATCCGGGCGATGTTTTCTACCTGCATTCTCGATTGCTTGAAAGAGCCGCGAAAATCATAGAATCGGACGAAATTGCAGCCCGGATGAACGATCTTCCTGCTTGCCTGATTGGGAAAGTCAAAGGTGGAGGCTCCCTTACAGCCCTTCCGATCATTGAAACCCAGGCCGGTGATGTTTCGGCATATATTCCTACCAATGTGATTTCCATAACCGATGGGCAGATATTCCTCGAATCGGGTTTGTTTAATGCAGGTGTCAGGCCTGCCATTAATGTGGGGATTTCGGTCTCAAGAGTTGGCGGGGCCGCACAGTTGAAATCTATGAAGAAAGTTGCCGGAACCCTGAAGCTTGATCAGGCTCAGTTCCGCGAACTCGAAGCTTTTGCCAAATTTGGCTCCGATCTGGATGCAGCAACCCTCAGGGTTCTCGATAAAGGAAGGAAAAATGTGGAAATCCTTAAACAGGGACAATACAAACCCATGAAAGTTGAGCATATGATTGCTGTTATATACTGCGGAACCAAAGAGTTGCTCAGGAGTGTACCCATGAATAAAATCAGGCAATTCGAAACTGAATTTATTGAATTAATGGAAATGCAGTATAAGGATACCCTAGTGGCACTAAACAAAGGTGAACTCAGCTACGATATGGAACAGATAATCAGAAAAGCTGCGGCCGAAGTGGCAAACAGGTTCTTTTAGGGCATTATTTTAAAATCACATCACAAAAAATGATTTGAATGCCAGGTTTAAAGGAAATAAGGACACGGATTGCTTCGATAAAAACCACACGGCAGGTTACCAGTGCCATGAAAATGGTATCGGCCGCAAAGCTGAAGAAAGCTCAGGATGCAATAATTCATTTCAGGCCTTATGCCGGAAAATTGCGTGAAATCCTTTTCCACCTTGCTGGCTCAACTGAATGCGACATTCAATCACCCTTTTGCCAAATCAGGGAAAAAAATAAAATCCTCCTGGTCGTTATCTCATCAAACCGTGGTTTATGTGGTGGATTTAACCTCAACATTGCACGGACAACCTCATCCTTAATACAGGAATTATTTGCCGATCAATACCACAAAGGAGATCTTGAAATCCTGACAATAGGAAAGCAGGGCAACCGCCATCTCCAAAGTCTGGGAATTAAAGTAAATTCTTCATACCATGAAGTCTGGGAAAGGTTCACCTATGATGAAATTGACCGGATTGCATCAGGTGTTCTTGATAGTTATCTTGATGGCAGGTACGATAAAGTAATCCTGGTTTATAATGAGTTTATAAATGCAGCCATCCAAAATCCCGTATTTGCCGATTTCCTTCCCATACAGGTACCAACAGGGGAGTTGCAACAATCACCAGAACTGGAGATTTATGAGCCATCGAAGTCGGAGATCATTAAAGAATTAATTCCCCGTATGCTTAAAACCGAATTCCATAAAGCTATGCTCGATTCCCATGCAGCCGAACATGGTGCGCGAATGACAGCTATGCATCTGGCAACCGATAATGCGACCGAATTAATCGGCGATCTGACACTTCAATATAATAAAGCCAGGCAATCGGCCATTACCAAAGAAATACTCGAAATTACAGGAGGGGCCGAAGCTCTCAGGGGTTGAAAGAATTGACCGGCCCTATTTGTGATTTCTTATAACTGCTACCAGATTGGTAGCTGGCTGGAACCCATGAATGAAAACCCTCTCCTTAAATTGTTTCAGCCATTCTTTCAATAAACCTGTATTTGTTCCTTCAGGAATATATTTCTGATATGATTCCATTTTATTAACCCACTCAGTGAGTTTTTCAGGACTTGTTTCAGGCTCAGTAATTCTGTTGAAATAAAAAGTATGATATGGAGATAGCCCGTTTTCTGCAATTAATTTCAATACTTCATTACGGCTATAAGTCTCCCTATGTGAAATTCCATTTAGCCGGTCGATATAACTTCGGTGATGATGATATAGTTTTTGATTCTCCTGGGCTGCATTCAATCCGTCGGCTATAATTTCGCTGATAACTATCCACCCTTTGTTTCTGGCTACCCTTTTCATTTCGGAAATAGCTTTATCGGGATGGCTTAAATGATGAAGTGCATTTGACATTGTTACAAGATCAAAAGTATTGTCAGCAAAATCCAATTGTTCAGCTTCCATTCTGAAAAACGAAAAATTTTCATGTATCTTCCTTGCCTCAGCCAGGGCCTCATCCGACGGATCGGCACCGGTAATACAAGCTTCAGGAAATAATCCGGCCACTAAGGCTGCAAAATCTCCACTTCCGATGCCCACATCAAGAATAGAATTGATGTGCTGTGGGTCGATAAACTGTAGTAAGTTCTCCATAATTACCTAAATCAATAACAGAAAAGCTGATAAAGCGGTAACCACGATAACAAAGGTCCGATAGGATTGTTCCGGAATCTTTTTCACCATCCAGATACCAGTAAAAGCTCCAATCCCGATGGAGGGTAGTGTAAATAAATTCATCGTCAGCGATTCAACTGAGATGTTGTTCCAAACAAACCATTGCAGTGGAAATTTTATAGAGTTTACAATTATAAAAAACCAGGCAGTTGTCCCAATAAAACGGCTCTTTGGAAGGTCCTTGGCCAAAAGGTATATGGCAAAAACCGGCCCTGCCACATTTCCCATCATTGTGGCAAAACCGCCAAGTATCCCCATAATAGGGGCGTACCACCATGAGTTGGAATAAAATGAAGGCAACAGGTGCTGTTTTTTCCTTACCATAAGGCCCAGGCTCAGAAATACAAGAATAGCAATGATGTTTTTAAACCATATTTCATTGACCAGATTACCCACCTTGAGGGCTAAAAATAACCCGGCAACAGCCCATGGAAGCATCTTCAATAAATATCTCCAGGCGGCATGGCGGTGGTAATAGGTTACCCCAAAAACATCGGCCATCAACAACATGGGTAGTAAAATGCCTGTAGATGGCTTACCTCCGAATACAAATGCCAGTGCTGGAATTACAATCAATGAAACCCCCGGAACGCCAACTTTCGACATTCCTACCAAAACCCCAGATATAATTAGGAAAACCCATTGAATCAATTCCAGATCAGGCATGTCCATTTCTTAATATTGAGTTTGCGAATGTAGCGAAAATCAAGGTTATTAATATTTAACAGGCATCATGTCGAAATATCTATATTATTGGATGCTTTTTTACAGGGCATCTGCATGAACAATGATGCCACATTGAAGTAAATTGTCAACATCTGAAAAAAAACAAATATGATCAGGAAATATCTGAATAATTCAGAAATCAGCAGGGAAATAATTGAAACATCACAATCTACCGCTTTGGGTGGAATCCTGTTGATTTTATTTACTGTCATTGTATTGGTATTGGCAAATTCACCCTGGAAAGAATCATACCATCATTTATGGGAAATCCCAATCGGTATTGAATATGGTCAATTTTTCTTCGAAATGCATTTGCTGCATTGGATTAACGATGGACTGATGGCGATCTTTTTTTATATGGTCGGCCTCGAAATTAAAAGGGAAATCAAAGCGGGAGCGTTAAGTTCGGGGAAGAAAGCAACTTTCCCTGCTCTTGGGGCTTTAGGAGGGATATTACTACCCGCTTTGATTTTTACCGCAATTTACTCCTGATTTGGCACTTCTGAGGCAGCCCGATGGGGTATCCACATGGCAACCGCCATTGATTTTCAATTGGAATATCAGTTTGTTATGGAAAAGGGTAACCTTGCATTGAAAGTTTTTCTGGTTGCGCCCGCTATTGTTAACGACTTAGGTGCTATTATTGTGATTGCTGTTTTCTATACTACCGAACTGAACCTGCCTTACCTGTTTACACATTTAGGATTACTGGCATTGTTGTGGATACTGAACATTTTAAAATTCAAAAAAATTCCTGTTGTCCATATTGTTGGAATAATGGAATGGTACAGCTTCTACCAGTCGGGTGTTCTTGCTACCATAGCCGGATTACTTCTCACTTTCCTTACGCCCATTAAAAGGGAACTCGACTTCAGTGTCCTGCATAATAAATACTGAGATCGAAATTGATGAGGAGGATACCCGGAGCGACACCCTACACCATCATCACATTGAGTACTTGAGGGTATTAGGGTGGCAGCTCAAGCGGATCCAGAGTCCGGTTCAAAGGCTCGAACACGACCTGCACAATACCGATAATTACCTGATTATGCCCTTATTTGAATTAGCAAATGCCGGAGTGACTTTTAACGGCCATATCCGGATTTTTTCAGCATTTACACTTGTTGTTGCTTAGGCTTGTTTATTGGGAAATCGTTTGGCATTACAGCACTTTCCTGGGTAGGAGTGAAACTTGGTTTTGCTGAACTGCCAAAAGGGATCAGATGGAGGCGTCTTTTCGGGGTTGCAGTTTTGAGTGGTATTGGTTTCACTATGTCAATTTATGTGACCAATCTGGCATTTTCAGCCCCTTCATTGCTCGATCCGGCAAAAAGAGGAATTTTTGCCGGATCAATTGTTTCTGGATTAATGGGGTATTATTTGCTGATATTTATGTATCCGTCCCAATCAGAAGAAAATGTTAAGGATCGGATTGAAACCGATAATCAGGTGAAATCCTGATAAAGGCTGACAACCACAATTATATTCTGATATACACCGGTTATGGTATATGTTTCGTTAACAATATTTTTTGACATATTTCCGACAACAATTTTAAATAGTAATATATTTGCATTATAACATAAAAAAGAATGGCTGAAATAAAGGAGTTGGATATTGAACGTTTGGAGAAGGTTGCAATCATGTTAAAGGCTATGGCCCATCCTATGCGTATTGCCATTCTGAAGCACCTTGAAAACGACAAAAAACTTACGGTTACCGAAATTCACGAACTGCTTGGGATCGAACAGTCAACTACATCGCACCACCTTGGAATACTTAAGGACAAAGGTGTTTTATGCTCCAGGCGCGAAGGGAAAAATACCTATTACTACCTAAAAAGCAATATTCTGTTGCAGGTGGTTGATTGCATTAACCATTGCACGTGTGAATGAAATTCCTGATCCAGAACATATTTACCCTTTCCATACATTATCCGATCAACATTTCTTAATGCTTTATGCTCTATTTAGGAGGTGTTACACTATTTTTGCCTGAAATAAATTTGTATAATGGAATTGGTATTTGCCACGAATAACCAACATAAAATCAACGAAATCAGCAACTTACTCGATGGAAGGATCAAATTACTGAGCCTTTCACAGATTGGTTGCTCCGAAAAACTCCCGGAGGAACAGGACACTTTAGAAGGAAACGCTTCGCAAAAAGCCTGGTATTTATACAATACGTTCGGCTACAGTTGTTTTTCCGATGATACCGGGCTCGAAATTGAAGCCATAGGAGGTGAACCAGGCGTGATTTCAGCTATGTATGCCGGTCCCGAAAGAAGCGCCGAGGCCAATATGAATAAAGTCCTGTTTAAGCTCAACAAAATAAATAACCGCAAAGCACGTTTCAGAACTGTTATTTCGCTTGTTCTTGATGGGGTTGAAACCAGTTTTGAAGGGATAGTTAACGGGGTAATCCTGGATGAAAAGCGTGGAGTTGGGGGATTTGGTTACGATCCGATTTTCAAGCCCGATGAAAGCGCGTATTCTTTTGCTGAAATGTCGGTTGATGAAAAAAATAAAATCAGTCACCGGGCGAGGGCCTTCAAAAAACTGGTTGGATTTCTGAACGGAGGAAATGCCTGATAGGTTCTGGATAATTGACTATGCACCGAAGACTCATCATATTTTTCTTATTACTAATTCCGATTGCCTGTTTTTCACAACGGAAAACTGGCGACTGGCAGGATTACCTTTCCTATTCGAACGCTTTTAAAGTAGTTGAAGGCGACAACAAAGTCTTTTGCGCCACCGAAGGAGGGTTGTTTTTTCACGATTTACAAGACAACAGCCTGTCAAAAATTACCCGGCGAGATGGCCTTTCTGATGCAGGAATACGGACCTTAGCCTACCACAGTGGTAAAGGAATGCTTTTGGTGGCCTATAAAAACAGCAATATTGATCTTGTGTTCAAAAAAGAGGTCATAAACCTGGGCGATATTTTCCGGAAGCAGATGACTGGAAACAAGACCATCAACAACGTGATGTTCTATGGAAACGAAGCCATTCTTGCCTGCGGATTTGGGTTGGTGGCAATTAACCTCGACAGGCGTGAAATAAAAGGTACCTACATTATTGGCGAGGGTGGTACACAAATTGAAATTTTTGATGCCGAAACTGACGGGCAGAAACTATATGCTGCTACGGCAAATGGAATATTTGTTGCTGATATAAACAGTCCCAACCTGCTCGATTTCAGGAGTTGGAAGAAGGAAACCACCATACCACGAAGCAATTTAAAATTCAGTAACCTGACTATTTTTAACGGTATGTTACTGGCTTGCTATACACGCGACCAATGGGATGGCGATGAGGTTTATATATTAAGGAACGGCGTTTGGGAAAGGGTTATTCAACAGGTTAATTTTGTTAACGATATGCAGGTGGCGAACAATTATTTGATTGTTGCCGGAAAAGCCGAAATTCATATTTTCGACCATTCACTCAAATTGATTGGACATATTATCGATTACAACATTGATAATCAGAAGTTAACTTCTCTGAACACCCGTTCGGCCACCATCAGCAACAACGGTAAAATCTGGATTGCAGATTATGCCCATGGGTTAATATCCTTGTCGGGACAAAAGTTTGAGCAAAGCATTCCTGCCGGGCCTATGAACAATCGAGTTTTTTCACTATCGATACATGAAAATGGGCTTTGGGTAACCGCCGGAGGCCGCACCGATCCATGGAACAATCAGTTTAATCCACCTGTCTTCCAGCAATATGCATCGGGGCAATGGAAATATTTCTCACAGAAGGAATATCCACAGATGACCGGATTCTTCGATATTGTGCATGTGGTTGTGAACCCAAAAGACCCTGAACACATTTTTGCGGCAAGCTGGGGGGGTGGTGTCCTTGAATTTAAAAACGGGCAATTTGTCAAACGGTACAACAACCTCAACAGCCCCCTCGAAACGGCAATACCACAGCAGCCCAATGAGCCTTACACCCGCATTGGAGGAATGGTTTTTGACCGGGATAACCTGCTTTGGATAACCAATGCGCAATCCTCAAAAGGGTTGCATTCGTTATCGCCGGGAGGGGAATGGAAATCGTATGAATTGTCCGAAGTGGCTGGCCTCCAATATACTATCGGACAAATTATCCTGACCCGCAACAACGACAAATGGATTGTAATACCCCGAGGACGCGATGTTTATGTGGTGAATAAAGATGTTACCCGGAAGAAATACTTGCCGGTTACCTCCTATTTTAATAACGGGCAACAGGAAATAATCAACCGTATGAACGACGTTTATTCGATTGCAGAAGATTTAAACGGCGATATCTGGATAGGAACCTCAAAAGGGGTTGCTGTTTTTGCCAGTCCGCACAGGGTATGGCAAGAGGGAACTTTTTATGCGTATCAGCCAAGTCTTGAACTGGGTGATGGAATATACCACCCTCTGCTCGAAACGGAAACCATTACCGCCATTACTGTGGATGGAGCAAACCGGAAATGGCTTGGGACAAAAAGCTCGGGCCTTTACTTGGTTTCACCAAGAGGCGATAAAGAGATTACCCACTTTAACACCGAAAATAGTCCTTTGCTTTCCAATAATATAACCAGCCTGGCCATGCACCCCCTGACTGGTGAACTGTTTATCGGTACCGATATGGGATTGATATCCTATCAGGGCGATGCACCACAGGGCGAGAATAATTTTGATCAGGTGGTGGTTTATCCAAATCCTGTCAGGGAAACATACATGGGGCCTGTTACTGTTAAGGGATTAATGAAAGATTCCGATATACGGATCACTGATGTTGCCGGAAACCTTGTGCATAAAACAAGGTCGCTAGGCAGCAAGGTGGTCTGGGATGCTAAAAACCTGAACGGAAAACGTGTTAGCACTGGTGTCTATTTTATTTTTGCCTCGGATGCAAACGGCGAACAGACCCATATTTCGAAACTCTTGTTTATCCGTTAGTAAAAAAGGGTTATGCTCGAAAAAACAAGGGGAATTGTCCTTCATACCGTTAAATATGGCGACAGCAGCCTGATCGTTACCCTGTTAACCGAAATGTTGGGTAGGCAATCGTTTATTTTAAATGCAGCCCGTAGTTCCCGCTCGAAAAACAAGGCTGGATTGCTGCAACCTCTATTTCTGATCGATGCTGAAGTTTATCAGAAGAAAGGGCGCGAAATCCAGCGGATAAAAGAATTCAGGATTGACCCGCCATTTGTTTCCATCCCATTTGATGTGGCAAAAACCTCACAGGCACTGCTGATTGCTGAACTGCTGTATAAAACCGTAATTGAGGAAGGACCAAATCCGGAATTGTATGAATTTATAGAAAGTTCGCTGATCTTTTTTGATATTATGGAAAAAGGTAAATCCGATTTTCATATCTGGTTTCTATCCCGCCTTACTCGATATCTCGGTATAGTCCCCGATACATCGAACAGAGATCAAGGCTGGCTCGACATGAAACAAGGGTCTATGATAGCGAGTGAACCACCTCATCCTGCATATATGAATCCCCGATTGACAGGTTTTTTTGTTGAACTGATCAATATGCGGCTACAAGAGTTGCAGGAATTCAGAATATTGGGGGAGGAACGTAACGGGTTGCTGACGAAGATATTGGATTATTACCGGTTGCACTTCGGAAATGCCATCAGCCTGAAATCATCTTCGGTTTTGAGGGAAGTCTTTCATTAGAATGAAATGTGAAATAAACCATTGCAATTTTAAATTAATTCTTACATTTGTGTTACCTGTTTCAAAAGGATTATCCTTCATTCAGGTTATGTGACTACAATCATGATTTATGCAAACTAAATTGCCGGAAACACAGGGAAGTTTCTTTTGGGAAATTAAGAATCTTGCCGAAGAGCATAATGCCATCGACATGTCGGTGGGCCAAACTGAATTCAGTTGCCCATCCGGGTTAGCCGATTTGGCAAATCATTATATCCGAACGAATTACAATAATTATTCACCCTTTGAAGGGCTACTTGCATTAAGGGAAAAAATTGCGGCACAGATATCGAAAAACTACGGAAAAAAATATGATCCGGCAACTGAAATAACCATTTGTGCAGGACCTCTTCAGTCCGCTGCTAGTGTAATCAATACTGTTGTGAATGAAGGCGATGAAGTAATTTTGTTCGATCCGTCGTACTTTACCTATAGCCAGTCAATACGTTTAAACGGAGGTACACCGGTCTATGTACCTTTAAAAGAGCCAGGCTTCAGGATCGACTGGGAAGATATGCGCAAAATGATCAATTCAAAAACCAGGATGATTATTTTGAATACGCCTCATAATCCAACCGGAAGTATATTCGGTAAAGACGACCTTCAGCAATTGCAAAGGCTCACCAACGGAACCGGTATATATATTCTCAGCGACGAAGGATTTGAACACCTTGTTTATGACCAGGAAAAACATCAGAGTGTGGCACAATTTCCGGGTCTGGCCTCGCGGAGTTTCATTATTTCGGGCGCTGGCCCGTTGTTCCATATCAATGGATGGAACCTAGCATGGTGCAGCGCACCCAAAACTATGATGAACGAATTCAGAAAAGTCCATGAGTGTAATGGGTTCAGCGTATCAACCCCGCTCCAGTATGCACTTGCAGAGTATTGGAGCCAGGACGATGGAACCGAAAATATTTCGGAGTTATATCAGGGTAAACGAAACTATTTTAACCGCTTGCTCAAAGGATCGCCCTACACGGTTGAAGTGGCACAGGGATCCTATTTTCAGTTGATCAGTTACAAAAACCTTTCATCAGAGCCCGATACCCAGTTTGCGATCAGGTTAATTAAAGAAGCAGGTGTTGCAGCCATACCTTTGTCGCTGTTTATGCACAAAAAACGGAATATGAATTATCTGCGGTTTTGCTTTGCCAAAAAAAATGAAACCCTTGAAGAAGCTGCAAGAAGGTTGTTGGCTTTTGCCGAAAAATTAAGGTAATTCTCGACCAAGATTTTCAACCCCTTCATCTTTAATAACAATTGCCTCATAGGTATAAAGTTGTGCCTGTTTCCATCCATCCCACGACAGGCCTGCCTTATCGCGACTGCATCGCCCCAGAAGTTCTTCAATGCTCCATCCGTATTTTTGGCCCACCTGTGGCAAGAATGTCCCTGAATTCAGTCCTTTTTTTATATAAATGCCGTGCTTGCCAGGTACTATTTCCTCTTTCGTGTGAATTCTCTTCAGAGGGGTCAGCACCGAAATTTCTATTCCCAGTTTTTCCAATTCATCGGCAGTAGCCGGCCCGAAACGCCGGTCGTTCACTGCCGATGCGGCCGAACGGTTAACTACTTCGGCAAGGAGCTGTTCGTTTTCGAAACTACCAATACAACCACGCAACATTCCTGAAATGTAAACACTTACAAATGCGCCTGCTTTTTTGGCCAGATTTCCTTCTATGGTGTTATTGCTAAGTTTCAGCCTACTTCCTGAACGAACCATCTCAGTGATTGAATTTTTTGCAATGGTGAGTAATTCTTCTTTTTCGCAGTCAGAAAGTTCAAATTCATTTCCAGTTGCACCGTAAAGAGTAATCGCGCTGTAGCCCACCACCCTGTTTCGGTCGCCATGCATTTCCCGGTCACCCGAATTCTGGTAATCAACCCATTCTGCTTCATAAGGTTTATTGGACATCATATAGAGTAGTGTAAGTACCGAAGTCCATCCACAGAGTGAAGTGGCCAGGCCGGGAATCTTCTTCCGGCTGCTTATATTCAGTACTTCAAGGAGCTTTTCGGGCGACTTTGTGAGTATGGCTTCTGTAGTTATCCGGTCGATTACAACCGCATCCTCATACCCTGGGTAATGCGAAAAATCGGAGCTGATCACAAAAAGGTTTTCGGCAATCAGGAATTGACTCAATGTTTCGGCAATTTTCCGGCATTCGGTTGGATTGTGGGTGCCGAGGATTATGGGAACCAGTTTAAAGCCCGGTTTAATCATTTTCTGCAAAAAAGGCAATTCCACCTCTAAACTGTGTTCGGGAATATGGACGTCTTCGCGGCTCGAAAACAGAGGGCTGGTTCCGACAAGCATTTTTCCGGTTTCAAGGTCAACTTCCAAAGTTCCCAGAGGTGTTTCATAATTACCTGAGCAATAAACAGAAGCTCCAGGGAAATGAAAATGGTGGCTCGATGCCAGTACAAAAACCCTTTTATATTCCGAATATTTTGGAATTTGCTTAAATCCCGAAGCAGCTACTTTCCCGCTGAAAACATAACCTGCATGGGGAACTATTATTGCCTGTGGTAACAAACCTGGCCTGACTGGGTTTTTAGCTTCCTCAAACAATACATCAACTTCTTTGGACAAAGCTTTTTTATCGACCGGATAAAACCTTCCGGCAACTGCTGGTTTTCGCGTAAATCGCTTAATATTGTTATGAAATTTTGTCATAATGTAATTTGTTAGTGTATCGTTGTACGAATAACAAATTAATTGGTTTTTTTTGTTTTCATATGAATTTTTGAAAGATTACATGATTAATTCGAAAAACACCGGAAATTTTTTACTTTTGTACATAATGAACCAAAAATACATTTAGAAACTTGTTGAATTATGAAAAATTACCCGAAGTTTTTATGTTTGTTTTTGCTGGCTATGTTGATGATTCCTTCGCTGGCACAAAACAGAAAAATTGAGTTTACAGAATATAAACTCGACAATGGCTTGCATGTAATTCTACAGCCCGATAACACTACGCCGAATGTTATCGTGAGTATTATGTACCATGTTGGTTCGAAAAATGAATTACCACATCGGACAGGGTTTGCCCACTTTTTTGAACATCTGATGTTCGAGGGAACCGCAAACATCCCAAGAGGACAGTTTACACGCTATGTGGAGGAATCCGGAGGAACACTCAACGCATTTACTTCCAACGATGTTACTTATTATTATGTGATGTTGCCATCGAATCAGCTTGAACTTGGATTGTGGCTCGAATCGGAGAGGTTAATGCATGCACAGGTCGATTCTATTGGTATTACCACACAAAAAGGAGTGGTCACCGAAGAGATGAAACAAACACGCGACAACCGGCCTTATGGCCGTTTGCTCACCGAAACTGTTAGCCGTGCATTTACCAGCCACTCGTACCGTTGGGATGTTTTAGGTGCCGCTGAACACATCAGGGGTGCCAAAGACCATGAGTTCATGGAATTTCATGAAATGTTTTATGTCCCGAACAATGCCGTTCTGGTCATTGCCGGCGATATTGATGTTGATGCCACCAGGCCGCTGGTCGAAAAATATTTTGCCGAGATACCAGCCGGAACAAAAGAAATCCGCCGCCCGCAGCCAAACGAACCTAGGCGGATGGTCGAAGTTCGTGACACGGTTTACGACAACATTCAGCTGCCTGCGGTTATTCAGGCCTATCATATCCCCGGGCAGGGAACCGATGATTATTACGCAGTTGAAATGCTGGGCTCCATCCTTTCGCAAGGCCAGAGTAGCCGCTTGTACCGGTCGCTGGTCGATGAACAGCGTTTGGCCATTCAGGTAGCTGCCATTCCTTTGGGGCTTGAACATCCTGGCCTTTCCATCGTATTCGGGATACCGCAAATGGGGGTTGACCCAAAGTTACTGGAAGATGCCATCAATATAGAATTGGAAAAAATCAGGAATGAACTTATTACCGAAGTGGAAATGGAAAAGCTTCGGAACCAATACGAAAACCGGATAGTCAACAACAATAACACCATTGCCAGCAGGGCACAGAACCTTGCATCGAACCATACTTTTTTTGGAAATGCCGATAGGGTTAACACCCTGCTCGACAAGTACATGGCCGTTACCCGCGAAGATATTCAACGTGCAGCACAGGAGTATTTCAGGGAAAACAACCGTGTGGTTCTTTATTTTCTGCCCAAAAGCCAGATGAATTAATCTAAAAAATCGAAAAACAATGAAGAAGATAATATTAATCTTAGTAGCAGGAATACTGCTTTCCTTTAGCCTTAGTGCGCAGATTGACCGCAGCCGCCCCCCGCAACCCGGTCCTGCACCGGTGGTCAATATCGGTAATTACCATATGTTCACCCTCCCTAACGGATTAAAAGTAATCGTGGTCGAAAACCATAAAACCCCTGTTGTTACATGGCAATTGACACTCGATATCGATCCGGTGATAGAGGGCGATGCAAAAGGATATGTCGATTTTGCCGGCCAGTTGATGCGATCGGGAACCAAAACCCGGTCAAAACAGCAAATCGATGAAGAAATTGACTTTATCGGCGCTTCTCTAAGTACTTTCTCTACCGGTATATTCGGATCGTCGCTTACCAGGCATAAGGAGAAATTACTGACTTTAATGTCGGATGTTTTGCTGAATCCTGTATTTTCTCAGGATGAACTGGAAAAGACTGTTGCACAGACAATTTCAGAACTATCGGCCAATGAGAGCGATGCAAATTTTATGGTCGATAATATGATTGCTTCTGTTTTGTATGGCAATTCACACCCTTACGGTGAGGCTTTAACCAAAGAAAGTGTTAACAATATTACCCGAGATCATCTGGTCAACTATTATAATACCTATGTCAAACCCAATGTAGCATATCTGGTTGTAGTGGGCGACATTACCTTAAAAGAAGCCAAAAAACTCACCGGAAAATATTTTAAAACCTGGAAGAAAGGTGCAGTGCCAAAAGCATCTTATGAAATTCCTGTTCCACCTGCTGGAAATAAAGTGGCTTTTGCCAATCGTGATGGCGCAGTTCAGAGCGTGCTTGCCGTTTCTTATCCGGTTGAACTGAAACCCGGGGCTCCCGATGCCATCAAAGCAAGTGTAATGAACAGTATTCTTGGGGGTGGCGTATTTTCTGGCCGTCTGATGCAAAACCTCCGCGAAGACAAAGGATACACTTATGGGGCACGTTCATCCCTTTCGACCGACCGGCTTGTTGGAAGTTTCAGCGCCCGTACCGAAGTGGGTAATAATGTTACCGATAGTGCTCTTGTTGAAATCTTTTACGAAATGAACAGATTGGTGAAAGACCCGGTTGATCAGCAATCGCTCGACCTGGTGAAAAACTTTATGAACGGCACTTTTGCCCGTTCGCTTGAAAACCCGCGTACCATTGCCAATTTCGCCCTCAATATTGAAAGGTACAAATTGCCTAAAGATTATTATAAAACCTATCTCGAAAAAATGTCTGCCGTTTCTATCGAAGATGTTTCGGCTATGGCTGCCAAATACATCAAACCTGAAAATGCATGGATTGTGGTTGGCGGCAATAAAGATGAGGTAGCCCCGAAACTGGCCCGGTTCAGCAAATCAGGAGAAGTACTCTTTTTTGATCCTTACGGGAGGAAAATTGAAGCATCGGGTGCAGTTATTCCGGCTGGAATGACAGTTGAAAAAGTAATTGAAAATTACCTGAAAGCCATTGGTGGTAGCGACAAGCTGAAAAGTGTTTCGGATCTGGTGATGAAAATGAGCACATCCATACAAGGTATGGCCATAGAATTGGTTTCGTCATATAAAGCTCCAGGCAAAATAGTTGTAACCACCAGTGTAGGGGGTAATATTATGCAAAAACAGGTATTCGATGGCGAACGCGGACAGGTAACAGCTATGGGCCAGAAAATAGAGCTTTCGGGCAAACAACTCGAAGATATGAAAATGCAGGCCAAACTTTTCCCCGAACTGGAATATAAGAGTCAGGGGTTTGAACTGAAGCTTGCCGATATTGAGGATATTGAAGGCAAGCCTGCATACAAAATTCAGATTAACAGTCCGCAGGGAGCCACAAAAACCGAATTCTTTGATGTGGCAAGCGGCTTAAAAGTCCGTTCGGTGGTATCGCAGGATACCCAGATGGGCCCCATGACCGTTACGGCAAATATGGGCGACTACCGAGAAGTGGATGGGATTAAGTTCCCGTTTGCAATTAAGCAACAGGCCGGGCCCCAGGCCCTCGATCTGAAAGTGAATTCAATTGAAATGAATAAAGGCATTTCGAATGACCTGTTTGTGATTGAATAAGTATAAGCAAAATGTAAAAACTAAGACTTCATCTGACAGTCAGGCATTTTTTGCCTCTACCGAGGCAAAGCGTTTTCCGGGGCA
>JBBIHB010000012.1:0-92022 GCA_037447215.1 Bacteroidales bacterium
TTCAAATGTTAACCCCCAAACACACAATGTCAGATCTATATCTGACGTGAAGTACTACAAAGGTAGTGCTGATTTTTGATTCTGCAAATATTTTGAGGTTTTTTTACAATTTTTCCTGATTTTTTTTTTCAATTTCGTCAAGTGCTTCATTGAAAACATCTTTCGATTCGCCGGTAATTCTGATTTTTGCCTGATTATAGTAGAGCAAACGATTTTGAAGGGTCAATTCCATAAATTCAATCAATTCTTTTCTTGATTTTCCTTTTAACAGTGGCCTTTCAGTCTTCGATTTTAATAGTCTTTGTGCGAGGATTGAAGTTTCCAGATCAATAAAAATGGTTATACCTGTATCGTTCATAAGCTCCATGTTGTCGTAAAAACAAGGTGTTCCACCTCCAGTAGCTACAACAACATCATTAAACTCCGAAACCTCTTCAAGGGCTTTCCTTTCAATTATTCGAAAGGTTTTTTCACCAAATTCCGAGAATAATTGAGGAATAGTTTTGTAATTTCTCTCTTCGATGTATTTATCCAGATCAATAAAACTCAATCCCAATTTTTCGGAAAGCTGGCGACCAAGTGTCGATTTTCCGCAACCCATATAACCAATAAGGTAGATACGCATCTTAAAATAGTGT
The DNA here is from genome assembly GCA_037447215.1 of Bacteroidales bacterium. Classification (GTDB taxonomy): domain Bacteria; phylum Bacteroidota; class Bacteroidia; order Bacteroidales; family Prolixibacteraceae; genus UBA1413. The sequence goes on from JBBIHB010000012.1 coordinate 639, forward strand.
CATTTGATTGACGTCTTCCTCTCCAGGCCTTTGAATCTCAAATGGGATATCATCAAAATCATCATGCACTCTTTCGGATGATGTCGCGTTTTCAACAGGCGTTTCATGTTCATCTTTAATTACGGGTTCCAACTCCTTAATGTTTTCCACATAATAATTGGTTAGCCGTTTGCCTTTAGCTTTCCAGCTTTTAATCCCTATAAATTCAGCAACTTCAATAATTTCATTTTCGCGGTCGCTGTTTTTCCCTCCAAATTCCAGCTCAAATCTGGGATAACGTACCCAAGTAACGCTGACCAGCTTGTTTTTATCGCTTTCGCCGATGAAACATATCATTTTATTCATCGTTTCTTCAATTTCGAAACGTTTCACGTAATAGAATTCCTGTTCACCATCATAATAAATTGCCGAAAGTATTTTCCCCGGATCAAATTTCTCGATGGCAAGTATGTTGTTCCCGAAATGCGTTCCCAGGTCGTAATTGTATAACTGGTATTCACCGCTTTTGTATATAACCAGGATTTTATCATCGCCTGTAAATTCGCCCAGATATTTTCCCCTTTTGTCGGCATTTAGCCTTTGAACATCAGGATCGAACCAGATTTTTAATCCGCCAAGTGTTGATATTCCACGCTCATGCAAAGTAATTTTGTGCACTTCGTATTTGGTAAGGATATTGCCAATAGATTGGCGGCCTTTAATAGCCATTTCACCCATATCAACCTCAAAAACCAGTTTTTTGATGCGTGGTTTTGGTTTAAGAATAACTCTGAGTACTTCGGCTTCGCCGTTTGGATTATGCGAGAAATACATGATCCGCGAACCTTTTGTACCCATGGTTATATCGTACTCTTTGTCTCGAGTCACCCCGGTTACCGCAAATCGTTTCATATATGAATAACCAGTTTTACCATCTTTATATACCACATTGTAGATAGTCCTGTCGTCGTCTTTTCTGAAAACATCAACGTGGATAACATTTTTGCCTACAAATGCTTTTTCTGACACCTTTGTCACGAAATATGAACCCTCGCGCCTGAATACGATAATATCATCTATATCGGAACAATCACATACATACTCGGCTTTTTTCAATCCGGTACCCATAAACCCTTCTGTCCGGTCGATGTATAATTTTTCATTGGCAACCACTACTTTTGCTGCAACAATATTTTCAAAATTCCTGATTTCGGTCCTTCGGTCACGGCCCTTGCCATATTTTGATTTTAACCTTTCAAACCAATCAATGGTGTATGGGATTATATTCCTGATATTAGCATGAACCTGTTCAATTTCTTCTTCAATACCAAGTAGAAAGTCGGTTGCTTTAAACGCATTGAATTTTAGTATTCTTGCCATTTTAATTTCAAGCAGCCTGAGGATATCCTCGTGGGTTACTTCTCTTTTTAATTTTGGTTTCCAGGGTTCAAGCCTTTTATCGACATGGGCGATAGCGGCATCAAGATTCTCTGCTTCTTCGAATGCCTTATCCTTGTATATGCGTTCTTCAATAAATATCTTTTCAAGTGAAGCATTGTGCCATGCTTCGTCCAATTCATTTTTTTTGATTTCAAGCTCAAGTTTTAGCAATTTCAGAGTTGAATCAACAGATTTTTTAAGAATTTCTGAAACGCCGATAAATGCCGGCTTGTCATTTTCAATGATACAGGCATTTGGACTGAGTGAAACTTCACAATCGGTGAATGCATACAGGGCGTCAATAGTTTTATCGGACGATACTCCGGGAGCCAGATGTACCAATATTTCAACATTAGCAGCTGTATTATCATCTATTTTCCGGATTTTTATTTTCCCTTTTTCGGTGGCTTTAATAATCGATTCGATAACCGAAGTGGTGGTTTTGCCAAATGGAATCTCTGATATAACCAGCGTTTTGCTGTCTCGTTTCTCAATTTTTGCCCTTACCTTTATAACCCCACCTCTTTGGCCGTCATTGTATTTTCCCACATCAACCGATCCCCCGGTAGGAAAGTCGGGATATAGGACAAAAGGTTCGTTCCTGAGGTAAGCAACTGCTGCATCGAGTAATTCATTGAAATTATGGGGGAAAATTTTCGATGCAAGCCCCACTGCAATCCCATCGACTCCCTGAGCCAGTAAGAGTGGAAATTTTGCCGGAAGTGTTACCGGTTCTTTTTTCCGCCCATCGTATGAAAGTTTCCATTCGGTGGTTTTCGGGTTAAATAAAACTTCGAGTGCAAATTTGGTAAGCCTGGCCTCAATATATCGGGGAGCCGCAGCACCATCGCCTGTCAGTATATTTCCCCAGTTCCCCTGTGTGTATATAAGCAGGTCTTTCTGCCCTAACTGCACCAATGCATCGCCAATTGAGGCATCGCCATGTGGGTGATATTGCATGGTTTGCCCAATAATATTGGCGACTTTGTTGAAACGGCCATCATCCATTTCGCGCATGGCATGAAGTATTCTCCTTTGAACAGGTTTCAGCCCATCGATCACATAGGGTACTGCACGTTCAAGGATTACATAGGATGCATAATCAAGAAACCACTCTTTATACATCCCTGATAAGTATGTAATCTCTTCTTTAGGATTTTCAGGCTTAATTTCCTGCGATTTAATATCTTCTTCCGACATAATCAAATATAAAATTTGAAGGTTCAGGCAACCTCATCTTTTTCAACATAAAGGTTATCTATTATAAAATCTTGCCGTTCAGGGGTGTTTTTACCCATATAAAATTCAAGCATTTGAGTCATCGATTCATGTTTTTTCATCTGCACAGGTTCAAGTCTGATGTTATCGCCAATGAACCCCTTAAATTCGTCGGGCGATATTTCGCCCAGTCCTTTGAACCGTGTAATTTCAGGATTTCCTTTCAACAAGTTGACAGCTTCAATTTTTTCTTCTTCCGAATAGCAGTAAATAGTTTGTTTTTTATTTCTAACCCTGAAGAGTGGTGTTTGAAGAATATAAACATGCCCTTTCCGGATCAGTTCGGGAAAAAACTGAAGAAAAAATGTAATCAGCAATAACCTGATGTGCATTCCATCCACATCGGCATCGGTGGCTATAATTACTTTATTGTAACGCAGGTCTTCAATGCTTTCTTCGATGTTCAGGGCTGCCTGTAACAGGTTAAACTCCTCATTCTCGTAAACCACCTTTTTGGTGAGTCCAAAGGTATTCAGTGGCTTTCCTTTGAGGCTGAAAACAGCCTGTGTATCTACATCGCGCGATTTGGTGATTGAACCACTTGCCGAATCGCCCTCAGTTATAAAAATGCAGGTGTCATCTCGTTTTTCATCATTATCGTTGAAGTGTATCCGGCAATCGCGCAATTTACGGTTATGCAGGCTTACTTTCTTTGCCCTTGCCTTGGCAAGTTTTTTTATTCCCGAAATAGCTTTCCTTTCCCTTTCCGATTCCTGAATCCTGCGAAGCAAAACTTCGGCGGTATCAGTATTTTTGTGCAGATAATTGTCCAGTTCCTTTTGAACAAAATTGGTTACATGTGTTCTGACCGTTGGTCCTTTAGGCCCCATATCGCGTGACCCAAGTTTGGTTTTGGTCTGCGATTCAAACACGGGTTCCTCAACCTTTATACTAATTGCTGCAACAATGGACGCCCTTATATCACTTGGTTCAAAGTCTTTTTTGTAAAAATCGCGGATGGTTTTTACCAATACCTCCCTGAATGCCTGAAGATGAGTACCTCCCATACTGGTATGCTGCCCGTTTACAAACGAATAATAATCTTCGCCGTATTGGTTTCCGTGGGTTATGGCAATTTCAATATCCTCGCCGCGCAAATGGATAATCGGGTACAAAGGTTCGGCCTCCAGATTTTCTTCAAGAAGGTCGCGAAGTCCGTTTCGTGAATAAAATTTCTGGCCATTATATTCGATGGTGAGGCCTGCATTCAGGAAGGTGTAATTTTTGATCATGTTTATCACATAATCATTGATAAACCTGAAATTCCTGAATATGGATTCGTCGGGCCTGAATTCTACTTTTGTGCCGTTTGGTTCATCGGTAGCCATCAACGGAAAATCATTTTTTTGAATGCCCTGGCTGAAATGGACCTCTTTTACCTGTCCGTCACGTATTGCCCTGATGATAAAATCAGACGATAAGGCATTAACTGCCTTAATACCAACACCATTCAGGCCCACCGATTTCTTAAATACTTTCGAATCGTATTTGGCTCCGGTATTCATTTTGCTTACTACATCGTTCAGTTTGCCCAGCGGAATGCCACGGCCATAATCTCTCACAAGGACCTTATCCTGATCTATGGCAATCTCGATTTTTTTACCAAAACCCATCATAAATTCATCTACCGAATTATCGAGAACCTCCTTTAAAAGCACATAAATACCATCGTCAGCTGCCGAACCATCCCCCAACTTCCCAATATACATACCAGGTCTTTTCCTGATATGTTCCTGCCATTCGAGTGTTTGTATTGTACCTTCGTCGTACTGTGCAGTCATATAAAAAAATTTGTCGCAAATATAGCTAAAACAAAGTGGTTTTGTTTTTTGTGCCTTGATTCAAAAAACTAACAGTTTGTAGTTGAAAATTTTAGCGTTAAAATATTATTGATCAAGTATTCCTGACAATTTATCGCCAAATCTTTTTACTCTATTTATACGCTTTTTGACTCAATTTTTGATTAATAAGCATATTCGCCCGGGAAATATTTATATCAAAAATTTTGTAATGAAACTGGAAATGGCAGTAATTGTTTTAATGGTATTTCTTTTGCAATATTTCTTCCGGCTCATGGTGCCTGTAATACAAAATTGTACAAATTCGATGATTTGGCTATATGTACTGAATTGCCAATGAGATTTCCCCGAAACAAAGGAAAGGCCTTTTCATTTTGTCCGATACAAAGAAATATCGGCATTGAAAGGGTTGATCAATATTAGAAAATATCTGAAAAAATATAAGCATTAGAGGTACAACAGCCATCACTTCAGCATAGTGTAACCCGATTGTAAAACAGTTACTTTCGGGGCCAATTTCGGTATAAAGCATATTGATACGGGAGTATCAATTAACCGAATTAATGCAGTGGAAGCGCATAGCTGTGACAATTTGGATATCAGGGGCATAACCGGTTCAATCCCACAAATGAAAAGAGATAGCATCGACATCAAAATTGTCGGCCTTCATAGGGGATATGAATTCGAACTATTTCCCGACACGCTGATTTAAATGGATTTCCAAGAAGTTGCCAGAGCTGAAGCCGACATAATTGTGGGTAGCCACCCGCATATTTTTCAGCCCAACGAATATTTTTGTCATTAAATAAAACCCAATGATGCTGCTATTTTCATCAATGACAAAGGGCATAATAGTCAAAACCGGAATTATAGGCCGGCCCCACTGATTTTTTATTCTTTGGGAAATTTTGTTAGCCGCATGAAAACCCCAATGTTCAAATTCGGGGTTATTGCCTCTATTTCAATCGAATAAAAACATAATCACAGGGAACGTTGCATTTCAATTGGGCGAAATGGAATTTGTTTATAATCAAACACCTAAATTCCCGGGCAAAAAACACAGGAAAATGCATTACACTGAATACCTTGGTTGGTTCAGAATATTGAAAGCAAGCGTGTTTCAAAAATCAGGAATTTACCGGAATTTGCCATCAGGCATATAAAAGGTTCTCTTCAATCGGTTATTCCCAATTTTTTCATTAGCAGCAGGGCATTCATAGTTTTGGTAACTCCATTTTGAAGTTTGTAGTCAAACAACATATCATTGCCTTTGTGTGTAATTTCAAAACAAAAATTTTCTATTGTTCCGGGTAAATCATTCTCGATTTCGGTAAGTTTAACATCGTGAGTGGCAATTATTGCGGCAACTTTGGTTTTAGCCAAATGTTTAACCAGTTGTTGCGATCCTTTGAGTTTATCCTCAGAGTTGGTCCCTTTCAGCATTTCGTCCAATATTACAAGTAAGGTTTCATCTTTCCGGAGGTGTTTCATAATATCAGCCAACCTTTTCAGCTCAGCAAGGAAATAGGATTCATCTTTTATAAGCGAATCGGTAGTGCGCATGCTTGTAAAAAGTGGTACCGGAGTAAATACCATACTTGAGCAACATACCGGGGCTCCCATATGCGCCAACACCATATTAACCCCGATTGACCGTAAAAATGTGCTTTTACCGGCCATATTTGCCCCGGTTATAATAGCTATTTTGGGTACTGATGATAGTTCAAAGTTGTTATCAATTCTTTTTTGCGGATTCAGAAGCGGATGCCCCATGTTTTTCGCTGAAAAAATGAAAGGGCCTTTTTGCACAACCGGAAATTCATAGCCTGGATTATTATCCCTGAAATTTGCCAGGCTGACCAGGGCATCAATCTCCTCAATCGTACCCGTCCAGATTTTAAGGTTTTGCTTGTTCAGTTCATTCCATTTCCATAATAGGAGAATACACCTTATATCCCATAGCGATAAAAGATTAAGAATTAGCCCGACAAGAATATTGCTTCGATAATCAAAACGGGTCATTATCTTACTGAGTTTTTTCATTTCATCGAATGCTTTGACAGGTATTGTAATTTTTGCCTGCAATTTTAGCATCCCTGCACTGTTATAAATTTGATTTTCGGTGAGTTGAATAATACCAAGGTATTTGCGGACTATGTTTGATTTATTTCCGAAAATATTGTAAAAGCGTTCAACCTCTTTTCTGTAAAAAAATCCGAAACAAAAATTGATAAAAAGAAAAGTAACAAGGTAAATATGTATTCCGGTAATAATGAAAAGCAGCAGAGCTGAAATGGTGAATAGTGGCAATATTCCAACAGCATTTTTAAATACCCTGGATTGAGTGATATTCAGCATTGATTGGTTCGTATCTGTCAGAAATGTTTTTTCGGTTTCTGATATCTCAAGCAAATTGCCTTCGGTCAAAAAATCGAGCCGCCATTTGCGCATTCCCGATAATTCATTCACAATGATTTGCCGCTCAAAAATTTCAGTATAGTTCATTTCAGGGGTCATAAACCAATTTGCCAAAACCCTTGACCCACCTGATGTGGTTGTCCTGTTAATTGATTGGTAAAGAGAACCAGGGCCGAAAATATCGAGATCGTTTAAGTAGGGATGGCCTGGATCAGAAAACTCTTGCCCGTTACTGAAATCTGAAAAATCAAATTGCAACGCTTTCAATTCTCTTTCAATGAGCCTCAATCGGGTTGCATGATACCTAATTTCATTTTCGAGCAGAATATTTTTTCTTACCAACCACAGAAATAGAATAGTAAAGCCGATTGATACCAGTGCTGCAATTTCTGTATGATTTCTGAAAATCCAGAATCCGGCAAAAATAGAAATGAATGAGGTCAGCCTGTATATATACATTCGATTAATAATCCGTTTCAGTTTATTGATGCTGATTGCTGTTTCGGATTTTAATTGTTTGTGGAATCCAGAAGAATACATTTACCAGGGCTGCGGATATTTATGAATCATTTCGACAGCAATTAGCACGGTTGAAATAATGGTAATGGTTGTCCAAAGGATTAACCCCGCATTTCTCTGCTTAAGCCTCGTTTTTTCAAACCGTGGGTGACGTGAAACGAAAAATCGTGTCTCGATAAACATTAATAATTTGTAGAATAGTATTCCCAACCCAATTCCTAGCATCCATCCTCCGATAATATCAAAAGGGTAGTGGTTCCCGTTATATATTCTTGTGTAGGATATCAATAATGCCCAGATTAATATGGGTAAAAAACTTGCACGGTTCCTGAACATAGGAGTTGTGAAAGCCAGAACAAAAAATGCATTCGATGCATGAGACGAAACAAATCCGTAAAGACCACCTTTTCGCAGGACAATATGCACCAGGCCTTCGAGGGCAGGTTCGTGCCCTGGCCTGTAACGCTGTGTCAATTCTTTAATAAGGGTTGAAATCTGGTCGCTTGCAATTAACCCAATCAAAAGGACTAAGATTACAATCCACGACTTTCTTTCATAATTCCGGATTATGGCAATTAATATGGCGAGGTATAAAAAGTGCCATATTTCCTTCCGGGTAAATAAAAGCATGGCTGTATCCCACCATGGAGAATTTATACCATTCAGGATCAGGAACAGATCGGTATCGAATTGCAATATGGATTCAAACCAGTGCATTTAAACCTTATTTAAAATTGCCCATATCTGGTCTTTCAGTTTCATGATGTTGTAACCGGTAACCGATGAGAAAAACAGGTGGGGAATGTCATTCAATTCCAGACAGATTTCTTTCATCAACTCTTCGTCGAGCATATCGGCCTTGCTGATAGCGAGAAAACGCTCTTTATCAAGAAGTTCTGGGTTGTATTTTTCGAGTTCGTTAAGTAGTATCTGATATTCTCTTCGATAGTCTTTGGCATCTGATGGAATTAAAAATAGCAACATTGAATTCCGTTCGATGTGCCTGAGGAACCGCAGCCCAAGGCCTTTACCGAGATGGGCACCCTCAATTATTCCGGGAATATCGGCCATTACAAAAGATTGCCGGTCACGATAACTCACAATACCAAGGTTTGGAACAAGTGTGGTAAAAGGATATTCTCCTATTTCGGGCTTTGCTGCCGAAACAGTTGCCAGCAATGTTGATTTTCCTGCATTTGGAAATCCAACTAAGCCTACATCAGCAAGAACTTTCAATTCAAGGATGACCCAGCCTTCGACGCCAGGTTCTCCTGGCTGTGCATAGCGAGGCGTTTGATTGGTTGCCGACTTGAAATGGGTATTGCCAAGTCCTCCTCTACCACCCTGCATCAGGATTCTGGTTTCCTGATCCTGGGTGATTTCCATAAGAAATTCGCCCGATTCTGCATCGCGTACAACAGTGCCGAGGGGTACTTCAATAATCTTATCGTCACCAGTTGCCCCAAAACTGCATTGTTTCCCACCTGACTCACCATGGCCGGCCTTTATATGCCTTTTGTACTTGAGGTGAAGCAGTGTCCACATTTGCGAATTACCTTTGAGGATTACATGTCCACCTCTTCCGCCATCGCCCCCGTCTGGACCTCCTTTAGGGACAAATTTCTCGCGGCGAAGGTGCGCTGAGCCGGCACCACCATTGCCCGACTGGCAAAAAATTTTCACATAATCAACAAAGTTGCTTTCCGCCATATTAGATGAAATTCTATTGTAGTTTAAATGTGGCCTTATGCTTTAAGTCCGATAGGATTACAGATTATCCACTGTTGCTTTTAGCCGGTTAGCAATATCGGCAATACTTCCCATTCCGTTGATACTGAAATGTTTTCCCTGTCCACCAAAATATTCTACTAGGGGAGCGGTTTTTTCCTGGTAAACATTAATGCGGTTTTTAATAATGTCCAGATCCTGGTCATCGGGCCTGCCCGAAACTTGTCCCCTTTTCATCAATCGGTCAATTAATTCCTGCTCTTCAACTTCGAGCGAAAGCATTCCGGAAATTGGAGTATTGTTAAAGTTAAGAAGATCATCGAGTACTTTGGCCTGTGCAACAGTGCGCGGAAATCCGTCGAAGATGAATCCTTTGGCATTTGGGTTTGCTTCAAGTTTGTTTTTTATCATTCCTATTACTACTTCATCGGGGACCAATTCACCTTTTTCCATATAGCTTTTGGCTTCGAGTCCAAGGGTGGATTGAGCAGCAATTTCACTCCTTAATAGATCACCGGTTGAAAGATGGATTAATTGATAATTATTGATGAGGAACTCGGCCTGGGTTCCTTTTCCTGCTCCGGGTGGGCCGAACAATACTAAATTAAGCATGATTTTTCAGTTATATAAAGTTTATTGAACAATCGAATAAATATCTATCAGATTTCTGCCTTGTCCATCGTAGTCGAGGCCATATCCAACAATAAAATCATTTGGGATTTCGAGACCCACATAATCAAGTTTAACTTTTTTGACCATAGCTTCGGGTTTCGAAAGTAATGTGGCTATTTTTACTTCCCTTGGTTTGAGAATGGCAAGCTGTGCCAAAATTTCTTCAATGGTGTTTCCTGAATCGACAATATCTTCAATTACAACCACGGTCCTTCCCTCAATTGCTTCACTTAAACCGATAAGCTGGCGGATTGTCCCCGAAGAATGTATTCCATGATAGGAAGCCATTTTTACAAAAGTAATTTCTACCTCTGGTATTTCAATGCGTTTAAAAAGGTCGGCAGCAAACATAAACGCACCATTGAGTACACACACAAACAGTGGCCCCCTTTCTTCGAGGTCTTTATTGATTTCCTGAGCCATTTTTTCGATAACCGACTTGATTTTCTCATAGGGAATGTAGAGTTGAAACTCTTTATCAAGCAATTTTATTTTTTTCATCATTTTCAGGATTAAAGTGTAAAATGCTCTATGAAATAAGCGAAATAGCTGTATTTTAGCCATTGGAAACACAAAGAAACAAAACAATTTACACACTTTAAAATTATTTTGCAGTATGACACCTAAAGTTAGCATTATAATAGGCAGTTCATCTGATCTTGGAAGGATAGAAGCCACCACAAAAGTTTTTGATGAGTTTGAAATACCATTTGAAATAAATGCCCTTTCTGCCCATAGAACACTTGGTGTGGTCGAGAAATTTGCACGGTCGGCAAAATACTGGGGGATAAAAGTAATAATTGCTGCAACTGTTTTGGCAGCCCATTTGCCGGGTGTTGCTACTGCAATGGCCCCATTGCAGTTGATTGGGGTTCCTGTAAATCGAGTTTCGATTGCCTCAATACCATGGTTTCCATCGAACAGATGCCTCCCGGGATACCTGTGGCAAACGTCGCGGTAATCGTCGCGTTGAATGCTGCTCGCCTGGCGGTTCAGAACATGGCCTACGGCCATGAAGCCCTTGTTGAGAAATTTGTTGTTAATTAGGAAAACCTTGGAAGCAAAATTGAAAGGCAAATCAGGGCCTGTTGGAAATTAAATTCAGGTATAAACCAATTAAGAATTCAATACATTTCATCCAAAATTTTCAACCTTGTACCCAAAACAAATAAGGCATCTGGTATTGCTTCTGGTGGTAATGCTTATGGCAGTAGCATTTGAAAACCGCTCTACCGGGGCAAGGTCTATTGGAATGGCCGGAACGGGAGTTGCCCTGATCGGAGCTGAAAGTATTTTTTTGAACCAGGCTGCCATGGCAAAGGTCAGCGGTTTGACGTTTCTCACCGTTTACGAATCGAAGTTTTTCCTAAAAGAGTTTTCTTTTGAAGCTATCGGGGCAATAGTTCCATCTTCATTAGGCAGTTTTGGGCTCAGCTATTCTCGTTTTGGAAAGGTTTTATATAGGGAGAATAAAGCAGGGATTGCCTATTCGCGTAGATTTTCCGATTTCTTATCGGCAGGTGTTCAGTTCAGCTATCTCTCGAATGTCCTGCCCGAAAATCGTGATCCTTTCTATTCCGTAACATTTGAAGGGGGATTGCTTTTAAGCATATCCGATAGATTATCGGGGGCTGTTCATTTTTTTAATCCGTTTGGATCAACTATTAATACCCCTAACGGCAAAATAAAAATTCCCTGGGCTTTTCGTATTGGAGAGGCATGGAAAGTAAGCCCTCAACTGTTGTGGTGCGTTGAAGCAGAAAAAAAGCAACAAACCAATTGGGTCATTCGAACCGGTTTGGAGTACTATCCGGTCGAAACTGTGGCTTTTAGGATAGGTGCATCAGGTAATCCATTTCGCCCGACTGGCGGTATGGGCTTCCATTTCCGAAAATTTGTTTTCGATATCGGCTTTAGCTACCATGGAAATCTAGGTTATTCACCAACTGCTGGAATAAGTTATTCGTTATGAATATATCACATCTTTCAATATTGATTATAGTATTGGCAATATTGTCATTAAAGATTGTGATTGCCCAGGAACCCACAAGGCGTTATACAACATTCGAAAGCCTGATTGAAGCCCTTACCGAAGATATGGAAGAAGAATCCGATATGACAGTTTGGCTCGAAGAATTACAAGTATTATATGAAAATCCGATAAACCTGAACAGTGCCAAAATGGATGATCTGATCAAAATTCCTTTTCTGAATGAAATTCTGGCTCAGAATATCATTGATTATCGAACCCGGACCGGTCAGTTTTTTTCGGTTTTCGAATTGGCTTCCATTGAAAACATCGGGAGAGAATTGGCTGAAAAAATATCATTTTTTGTTACTACCGAAACAACTCTCCCTTTTGAATCAGTCGCGAAATCATTTAAACGCCGGGCACAGCATCAGTTGTTGGTTAAAGGATGGCAAACATTTCCGCTTCAGGCTGGTTACTTGGAGGGTAACGAAAAACTTCCTGCCTACCAGGGTGGGCCACAAAAACTTTATGCAAGGTACCTGGTTCAGCGGGGCAATAACTTTCAGTCTGGAATAACTGGAGACCGTGATCCGGGCGAAGAATTTTTTAAAGGTTCCAATCCTTATGGTTTTGATTTTTATTCTGCTCATTTCAAGTTTCGCATAAATGATTTGCTGCCACAGGTTTTGGTCGGTGATTTTGTAGTACGAGCAGGCCAAGGACTGGTGGTTTGGCAGGGATTTTCTATGGGAAAAACAGCCGAGGTTCTGCAGGTTTCGAAAACAATGAGCCAAATCAGGCCGTATACTTCTACCGACGAGAATTTCTTTTTCAGGGGAATTGCCACCTCTCTGCGGAAAAGAGATTTTCAAAGCCATTTTTTTGTTTCGCACAAGAAATCAGACGGGAACATTGTGGTTTCAGGCGATGGCCTTACCACTTTTTCGAGCCTGCAAACCTCAGGATATCATCGCACATTATCTGAAATCGAGGATAAGAAAAGTTTAGGGCACTCAGTTGCAGGCGCTATATTTAACCAAACATTCAACCAGTTACGATTGGGTATTAACGTGTTATATGAGCGCTTTCAATACCCTTTTCTAAGAGGGAATCAACTCTATCAGCAATTTCTTTTCAGTGGGCAGGATAATTATAATGTCTCTCTGGATTATCGCTTTGTTACCGGAAAATATCAATTCTACGGTGAAGCTGCTTTTTCAAAATCGAAAGGATACTCTTATCTACAGGGTCTTGATGCCCGTTTGCACGATCAGTTTAATCTGGCATTGGTATTCAGGCATTTCGAAAAAGATTACCATGCAACCTGGGCAAATTCATTTGGCGAAAACAGCAGGGCAATCAACGAAACCGGGTTATATGCCGGTTTCAAAGTTTACCCGGCTCCCAGATTGATTATTTCGGGGTATGGTGATTGGTTTTCGTCGCCCTGGTTGAATTATTCAACAACAGGCCCCGCACACGGATACGAGTATATGTTGCAGATCGATTACAGGCATTCCCGAAGGTTTACAGCATATATCAGGTTGAGATATAAGTCGAAACCAGACAAAATTAAGTCTGAAAACCTTTATGTTGACGAGGTTGGAAACAGGACTAACCTTAGGGCACATTTCCGGTACCAGTTTTCAGGTCAATTTTCAATAAGGACAAGAGTGGAGTATGTTTGGTATGAGTATATGAATAATGAACGTGGGATATTGCTTTTCCAGGATGTCGAATGGACACCCGAAAGGCCAAACTTATCGGCAACTGCCCGTTTGGCTTGGTTCAAAACTGACAGCTACAGCTCACGGATTTATGCATATGAGAATGATCTGTTGTACAATTTTTCAACTTTATCGTTTTTCGGAAGAGGAATCCGTACCTACTTCAATTTAAGGTACAATATTTCAAACGGTTGGGATGCATGGTTGAAAATTGCTCAAACCCTTTATTCCGACAGGGAAGTAATCAGTTCGGGCAATAGTAAGATTGACGGAAACAGGAAAACTGAATTTAAAATTCAGCTCAGGTATCGCTTTTAACGGGTTATTTTGTTACTTTGCATCGCTAAAAATAAAAAATGATGCAGATAAGTGAGTTTGACGATATCCGACCCTATAACAACGATGAAATTGCTGAAAAGATTAATATAGTACTAAATGATCCGGTTTTCGATGAGGTATTGGCGTATTTATACAAAACACCAAAGGTGATCGAAAAAACAAGGAGGCAACTCCTTAAAATTACTACGGTCGAACAGCTTCAAGCCACATTTGTAAAGCACCTTGTTGAACTGATAGTGCATTCAACCACAAAGGGGCTTACTTGCAGCGGGCTTGAGCATTTGGATAAGTCGAAAGCTTACCTGTTTATTTCAAACCATAGGGATATCATCCTCGATGCCGCATTTCTCAATTACCTTATTCACACCAATGGGATGAACACAACCCAGATTGCCATTGGCGACAACCTGTTGATTTATGATTGGATAATCCATGCTGTAAAACTGAATCGCGCTTTTGTGGTTAAACGGAATATTGGGAGCAGAGAACTATTTGAAGCATCCAAAAAACTTTCATACTACATCAGGGGATCGATTGTTGAAAACAATACTTCGGTGTGGATAGCCCAACGCGAAGGGCGGACAAAAGATGGCGACGATAAAACCCAACTGGCTTTGCTCAAAATGCTGAACATGAGCAATGAAAAAAGCCTGGCTGAGGGTTTTGGCGAGTTAACTATAATTCCACTATCTATATCTTACGAAATTGAGCCATGTGGTATCTGCAAGGTCGAAGAACTGATTAAAAGGAAGTTGGGTAGTTATGAAAAAACAAAAGAAGACGATCTGAAAAATATGGAACAAGGCATTTTCAAACCAAAGGGGAGAGTGCATTTTTCATTTGGAAGGCCTATCCTAAGTAGTTTTCTTCAGAATAATAACCACCTGTCAGCCAATGAGTTTATTCAGGAGCTAGCCATTCGTATCGATCACCGTATCCATCAGTATTATAAACTTTGGCCATACAATTATGTAGCTTATGAACTTATGTACGGAGCAGGCGAGTTTGTGGATCAATATTCAGCTACCGATATGGCAGAGTTCAAAAAAATGATCGAAGAAGTAAAGGAAGCTATAAGCAATAATCAAGAAGAGGCTGCCCGGAAGTTTATTAAGATGTATGCCCGGCCGGTTGAGAATTCAATTATTGCTGCTGAAGTATTCAGATAAACGCTGTTTTCAGGTCAGATATCTTTCATTTTAATATCCCTGATATAAAGTTGAAGGTTAGTTTTCCCCTTGAATTCGTTTATGGCTATAGAATAGCAAATATCGAAAGGCATTCCCGACTTTATCAGGTGAAATTTGTCCGACATGTTGAATGCAATCCCTGCATACACTGCCGATGAATCATCGGGCTCAACCAGATATAACTTGATATGTTCTATATTTTTTCCAACAAGCCTGCTGGTTCCAGAATCGAGAACATCCTCTGTTACAAATACAGGCATCATATTGTGGGGTCCGAAAGGTTCAAATTGTTTGAGAATCCTGAAAAAACGAGGTGTTATTTCGTGTAGGGCAATTTTTGTATCCACGTCGATGGTCTGGATCTGAGGTTGCCCGGCCAGACTTCTTGACACAATTTCTTCAAAGCGTCTCGAAAACTCCGACACATTTTCGATCTTCATGGTGAGGCCAGCAGCATACATGTGTCCTCCGTATGATTCGAGCAGGTCACTGCATAAGCCGATAGCTTCATACAAGTCAAAATCTTTCACCGAGCGGGCCGAACCGGTTGCCAAACCGTTTGATTCAGTCAATACTACTGTTGGCCGATAATAGAACTCGGTAAGCCGGGAGGCAACAATGCCTACTACCCCTTTATGCCAATCGCGGTTGTATATCACAGTACTATTCCTGTTTTTAAGCTCCGGATTATTTTCAATCATATCAAGAGCATCCTGAGTTATATCCCGATCTAGTGTTTTCCTGATTTCGTTGAATGAGTCGATTTCCCCACCCAAAGCATCGGAGCTGATTTCGTCAATTGATACCATAATCTGGACAGATTTTTTGCCGTGCTCAATACGGCCCGAAGCATTCAACCGTGGTCCGATTTTAAACACAATATCGCTTATGGTAATATCTTCGCCGGTTAATCCTGCATAGTTGATGATGGTTTGGAGCCCCATGCCAGGACTGGTATTAAGTTTTTTAAGTCCATAATAGGCAAGTACCCTGTTTTCTCCTGTAATGGGAACAATGTCGGAGGCAATACTTACCACCACCAAATCGAGCAGCGCAAAAAGCTTTTCGGGATCGATATTGTTTCGCAGAGTATAGGCCTGAAGCAGTTTAAAACCCACTCCACAGCCCGATAATTCTTTGTAAGGGTAATTACAATCGGGCCTTTTCGGATCAAGTACAGCAACTGCATCGGGAATCATGTTTCCCGGGTTGTGATGGTCACAAATGATAAATTCAACCCCTTTTTGTCTGGCCAAATGTATTTTTTCGACCGCTTTGATTCCACAATCGAGAACGATTACAAGCGAAAAATGTTCTTCGGCAGCATACTCGATACTACGGGGCGATATTCCGTAACCTTCGGAATAACGGTCGGGGATGTAAAAGTCAATATTATGCAGGTAATCTTTCAAAAACAGGTACATCATAGCTACTGATGTAGTACCATCCACGTCGTAATCGCCATAAATAAGTACCTTTTCCTGGTTTTGTATGGCTGATTCAAGCCTTCCAACAGCTTTATCCATATCCTTCATCAGAAACGGATCGTGTAAATCTGTCAGGCGGGGACGAAAAAAAGTTTTTGCTTCGTTAAACGTTTTTATGCCCCGCTGAACCAGGAGATTCGCGATTACCATATTAACATTCAACGCTGCCGACAAGTGTTTTATATCATTAATATCGCCCTGAGGCTTCAGATTCCAGAGTTTATCCATGCGTAACCTTTTCGTCTTTACCCTGCACTTATAGATTTTTGCAAAGATATAAAATGCAAAATGATAACAATTATAAATGCATCTGTACACCAAAAAGATTTTTTAAATTTCAGATAATGAATTAATTATATAATAACGGAAAGAGTATTCACCCAGATTCGTTAAGTATGAAAAATGTTAAATCCGGGAGGTAAATTCTTTTTCTATCTTTGCAAAGTTTTTTTTGTAAGTAATTATTTGAACATGACGAGCATACCATTAAGCGAACAGGAAATTATCCGAAGAAATTCATTGAAAAAACTGCGCGAATTGGGAATAGATCCTTACCCTGCAGCTCAATTTCCGGTGAATGCACTCGCGTCTGAAATAAAAGCAGGTTTTTCCACTGAAAAGAATAACTATCAGCAGGTTTGCCTTGCCGGCCGCCTTATGGGGCAAAGGATTATGGGAAAAGCTTCATTCGCCGAAATTCAGGATTCATCCGGACGGCTTCAACTGTATATTAACAGGGATGAACTTTGTCCGGGTGAAGATAAATCGTGGTATAATGAAGTTTTTAAAAAACTCCTCGATATTGGGGATATTATTGGTATTAAAGGCAATGTTTTTACCACACAGATGGGTGAAATATCTGTAAATGTTAAGGAACTTGTTCTTTTGAGTAAATCGCTGCACCCGCTACCGGTTGTAAAAGAAAAGGACGGGGTGACATACGATGCTTACACCGATATGGAACAACGTTATCGTATGCGTTATGTCGATCTGATTGTAAACCCACAGGTGAAGGATACATTTGTCAAGCGCACGAAAATTATCAATACTATGCGTCAAATGTTCAATGAATATGGTTATCTCGAAGTAGAAACACCTATTCTTCAGCCTATTCCGGGAGGTGCCGCTGCTCGTCCGTTTATAACCCATCACAATGCCCTTGATATTCCCTTGTATCTGCGGATAGCCAATGAACTTTACCTGAAACGGTTAATAGTTGGTGGTTTTGATGGGGTTTATGAGTTTGCAAAGGATTTCCGCAACGAAGGTATGGACCGCACACACAACCCCGAATTTACTGTAATGGAAATTTATGTAGCCTACAAAGATTATAAATGGATGATGGAATTTACCGAGAAAATGGTCGAAAGGGTAGCTTTGGCTTTGCACGGAACTACCCAGGTTAAACTTGGCGAACACATCATCGATTTTAAAGTACCCTACCCGCGTGTTACTATGTGTGAGGCAATAAAGGAGCATACCGGTTACGATATTGAAGGGAAATCGGAAGATGAACTGCGAAAAATCTGTGATGTATTAGGGATTGATACTACCACTGCAATGGGAAAGGGAAAGCTGATCGACGAAATTTTCGGTGAAAAATGCGAGCATCACTATATTCAGCCAACTTTTATTATCGATTATCCCATCGAAATGTCGCCACTTACCAAAAAACACCGTAACAATCCTGAACTCACAGAGCGTTTCGAGTTGATGGTGTTTGGGAAAGAGTTGGCAAATGCATATTCGGAACTCAACGATCCGATCGACCAGCGCGAACGGTTTGAGGAACAACTCAGGCTCTCGGAGAAAGGTGATGATGAGGCTATGTTTATCGATCAGGACTTTCTGCGGGCATTGGAATATGGTATGCCACCTACTTCCGGAATGGGAATTGGAATTGACCGATTGACTATGTTTATGACCAATAACCTTTCCATTCAGGATGTACTGTTTTTCCCTCAAATGAAACCGGAAACGAGGAAACAGGAAGTAAAAACCTCAACAGACGATTTTATTCAGGCAGGAATCCCGGGCGAGTGGGTTAAACCTTTGGCTGAACTTGGCTACACCACGTTGGAAAAGTTAAGGGAGGTTGAGAAACACACAAAACTGCACCAGGATTTATGTGGATACAATAAAAAGAATAAACTCGGTCTCAGGAATCCGATGCCCGATGAAGTGAAGAATTGGTTACAGGCAATTGAGCAATAATAATATGAATCTGAAAGAAACCAGGATCGCAATAATTGGAAGCGGAAGCTGGGCAACTGCCATCGCTAAAATTCTGCTTGAAAATTTTCCCGGCATCAATTGGTTTATCCGCGATCCAGATACCATCGAACAATTCATACAGTATAAGCATAATCCCGGATATTTAAGGGGGGTGGAATTTGATATTCAAAGAATAAGTTTTTATACTGATATCAATCAGGTTGTCAGAAATTCGGATGTATTATTTGTGGTCATTCCTTCTGCATTCCTGATAGATTCATTAAATGGCCTGAAAGAAGATATATCAGAAAAATTTGTGATATCGGGTATCAAAGGGCTGATTTCAGAAAGTAGTATGGTTGTGGCAGAGTTTTTCAATACCCGTTACATGGTACCTTTCAGTAATATTGGAGTAATTGCAGGTCCATCGCATGCCGAAGAGGTAGCACTGGAAAGACTTTCTTACCTGACCATCGCTTGCCAGGACGAGGAAAATGCCCTGAACTTTTCGAAGTTCCTTAGTTGCAGTTATATCCGGACATCAACTTCGGACGACATTTGGGGAACTGAATATACCTCAGTAATTAAAAATATTATTGCCATTGCTGCCGGAATTGTTCATGGACTGATGTACGGCGATAATTTTCAGGCAGTTTTGGTTGCAAATGCCATTCAGGAAATCGAACGTTTCGTAAATGTGGTGCATCCAATAAACCGCGATATAAAAAGTTCGGCATATCTTGGCGACCTGGTTGTTACAGCCTATTCGCAATTCAGTCGAAACCGTACATTTGGAACCATGATTGGCAAAGGCTATTCTGTGAGGACTGCACAACTCGAAATGCACATGATTGCCGAGGGTTATTATGCTGCCAAATCGATAAAAGAAATCAACAGTAAATACAATGTTGATATGCCCATTTGCGAAGCGGTATATCAGATTTTATACAATAACCGGCCGCCCCGGAAAGAAATACAACGATTAACTGAAAAATTTACATAAACGATGATGGAAAATATCACACTCAATTTCGATCGAACTTTAAGCTTTGTTACAAAAGAAAACATTGCAGCTTATAGCGATAAAGCAGTGGCTGCCAATAAAGCCCTTCACGATAAATCGGGTAAGGGGAATGATTTTCTCGGATGGGTAAACCTTCCTTCATCCATAACTGATGAAGAGCTGAATGATATTGAACAAACCGCTGCTACCCTGAAAGGTAAAAACATTGATATACTTGTTGTTATCGGGATAGGAGGTTCATATCTTGGAGCCAAAGCTGTAATCGATGCTTTATCGGATAGTTTTGTATCCCTGAAGCCATTAAAAAACCCGCTTGTAATTTTTGCCGGACAAAATATCAGTGAAGATTATTTTTTTGAGTTGCGCGAATTATTAAAACAAAAAGAATATGCCCTGGTGGTAATTTCAAAATCGGGTACCACCACCGAACCAGCAATTGCATTCAGGATACTAAAACAGGATATCGAAAATAAATATGGAAAAGCAGAAGCCCGCAACCGGATTGTCGCTGTTACCGATGCTTCGAAAGGTGCTTTGCGCAAGCTATCTGAAACCGAAGGCTATATAACATATGTGATTCCCGACGATGTGGGTGGACGCTATTCGGTGCTTACACCGGTTGGCCTGCTTGCTATTGCAGTTGCAGGGTTCGACATCAGGCAACTGGTCAGCGGAGCTGTAACAATGGAGAAAATCACAACTGCTGAAACCGATTTCGAAAAGAATCCGGCGGCTCTTTATGCTGCTGTCAGAAATGAACTGTACCACTATGGTTATCTGATTGAAATTATGGTGAATTACAATCCTAAACTGCACTATTTTGCCGAATGGTGGAAGCAATTGTTTGGTGAAAGTGAAGGAAAAGAAGGTAAAGGGATATTCCCGGCCAGTGTCGATTTCACTTCAGATCTTCACTCAATGGGCCAATATATTCAGGAAGGTGAACGGAAACTATTTGAAACAGTGATTTCAATAGCTAGTCCCGACCGGTATGTCGATATCCCGGTTGACCCCGATAACCTTGACGGGTTGAATTTCCTGGCAGGAAAACGTGTGGATGGGGTAAATAAAATGGCCGAACTCGGAACTGCAATAGCCCATGTGGACGGAGGTGTTCCCAACCTGCTCATAAGCATCCCCAAGCTTAATGAATACTATCTGGGGCAACTCATATACTTCTTCGAAAAGGCCTGTGGAATAAGTGGGTACATTCTCGGATTAAATCCATTTGACCAACCGGGCGTGGAAGCTTACAAGAAAAATATGTTCGCCTTTCTTGAAAAACCGGGGTTTGAGGAAGAAACCAAAAAAATCAAATCCAGGTTATAATTGTCAGTCGGGCGGGGTCTAAGGTATAAAAGTACCGCCTGATCTGTTTTTACCGCTTAAAAAGATAGCCAAGCTTTAATCCGAAAAATAGGGGGGCTGTACCGACTTTGCTCGCTGTTGTTGCTGCCAGTTCTGCACAAACGTACCAATCGTCGGGGGTTATAAAACGCACACCTACAGGCATATATGCATATACGCCTTTTACAATATTCTGCTTCAATGGATCAGAATAACCAACCATCAGGCCCATATATGGCGAAAGCTCTTCAATGCGGTTAAAAACGTGTGGATATAGGTTCAGGCCAGTATATACGGTCGAAATATCTAAACCGGCTTCAGCCTGTACAACCCGTCCGAATGAGTATTGTAAATATGCCGATGCATAACCAAGTGTTGGTCCCAACAGATTGGCCCCGACACCTAATGCCTGGTGCCGAATCATCGACCGACGCCGTCGCAATAAAGAGAACTCCTGTTGCGAAAGAATATGTATGAATTCATTAACATTTGAAGGCCCAGACAATTTTTCGGTATTACAATCCAAAATAACCGGTTCTTTATCCGAAGGTATTCCAAAGTTGTTTCCCGGATATCCCGATTGTTGAAAAAAAAGGATCATTATCACAAATGCTGAAATTTTCCTTACCATTGAACCATATGGTTTGCTGATTAAGGTACCCGTTATTTCCGAAAAGCCAGTATCCAATTTTCAAGTCGATTTGAGGCCTCCAAGTTATGTTTAAACCTGAAACAACCAAACTATTCTTTCTTATTTTTGCGGCATGAAATCTGATCGCTTTAAAGGATACTTTTTTGCCCTGCTGGCTACTGTTTCGTTTTCGAACGTTTATATCTTCAGCAAAGCTGCACTCAATGAAATACATCTGATACAGTTTGGTTTTTACTGGTATGCTATGGGAGCGTTGCTGAACAGTGTCTGGTCGGCATGGAAGGGTAACCTTTACCTGATATCCAAACTAAAGTGGCCGCAAATCAGGATTATGATAATCCTTGGTTTCCTTGAAATTCTCACCAATACCAGTTTTTTTCTTTCTATCCATATCATACCCGATCCATCGGTAACTTCTTTTCTTGGAAACCTCTATCCGGTAATTCTCACCTTAAGCGCTGTAATAATTCTGAAAGAGCGGTTTGCCCTAATTGAATCGGCAGGTGTACTGCTGGCTTTTGCAGGGGCATTTGTTATCAGCTACAGTGGTGGAACATCGATTAAAAGTATGTTCATACCTGGTACAATGGTGGTTTTGGTCAATGCTTTGCTTGCTGCCGGAACATCGATTGTAGTAAAGGTAAATGTCAAAAAACTCAGCCCGGAACTGATTAACCTGAATCATAATTTATGGTTGCTTGTTTTTGCGACAATTCTGATGTTTGCAACAGGCAAATCTTTTATTGTTCCTTCATCGGCATTGATTAACATGGCAATTGGGTCTTTTTTAGGCCCGTTTATGGGAATTCTCACCATTTATTATTCGTTTCAGTTTATCGAAGCTTCCCGTTCATCAATTGTTCAAAGCCTGAAAGGGATTGTAGTTTTGATCGGTGCTTATTTTTACTTTGGGACCCTTCCATTACCCCACCAATTACTGGGTGGTTTGCTTACGGTTGCCGGTGTTCTGGTAATGTCACTTGCACAGGCCAGAATTCTGAGGATTGGCAGATAGCATAATACTTACCTGCTTTTCTTTTTCAACATGTTAACAATGCCAACATTCCTCTGGTTTTTGGGATGGCCAGTTTAAAAGTCTTTATATTTGCACAAATTTTTTCAAAAATGAATTTTGTACTGGAACTAAGCTGGCGGGGCATGATCCATGACGTAATGCCCGGTACCGAAGAGCAACTTTCGAAAGAAATGACTGCGGCTTATGTTGGGATCGATCCTACGGCCGATTCCCTTCATATAGGTCATTTGGTTAGTGTGATGATGCTCAAACATTTTCAGCGTTCGGGGCATAAACCCATTGCATTGGTTGGTGGCGCTACCGGTATGATTGGCGATCCATCCATGAAATCGCAGGAGCGAAATCTCCTTGATGAGGCTACATTGAGGCACAACCAGGAATGTATCAAGAAACAGCTTGCAAGGTTTCTCGACTTTGATTCTGATGGGCCCAATGCTGCCGAACTGGTTAACAATTACGATTGGATGAAAGATTTTACATTTCTTGATTTCATTCGTGATATAGGTAAACACATAACTGTTAATTACATGATGTCGAAAGACTCGGTGAAGAAGAGGCTTTCTTCCGAATCGACCACCGGAATGTCGTTCACGGAGTTTACATACCAACTGGTTCAGGGTTATGATTTTCTGTATCTCTACCAGCATAACAACTGCCGCTTACAGATGGGAGGTTCCGATCAATGGGGCAATATTACTACCGGAACAGAACTTATCAGGAGGATTGAGGGTGGCGAAGCATTTGCCTTAACCTGTCCCCTTATTACCAAAGCTGATGGAAGCAAATTTGGCAAAACCGAATCGGGCAATGTATGGCTCGATGCCGAAAAAACATCGCCATACGAGTTTTATCAATTCTGGTTAAACACATCGGATGAAGATGCCGAAAAATATATCAAAATATTTACCCTATTGGATAAGGAAGAAATCGATACGTTGGTTGAAAATCACCGCAATGCGCCCCATAACCGTGGATTGCAGAAAAAACTGGCACAGGAAGTTACCATCATGGTTCATAGCCGGGAAGAATACGAAGCTGCTGTAGCTGCTTCACAGATTTTGTTTGGGCAGGGTACTGCTGAACAGCTGAAAAGTCTGGATGAACGGACTTTCTTGTCGGTTTTCGATGGAGTACCCCAATTCGGGATTGAAAAGCAAGCGTTGGCTGAAGGGATAAATATTGTTGATTTACTGACCGAAATTGCCCCTGTATTTCCATCCAAAGGGGAGCTACGGCGTACAATTCAGGCAAATGGATTAAGTCTTAACAAGGAGAAAACCACAAGCGGTGACCTGAAAATTGATCATTCATTTCTTATTGGAGGAAAGTATATCCTGGCACAAAAGGGCAAGAAAAATTATTACCTGCTGGTTGCCCGTTAAATGTTAACATGAATATAATAAAGCAGGTATAGTATCGTTTTAAGAATTAAAAAGGTAAAATTCAAATCAGATTTATGAACGATTTTTTTGATAACCGGCGCATCCTTGAAATAATCTGGAACCGTCGGGTTCATTTTGTAATAATTGGCACCATTGCCATTATTATGGCAGCTATATTTTCATCGCCCTTTTTTATAACACCAAAATACAAATCCACAGCAAGGGTTTATCCGTCCAATATCGGAACCATGAGTGAAGAATCGACATCTGAGCAAATGCTGGAGATTATGAACTCCAATGATATAAAATTCAGAATGTTTGAGGCTTTTGGACTGGATAAGGTTTACAAGATTGACAAAGACCATCCTCAATACATTACTGCGATGCTGGGCGAATACGGCAAGCATGTTAAAGCCAGGAAAACCGAATTCGAGACTGTTGAAATTGAAGTTATGGATAAAGACCCGATGCAGGCGAAACAAATTTGTGATTCGGTGATCCATTTCTATAGTCAGAAAGTCAGGCAAATGCATGCTGCAAAAAACTGGGAAATGGTTAAAATACTCCAGGATAACCTTGATCTTCGGAAGAAAGAACGTGATTCAATTATGGAAATCCTTAATGAAACCCGAGTTAAATATCAGATTCTTGATTTTCGGAATCAGGTTCCCGAAGTTACACGCGGTTATATGCGGGCATTGGCCGAAGGCAGGGAAAATTCTTCAGGGATGCGCGAAATCCGCAAATTGTACGATAATTTGGTCAATAAAGGTGCAGAATCGCATATTCTTGAAAGACGATTTGCAAAACTGGTGCAAACCATCGATTCGTTAAAGTTTCTTTATGATATCAATCTTTCGGAAGCGAACAAGGTCATTACTTATGCACATATTGTTGAGCACCCTATTGTTCCGGATAAAAAGGCTTACCCTGTACGTTGGCTGATTGTGTTGTTCACACTTATACCTGCTTTGTTTGTTGCCCTTCTGGCATTTATTGTACTCGATTATAAAAAGTAAATCAATTATTGTGTTCAGAAATCCGGCCATACGCCTGGCAGCTTTTTATGCTGTTTCGGTTCTGTTTATTCTTATGAACATATGGTTTTTGGTCAAAATGGACACTTATTTCCTGGGTTTACTCCCGTTGGCACTCATCATTGTGATGCTGGCAATATTTTCGTCGGACAGAATTCTCAAACTCATTGTCTTTCTTACACCCTTATCGCTTCCATTAAGCGAATTATATTCCGGCCTTTCGTTTGATATGTTCCTTCCAACCGAACCGCTTTTATTTGGGATTTTGGTTTTATTTATCCTCAGGGTTGCAGTCGAAAGGGGTTATGACAAGGATGTTGTTTTACATCCGGTATCTCTGGCAATATTTTTATACCTTTTCTGGATTTTGGTGACATCAATCACCAGTACCATGCCGGTTGTATCTTTTAAATTCCTGATGGTCCGGATATGGTTTATAGTTGGGTTTTATCTTCTTGCAATGAAACTTTTTGAAGATAAAAGGAACATTTCTCAATTTGTTCGGCTATATATTGCCGGTTTTCTCATCGTCATTGCATATACCATATTCAGGCATTCGGGTTTTGGATTACTCAACAAGCAAGCTGCCCATTGGGTAATGACCCCTTTCTTCAACGATCATACTTCCTATGGGGCAGTACTGGCTATGTTTATTCCGTTTTTTACTTTTTTCTCGTTCAGTAAGTATGTGCCCGATAGGGGTAAATGGTTATCAAGAGTAGTGTTGATGGTTCTTTTTGTTGCGTTTATCCTGTCATATACCCGTGCAGCCTGGTTAAGTCTGATTTTTGCAGCAGGGGTGTGGGTTGTTATAAGGTTGCATATTCGCTTCAGGACTATCATAATTACGATGGGTTCGATCATAGCTGTGGTTTTTCTTTTTCAGAAACAGATTGTAGAATACCTCGAAAAGAACGATGACGAATCCTCATCGAACCTGATTGAACATTTCAATTCCATGTCGAATATAACCTCTGATGCATCGAATCTTGAGAGGCTGAACCGATGGGGGGCAGCTATCCGTATGTTTGAAGAAAGGCCTGTTTTCGGATATGGCCCTGGCACATACATGTTTAAATATGCACCCTATCAGTTGTCAAAAGACCGGACCATCATCAGTACAAATATGGGCGACATGGGTAATGCGCACAGTGAATATCTCGGCCCTTTGGCTGAGAGTGGCCTCGTGGGGATGCTCACATTTGTATTGTTGATTATTATAGTGCTATATACCGCTGTCAATACTTATTCGAGATTGTCTGACGGCTTCCAAAAAGGAATGGTAATGGTATCGTTTCTTGGTCTCGTTACCTATTATGCACACGGTTTTATGAATAACTTTCTCGATACCGATAAGGCTGCAGTGCCATTCTGGGGATTTACCGCAATGATTGTTTATTTTGATCTGAAATCGCGAAAAGAGTTGGATAACGGAAAAAAATAATCCGGACAGATACTGTCCGGATTATAATTTTAAAACAATTTATTAACTACTGTTTTACCCTCTCGCTGTATGAACGATCACGGGTATCCACCTTAATAACTTCTCCTTCGTTAATGAATAATGGTACCATAATTTCAGCTCCGGTTTCGAGGGTTGCAGGCTTTAAAGCGGTAGAACTTGCTGTATTGCCTTTTTCTCCCGGAATAGTATAGGTTACTGTCAACTCAACAAAAGGTGGAAGTTCTGCTGTTAAAGGTGTTTCAGTATCGGCATGAAACTGGACTTCGATAACCTGTCCTTCTTTCATAAGATCGTTGTTTTCAATCAGATCTGGATTTAGAGAAATCTGTTCGTAGGTTTCCATATGCATAAAATGACATCCTATATCATCTTTATAGAGGTACTGATAAGGCCTTCTTTCAATGCGAACGGTTTCAATTTTAACCCCTGAGTTAAAAGTATTTTCAAGTACCCTTCCTGTTTTCAGGTTTTTTAGTTTGGTCCTTACAAAGGCCGGTCCTTTGCCCGGTTTAACATGAAGAAACTGTACAATTGTCCATAGCTGGTCGTTCCACTCAATGCAAAGGCCGTTCCTGAAATCTGCTGTAGTTGCCATAAAAATTGATATTATAATATTTTCACGGCGCAAAAATATACAAATCTGTCAAAATCAATACAAAATATTACCGATATCGGAATCAGAAGCTTTTGATCTCTTTACCATTGATTGTGTAGCTTGATAGAACCGCCCTTAATGAACCTAACCTTAAATCGAGGTCAAACAAGATCGGAACTTTATCATTTTGTGAAATATAAAACAGCAATCCGTCCGAACTCTTTAAAACACGGCCTTTATCCACTTCGGGCATCAAAATATAGGATGCCACATCACCCAAATCGGTATTAATGGTTTGGATTCCATCGTGTTTAATTTTCATTATACTGATATCGTGGCCATTTATTACAGGAAGTTCAATATATCTGCCCCGTGGGGTTTTTCCTATAAAATCCTGATTGACAAAATAGAAAAAAACAGATAAAAAATCGAGGAGTTTAGGAGGAACTTTTATCCCGCCTGATTTTTCACTGTAAATGGAATCATTCCGATGGAAAAAATAAACTTCATTATAATATCTGTAATTCCCTTCTTTTGCATTACGGATGGCCTTATAAGGCAGATATGTCTGGGCATCTACAATGCTCTCATAAATATTGTGAACCCTGAAAAGCCTGTCGGTTACCCCGGTAGTCCGTCCTTCCATAAAGTAGTGTATCGCCTTTTTTCCGTTATAAACCGTATCGGTTATAATCATTTTAGCTTCACCACCTTTTATTATACCATATTTCAGGTTGTAGGTTAAAACAGCCTTGTTTTTTGCGTTCAACACCTGTGATGAGCCGAGTAGCACCAACATCACTGAAAATAGCATGATATGCATAAAACGAACATGTTGAATACTATGATCATATATTGACTCCGGGTTCATAATGTCAGAAAATTTTATTTTTTGGGATTGTTGCCACAAAATTTTTCAGGTAAAAAGGTTCAAAATAGGCAATATCCTCAAATTTCTTTTCATTGAACAACCTGTAAGCTATTTCAACCATAAACCGTGCCGAAGCATTTACCCCGTCAATAAAAACAGAATTATGACCTTCGAGCGCCGATTTGCATTTGTGAGCTCCATTTCCGAAAAAAACAACCGGAAAATTTTTCCTTTCGTCAATAAATGAATTTTTATCAATAACCAGTGATGATATTTCTGAAAGATTTTCACCTTTGGAATTATATAAGGCAGTATAAACTTCCATTCGACGCGCATCAATCATCGGGCATAAAAGCGGTTCAATATCCGGGCCTATTCCATATTCAGCGTAATTCTGCGATACATGTAAAGCCAGTGTATCAATGGTGCTGACTGACAAAAGCGGGATTTGCAAACCATAGCATATTCCCTTTGCTGCGGATACCCCAATGCGAAGACCGGTATATGAACCGGGACCTTTGCTGGCACACACAGCATCAATATCCGATGGTTTTAAATTACCTGATGTAAGTAATTCATCGATGAAAACAGCAAGTTTTTCGGAATGGTTAAACCCTTCGATGGTTTCAATGGAAGCTACAATTTTTTCATTGCAGGAGAGCGCTACAGAACAAACTTCGGTAGAGGTCTCAATCAGAAGAATGTATGGCATTGGATATTTTTCTGGATTTCGATATAAGTACAAAATTAATAATTTGAACCATTTACATGAACCTTGACCACTGAACCTTGAAAATCTGAAAATTGAACCAGTTGGATGGAACTCTGTTTAAGAAAATATTAAAATGATTTTATCGTTATAATTTGGTTTGAAAAACGGATGATTTTTCATATCTTGTTGGAAGTTTTCAGAAAGTCATGTATTATAATCCGGACATATTTAAGATTCAGAGTAACAATCTGGTACCCCGTAAAGGGCGTATCCTGATTGCTGAACCTTTTCTGCCGGGCAATTATTTTAACCGTTCGGTAATCCTGATTGTTGCATATAGCAGCAAAGGATCAGTAGGGTTTATACTGAACAAGCAGATCGAACTTTATATTCAGGATTATATTGCTGATTTCCCTGAATTTAGCGCACCGGTATATATCGGGGGGCCTGTTTCAACCGATACAATTTATTTTATCCATACCCGTGGTGATGTGATACCCGGAAGCATACGTGTACTGGATAATATTTATTGGGGTGGCGATTTCGATGAGTTGAGGAGGCTTGTTGATATAGGCATTATAAATCCTTCTGAAGTGCGCTTTTTTCTTGGGTACTCAGGCTGGGATGCAGGGCAGCTCGAAAGGGAGATCAAAGAAAACTCATGGCTGGTGAATGACGTAGATGGAGTTTCAGTAATGCGGAGGCTTAATATGTCGTCGTGGGCCGATTTTGTTAGAAAGGTTGGCGATAAATACCATATCTGGACAAATTTTCCAGAAAATCCTACATTGAATTAACGATAATCAACCAGGTTCTTTCTGTTTTGCCAAACTAATTTATCCACTCCGTTGCGGATTATTTCTGTTTTTTTCTTTACAAATCGCTTTGTTCCTACACCCATAATCCATTTAAAACCGTTTTGCTCCGATGCCGTAAAAATTTCATCCATCTGTTGAAGGTCATCAGGGTATAACGCATCCGACTCAATAATTATCAGTCCCGACAGGGATGCCGATTCAATGGTTAATGCCCTTAAATTGTTGTTCGTACAACCGCTTCCTAACGATGGGGTAATAAATTTATCCTGGGACACACAAAACAGATTTGAACCGATTGTTTCAACCACAGCTCCTTTTTCGTTGCAAAAAACAGAATCGCCATATCGTGTACCGGTAATTTTCAATTTTTCGTTCATCCAGATGGATTCCCTTAAATATTTTTTTGAGAATGAGACCGACTGTGACCAGATAACCTCATCTGAAATAATGGCCAGTTTTCCATTCTCGTCGAATGGTATTTCGCGATGGGGATATTTTTCAATCTGCCCTATAAAATTCCATGTTGAATCATTTATAAAGAAATGCAAATGCAACCATCCACCCATAAATGCCTTGTTTTTGTTTATCAATCGGATGGCAAGCCTCAGCAATTCTGAATGATCATCGGTTTCGATCCGGTATTTTAACCTTAGGCTTTCAATGAGGTTGTTCAACTCTTCAATATGGTTGGCAAAAAAAGGAATTTCGCCGTGGGCAAACCACATTGAAGTTCTTACTTTCACAGGAAATTGTAACCATTCATCTTTGGGATTGAATTCGTTGTCGCTCGTAATTTTTCTTTGGTGAAGGTAGAATTCCATTGCATAAACCTTTACATTACATTGAATATCTGATCAATAAAACTATCCAAAAATTGCGGGCGAAGAATTGTGGGGAAAATAAAACCAAACAATGCCCCTAAAAAGTGGGCATCGTGTGCAACATTATCGAGTTCTTTCCTGCTCATCTGGTAGGAATAGAGCAGATATAATCCGGCAAAAATAATCCCCGGAATGGGGATGATCCCAAAAAAATAGACCTTTTGCCAAGGATTAAGAAAAATAAAAGTAAATAGCACTGCGGCCACTGCTCCCGATGCTCCTATTGCATTGTAGTAATAGTTGTTTTTATGCTTGTACAGCGACCAGAGATTTGAAAATAAAGTTCCACCGATATACAACAAAATAAAATAAGCAATAGCTGCCTGTCCGAAATAGTTCCTGAAATATTGCTCGACTGCTGTTCCGAAAAAAAACAAAACAAACATATTAACGAAAAGATGAGTCCAACCGGCATGCAGGAGGGCATGACTTACAAGCCTGTAATACTGCTGCCGGTGTATGATCTGCGCTGCATTAAACTGAAGTTTTTCCAATAACTGTTGGTTCGTGAACGCAATGTACGAAACCAATGCGGTTATTCCGATTATAAAATAGGTTATCATCTAATGTAAAATTTTATAAATCATTTCTTTATATAATTCAGCCTGAGTCACCTCGCCCGATGATTCGAGACCTTTGCTTTTCATATCAAATTCGCGCAGGATTCCAAATATTTCGAATATTTTGGTTGGTGTATATTCTTGCGCTTCCTTTATGGTTTTTTTTGCAATATATGATGAGTTGATCCTGAATTGTTTCATGACTTCGCTTTCCGATTTGTTGGGCATAAAATGATACCTGAACATCCGGTTGAAAAAGTAAAAAAGTGAGGTAATGGTAACACTAATCGGATAGTTCGCCGGGTTAGCGGCAAAATGGTTAACAATTCGGTTTGCTTTCAGTACATCGCGGCTGCCTAATGCTGCAGTAAGTTCGAATATGTTGAAATCTTTACTAATCCCAATGTTTTTTTCTACATGTTCGGGAGTGATGGTTGAACCTTTGGGGACCAGAATGAATAATTTTTTAATTTCATTTACCACTTTTCCAATATCTTCACCGAGGAAATCGGCAATCATTTGAGTTGCTTGTGGCACTATTTTGTACCCGTTTTTCCTTACAAACGTGTCAATCCATTGTTGGAGCTGGTAATCCCTCACTTTCTTCGATTCAAAATAGAGGGTATTTTTTTTCAGGAGCTTGGCAAGCTCTGTACGCCCGTCAATTTTTTTATACTTATAGTTTATTACCAAAATGGTGGTTTTCGAAGGAGCATTCAGGTATTTCTGAAATGCTTCAAGGTTCTTCCAATCCTGTGCTTCTTTTACGATAATTACCTGTAGCGTGGCCATCATCGGGAACCGGCGTGCCGATTCCATCACCATGTAGGGATCACTGTCGCAGCCATAGAAAACCGATTGGTTGAAGCCTTTTTCGGCATCAGTCAAAACATTGTTTTCGATATAATCTGATATCTGATCTATATAATAGGGTTCTTCCCCGGTTAAAAAATAAACAGGACGATAAATTTTCTTTCCCAGTTCTTCAATGATATTTTCAAATTCCACTATATCAGAATTTTAGGTGTTTAACCGATTGTCCATTGTTTTTAATTTCTCGAAGGGCGTCAATACCTATGTTTATGTGGTTTTCAACGAACATAGAGGTAACTTTTTTATCGCTTTCTTCGGTTTTTACTCCTGTCGAAATCATGGGTTGATCTGAAACCAGCAACAAGGCTCCTGATGGTATCTGATTGGCAAACCCGACAATGAAAATGGTTGCGGTTTCCATATCAATTGCCATCGCCCTGGTTTTTTCCAGATATTTTTTAAACCGGTCGTCATATTCCCATACCCGCTTGTTGGTGGTGAAAACGGTTCCGGTCCAATAGTCGAGTTGTTTGTCACGTATAACATGTGAAACGGCCCTTTGGAGATTAAATGATGGCAGTGCTGGTATTTCAGGTGGTAGATAATCGTTTGAAGTACCATCGCTTCTAATGGCAGCAATAGGAAGGATCAGGTCTCCAAGTTTGTTTTTTGCTTTCAGCCCTCCACATTTTCCTAAGAAAAGCACCGCTTCGGGCATTATAGCGCTTAAAAGGTCCATAATTGTAGCAGCATTTGGGCTTCCCATTCCGAAATTGATGATGGTTATACCTTCAGCTGTTGCATTGGGCATGGCCCTGTTGCTTCCATCAACGGGAACTTCGAACCGATGTGCAAACATTTCGACATATAACTGAAAATTTGTAAGCAGGATATGTTTGCCAAATTCATTGAGTGGCCTGCCTGTATAGCGTGGTAACCAGTTTTCTACAATTTCTTCCTTCGTTTTCATATCCGGTTTTTTTTTTGAAATAGTGTTATTTTCGTTGCCTCTGCATTTCATTACAAAAATAGCAATTTGAACATGGCGGCCATGCAAAATCTTAATTTACCGGTATTCAATTTCAGGCTCCGGTCAGAGTCGGGAAGTGATTATATTTTCGATGAATTCCGCAGGCGGTGGGTGGTTCTTAATCCCGAAGAATGGGTCAGGCAGAATTTTTTAAAATTTCTTCATGAAAAAAAGGAATTCCCCAAATCATTGATGGCAATTGAAAAAAGGGTTTTTGTCAATGGGCTTGCGCAAAGGTTCGACCTGGTTGTTTATCGCCGCAATGGGGTGCCAATTATGGTGGCCGAGTTTAAAGCTCCGTGTGTGGAAATCGGGCAGGATACATTTGATCAGGCCATCCGGTACAATAATTTTATCAAAGCCGCCTATGTGCTGGTTTCAAACGGAATAACACATTACACCTGCAAAATTGATTTTAAAAAAGGCAGCGCTGAATACCTGAATGACATACCAAATTTCGGGGATTTGTAATTTGTGAAATATGTTAACCGTAAGCAGATAAGAAATAATCCTTAAGTTTGCTTACACTTGTTTTTGTCAAGTTGGTCATTTTCAAAGTGTTCAATGACAGAAGGCAAAATATGGAACAACTTATTATGGGATTCCGAATTTAACCTTTTATTGAACAATATGGGATTTAAAGTACTCAGGTATTGGGGACATCAGATTAAAGATGAGTTGAATTGGTGCCTTAATCGTGTATTGGAAATAATTACAAACGAAGATATGGATAGAATGGTGGATGATTAGATCAATAACTTCTGCAAGAACCATTCATCCTTCCACCCATCTTTGACCCTCAGCCACTGTTTTTTGATTCCGGTCACTTTATAACCAGCTTTTTCAAACAAATGAATGCTCGCAGTGTTGTCTTCTGAAATATTTGCGCACAACTGCCTGATCCCCAAAGCATGTATGGCATATTTTTCCAGTGCCGAAAGGGCATCCGAAGCATAACCTTTATTGCGGTACCCGGGGTCATGAATCAGTATTCCAACCATAGCCCGCTGGTGGTAAGGATCGAAATCGAACAGGTCGATAGTGCCCAAAGGGATATAATCGTTGGCCTGAATGATGAAACGTACCTGTTTCTGCTCATAAATATCTTTTGTGGCCTCTTTCAGATATTGGGCAAGAATATGCTTCGAAAATGGCGCACGGGAATTGCTAAGCGCCCATAACGACGAATCGTTTTCCCATTTGTACAAGATGTCAATATCTTCAGGTTCCAAAGCCCTTAGCCTTATTTGACCATATTCCAGTATATTATCCATATGGGTTCTTGTCTATCCGTTTCCATAATTTCAGCAGCAGGATTATATCAGTCCAAAACCGGTAGTCTTTGGCATAAATCATATTCAGTTGTTTTTTCTGGTTGGGTGGCAATTCGCCGATGTACAACTCACTCTGATTGAGAATAGATGGAGGTAATTTTGGTAATTGTTTTTCGGAATTATCATCGGGGATATATCCAATCCAGGTGTATTTGCCCCTCAAAACCTGCATCAGGTTGGTAAGTAAGCCTGATTTATTTGAATAGCGCCATATAATAATTGGCAAGATGAAGAAGAAAAGAACAGCTGATACCAGGTCGAAAAACCGTTTTTTTATCCGGTTCGATTTTTTCGAAATAGCATTCACATCAACAAGATATAAATCGCCTGCCGTGTGTATTGAATTGCTTCCGATGATGCTAAAGCTTTCAGGTGGTGCAATTTTATAGGCTACATCCGTTTTGCTCAAATCAAGCATTGTCCTGATGATTTCACCTGAACTCAGGCTCTCGGCACAAAAAATTATCTCATCTATCCGGTTCACTTCAATAATTTCCCTGATCTGGCCTGCATGTCCGAGAAAATCGTCCGATTCGGCGTTTTCCGAAACAGATATACTTCCAACCACAAGTGGGTTAACGGGTGTATGGTGCAGTAAATCTTTGATCCGGGCAACTTCTTCACTGTGCCCTACAATTGCTATTCTTTTTTGCCTTTCAATATCGAGTTCAAAGCCTTTTAACCGGAAATAACTGAAAAGTAGCCTGAAAATTGGTAATAGCAGGGTTGCCCAGATTGTGCCAAATAAGATTAATGCCCTTGAAAACCTGTAATCTTCATCGATAAGCGAATAAGCCAGCAGAATTGTAATTGTGCCCCAAAAAAGCCCACGGACGACCTTTAAAAGGCTAACCGGTTTTTTATACCCTCCCGAAGCCTGGATACCTGAGAGCCAAATAAGAATATAGATTGGGATTACCCATTTATATAAAAACATCGGATAATATTCTGGCTCAAACATCACTCTCTCCCAAAATGGAACAATGATTAGAAAGCCTGTATAAATCAAAGCAAAATCAAATAATGGAAGATAAATTTTGCGGACTATTCGCTGCATGAGGGCAATAAACGCCCTGAAATAAATAGCTATGTGAATAAAAAAGGAATACATCCTGTAATTTCCTGATGAAAAATGCTTTCTGGAGAATATCAGCATGGCATTGTAAAACATTTTCACATAGTTGATGCTCCCTTTTTTCGTGCTTTCTCCCTTGTAATGAATTATTGTAATTTCGGGATAGTAATAATTTTTGTAGCCTGCTTTGGTTATCCGGTACGACAGATCGATATCTTCGCCATACATGAAAAAAGTTTCATCGAGAAGTCCGGTTTTATCAAGGGTTTCTTTTCGCAAAAGCATAAAGGCACCGCATAAAACATCTACTTCATGTATTTCATTTTTATTTAGGTAACTCAAATGGTACCGTCCAAAACGATACGAGTTGGGAAAAAGAGATGAAATTCCAAATATTTTGTAGAATGCAACCCATGGTGTTGGTAACCCTCGTTTCGATTCGGGAAGAAACTTTCCTTTGCCATCAATCATTTTAACACCAAGTCCCCCTGCATCTGGATGTTGATCCATAAATTGGATTACTTTTAAAAATGTATCTTCTTCAACCACAGTATCAGGATTGAGTAACAGGACATATTGACCCATTGATAACCTGATTGCCTGGTTGTTGGCTACCGAATACCCTACATTGGTTTTATTTTCGATTAACCTGGCCTGCGGAAATTTCTCCCTGACCAAGTGGCAGGAACCGTCAACTGAATTATTGTCAACCACAAAAATCTCACTTTCAATGCCATTGCATGATTTTATGACCGAATGCAGGCACTGTTCCAAAAAATGTTTTACGTTGTAATTAACAATGATTACCGTAAGCTTCATGCAGGTTATTAGCTCAATAGGACAAATTTAAACTTTCGGAATGAATTTGAGGGATTTCCCGGTAATATTTATTTCACTGGTTTATTCAACCTCTTCCTCTGTTTGGGCGGTTTTGGCAATTACTGAAGCCGCTAATGGGGCAGTAAGATAAATAAAGGCAACCAGCAGTATAGATTTTACAATGATTTGCCAGGTTCCGAAGTGTAACCCTAAGCCGATTAGGATCAGCAAGAGTCCAAAAGAAGTGGCTTTTGTGGCGGCATGTATCCGGGTCATCAGATTAGGAAGCCTTAGCAGGCCGATTGCGGCAACCAGGATAAAAAAAGTGCCGAGGATAACCAATGCCATTACAATATATTCCATCATTTCAATCAACTTTTGTTAAATATTTCGAAATAGCCACCGTGCCAAGGAATGCAATAAGGAAAATGATTACAGCTACGTCAATAAAGTACGGATTACCTGTCAGTAGTGCGTATAACAGGATGATCCCAGCCGAAATAGAGGTAATCAGATCGAGGGCAACAACCCTGTCGTAGAGACGGGGCCCTTTGGCAAGCCTGATCATGGTCAGTAAAAAAGACACAATCAGGATTGCAAAAGCAATATACAATAAGGTTTTTAATAACGGCATAGTCATTCAAAAAGCTGTTTTATTTTTACCTGAAACTCATCAATCTCCTCAATAACTTTTGATTTATCACTCGCATACATGGAGTGGACAAGTATTTCTTTACGATTGGGTGCCACGTCAACTACAAGGCTGCCAGGGGTCATCGAAATTAAATTGGCAAGCAACAATATCTGGTAGTCCCTGTCTAATAGTACTTTAACGTTTATGTAGTCAGGCTGAATCAGCAGACCGGGAGAAAGCAGGTCTTTTGCAATGAAAAGGTTGGCTTCGACCAGTTTCTTCAGGAAAAACAAGACAAAGCCAATAAATTGAAATGGCTTCTTAATTAGTCGCATGATTTAAGTTTTTTAGAACTGCATCAATATAACCTGATGAATCGAGAAGTTGATTTCCCGCTTCAATAAAATAATCGAAAAAGTATCCGGTCCCTAAACCTAAAACAATAGTTCCAGCTCCAAGCAAAATCGAAGGAATTAACTCACCCAATCTAAGTTTTCCGGTCAGATTTCCATGCGGTTGATCGTCAAGTCCTTTTTTGAAAAATGCCTCATTCCATATTTTTATCATCGAGAACAGGGTAAGAACTCCAGTTAAAATGGCCACACCAGAAATCAACCACTTTTCAGCTTCGAAACCAGCCTTGATAAGGAAGAATTTTCCGAAAAATCCAGGCAAGGGAGGCACGCCGGCAAGTGCAAATGCCGGTATGATGAATAAAATTCCCAATAACGGATATGATTTGTAGAGGCCTCCGATACTTTTGAGCTGGAAGGTACCTTTAAGTTTGTGAATATGTCCGGAAACCAGAAAAGTATTGGTTTTGGCCAGCATATTATGCACGGTAAAATATATAGCCCCTGCCAATGCCAGCGGGGTAAATATGCCGAGACCAAAAATCATGTATCCAATCTGACTGATAATGTGAAATGACAATATCTTCCTGATTTCGTAATGTGAAGCTGCTGCCATTCCTCCCACGACCATAGTCAGGCCAGCAATAATTAAAAACAAAGTGTGCCAGAAAACCGGATTCTGGACAAAAAACAATGTAAAAACACGGATCATTGCGTAAACCCCCACTTTTGTAAGTAGGGCAGCAAAAAATGCAGTAATGGCAACGGGCGGGGTGTGATACGAGGAAGGCAGCCAGAAAAAGAACGGGAATACGGCAGCTTTGATGCTGAAAGCCATAAAAAACAGCATTGTTGAAGTGTCCATAAAAAAAGCCTGGCTATTATGTTGCAGAATTTTAGCCAGGTGGGCCATATTCAAAGTTCCAGTTTTCCCATAAAGTAGTCCAATGCCCGCAAGGAAAAACAGGGAGGCTACTAGGTTCATGGTCAGGTATTTAATCCCCCCTTTCAACTGGATTGCTTTGCTGCCGAGGGTAATCATCACAAACGATGACATGAGCATTACTTCAAACCACACATACAGGTTAAATATGTCGCCGGTAACAAATGCCCCGTTAACCCCCATCAGTAGGGTATGAAAAAATAAAAAATAGCGGTACGAAATCAGTTTGTCGTCGATATAGTAGGTCGAATAGATTGCCAGGGCCAACGAGACAAAACCTGAAATAAGGAGCATCATTGAGCTGAACATATCAACCACCAAGCTGATCCCAAACGGAGCATCCCAGTTGGCTGCCTGCAATACCTGAATGTTTTCGCCTGACGCCTTGGTTATTATCAGGAGCGAAACAACAAAATTGACAAATGAGCCGGTCACACCTGCAATTTTCTGATAACGCACCTTGTTCGATAAAATCAACAATATTGCAGTCAAAAGCGGTATTAATATCGGTAGTGAAATCATTCTTCGGTTTCTTTTAATTCATCCAGATCGTCGGTGCCTGAAAGACTGAAATATTTATATTTCAATGCAAGGGTAAAAGCAACAAGTCCAAATCCAATTACTATTGCGGTTAGGATCAGGGCTTGCGGAATGGGGTCTGCCATATCGGCAGGGTTGGCCGATCCTTCAGTTACAAAAGCTGGCTTTCCTTTAACCAGCCCGGCGGCAATAAAAATGGTCAGGTTAACGGCGTTGCTTAAAAAAATAATGCCTAAAACCAGCTTTAAAACACTTCTGCGGAGCAGCATATATACACCCACAGCTGAAAGGACACCAACCAGGATTGCAAATATTATTTCCATTGCCACTCCTCCATTAAAGTATAAATAAAAAGCAAGACCACGCCACAGACAGTTAAATAAACACCTAAGTCGAATAGCAGTGGTGTTCCCAATTTCAGTGTGAAGTCACCAAAGAAAGATAATTTGACCCATGTGCCGGTTAGGAATGGCTTTCCGGTAATGACTCCGGGTAAGGCACTGATTAAGGCTGTCAGCAAACCTATTCCAATCAGTAGTATTGGCGATATTTTAAGAGTTTGGCGGGAATTGGCAACATCCCAGGCAAGCGCTTGAAAAATAAATGCCCCACTCACCATCAAACCTCCGATAAAACCACCGCCCGGGAAATTATGCCCCCGTAACAGCGTTATAATCGAAAAAAATATGAGGATGAACCTAATGTATGGTAAAGCTATCTGCAAAATAATGGTTTTCATTTCTTTAACCTGTTAAGTTTAACTAATGAATATACCCCGAGCGCTGCAATGCTTAAAACTGTAATCTCTCCAAGTGTGTCAAGCGACCTGAAATCGACCAGGATAACGTTCACCACGTTTTCGCCAAACCCACCAGGAAGACTGTTTTTTACAAAAAAATCAGATATTGGATGGTTATAGTTAACATGGATCGATTTTAATACCAGTATGATCATAAAACTTCCGGCAGCCATTGCTATCAAGGCATCCCTGATCCGCGATTTACGGGAAGAAAGATTGGCAAATTTGGGAAGTTTTTGTAAAACCAATACAAACATCACAAGGGTCAGCGTTTCGACAAGTATCTGTGTTATTGCCAGGTCAACAGCGCTGTAGATGAGGTACAGCAATGCTATGCCAAGGCCAACAACTCCCATGGAAATTATTGCAACCAAACGCGACCTGGCAATTGCCGTTATGATGGACGCACCAATCATCAGAATGATAAGGGCAATTACGTAGTAGGGTTGACGGGTATAAACAATATCTTCGTTCCAACCCCGGGTATTCAGTATCATAAACCAGATTAATATGGTAGCGGCAATAAAAATTGTCATCAGATAAAACCGGTGATAGCCATGCTGGATTACTGATGTTTTCTTTTTTGAAAGCTTTACAAAGCTGTTTATTATATGATTAAAAACTTCAGAAAATTTAATATTGAAAAAAGTATGGTTTATTGCCTTAAAAACCGGTAAAACCTTTTTCCGGAGAAGGAACAGTGTAAAACCAGTTGCTACTGTTAAAATACTGAGCAGAAGTACCTGGTTAAAACCATGCCAGAGTGACAGGTAAACCTTGACTGGTTGACGTAAGATTGTACTCACAGTCGGTTCGATAAGTTTGGACATGCTTGCCGGGTAAAGGCCGAAAAACAAACTTGCAATTACCAATACAGTGGGACCCATAAGCATTTTCCACCCTTTTTCGTTGGGTGGTTTAGGCATTCCGCCATCTTTTTCAATAAAAGTACGATAACCAAGCATGGTTGATACCCACACCATAAAGATATTGGATGCAACGCCCAATATGGTCAGAACAACAGCGATATCAGGGGTCTGTATTTTTGCTTCATATATAAGTTCTTTACCTATGAACCCCAGCATTGGGGGCAAACCGGCCATCGATAAAAGGGCAAGGGTTGTAACCACAAAAGTCTTTGGCATAGGTTTCCATAATTCACCAAGTATGGATATATCCCGTGTTCCGGTTTTATGGTCGATCATACCTGCAATCATAAACAATGATGCCTTATAAAATGCATGGATTATTAAAAAGAGAATAGCAGCTTCGATGGCAGGTTGTGTGCTAATACCGAATAAAAGGACCATTGTTCCCAGTGAACTTACGGTTGTATAAGCAAGTATTGCCTTCAGATCGGTTTGGGTCAATGACAGGTATGCGCCTATAAACATGGTCATTGCCCCAATGAGGCTCACCAGAAACATCCATTGGGGAGTACCACCCATTACCGGACTCAACCTGGCAAGCAAAAAAATTCCGGCTTTTACCATTGTCGCCGAGTGAAGGTATGCACTAACAGGCGATGGTGCTTGCATGGCTCCGGGAAGCCAGAAATGAAAAGGAAACTGTGCCGATTTGGTCACTACACCTGCAAGGATTAATATCAAAGCTGGCAAATATAATTTGTGAACCTTAATAATGTCAGCTTTTTCCATCAGCACGCTAAACTCAAAACTTCCCGAAATCTGTCCAAGAATGATTATACCCCCAAATAAGGCAAGCCCACCCATTACGGTGATCAGCAACGATTGCAAAGCTGCCTGGCGCGCTTTTTCGTATTCATACTTAAAGCTGATGAGGAAATATGAAGTAAAACTGGTAAGTTCCCAGAAAATGAACATCACGAGGATATTCCCCGACAGGACTAGTCCCAGCATCGAACCCATAAAAAGCATAATAAACGTATAGAACCTGTCTTTATCGGCATAAAGCTTCATGTATTCGTTGGCATAAATCAGGATTAATGTCCCGATGCCCGAAACAAGTAGCAAAAACAGATAACTAAGTCCGTCATAAGTCCATGTAATATTCAACCCAAGCTGGGGTATCCAATCGTATGCAATACTTTCACTTGCCGTATGCTTTAGGCCTGAGCCTTTTACGAGCGAAAAAATAAAAACAGAGAGGGGAAAGATAGCCAGGGCACTACCCTTATATTTACTGAGGAACCTGGGCATAAATGGTACCCAAACTGCCGATAGAAATATAATAAGCAGAAGTATCGTCATACTTATTAATCATTTTTCGGGGTACTCTTCCGTAGTAAAAAACCGCGCTCCTTTTTGAGGCTTCACATGGTTGCGATCAAGAATTGCAAACGGATCGACAAAATCTTTCAATATTTCTTCGTAATCGAATGCCGAAGCGGATGACGTAAGGCTCAGCACGGGGATAGAGGATTCATTAATTATATGATGGGCAAATGCCCCGATATAATTATCGTAGGTGAAGCCTTCCTGATGTGTCATTACCAATATCAGGGATGCTTTAATCTGGTTTGCATATTCAAGAACCCTCTGATAGGGTGGGACATCACTCCGCGGGAAAAGCTTCATTCCACAGGTAATTCCATTTTTTTCGAAAGTCTCTTTTGCCTGTTGAAGTTTTTTGAAAATGCGGCTTTCTTTTGCACTTATTCCACCAATTAACGCTGATACCAGGCAAACCTTTAGATTGTAGTGTTGCGCGTAAAGTAGTGCACTCGAAACCTGTCGGTTGGTTTTTTTTGTAAGATCAAGCGGGACTACCATAATTGATCCAATATCGTCGAATTCACCCTTTGTAGTTAAAACCGGTGCTTCTGAATTGAGGGTTACCTGTTCAACGGTTACACCTAGAACCTGTTCTGAACTGTTTCCCTGGTGATTCTCTCCCGTTATTACAATCCTCGGGTGCATTTCTTTAATGATTTCTATGATTTTTTCATGGGGACGTCCCCTCTCTACACGGGTGCTGAATTCAATATTGTGCGGGGTAATATTTTCTTCAGCGATGTATTGGAGTTTCTCTTTTGCTTTTTCGGTGATTTTGACTACTTCATCAACCGAAACAAAAAGATCGGTCCAAAATCCACCCATTTCGAGAACATGTAATAAATGGATTTTACCATTGAAGCGCTTTGCCATGTTAATGGAATAGCGAAGCGCTTTCAACGATGGATCTTTAAAATCAATTGGCACCAGAATATCGTGCCGGGTTTTATCCATATTTTAATTTTTATTCCAGATAACTGATTTCAGATCAGATTTGTTTAATCTGTGTTATTGTTTTTAGGTTTGTTTTCCTGCTATAATAGTCTGGTTCCGGTTTGGGCCTACCGATACAATTGTAATAGGCACTCCGGTTTCATCTTCGACAAACCTGATAAAGTTTTTAAAATCTTCCGGAAATTCACATTCTTTTGTTATCGAGGTCAGTTCGGTTTTCCAACCCGGAAGTTCAACATAAATCGGACGTTGCTTTTCTGACAGTTCGAAGGGAAAAGCTTCCACAACTTCACCGTTTATTTCGTATCCAACACAAACATTGATAGTATCAAACTGATCCAAAACATCAGCTTTCATCATGATCATTTCGGTTACTCCGTTGAGCATAATGGAATACTTCAAGGCAACCAGGTCGAGCCAGCCACACCGGCGTGGCCTGCCTGTGGTTGAACCATATTCATTCCCTGCTTTGCGTAAAAGGTCACCGGTTTCGTTTTTCAATTCGGTGGGGAATGGCCCTGAGCCTACCCGGGTGCAATATGCCTTGAAAATTCCCAGCACCCTGCCAATTTTTCCGGGTGCAATTCCAAGTCCGGTGCAGGCGCCTGCACATATTGTGTTCGATGAGGTTACAAAAGGATAAGAGCCAAAGTCGATGTCGAGCAGGGTTCCCTGAGCTCCTTCGGCCAGAATCGATTTTCCTTGATTCAGCAAATCGTTTATGAAGTTTTCACTGTCGATCAGTTTA
Source organism: Bacteroidales bacterium (assembly GCA_037447215.1). Taxonomy (GTDB): domain Bacteria; phylum Bacteroidota; class Bacteroidia; order Bacteroidales; family Prolixibacteraceae; genus UBA1413. Next base: position 44,078 of record JBBIHB010000012.1, read on the forward strand.
TAAGTTTTGAGGAGATCTATGCCTTCAAACCATTCCTTTTCCAATGCATCGAAAGCTTCTTCATAGTCGAAGTGAAAATAATTCTCGAGCAGGCTTTTATGGTTTTCGATACGGCTGGTGTACTTATCTTCGAAATCATACAGGATATCACCAACCCTAAGCCCTTCACGGCCGATTTTATCTCGATAGGTTGGCCCTATTCCTTTCAATGTCGAACCAATCCGGGTTTCCCCTTTCGATGCTTCCGATGCCGCATCGAGCAGCCGGTGGGTTGGCAGAATCAAATGGGCTTTTTTCGAAATGTAAAGATTGTGTGAAATATCGAAGCCTTTTTCTGATAGCGATTCGATTTCTTTTTTGAATACAATGGGATCGATAACCACGCCGTTACCAATTATATTTATCTTGTTTTCGTGGAAGATACCTGATGGGATGGTGTGAAGCACTTGTTTCATATGGTTGAATTCGAGGGTATGCCCGGCATTGGGGCCACCCTGAAACCGTGCAATTACATCGTAACCCGGAGTTAAAACATCAACAACTTTTCCTTTACCTTCATCGCCCCATTGGAGCCCAAGCAAAACATCGGCTTTCATTAATGAAATTTTTGTTTATAAAATTATTTTATTATCAGTGTGATAAGAAAAGCTGATCATTTAACAGCAAATAATCACGATGGGTAAAGTTACAAATATTTTTTAAGGCTGATCAACGTAAGTTTAAGGTATATTGCAATTTGCGGGGGAAAATCGGAAAAGCAGGTTAATAATCCAACGCAGACGGGTCGGTATAATGCCCGTAAATATATAAGGTATGATGCGAAAGCTCAAAATCATGTTTTTTGCAGGCATCTTCAATAATTTCGCGGATGCGGGAATCGTAAAACTCAACTATCTTACCTGTATTGATATCAATAAGGTGATCATGCTGCCTTCGTGCAAACGCTTTTTCAAACTGTGCAATGTTTTTACCGAACTGATGCCTTACCAATAATTTGCAACCTAAAAGCAAGTCTATTGTATTGTAAAGGGTAGCGCGGCTTACCCTATATTTTTTGTCTTTCATTGACAGGTATAACGATTCAACGTCGAAGTGACCGTCTTTTGAGAAAATTTCATCAATAATAGCAAATCTTTCAGGAGTCTTACGATGCCCGTTTGCTTCAAGGTATTCCGTAAAAATAGTCTTTACTGCTTCTCTGGTTTTATCGTTATTCATATTTAAACCAATTAAAAATAACGATTCAAAAATAGTTTTTTTTTAATTATCCGATAGGGCAATATGTTGATTTCACAGCCCAAAATCTTACCATAAATAAGCATGATTGGATCAGTCGTTCAGGTTCTCAACCCTGACAACTTTATCAATTCCCTTTATTTTACTTAAATGGAGAATAAGTTGCTGCAAATCTTCGGTATTATGAATATAAAGATAAAGGTCGCCTTCGAAAATTCCGTTGTGGGTATCGAATTTTACAGCACGCATATTGATGTTGTGAAGTTTCGAAATGATGTTGGTAACTTCATTAACAATCCCAACCCGGTCGAAACCGCTTAAGGCCAGCCTGGTTAAATATGAAAGCTTTTTAAACTTTGTCCATTCGGCCGTGATGAATTTATCCCCTTGTGCAGCAAGTAACTTCCCGGCTGTGGGGCATTCCTTTTTGTGAATAACCACATGATCTCCCGATCCTATATACCCAAACACATCGTCGCCGGGTATCGGATTGCAGCATTTTGCCAGGCTGTATTCAATATTATCAGGATTTTCTTTCAGGATAAACGGTTTTCGCTTATCGATTTTTGTGGCAGGTTCTTCTGTGGTTTCATCAGTCAGTTCTTCAGTTTCTTTTTTTTCTTTTCTTTTAAAGGTAATATTCCAGTATTTAATAAACTTGTTTTTCGACTTTTTCTTCAGTATTTCATCCAGCCCTTTAAGGTCGATTAAACCCATACCGACCTGCGAGTATAGTTGTTCCTTGTTATTGAGGTTGTAATGAGCCACAATCTTTTTGATGGTGTTTGCCACCAATAGAGCGCCATTGTTTTTGACTGCTTCTTCAACCAATTCTTTCCCTTTCTCAAGATGTTGCTTTTTTTCCTGTTTGAGGGCATCTTTAATTTTGGTTTTTGCTTTGGCCGTTGTCACAAAATTGAGCCATTCTGGCTTGGGTGTCTGGTTTTCGGCGGTTAGAATTTCAACCTGGTCGCCATTCTGGAGGGTATGGCTAATGGGTACAAGCCTGTAATTTACTTTGGCTCCAATGCATTTATTGCCCAGGTCGCTGTGGATTTCATAAGCTACATCGAGAATTGAAGATTGTTTGGGCAGTTTTATCAGTTTTCCTTTTGGGGTGAAAACCACTATCTCACCGGCAAACAGGTTCAGTTTAAATTCATCTAGAAATTCAAAGGCATCGTATTCCGAATTGTTCAGGTGTTCCCTTATCTTTTCAATCCATTTATCGAGTTCATTCTCCGATGAATTTGTACCTTTATATTTATAATGTGCTGCGAAGCCATATTCAGCAACCCTATCCATCCTTTCAGTCCTGATCTGAACCTCAACCCATTTTCCCTGAGGCCCCATTACGGTTACGTGTAACGATTCGTAGCCATTGGCACGCGGCATGGTAATCCAGTCCCTAATCCGGTCAGGTTTGGGTGCATAAATATCGGTTACCAGCGAAAGAACCTCAAAACATTGCCGTTTTTCAGATACACCGGGTTTCCCTTTCAGGATAATCCGGATGGCAAGCAGGTCGTAAACTTCGTCGAGTGATATGCCTTTAGTGTGCATTTTTGCCCAGATTGAATACATGGACTTCAATCGGTGGGTTATTGTGCATTCGATGCCTTCTTCGGCAAGCCGCTGTTTGATGGGTTCAATAAACTGATTGACCAGATAATTCCTTTTTTGTTCCTGATCGTGAAGTTGGTAAAGCAATTCACGGTAATCCTCCGGATGTTTGAATTTGAAACTCAACTCTTCCAGTTCGTTTTTCAGGGAATAGAGGCCAAGGCGGTGGGCAAGCGGTGCATATAAATATAGGGTTTCGCTGGCAATTTTGAGTTGTTTGAACGGGGGAAGCGACTCAAGGGTGCGCATATTGTGCAAACGGTCGGCGAGTTTTATCAGGATAACCCGTACATCTTCCGATAAGGTCATCAGCATTTTCCTGAGCGTCATAGCCTGCCGGGTATCCATTTCGCCCGAAAGTTTTGTTAGTCCATCAACAATCCGGGCCACATCTTCGCCAAACATATTGCTGATGTCGCTTACATTGTATTCCGTGTCTTCAACTACATCGTGCAATATGGATGCGATTACTGAAGTAGCACCAAGGCCAAGATCGCGGGCCACAATAGTTGCAACAGCCAATGGATGAATAATATAAGGTTCGCCCGATTTTCGCCTGAGGCCATCATGCGCAGCATTGGCAAAGTTGAATGCTTTTTTTACCCTGCCCATCCTTTCAGAGTCGAACCGTTTCACTACTTCCCGTTCAAGGTCATCGTAGCAATCGTTAATCTGTCTTATTTCAGCTTTCGTGAAAAGTGACATTTTCAATGGTTAATCTTCCTGTTGCTGAATTTTTAATAGTTTTTTTATTCCTGCCCTTCTGCCGGCTTCAATATCCCTATCATTATCTCCAATCAAAACACATTCTCCGGCATCGAGGTTATACTCCCTGATTGCTTCCAGGATCATTCCAGGTTGTGGTTTCCTGCACGTACAAACCCCATTGATTTCGGGATGATGCGGACAATAATAAACTTTTTCAATTTCAATACCTTTTAGCCTGAATTGGCCAACCATCCATTCTGTAAGCCGATGAAAATCATCTCCCGAATATAAACCGCGCGCAATACCCGATTGATTGGTTACCACAAAAATAAGATATCCACGGTCGTAAAATTCTTTTGCCAGATGAAAAATACCTTCCCTGAATTCAAAATCTTCTATCCTGAAAAGATAATTCTTTTCAATGTTGATGGTGCCATCCCTGTCGAGGAACAATGCTTTAGCTGCCATCATAAAAGATTTTTTTTTCAACCATCTGACAGATACAATGCCCCAGAAACATCTGAACTTCCTGGATGCGGGGAGTATCAATAGAAGGGATTTTTATGGCGAGGTTGACAATCCCGGCAAGTTTACCCCCATCTTCCCCTGTAAGCGCAATTGTAAATATACCTTGTTCACAAGCATACTGAGCTGCCTTTACAATATTTGGCGAATTTCCTGAAGTGGAGAGAAGAACAACAATATCACCCTTCCTGGCTGCACCCTCAAGGTATCGGGCATATGAATATTCAAAGTTATAATCGTTCGATACGGCTGTAAGAAATGGTATATTGATGTTAATGGCTTCGGCATTGAGGGCTTTCCGTTCGAGATAAAACCTTCCCGACAACTCCGCTGCAAGGTGTTGAGCATCGGCAGCACTTCCACCGTTCCCGCAGAATAAAACCCTGAATCCGGATTTAAGTGCTTCAGTAATTTTGTCTGCAGCATGGGCAGTGTCGTCTATAATTTTCTGGTTATTCAGTATTCGTCCTTTCAAATTTACCGAATCCCTGATGGCTGTTTTAATTTCGTTTATCATCCATTTCGTTTATTAGTTCGTAAAACAATCGGGTAAACAGGCTCCACGAAAATCGCTCTTTTTCTTTGATAACCTGTTTTGCGAATGACTCTTTGCGGTTATTTTCATAAAAATCAACGATCGAATCAGCTATCGATAACGGATCAGGTTGACAGACATAACCCGCTTTTCTGTGGTGTACTATTTCGGGCAAGCCCCCGACATTGGTCACCAGCATCGGTTTATGAAAGTGAAACGCAATTTGAGTAACCCCGCTTTGGGTCGCAGTTTTGTACGGTTGAACAACCATATCGGCCACATTAAAAAAACCTGCAACTTCATCGTTTGGAATGTACTGGTTGTAAAAAATAATTCGATCCTTAATATTGTGCTTTTTAACCTGTTCCCGGTATTGCTCCTCGTTTGAATAAAACTCACCTGCTACCAACAACCTGATTTTGTATTTAAACAGCCTTTTGTCCGCCAGAGCATCAATAAGAAGGTCAAGGCCTTTGTACTCGCGGATAATGCCGAAAAATAAAAGATAGTTATAACCGGGATCAAGTTTGAGTTTTTCAAGTGCTTCATCTTTACCGGTTATTTTGCCGTAATGATCATAAATGGGGTGTGGCCCCCACTTTCTCGGAATAGTTTGGTTAAATGTATTCAGATCGTTGAGTACACTTTCTGACAGGGTCACTATTCCGTGGCATGAATTGATAAACCATGATGTCAATGGCCTGTCTCCAGGTTTGTGTTCGTGAGGAATTATGTTATCGGTTAGTCCGATAATCCGGGAATGGTTATTTTTTCTGATTATCCTTCCGATAGTACCCAATGACGGCCCGATAAAGGGAATCCAGAACCTTGAAATAACCAGGTCAGGCATTTCCTTTTGGATTAGGTTTCCAACCCTGAGCCAGTTAACCGGGTTAATGCTGTTAATGCTTCTATTGATTTTTACCCCATTTGGTGGAGGGTCAAGGGTAAACTGTGTTTTGCCCGGGAATAGTAATCCGGGATATTGCAACGTAAAGGTCTCAACTCTTACATCATGGCCTTCATTCTGAAATTCAAGTGCAAGCCGGTCGTTGAAAGCAGCGATGCCTCCACGGTAGGGATGTGCCGGGCCTATTATCACAATTTTCATGGAAATGGTTTCTGATTCTGGCTGAATTTCCCGGCTACGAATTTATCAATCGGAAAGCTAAATTCTGCAGGATTCAACTGATTTATTTTTACCCATCTGAACGACTGCTTTCCATTGAGGTCTTCGCCATAGTCAAATGGTTTGTCTGATAACTGAAACCTGACAGGTTCAATTAATTTTGCCGTATAATATATGCTTATAAGTTGGTGGTTTGGATAAAACAGGGCAGGCTGGAAAAAACCGGTAGTATAATAATGACTTATGGAAGAAATTTCCTGTCCGTTACACTCTTCACGTACCTCCCTTAAAAGGCAATCAACCGGGCCTTCTCCATAATTCAATCCACCTCCGGGGAATTTTGTCATCCTTTGGTCAAGCTGAAATTCATCAGTCACCAAAACTTCATCATGATCGTTTACAAGAAGGCCGTAAACCCTTAATACAAATGGTGATGGTTTTTCCATAATATTTTCAATCGGGTTTCAATATAAGGTATAATCTGTCCGGTTTCAGATAGGTCAAACCATTTAACTTCGCCATCGCGCCTGAACCATGTCAGTTGTTTCCTGGCATAACGGCGGGTATTACTCTTTATTTTCTCAATGGTTTCATCATAGGATGAAAACCCATCAAAATAATCAAACCACTCCCGGTATCCAACGGTGTTCAGTGCATTGTTTCTTCTATATGGATATAATCTGCGCGCTTCGTTTTCAAGGCCGGCATTCACCATATCGTCAACTCTTCGGTTGATCCTGTCATAGAGGATTTCCCTGGAGGCACTGAGCCCAATTTTTATTATCCCGAAAGGCCGCTGTTTCCGGGTATGGGTTCTGAACGAGGAGTATGGTTTACCGGTCTGGAGGCAAATTTCAAGGGCGTGCAACAAACGTTTGTGGTTCTGTAAATCAGCCTCATGGTAATAATCAGGATCCAACTTTTTCAATTCAAACCTTAGGCTTTCAATTCCTTCTTTTTCAAAACGGGCAATCAGGTTATTCCTGATTTCCAAATCAATCGGTGGAAGGTCGTCAATCCCGTTACAAACGGCATCAATATATAACATTGAACCACCTGTTAAAACCACAATATCAACTTTGCTGTACAATTCGTGTAGTTTCTGGATTACCTCCTCCTCAAAGCGGCTTGCATTGTAGTAATCGTTAATTGAATGGGAATGTATGAAATGATGCTTCACTTTTGAAAGCAGGTCTGAATCTGGTATAGCAGTTCCGATTTCCATCTCTCGGAATAGTTGTCTTGAATCGGCAGATATAATTTCGGTACAGAAATGTTGTGCAATTTCTGAACTGACCAATGTTTTTCCTGAAGCTGTTGGTCCGGTAACTACAATGAGTAAAGGTTTTACAGAATTGATATGTGTCATAACGGCAAAAATAGTAAAACGGGGATCAATATAAATTCTGTTCTTATAAAAAATAAAAAGAGGCTGTTCCCTTTTTAGATGGGCAGCCTCTGTAAATAGTTTTCCAAAATAACTAAACGGTAAGCTCTTCGATATCACCGAAGATTTCGTAATAATCTTCAACAACACCATAGCCCGGACTTGATGCTTGTTGTTCATTTCTAGAGGTGAATTCATCACCCATAATTTCTTCGATCAAATGAACCTGCGATTCAATTCCATTGATTCTTACCATTGGTTCTCTCAGATTTTTTTCCATATTTATTCCAGTTAATTCCATAACAAGCGATCGGTCGTTGAAAAAATCAAACGTATAAAAGATGAATGGCTTATCGGCCGAAATCATGTCTCCAATTCTTGTTTTCCGCATAAACCTGCAAGAAACTTTTCCCTGTCCCATTTCAACCTGCGATACTTCAAGTTTCTTTCTCCCCATCGGATCGCTGACAAAGAACGAAGCCATCTGGCACGGTGGAATTCCAAGCGACGACTGTAGGACATTGTGCAGGTCAAGAAATGTATGCATTGCTTCTGTTTCAACTTCAATCTGCATTTTAACCGATTCAAACAATATTACCCTGAAATGATATACCATAGTCGCCCGGTTTTCGTAATGTCAAATTTATACACTATATTTTAATATTATCAAGGGCAACCATAACAATAAAATTACAACCGGCTTTTTTTTTGCGTCTATTTCAGGAAATATGAAAACGGATATATTATTATATCCTCTTATAAATGAACATCTAAACTAAGTCTTAAATAGAATCAAAATGAACATTCCTTCTTAATATCCGCTTAATTAAAAAATGTTAATTTTTTAAAACACTGCCCAACTCTCGAACATATCCTTTATGTGTTCAAACATAAAGCCAAGCATCATTCAAAATTAATGCACTGTAACTATATTTCAACAATTGTACTAATATTGTCAGAATGATTCATTAATTAAACAACTATATAGAATGCGGTTCGTTACATTTTTCAGCGAAAACCTGAAGATATCCCTGAGTTCAATCCGGTCAAACCTGCTCAGGACAATACTAACAGTATTAATCATCGCAGTAGGGATAACTGCCCTGGTTGGAATCCTGACGGCCATCGATTCGATTAAAAAATCGATAACAAAAGAATTTACTTTCATGGGAGCAAATACTTTCACCATCACCAGCCGTGGGATGAGGGTACAAGTAGGAAACCAGCAAATACGTACCCGGAATTATTCTTATGTATCCTTTTATCAGGCCCACCAGTTCAAAGAGCAATTTGAGTTTCCGGCTCAGGTATCTGTATCGGTTTATGCAACGGGGAATGCCACACTGAAAAGAGGTTCGCTGAAAACTAACCCCAATATCGGGGTCAGAGGGATCGACGAGAATTATCTGTTTACTGCAGGTTACGAAATTGATCGGGGAAGGAATTTCAGCGCTGATGAAATACTTGGCGCCCGCAATGTTGCTTTGATCAGCGACCAGGTAGCCCGGTTGCTTTTTCCGGGAGGCGAGAATCCGCTGGAAAAGGAATTGTCGGTGGGCAGCGGAAGATACCGGGTGGTAGGGATTCTGAAATCTAAAGGAGGTGGTTTTGGCAGCGGTGGCGACCTCATCTGCTTTATTCCTTACAGCAATGCCCGTGTATTTTTTTCCAGGCCCATGATGAATTTTGAGGTTCAGGTAAAACCCGAAACTACCGAACTGGTCGAAGCTGCAGTTGGTGAAGCCGAAGGCAGGTTCAGGATCATCAGGGGATTAGCTCCCTCCGATGAAACCGATTTCAACATCAATAAAAGCGATAATCTGGTCAATATCCTGCTCGACAACATCCGGAACATTACCCTCGTTGCAACCGTTATCGGTATTATTACCCTGTTTGGGGCTGCTATTGGATTAATGAATATTATGCTGGTTTCGGTAACCGAGCGTACACGTGAAATAGGAATCCGAAAAGCCATCGGGGCTAAGGCCAAAACTGTGCGGCAGCAGTTTCTGATGGAAGCCATTGTTATTGGCCAAATTGGCGGAGTGGTGGGAATCACCCTTGGAATAGCAATGGGAAACATGGTTTCCATCCTTATTGGCAGTACTTTTATTGTTCCCTGGTTGTGGATTATTACGGGAGTAATACTCTGTTTCCTGGTTGGGATTTTTTCGGGATATTACCCGGCTGTTAAAGCTGCAAGGCTTGATCCAATCGAGGCCCTGCGCTATGAATAAAAAAAGGGGCGAATCTCGCCCCTTTAAATATGTTAAATTTTTTCAGATTACTTTACAGTATCCATATATTCAATCAGTTCAACCACTTTAACTGAGTATCCCCATTCATTGTCGTACCACGAAACCACTTTAACAAAATTATCATTGAGACCAATGCCAGCGCCTGCATCAAAAATTGATGTCCTTGCATCGCCAAGGAAGTCATTCGAAACCACTGCGTCTTCAGTGTAACCCAGGATACCTTTCAGTTCTCCTTCGGCAGCTGCTTTCATGGCTGCACAGATTTCCTTATAGCTGGCGGGTTTTTCGAGGCGGCAGGTGAGGTCAACTACCGAAACGTTGGGCGTAGGAACTCGGAATGCCATACCTGTAAGTTTTCCATTGAGAGATGGAATAACTTTACCTACTGCTTTGGCTGCACCGGTCGATGAAGGGATAATGTTCTGTGCTGCTCCGCGTCCACCTCGCCAGTCTTTCTTCGAAGGGCCGTCAACTGTTTTCTGTGTGGCTGTTGTAGCATGTACGGTTGTCATCAAACCTTCAAGAATGCCGAAATTGTCGTGTAATACTTTGGCAATCGGTGCCAGGCAGTTGGTAGTACATGATGCATTCGATACAAAATTCATTTCGTTGGTGTATGATTTGTGATTTACACCCATTACAAACATTGGCGTATCATCTTTCGATGGGGCAGTCATCACCACTTTTTTGGCGCCTGCATCGAGGTGAGCCTGAGTTTTGGCTTTATCGAGGAACAAACCGGTGGCTTCAACCACATATTCAGCACCAACTTCGTCCCATCTCAGGTCTGCCGGATTGGCAACAGAGGTTACCCTGATTTTTTTTCCGTTAACTACCAGCATCCCATCTTCAACTGCAACATCACCTTTAAAAAGGCCGTGAGTTGAGTCATAATCAGCATGTATGCAATATAATCCACATCAAGCAGGTCGTTGATCCCTACAACTTCGATGTTTTCTTTTGCTACGGCTACACGGAAAACCAACCTTCCGATACGTCCGAATCCATTAATACCAATTTTAATCTTCGACATAGTTGAAACTTTTTAGTGATTATTCTTTTTACAAAGAAAACAATATTAATTAAGACCGTCAAAGTCAATTACATACTTTTAGAATTTTGACTTTGAAGTTTAAGATTTTTTTAATAACAAAGCAGGCATATATAATATAATGGTATTTTCTTCAAATGAAATTTAGTTACCGGTTATATCACTGGAGCTGTTTTTTATTGCCAACATGTAACTGCTCTCCCCATTTGGGTGGGTTGGGGCTTGTATCTGTTGTGAATAAGCCGGACAATTACAGGTGCGGCACGATATGGATATAGCTACCAGGAAAGCGAGCGTAAGCAAAAACAGGGAGTATCTGATCACAATCCTCATCATGAATATCGTTAAATGTGAAAATTTTTTGAAAATTCTTTAACCATGAACGCAATTCTTCAAAAAAACGTATATTTGACCTTCGGTTTTATAAGCGTAAGAACCGTAAATTATTGATTTAATGAAGTAATTAACAATACAGAAGAAATAATTGAACCATAAAAAGTGAAAATGTTGGAAAAAACAGTGTTTTTTAATATGCTTGTATTGAAAAAGCCCGATATTTATGTATTTGTATGTTGTACATTGCATGGAATTTTATTACGTTTGCATTGATATCTGAATAAACTAAAGACAAAAGTGTCTGAAAAATTTGATAAATGAATTATAAATCAAAATCAATCAATCAATTAAGTTCAATTAAAAGCAAGTTGCTATGAAAAAATTTACTAGAAATTTCTTGCTCGGAGAACACAGTATTGCACGGTTTCTTCGAAAAATTGGCTTAAGCCTGGTTGTACTTCTGTGGACTTTTATGGCATTCGCTCAGGAAGCACAGTCTACATACGAGGTTTGGGCTAAAAATGCCACATTCTGTTATCAGGAAGATAACATGTATGAGGTGGATGTTACGATGAAGGATTTCATTAGCATCCACGAATTCGAGTTGAAGTTGAATTTCAACGGGACTCAGTTTAAATTTGAAGGTCTGCAAGGGGTTCATCCCCAACTGGCAGGTTTGACTCCGTCAGTTTCAGGGAACGTTATTACCTTGAAATGGACTACCGCCTCTACTCCGGTGACCATTGATGCTTCCAATAATGCAGTTGGGGGTATTCCGGTATTTACCCTCAAATTTTCGATGAATAATACACCTTTCGTTTATTTAGCAAACAGTGTGTATTCATTCACGAATGCTTTAACCTGGAATACCGCAGATTCTAACTTCCGGAATACTGCTACTCAGGCTCCGATCAGAACTTTTGCATTGACAAACGGCTCATTACAGGTTAACCAGCAGTGGCAAAATGTAACTGTGTCTATTGATGCAGCTGTTTGCTTTGGTAAAAACGCTGTGGCAACCGTTACATCGCCCGCAAATGCAACAGGTATGCAATATGCATTTAACGACCAGGTAACTTTTACAGCAAACCCTTCAACCAATATTATCTCACCTGCTGTTAACCAGACTGTAGTTGTTAGAAATGGCGGTTGTGTCTCTTATATAAAAACGTTTGATGTTGAGGGTCCTGCTGCTGTAACATTTACGACTGCTCAAACCGTGAGTGTAAATTGTCCTGGTGGCAATGGTGATATTGAGATTTTTGCCCAGGGTGGCACTAAGCCATATACTTATTTTGTGGTTCCTGAGAACATGTGGAGCCAATTCATTAACGAATTATGGTATAGCAACAATCAGAATATTGTTAATTCATTCAAATCATCAGTTAATGTATTCCAAAAACCTGCAGGGAATTATTACGTTGCTGTGCAGGATGCGAAGGGTTGTGTTAATTTGTTTCCATGGTGGAGTAACAATTTTTACGAAAACTGGAAAATTGTTAACGTTGATGACGGACTGACCCCATTTACCCCGACGACCAGTTTTACTAATGCGACCTGTAACAATAACGATGGTAGGATTAATGTTTCCATGACCGGCGGTACACCTTTCAATAATGGTTACAATATTTATGTCAATAATGTTTATGTTGCCAGAGCTACTTCTCGCAATTGGACAAATCTTGCTCCTGGTACGTATAATATAATGTTCCAGGACGCCAACGGATGTTCCTGGTCGCAAAGCTTTACCATAACCAGGCCTGCCCCTATAACCTTCGACATTGTTTGGACAGATACCGGCTGCCAGCAGGCTCGCGGTACACTCCGTCTTGTTGAAAGTTCCATTAAAGGTGGAACCGGTGCCCTTGCCAATTGGAAATGGCAATACACTACAGATCCCGAATGGAAAGATGCAAGCAAAATGGTTACCGTACACGGAGCTCTTACAGTGGCAACCGGAATCAAAGCCGGGGTTTACTATGTCCGTGCGCTTGATGAAACTGGCTGCGTTGGTTATTGGAAAAATGCACAGGGTGATGACGCTGTCAAAATTCTTGATACTGACTTTGTTATTGATGTAGTACCCATAAATTGTTACGGTGGTACAACCACTGCAACAGTAACACTAAAAACCGGAAGTGGCAACCATGAAGTGGTTTACAGAATGAATGGTGGTGAATGGAGAACCTCTGGAACATTTAACATAGCTTCATTCGAAGGTGTTTCCACTACTGTGCTATTCGAAGCATGGGACAAGACTGTTAATTGTGTGGTAAGCTGGAATAGGGAAATTAAACAGCCAACACAAATCTCTGCTTATATTGTCCCTCATCTTACATTACCTCCATCGTGCCCTACCGGAACGGATGGTAACCTGGTTGTACAGGTTAGTGGTGGTACGCCATGGTTAACTTCAAACAACGTTGCACAGTATGAATACAAAATAAACGAAGGTGCCTGGAGAAGGGATAATGCAATGTACACTTTCCTGATAGACAATAAAATGCATAAAATTTTTATCAGGGATAAAAATGGTTGCCAGACCCAGTTATGGTTCGATTTCCCCAATTTCCAGAATAAGATTTCATTTAAAGATACCATCCGGACACAATGCCCGATGGATAAAGTCAATCTGTTTAACGGGTATGCCGAAGAATGTGACGAATCTGCTTTCGGTTTCTGTTTAAATGGTATTGATATGGACCTTGCCTACTTCAATGTATGGGAAAGCCAATGGCATGGTATTCCGCTGGAGCATTTCCTTAGCGCTGCCCATAAGAGCCAATATCTTCCTTTGGTAAAATCATGGCTCACTTCATTAGGGTTTACCGAATTTGATGTGGATGCATTGATTGCTGAAATTATGACCTGGGGCAATGACCTCAGCAAGCTTCCTGAAATGCTCGAAACGCTCGACATTGAAGCTTATGGTTTGGGTGACCTTACAACTGCAACGGTGGAGAAACTTATTGAATGGATGTCGAGCATGAATTTCATGTATCGTTACTGGACTTCGGACAAGGGTTGGAAAACTGCGGTGACTCAGGGTATGCAGCATTTAAGACACCCAATGCTTTACATTTCGTCTCAATACAGCACTGCAGCTGAAATTTATCAGCATGGCCAGATAGTAAACCACACATCTTCGTTTGGGGCTGGTACCTATTACATAGTAGCACGCGATGAATTCGGCTGCTATTCAAATGTTGAGAAACTTGTAATAATCGAGCCTAAAAAACTTGAAGTTACTTTGGCTGTAGAAGCTGCAGGATGTTTTGGGGCTACTGATGGCGGTATTATAATTTCTGCCAAAAATGGCAGCAACATTGCGATACCTGGCACACCATTTTCTAATCCGACATTGCAATATACTGTTGTAAACAATCCGGCTATTTTCAATGTGCCAAACTGGTTTGCCGGACAGGTTACCTGGTTACCGCTCGATTCTAATCCAAAAACTTTAACTGTTCAAGCCGGAACCTATCATGTGGCGGTTCGCGACTATTGTGCCATTAATCAACCTGAACTTATAGTAATCAAAAGCGTCGTAGTTAATGGTGCCAACGAATTGAAGCTCAACAGGTCGTTGGTTGGACTGAAACATATAACCTGTAATGTTTCAGGAAAAACTCCATCGAACGACGGTCAGATTTTGATCCCACAGGCTGCTGTAACCGGTGGTTTTGGTGGTTATTCATTTGAATTGGTAAAAGGTTCATGGAAGAGAACAAACACAACCGGAAGTTTTACTGCACTTGAAGCAGGAGTTTATACCCTTACCATAACTGACAGTAAAGGTTGTTATGCCATTGAAACCTTCACCATTACACAGACTGCTCCATTGAAGCTCGAAACAGTGGTCGCTTATCCTTCCTGTTTCGATCAGCACGATGGGTTTATCCGTTACCATATTTTCGGGGGAACGGCACCATTCTTTGAAACTACAAACAATGTTGGACAGTTTGAGAATGTTACCCAGATTCCGGATAATCGTTGGGTAAAAGTCGAAACTACTGGCCCGAGTGTAAATGCTGTAAAAATTGGTGATTATTGGGCTTTTGACCGCAGGGTACGTAATGGTCAATATGAAATTTATATCAAAGATTCGAATGGTTGTATTTTTGGCCCTGTTAAGATTCAGGTTTTCCAACCCGCACAGTTAGGTTTGGCTAAAGCCCTTTCGACTGCTGCACGTTGTGCTGCACAGAATGGTCTGGTTGCCGGAACAACTACTGGCGGTTCCATTACTGTTCAGCCCAGAGGTGGTTGGTCAAGCGCTACCGATAACTTCCAATATTACATTGAGGTAAGGGCAAAAGGTTCGAATACGGTCATTGCTTCTACTACCCAGGGTGTTGCTGGTGATTTTACAATTCCCAACTTAGGCGCTGGTACATATGTTGTTAAAGTATGGGAATACAACCCAACGAGCGGATTGTGGACAAAACCGATTATCACTGACCCGTTATATTTCTCTAAGATTGCTCAATATGCTAGCCAATTGCCTTATCAGAATCCTGATGTGACAACCTGTTTCCATCAGCAGGAAATTGTTGTGGCTGGTCCGACACCAATTGAGTACAACGTAGCATTTAATCGGGTGGTATGTCGTAATTCTGCTACCGGTTCAATCGTAATATCCAATGTTACCGGTGGCACCGGCAACTATCAGTTTGCAATTTCAGGACCTGTTGGTTCTGGTTATACCGCAAATCCGCTTACCACTCCTGCTGCATGGATAACTCCTACTCCGGCCAATGCGAAAGGTTATACATTTGATAAGCTTATCCATGGACATTATAACATTTACCTGCGCGATGCCAATGGTTGTACTATCTTCCGTGAATCTGGCGAGGTTAACAACGTAGATACCCTTACTGTAAATATGAAGCTAGTTAACAATGCTGTTTGCTTCCAGGGTAATGGTAAATTTGAAGTTGTTGCTGCCGGTGGTGTTCCTGGATATAGATATGCTGTCACCGATAATACCTATGATTTCAATACATTGGGCGCATCTGGTTTAACCTGGCAAGACTCACCGGTATTTGAAAGACGGGCGGGCGTATGGGTCGGTTATGTAAGAGACGCCAATGGATGTATCCAGGGAGGCCCAACCACTTTAGCTGGAGTAGTAATCCCACAGCACAGGGTAACTGTACTTCAGCCTGCAAAGGTTACTTCCAATCCTTTGACCAGTACTGATGCAACCTGTTACAACGCTGCTACCGGTAGAATAAATGTTACTGGTTTGGCTGGTGGCAATGGTGGAAGATATTCTGCAAAAGTAACTGGTTTGGACTTTGAGGGTAAGCCGGTTGATAGGTCTTATGTTGCTGCATCGGTTACTTCAACATCAATGACACTTGATGGTCTTAAAGCAAGTACCAACAAACCAAGTACAGCTACTTTAACCGATGCTGACAGATATAAAGTTGTATTATACGATAACTCAGGTTGTGAATCAGATCCGATCTATATTGCTGTTCACCAACCTGAAGTATTCCAGATTGTGATCAAAGCAAAACAGGATGCATTTGTATGCAACCAGGATAAAGCTGGTCTGTTCGATATTATCGTAGCTAAAGGTGGTACTCCGTTTGCTATCGACGCCAACAATAAAGGAATCTTTGAATACAGATGGGAAGCTTATACTTCTGCTGGTGTGAAAGTTGATTCACTTACCGGAAATTGGGGTTTCACCTCAACCTTCTTAGGTTATGCTAATCTTCGTTATGTTGTTACGGCAAGGGATAAAAACGGATGTACAGCAGTTGACGAAACATTTGTTAAAGCGCCTGCTCCTGTAGTTATTACCGAAATTAAAGATATTACCTGTTTCGGCGCAACTATGGCTTCAGCCCGCATAACTGTATCCGGAGAGCCAGGGCGCACATTCCAGGTACGTCACCTGAGGTTTGCCGGTAATACCGACTACCTGCCATGGAGTGACTGGTCAGCACAATTCAGTACCTCTATCGAGCTCAATACATTCTTATATGGAGATGGAAATGAGAAAGATGGTCACTATAAATTCCAGGTACGCGACAACAGGGGATGTGTTTCTGAAATCAAAACTATGACTTTCGTTCCTGTACAGCATCAACTTGCCATTATCAGCAGCATTACCACAAATGGTGAATGTACCCAGCAGGGAACTGTTACAGTTACTGGTGGAACGCCACCATACTCGGTCTTTGTTAATAATCAGTTATTAAGGACAGGTGTGTTATCCAATGTACCGGTAACCTTAACGATGCCATCGGGAACAAATGTTATTAGGATTGTTGATTTCAATGAATGTGTGCGTAATACTACCGTCACTGTTGTTGCTAATCCGGTTGTAAGGAATGATGCAGTTGTCGCCTTTGTTGGTGAAGATGTTAAATATGTGAACCAGGAATTTGGTGTCGATAGAATGCTGAATAAAGCCGGTTCGCCCTATACATTCAAATATACAACGCAAGGTGGTTGCGAACGCACACTTGTTGTAACAGTTACTGAAGTTGTCCGTCAGGTTACGATTGCTGCGGTGCAGGGTAACAATTGGGAGTCTCCGGTAAAAGGTTTAATGAGGGGTGTAACCGGTACTGTTACGGGTGTGGTTCCGAATTCAGGATATTTTATACAGGATGCAAATGCTCCATGGAGTGGTATCTGGATTGTTGATCCACAAACTGTTGTTCTCGAAGGCAATGGTGTACATGTTGAAGGTATTGTACAGGAAATTAATGGTATTACTGCCATCGCTGGTAAAGGTGATGTTGTAAATCCACCGCTTACCATTACTCCGATTGTGCTTGCATCACCGGAACTTGCAAAAGACGAAAAATACGAAAGTGTTCTCGTACGGGTTAGAGGCGTTCGTGCAGAAGCTGCTAAACCTGATAATACATGGGATGTATATACCACCGATGATAAAGTTCTGACCATTGGTAGGTGGATGTACACCGAAGTACCTGTTGCTGGTGACTTCTACAACATTACCGGTATTATTAACGGTGCCAATGAGCTGTTCAGATTAGAAGCACGCAAAGCTGCCGATGTGGTGAATATCACCAAAACAACAGATATTTCTGTCGTTGATGCTATTGACTTTAAAGTATATCCGAATCCGTTCAATAATGAACTGAACATTGACAACCATGACAAACTGACCAGGGTAACTATTACCAATATTGCTGGCCAGCGTGTACTGGATGTTCAATATCCTGAGCGAGTTATCCGCACTGCCAATCTGGTTTCAGGCGTTTACGTTGTGACTCTGTTCACCGAAGACGGAATTGCCAAATCAGAAAGGATTGTTAAGAGGTAGTACCGAATTGATTGATTAAAAAGGGGGAGTTTTACTCCCCTTTTTTATTTTTGTATCTTTTACACGTTTAAATAGATTATTGAATAAGCTTATGGATATTCTTACAAGGCATGTTACAATTAGGGATTTTTTAAATTTACCCCTTGATAACGAATTGGTAAATCAACTTTTGAACTGTGGAATCAGGGCTTCAACAACCGGTAATATGCAATGGTATAGTATTATTGTTACAAAGTCGCTGACACAGAAAGAAAAAATTATCCCATTGCATTTTAATCAGAAACCTGCCAAAACAGCTCCTGTAATTCTAACTTTTTGTGCGGATATTAACCGTTTCAATAAATGGTGCTTATTAAATAATACTGATCCAGGGTACAACAATTTTCTTTCATTTTTTAATGCTGCAATTGATGCCTTGTTGGTAGCCCAAAATGTTTGTATTGCTGCAGAGAATATTGGTTTGGGTATCTGTTATCTGGGAACGGCTGTTTATAATGCTCAGGAATTAATTGATGTTTTGAATTTACCAACATTGGTGGTCCCTGTAACTTCAGTAGCTCTAGGATGGCCTGCAGAATTTCCCCCGCTGACCGACCGGCTACCTCTCAAAGCAGTTGTTCACATTGAAGAATACCATGATTATTCAAATGAAGCAATACGTACACTTTATAAGGTTAAAGAAAACCTCGAAAGCTCAAAACAGTTTATAAAAGAAAATAATGTTGAAACCCTTGCTCAGGTATTTACAACTGTCCGGTATAAAAAAACTGACAATGAATATTTTTCAGAAAAATTTCTGAGAACTTTACGTAATCAGGGTTTTATGGTGTAAGCCTAAATTCTGTCGCGTTTCTTCCAAAATTTATAAAAATAGTATTTCAAAGGATGCGAATATTTCAGCTGTTTCCAGGGCCTGCTGCTGTGGGGCAGATGAACTACCTCAATTCTCCTGGCAAGATAATTCCTGAAACCCAACCGCTTTGCCTGTCGGCTGATAAAAATATCGAACCAGTCTTTTTTATGCGATAATTCAGCAAAATCAAATGCCTTTAAGTAGGGCAACGTAATCAGCGTACAGCAGAAACTTAGACTACGCCTGGTGTCAATTATTCCCTTTTTCCCTTTTTTTTCATTAGCATAGGGAAAGTTATATAATCCTTGTTTATTTATGGTTATGGCGCCTATAAGGCCTGGTTTGGTCAACCGTTTACTAAGTTTAATTAGTTCAGCTATTGTATCTTCTTTAATAATTACATCCGATTCAATGATAATTAATGGCAAATTTAGTTCGATCGCTTTTTTTTGTGCAAGCTGCAATACTAAATGATAATTTGGCGAGGGATGGTTTGTCAGATCTTCGAGATGAATTACAGAATAATTGTAGATCACCTGATTTTCATCAAGAATAAGTTTGGTTTCCCGCTTGCTGAAATCATTAAAAACTAGATAAATGAAATCCCCCTTTGCTTTTGAGACTGCTTCCAATACTTTCAGTGTTGTTTCGGGCGAGTCTTTTACAGGTGTGATTACCAGTGCTTTCAAGGAAATATGTTTAATTATTGATTTATTGATTTGCGTTTAAAATCTCGGGCGTAGGCCTGAGAAGTTGGCATAATGAGTATATCATCGATGTTAACATGTGATGGCCTTGAAATTGCAAAAAGGATTGTTTCAGCAATATCTTCTGCTGTCAATGGTTTAAATCCTTTGTAAACATCATTTGCCCGATTTTGATCACCCTTGAACCGGACCAGTGAAAATTCGGTATTTACTGCACCCGGTGAAATGGATGTAACTTTAATTCCAGATTCGAGCATATCGAGCCTCATAGCTTTTGTCAGTGATTCCACGGCATGTTTCGTGGCGCAGTAAACATTTCCCATTGGGTAGGTTTCCCTACCGGCTATAGAAGAAATATTTACAATTTGGCCATATCCTCGCGCTGCCATGCCTGGCGAAATCAGCCTGGTTATGTAGAGCAACCCTTTCAGGTTGGTGTCTATCATCCTTTCCCAGTCATCAACATTACCTTCATGCAGTTTATTTAATCCAACGGCAAGGCCAGCATTGTTGATCAGAATATCCACTTCCCTGAAATCTTCTGGCAATGATTGGATGGCGGCTTCTGTTTCAGGCAGGCTCCTGATATCAAAGCACAATATGCTAACATTGGATTCATATTTTGCTTTCAGGGCTTCCGAAACTGAAATCAAGCGCTCTTTCCTTCGTCCGGTAAGTATCAGACGATATCTGTTTTTCGCCAGCAATTCGGCTGTTGCTAAACCTATTCCTGAAGTTGCCCCTGTAATCAGAACAGTTGGATTCATTGAATTAATTGGATTGTTTCAGCCGGTGAAATTAAAAAAAAAGTGCCTGATGATAGAAAATTATCCATCTTAATTACCTTTGTCAGGTCAATGTTGTAAAATAATTGTCATGGAACTAAATAAAGAAGTGGAAAAAGATTTTATAATTGATATAGTACCCGAGCCTGAAAACCTCGAAGATGTGATTTTTTCGCTGATGGTTAATCCCAATTTATCATCCATAAATTATTTCAACGATTTCAGCGACCAGCAGATTTCACCTGAATCGCTTGAGGAAACAGCCATGGATGAAAGCGGAATTTTTGAACTGGATTCAAGCGGTCAATGCCTTGCGATGACAACCCATGCATATCATCACCACCTTTCCGACGATCCTAAAACTGCTACCGAAATACTGATTTCGAGGGCTTCCCGTAAAATGTTATGTTTTGGTGCCCAGCCAGCTGCCGTCAGTGCATTTTTGTACCACATCGATTTTGGCGACCATTACGGGCACTCCATTGCATCGGGAGCAAGGCAGGGCCTCGAAAATGCTGCAAAACATTTTAACCTGAAAATCACTGATCGGAAAATCAGGTTTGACCATTTCAGGGGGCATGGCCCTGTTCCTCCCACCATCATTATCAGTATGATGGGATTTATTAAAGATAAAGAGAAACTAACCAGTCATGTATTCTCTCAAAAAGGCAACAATATTTTTATGATCGGAAAGTCTGTTAATGATATTGGCGCTTCTGAATATCTCGAATTTTATCATGGAATTTCAGATTCTCCCTTACCTGCTTTCAACATTAAAGATGAACTGAAAATTCAGGAGGTTTTAAAGGTTCTTCATGACAGGCAATTGATCAGCAGCGCCAATCCTGTTGGCAAAGGCGGTTTATTTTTTACCTTGTTAAGAGCCGCTTTTAAAAATGATCTTGGTTTCGATATTACAACTGATGCTGAAATTCGACGCGATGCTTTCCTTTTTGGTGAAGCCATGGGTAGAATTATTGTGGATGTGGCACCTGAAAAAGAAGATGATTTTGTGGATTCCCTCACTGAACTTAAAGTTCCTTTTTTTACGTTGGGGCATGTTACCCGTGGTGAAATCAGAATTGATGATGTTTCACTGGGATTTACAGATAAGATGAGTGCCGGCGCCTGATGAGTGTTAAGCCGTATAAAAATTCTCCGGGATCAAAAAAACGTCAGGTCGAAGAAATGTTTGACAACATTTCGGGGAAGTATGATTTTTTGAACCATTTTCTTTCATTTAACATTGACCGATATTGGCGTAAAAATGCAGTTTCACATCTTAAAAATATGCCTGATATATCCATTCTCGATGTCGCTACAGGAACCGGCGATATGATTACCCCGCTTTTAAAATTAAGACCAAAGAAAATAACCGGACTGGACTTGTCGGAAGGGATGCTCAGTATTGCCAGGAAAAAATTCCCTTCTGAGGTGAGAGGAACTTCAATTGAATTCATTAAGGGTGATTCGGAAAAACTGCCATTTGATGACAATATGTATGATGCTGAAACAGTTGCATTCGGTGTCCGTAATTTTGAAAATACCTTGTCAGGGCTTTCAGAAATGTTTAGGGTACTCAAACCGGACGGTAAAATTGTAGTGCTAGAGTTTGCACGTCCGGGTTCGTTTCCCTTTAAACAAATTTATCAATTCTACTTTCGGAATCTGTTACCTTTTTTCGGGCGAATAGTTTCAGATGACAAAGACGCATATACTTATCTGCCCGATTCGGTAAACAATTTCCCTGAAAGGAAAGAGTTTGTAAATATTATGGAAAATGCCGGTTTCTCGCAATGTACTTTCAATACCCTTACTTTCGGTATTGTATCGGTTTACACCGGAATCAAATAACCATGAAAAACCAACACAATAAATTATCAATAAGGGTGTTTTATCAGAAACTGAATTCTTATGCCGTGAAGAAAGTTATTTTTTCCATATTTTTTGTTTTTGCGGTCGGAGTAACTAGCGGTCAGAAAGTTAAGCTGAAACACCTGACCACATTTGACGACAAAATGCTTCATTTTGGTTTTACACTGGGTGTAAACACACTCGATTTCAGTGTACATAATTACATGCCAATTGGCGAAAATCCCGAATTTTATCCAGAGACCTGGGCTGGCACTACCCCACAAATCAGGGAACATGATACGGTTCGGGCCGATATTGCCGGATTGATCCCTGGGTTCACAGTGGGTATAGTGTCAAATCTCAGGCTCAGCAACGATCTCGATCTCAGGTTTCTGCCCGGAATGTCATTCGGTGAGCGGAAATTGCATTACAACGTTCCGGTTATCGACAATAACTTTGATTTCGCCGAAACACAATACGAGTATTCTATTAAGTCAACTTTTCTCGATTTCCCAGTCCATATAAAGTATAAGGCTCAAAGAATCAACAACGGCAGGCCTTATGTCATTTTTGGAGGCGCCTATCGGGTCGATATTTCGAAATCAGCTTCTCAGGACCTTGTTAGCCTGAAACGTGGAGGATTTTATGGTGAGTTAGGAGCCGGATGGGATAATTATCTTCAATTTTTCCGTTTTTCGGTTGAAGCAAAATTCAGCATGGGATTAAACAACCAGTTAGGCCCTGTACCTGATTTCACACAGCGGCAGTATTATACCAGTGCAATTAAGTCACTGCGGTCAAATATTTTCACCCTTCTTTTTCATTTCGAATAAGTCCTAAATCGACCTTCGTCTGATTTCGCTGCAGATAATTGCTGTAGCAACTGCCACATTCAGCGACTCTGCATGTTGTGCTTGATGAGAGAAAGACGGAATGCTTATTTTTCTCTCAATCAGTGATGCGAGATCATTTGAAATTCCCCGTCCTTCATTTCCCATAACCAGGATTCCGGTCTGTTCAAAATGGGATTTGAAAAGATTTTCGCCCAGAAGGAATGCCCCTGAAATATTTCCCATTCTGCCGACGAATAATTTAACAAAAGGGACCAAATCAGTGTAATGTACTGCAACCCGGCAAACTGAGCCCATTGAGGCCTGGATTACTTTTGGGTTAAAGGCATCTACCGATCCATGAGAACAAACTATATCACTTATACCAAACCAATCAGCCAGGCGGATGATGGTTCCCAGGTTCCCCGGATCCTGAATCCCATCAAGGCAGATAATCAGGCTTTCATCCGGATTGACTCTTTCAAGGTTATAAACAGGTATCCGGCATAATGCTATTGCATCCTGAGGATTTTTCAGCAGACTGGCCAATTTTATTTCATCACTGGATGCGGTTACGATTTCGGGCGCATCTAATTTTTCTGACAATTTTAATTCCTTGGCAAAATCAGGAATAGCTATTAATGTATCAATTTGTATGTCTGAATTGATAATATCATTCACTAATTTATTACCCTCGGCAATAAATAATCCGGTTTGTTCCCTGTACTTTCGGTATTCCAGCGATTTAATCAATTTAATTTTACTCTTGCTGATCACAATACATGAATTTTTCAATACTTCATCTAAAATAATCTATTCCTGTTTAAACACTTCATTATTTTTGTACAAAATCAACTCAGTATTGAAGAAAAATAAGTTATATCGTAACAATGGTTACTTTTTTGGCATAATTGCGGCCATGCTGCTGTTGTTTTCATCCTGTTCGACAACGAGATATGTTGGCGATGGTGACTATTTGCTGAATAAAGTAAAAATAGAGGTTGACAATAAGGAAGTTGACAGGGAAGAGCTTAAAACTTTTCTTCGGCAACGCGCAAACACACGGATTCTTGGTTTCTTCAGGTTTCATTTATGGCTCTATAATATTTCATCGAAGAAAAAGGAAGGTGGTTGGTTGAAAAGGACCGGTGAAAGTCCTCAGATATTCAATGAAAGTCTGGCTGTGCAATCAAGGGACCAGTTGACCCAATACCTCTTCAATAAAGGTTTTTATAACGCTGTTGTTACCTATGAGGCCAATACCTTCGAAGCTGGCCGGAAAATAAACCTGCGTTACAACATAAATACCGGTGAGGTTTTCAGGATAGGTAATATTTCATACAGGATCCCTTTTTCACCGCTCGATAGTTTGCTGATCAAGGAGTATGAACCGGTTTACCTGAAGCGTGCCAATCGTTTCGATCTTGATAGACTTGATTATGAACGAGACAACCTGGTTAATTTTTTCAGGAACCGGGGGTATTATTATTTCACAAAACCCATGATCTTTTTTGAGGCCGATACATTGGATAGGGGTAATGTTGCCAACCTGATTACGGGTATTGAGCTACCCGGTGATAACAAGCAGGATTCAGCCAGGATATTCAGGCCGTATAGCATAAATCATTACACCTGGTCAGTTTTTGGAGATGCATCACCATTGGAAGGATCAATGTCTTTGATCCCCGATACAATCAGGCTTCCTGGAAATACTTTTCTTTACAGGGGAGATATGAGCTATAATCTAAAGCTTTTTACACGCTTGAACCGGATGGAACAAAGCAAACTTTTTGAAATTGGTAAAACTGAAGAAACTTTTACGGCGCTAAACCGGTTAAGGCAGTTCAGATTCATCAATATTTATTTTCAACCAGTTCATCCCGATAGCGCTTTACTCAATTGTATCATCGATATGGCCCAGCTTCCCCGGCAATCTGTTTCGTTCGATATTGAAGGTACCAATACTTCGGGGAATCTCGGTGTAGCCGGAAATATAAACTATTCGCACAGGAATCTTCTAAGAGGTGCCGAAACCCTTCAGATGAAACTAAAAGGGGCAATGGAACGACAGCAAACCATTGTCAGTAACGAATCATTCGATTTCAATACGCGTGAGATTGGGCTTGAATCAAATCTGATTTTACCACGCTTACTGGGACCGGCAACCCTATTCAGGTCGTTTGGAAATGTTCTTCCGAAATCATTATTCTCGGCTGGATTTAATTACCAACGGCGACCTGACTATACCCGCACTATTTCCTCGGTTAAATTTGGTTATGAGTGGATGACTTCGGAAAACAAAAGAAATATTTTGAATCTCCTTGATTTCAATATGGTTAATCTTTCGAGATTTAATCCCGATTTTCTTAACTCGATTTACGATCTTTATATTAAAAGCAGTTTTACCGACCACCTGATCATGGCAACCAACTACTCCCTGATTTATAATACTCAGGAACTCAGAACCCGCAGTAGTTACTACTATTTGAGGTTCTTTACCGAATCTGCGGGAAACCTGCTGAACCTTGCATCGAATTTGATTGATACTGAAAAAGTGTTTGAATCTGACACAACCGGACTCAGACCTCAGGAGTATTATAAATTCCTCAATACACGATATGCCCAGTATGTAAAGGCTGATATTGAAATCAGGAGGGGATTGATGATTGACCGGTTTAATTCGGTAGTGGGCCGTATTTATGTTGGAGTGGGACTTCCATACGGGAATTTTGATGTTTTGCCATTTGAAAAGAAGTATTTTACGGGAGGAGCCAATGGAATCAGAGCCTGGCAGGTGCGATCGCTTGGCCCGGGTACCTATCAGGCCCCGCCACGGTCGTATCCCAACCAGTCGGGCGATATTAAGATTGAAGGTAACCTCGAATACAGGTTCAGGTTGATACGCTATTTGGAGAGCGCTCTATTTATTGATGCTGGCAATATCTGGGCCATCAATGAAAAGGATAACCGTCCTGGAGCGCAGTTTTACTTTGGCAGTTTTTATAAACAGCTTGCTTTGGGTACAGGAACAGGATTCAGGTTCGATTTTGATTATTTTATTTTCAGGCTAGACTTAGGTTTAAAGCTTCGTGATCCGGCCCAATCCGAAAACAATGGCTGGATCCCAGGTTACAGAAAGCTAAACGGGAATGATTTCAATTTATCATTCGCTATAGGTTACCCATTCTGATAAAATTAAATCAACGTCCTTGACAGATTACAATAAATCATATTTTTATCACAATTAGATACGCAAATTAAAAAGTATATGAAAGAGATATCAGGGACAAGAGAGTCATTCGGTTCAAAATTCGGGATAATTGCTGCCACAGTTGGTTCGGCAGTTGGCCTGGGTAATATATGGCGTTTCCCTTATGTGGCGGGGGAAAATGGGGGTGGTGCTTTTCTTTTGGTTTACATGCTTTTGATTGTAGTTATTGGCATCCCGGTAATGCTGTCGGAATTTGTAATTGGCCGGTCGGCTCAACAGAATGCAGTGGGGTCATTCCGTAAACTTTCCCCCGGGGGAAAATGGCACTTTGTTGGTATTATGGGTGTTGCAGCAGCTTTTATGATTCTTGCATTTTATACTGCAGTGGCCGGATGGACTCTTGAATATATCTACCAATCGCTGGTTAACGGATTTGCCGGAAAATCACCCGGGCAACTGAAAACCATGTTTGCAGAGTTCCATGGCAGCTCTTTCCGTCCAGTTTTATGGTTTTTTGTTTTTATGGGATTTACCTCGCTGATAATACTTTCGGGTGTAAAAAATGGTATCGAAAAATCGACAAAGATTCTGATGCCTTTACTTTTTTTAATTTTGGTGATCCTGATCGTCCGTTCGTTAACCCTTCCGGGAGCCATTGAAGGGATCAGGTTTTTATTTAAACCCGACTTCTCGAAAATAGATGCTTCAACTATCCTTACTGCACTTGGGCAATCATTTTTCTCCCTGAGCGTTGGAATGGGCACACTGATTACTTATGCATCTTATATGCCTAAAACAAATAACATTGCTTCAACATCGGTTACTGTAGCTTTTGGCGATCTTTTTATTGCTATATTGGCAGGAATTGCCATTTTTCCGGCTGTTTTCGCATTTGGAATTGCGCCCGAGGCTGGTACCGGGCTGGTATTTATTGCCCTCCCCAGTATATTTCAGCAAATGGCAGGTGGTTATTTTTTCTCACTGATTTTTTTTATTTTACTTGCTGTGGCTGCTCTCACCTCTACTATCTCGCTGCTCGAGGTGATAGTCGCTTTTTTTAACGAGGAACTCAACCTTAAGCGGAAACCCGCAACCTGGCTTGCTACTTCTATTGTTTCAATTTTTGGTGTCATGGCAGCACTATCGGGAGGAGTTATGGCTGATGTTCATATTTTTGGACAGAATATTTTTAGTTTTCTAGAGTTTACCTCTGCAAATATCCTGTTGCCCGTTGGCGGTTTTTTTATTGTAATATTTGTTGCATGGTTTTATGGACGTGAGAATGTAAAGAATGAAGTTTCGAACAACGGGGAATTAAAAACCTTCTACCTCCCGTTTTATTTGTTTGTTATACGTTTTCTGGCGCCATTGTGCATAGCTTTTATCTTTTTACAAAGCATCGGGTTAATAAAATTATAATCACAGCCGGTGAGAATGAAAAGCAATATATTCAGGCAGATTATCCGTGATTACTTTATATTCAACAAAACTGAACGTAGAGGATTTTCGGTTTTTGGAATACTGATTATCATTGTAGCCATTCTTCATTTTCTCACCGATAGGATAGATTTTATTAAACCGGCCGATTTTTCTGAAGCCAAACAGCTTTTAAGCGAGATTGAAAAGCTGAATCAACTCGAGAAAAGTTACCGGCAATTTACTCTGTTTACTTTCGACCCAAACACTATTACAGCCCATGAGCTTGATTCAATCGACTTACCCCGGCAAGTGAAAAATAATGTAATCAGATACAGGGAAAGGGGTGGTCAATTCAGATCGGCCAGTGATTTCAGAAAGATTTATGGGATGAATGACAGTATTTTTGAGAGAATTGAGCCATATCTGTCCTTTGCCGAAAGGCAAACCTATCAAATTCAGACCAAACAAACCGAAAATCAGGCTGAACCATTCTTTTTCAATCCCAATACAGCATCAGATGAAGATTTGAATCGATTAGGATTGAATAATTTTCAACGTAGAAACCTTCTATCATATCGGAGTAGTGGAGGGACGTTCAAATCAGGGGCCGATCTTCTTAAAGTTTATGGGATCGACGAGAAACTCTTTCAGCAACTCGAACCGTGGATTGTAATTCCTGAAAGTCCTTATGAAGAAAAACGCGAAAATATGGAAAACCTGTTGAGCATTGACATCAATCAGGCCGATTCACTGAAATTGTTATTACTGCCCGGAATCGGACCGGTTTTTTCAGGACGAATTGTACGGTTCAGGCAGATGCTTGGTGGGTTTTATTCAGTTGATCAGTTAAAAGAGGTAAATGGAATGACCGACGAGCGTTTTGTTAAGTTGGAACCTTTTTTGTTTGTCGGGACAAATGAGCTGAAAATAATCCGGGTCAATTTTGCCGAATGGAATGAATTGCGAACCCATCCTTATATTTCAAATGATCAAGCGAAAATGATTATAAAGTTACGATCCGATAAAGGTCCATTTGCAAGCTTGGATGATTTGCTCGAAAATGGAGTTTTTGACCAGGCAAATTTTAAAAAGGTTAAGCCCTATCTGACCTGTCAATAAATTTTTTTTGATTTGTTAACGTTTTTGCACTTGAGGATGCAATTTTTTTGTCATATATTTGATATGGACTGAATAATTTCTAAATTTGCGCCTCGATTTAAAAAACTGTAAACAAAGAAATTATGATTATTATTCCCATTAAAGAAGGCGAGAATATCGACAGGGCCTTAAAAAGGTTCAAAAGAAAGTTTGAGAAAACAGGCGTAATTAAAGAATTGCGTGAAAGGCAGGCATTCACAAAGCCATCGGTTAAAAGAAGGACCGAACTGAAAAAGGCTGCCTATATTCAGGGTTTGCAGAGGCAGGAAGATTAAGGAAGAAATTATTCGGTTCCTGATTCTTTTATTGCTATTAATTAGTTGAATGAATTTTCAGGAATCTTTCATCAATTATTTGAGGTTCGAGAAGAGGTGTTCTTCTCATACAGTTACAGCATACAAAAATGACCTCGATCAGTTTATGCTCTTTTGTGCAGGATTGATCGGGGAATTTGATCATAAAAAGGTAGATAACAAACTCATCAGAGAATGGGTAGTTAAGCTGATGGCTGCAAAAAATTCGCCTCGAAGCGTTAACCGGAAAGTTTCAACCTTAAAATCGTACTTCAAATATTTAATGAAGATGGATGAATTGGATAGCAACCCGGTTATCCAGGTTCCACTGCCAAAAATCAGAAAAAAACTGCCTTTCTTCGTCGAAGAGAAATCATTGAACCAATTACTGGATAACGGTTTTTTCGGTTCTGATTTTGAAGGAGTAAGAAATAAGCTGATCATATCCCTTCTTTATGGGACGGGAATCCGGCTGACCGAGCTTCTTACCCTAACCGAAGAGAATATCGACCTGAATCAGATGCAGATCAAGGTACTTGGCAAACGAAATAAAGAAAGATTAATACCCTTTCCACGAAGCCTGAGAACTTTAATTGAAGAGTACCGTTCTATAAAAAAAGAGACATTTGGAATGACTAAGGGAGTTTTATTGATTACCGAAAAGGGGGCTCCGGCATACGAAAAAATGATTTACCGGATAGTAACGTCTCATCTTTCTATGGTAACATCGCTCGAAAAGAAAAGCCCTCATGTGCTTAGGCATACCTATGCAACGCATCTGTTAAATAAAGGTGCCGACCTGAATGCCGTAAAAGAATTATTGGGACATTCAAACCTTTCGGCTACTGAGATATACACGCATACCACATTTGAAAAATTACATAACATTTATCAACAAGCTCATCCAAGGGGCTAAAAACTGATGGATTATGAATATTAAGATTAATTCAGTACATTTTACAGCCGATCAAAAGTTGATCGACTTTATCAACAAGAAGGTAAACAAGCTGGATACCTTTTTTGAGGGTATTATTAACGCTGAAGTGATGTTGAAAGTGGATAAACCCGAAACGGCCAACAACAAAATTTCTGAGGTCAGGCTATCGGTTCCTACCAACACTGATTATTTGTTTGCAAAGAAACAAGCCGATTCGTTTGAAGAAGCTACCGATCTTGCTGTTGAAGCCATTCGCCGTCAGTTGAAAAAGCACAAAGAAAAGATTAGAGAAAAATAATCTGAAAAATTAAAATTTAGCCGAAGTTTCAAACGAAAAATATTTATAACTTTGCCAACCCTTTTAAAGGAGTATAATCCTGAAATATCTTATTTTAATTCATCTGGATATTAACTTCTTAAAAAGTATTGTAGGGTTGATTTTTTTCTTTGAATTTCAATCACATCAATCGTATTGAGAATGTTGTGTTAAGAATAATCCAATATTTTCAACGAACCAAATCGTTCTTTGTGTTTTTTTATAACTTTGCACGGCTTTTTCAAAAAGCATATAAAGCGGGAGTAGCTCAGTCGATAGAGCATCAGCCTTCCAAGCTGAGGGTCGCGGGTTTGAATCCCGTCTCCCGCTCAATTTTAAGCAATTTTAGGATTGCGAATAGCCGGAGTAGCTCAGGGGTAGAGCGCATCCTTGGTAAGGATGAGGTCACGAGTTCAATTCTCGTCTTCGGCTCAAATGATTTTAAACTAAGAAAAAAATAAAATTTCGAGTTATGGCAAAAGAACATTTTAAAAGGGATAAAGACCATGTCAATATCGGCACCATCGGCCACGTTGACCATGGTAAAACTACCCTGACCTCTGCCATTACCATGGTTTTGGCAAAGAAAGGTCTTTCAGAAGTTAAATCGTTCGATTCGATCGATAACGCACCTGAAGAAAAAGAAAGAGGTATTACCATTAATACCGCTCACGTTGAGTATCAAACTGAAAAAAGGCATTATGCTCACGTTGACTGCCCTGGTCATGCTGACTATGTTAAAAACATGGTTACAGGTGCTGCCCAGATGGACGGTGCAATTTTAGTGGTTGCTGCTACCGATGGCCCAATGCCACAGACACGCGAGCACATTCTTCTGGCACGCCAGGTAAACGTTCCCCGGATTGTAGTTTTCATGAACAAAGTTGATATGGTTGACGATGAAGAGTTGCTCGACCTTGTTGAAATGGAAGTTCGTGACCTGTTGAGTTTCTATCAGTTTGACGGCGATAACAGCCCGGTTATCCGCGGTTCAGCTCTTGGAGCTATGAATGGCGAACCACAGTGGGAAGAAAAAGTAATGGAACTTATGGATGCGGTTGACTCATGGATTCCGCTACCTCCACGTGATGTTGACAAACCATTCCTGATGCCGGTTGAAGATGTATTCTCAATAACTGGCCGCGGTACTGTTGCTACAGGCCGTATCGAAACCGGTAAAATACACACCGGCGATGAAATTGAAATCATTGGTTTAGGTGCAAGTGGTCGTAAAACAATATGTACCGGTGTTGAAATGTTCCGCAAAATCCTTGATGACGGACAGGCTGGTGATAACGTTGGTTTGCTTTTGCGTGGTGTTGACAAGAAAGAGATCAAACGCGGTCAGATTCTTGCCAAACCAAAATCTATCACTCCTCACACCCGGTTCAAAGCTGAGATTTACGTACTGAAAAAAGAAGAAGGTGGCCGCCACACTCCGTTCCACAACAAGTACCGTCCACAATTCTATCTTCGCACGCTCGACGTAACCGGTGAAATTCACCTTCCCGAAGGTCGCGAAATGGTTATGCCAGGCGACAACGTGTCAATCGAGGTTCAGCTGATCTATCCTGTTGCTATCAACGTTGGTCTTCGTTTCGCTATCCGCGAAGGTGGCCGTACAGTTGGTGCCGGTCAGGTTACCGAAATCATTGAATAATCTAAGATTCATTTATATATCCATATTAGTCCCGGAAGTACATTCCGGGACTATTTTCGGATGATACTTGGGTTGGAAGTACATTGCAGGTTTGAGGCCTGCCATCCGGTCAAAAAAATCATATTGAGATGAAACTCAAAGTTTATGTCGAAGAGGCCTTCGAAGAATTGGTACATAAAGTTACCTGGCCTACCTGGAAAGAACTGCAGAGCAGTGCATTGGTTGTGATGGTTGCTTCCTTTATTATAGCACTTGTAATTTTCGTTATGGATATCTCATTCGAGAACATAATGGAATTTATCTATGGCTTATTTTATTAATTTTTATCTGAAGTCATAATGAGCGATACAAGTAAAAAATGGTATGTCCTTCGTGCTATCAGTGGAAAAGAGAAGAAAGTGAAGGAATATATCGAAAACGAAATCGCGCGTGGTGATCTTCAGGGTTTTGTTACACAGGTTTTAATTCCAATGGAGAAGGTTTATCAGATCCGGAACGGAAAAAAAATCAGCAAGGAAAGAAACTTTTATCCTGGATATGTTCTGATTGAAGCTACGTTGGTTGGAGAAGTTACGCACACATTACGGAATATTCCAAATGTTATCGGTTTTCTGGGCGATGCCAAAGGTGGTGACCCTGTTCCGATGCGCCCCAACGAAGTTAACAGGATTCTGGGTAAAGTAGATGAACTTTCTGAAACCGGTGAGGAAATGAATAATCCTTTCATGTTGGGAGAAACTGTAAAAGTAATCGATGGACCATTCAACGGTTTTAACGGCACCATTGAGGCAATCAATGAGGAAAAGAAAAAACTGCAGGTAATGGTGAAGATTTTTGGTAGAAAAACTCCTTTGGAACTTAGCTTCCTTCAGGTCGAGAAGGAGTAATAACGCTCTAAAATTTTGCTATGGCGAAAGAAATTGCTGGATTAATCAAGTTACAAATCAAAGGCGGTGCGGCCAATCCATCACCGCCGGTAGGACCAGCGCTTGGCTCTAAGGGGGTCAATATTATGCAATTCTGTAAGCAGTTCAATGCCCGTACCGCCGATCTGGCCGGGAAAGTGTTACCTGTTATTATTACGGTTTTTGCTGACAAATCGTTTGATTTCATTATCAAACAACCCCCGGTAGCCATTCAGTTATTGGATGCATTAAAAGCAAAAAAAGGTTCTTCGGAACCACATGTAAAGAAAGTAGGGTCGGTTACCTGGGATCAGGTAAAAGAAATTGCAGAAAATAAAATGCCCGACCTGAATTGTTTTACTTTGGATGCTGCAATGCGTATGGTAGCTGGTACTGCCAGAAGTATGGGGATCAATGTTGAAGGTGTATCCCCATTCAATAATTAATAAAATTTTATACGATGGGCAGAATTACGAAAAATAAAAAAGCTGCACTTGCAAAACTCGAGAAGGGCAAGGTATATTCCATCGACGAAGCTGCCGAACTGGTAAAGAACATCACTTATACCAAATTTGACGCTTCGGTGGATATCGATATCCGCCTTGGAGTTGACCCAAGGAAAGCTAACCAAATGGTTAGAGGCGTAGTTTCGTTACCCCATGGTACTGGTAAAGAGGTCAGGGTATTGGCGTTGGTTACCCCCGATAAGGTGCAGGAAGCCAAAGAAGCCGGAGCTGACCATGTTGGTCTCGATGAATACATCGATAAGATTAAAGGTGGATGGACCGATGTGGATGTGATTATTACAATGCCACCGGTAATGGGAAAAATTGGAGCATTAGGCCGAATCCTCGGACCCCGTGGGTTAATGCCTAACCCAAAAAGTGGTACCGTTACCATGGATGTTGGTAAAGCCATTCAGGAAGTTAAGCAGGGTAAAATCGACTTCAAAGTTGATAAGTTTGGAATTGTACATACCTCAATAGGAAAAGTCTCTTTTTCGGTTGATAAAATAAAAGACAACGCAAAAGAGTTTGTACATACCATTGTAAAACTCAAGCCTACTGCTGCCAAAGGTACCTACATTAAAAGCATCTATCTTTCAAGTACCATGAGTCCTGGTATTCAAGTTGAACCTAAGTCGGTTACTGACTAAAAATGTGTCGTTATGAAAAGTTCTGAAAAAGCAACTATTATTGATAGTTTAGTTGAACAAATCAATTCGAGCAACCATTTTTACCTGACTGACATTAGTAACCTCAACGCCGCTGATACCAGCGACCTGAGACGTAAATGCTTCAAACAGGATGTAAAACTGGTTGTAGTTAAAAACACCCTATTAAGAAAAGCTCTTGAAAAATCAGACAAACAAGCCGATGAGCTTTTTACTGTTCTTAAAGGCAATACATCGGTAATGTTTACCGAAAACGCCAACGTCCCTGCAAAACTGATTAAAGAATTCCGCAAAAGCAAACAGAAGCCTTTGCTAAAAGGCGCTTATGTTCAGGAATCGATATATATTGGTGATGATCAGTTGGATGCACTCGTTGCTGTTAAATCGAAAAACGAACTTATTGCTGATGTGGTTGCACTTCTTCAGTCACCTGTTAAAACTGTGCTTTCACAGTTGCAATCGGGGGGTAATATATTACATGGTGTCCTCAAGACACTCGAAGAGAAAAAATAATTTTAGTAACAATTAATTTAAAATAAATACAATGGCAGATTTAAAACAGCTTGCAGAAGAGTTGGTAAACTTGACTGTTAAAGAGGTTAACGAATTGGCTAAAATTCTGAAAGACGAGTACGGTATTGAACCTGCTGCAGCAGCTGTTGCAGTTGCCGCTCCCGCCGCTGCTGGCGAAGCCGCTGTTGAAGCTGTACAGACTGAGTTTGATGTAATCCTGAAATTTGGTGGTCAATCCAAATTGCAGGTTGTAAAACTCGTTAAAGAATTAACCGGCCTTGGCTTGAAAGAAGCAAAAGAACTCGTTGACGCAGCTCCGAAAGCAATTAAGGAGAAAGTATCAAAAGATGAAGCTGAAGCTTTGAAAGCGCAGCTTGAAGAGGCCGGAGCCGAAGTTGAAATTAAATAGGTGGAAGCCTTAAAGGTAAATACGGTTTAGAATCTTGCTCCGGTGAGGTTCTAAACCTTTTTGTATTTATATTTTATATTACTTAACCAGTATAAATACATGTTCGTAAACAAAAAGAACGAGAGGATCAGTTTCTCCTCAACACAGACCAGGTTTGATTACCCTGACTTTTTAGAAGTACAAGTTAAATCATTTCAGGAATTTTTCCAGTTAAAAACAACGCCCGATAACCGGAAAGATGAAGACTTATACAAAGTTTTTCAGGAAAATTTTCCAATCTCGGATACCCGGAACAACTTTGTGTTGGAATTTATTGATTATCAGGTGGATCCGCCGAGGTATTCAACCCAGGAATGCATTGAACGGGGATTGACTTTCAGTGTACCGTTGAAAGCCAAATTAAAACTTTATTGTACCGATCCTGAACATGAGGATTTCGATACAGTTGTACAGGATGTTTACCTGGGTACTGTTCCTTATATGACCGATCGGGGAACCTTTATTATTAACGGTGCAGAAAGGGTTATAGTTTCTCAGTTGCACCGTTCGCCCGGGGTATTTTTCGGGCAAAGCATCCATGCCAACGGTTCAAAACTTTATTCGGCAAGGATCATACCCTTTAAAGGATCGTGGATCGAGTTCGCAACCGACATAAATAATGTGATGTATGCATACATCGACCGGAAAAAGAAACTTCCGGTAACTACATTGTTGCGTGCAATCGGTTATGAAAGCGATAAAGATATTTTAGAAATATTTGATCTGGCCGACGAAATTAAAGTTTCAAAGGCGGGACTGAAAAAAGTGGTTGGCCGTCGTCTTGCTGCGAGGGTCCTGAAAACATGGGTCGAAGATTTTGTCGATGAAGATACCGGAGAAGTTGTATCCATCGAAAGAAATGAGGTGATCATCGATCGCGAAGTTATTTTTAATGACGATCACATTGATGAAATCACTGAAGCTGGCGTTAAAAATATCCTTCTGCACAAGGAAGAGCAGAACCAGCAGGATTTTGCCATCATTTACAACACCCTGCAGAAAGATCCCTGTAACTCGGAGAAAGAAGCAGTTTTGCATATATACCGGCAATTGCGGAATGCTGAACCACCAGATGAAGCTACAGCCCGAGATGTAATCGATAAATTGTTCTTCTCCGATAAGAGATACGACCTCGGTGATGTGGGTCGTTACAGGATCAATAAAAAGTTAGGGCTAAATATCGATATGGATACCAAAGTTCTGACAAAAGAAGATATTATCGAAATTATCAAATATCTCATTCAGCTTATCAACTCAAAAACTGATGTTGATGATATTGACCACCTGAGCAACAGAAGGGTACGTACTGTTGGTGAACAACTTTATGGCCAGTTCGGTGTTGGGCTTGCCCGTATGGCCCGTACCATCAGAGAAAGAATGAATGTTCGTGACAATGAGGTTTTTACTCCAATTGATCTGATCAATTCAAAAACATTGTCATCGGTAATTAACTCATTCTTTGGAACCAACGCACTTTCCCAGTTTATGGATCAGACCAACCCGTTGGCAGAACTTACACACAAAAGGCGTATGTCGGCTCTGGGGCCCGGGGGTCTTTCGCGTGAGCGAGCTGGTTTTGAGGTGCGCGACGTTCACTTTACACATTACGGAAGATTGTGCCCTATTGAAACTCCAGAAGGACCGAATATTGGTCTGATTTCTTCATTATGTGTATATGCGAAAATCGATGATCTTGGTTTTATTGCTACACCATACCGTAAGGTTTCAAATGGTAAAGTTGATCTTTCGGACGTAGGAGTGGTTTACTTGACTGCTGAAGAAGAAGAAGGTAAAATTATTGCTCAGGCAAATGCTCCCATCAGTCCTGATGGATATTTCATAAATCAGAAGGTTAAAGCCCGTCTTGATGGAGATTATCCTTTGGTTGACAGGGAAGATGTGGTACTTATGGACGTTGGTCCAAACCAGATTGCATCGCTTGCCGCTTCATTGATCTCGTTCCTTGAACACGACGATGCTAACCGTGCCCTTATGGGGTCCAACATGATGCGCCAGGCTGTTCCATTAATGAGGCCAGAAGCTCCAATTGTAGGTACAGGCCTCGAAGGAAGGGCAGCAAGCGACTCAAGGGTGCTCATTAAAGCCGAAGCCGATGGTGTGGTCGAATATGTGGACTCCCGTCAGATTATTATCCGTTATGATATGACCGATGAGGATAGGTTTGTGATTTTCGACCCTGAAGTAGTTACCTACGAATTGCCAAAATATTCCAAAACAAACCAGGGTACTAC
This sequence comes from Bacteroidales bacterium, assembly GCA_037447215.1. Lineage (GTDB taxonomy): Bacteria > Bacteroidota > Bacteroidia > Bacteroidales > Prolixibacteraceae > UBA1413. The sequence continues at coordinate 81,493 of JBBIHB010000012.1, forward strand.
CATCGACCTGAAGCCAATGGTTTCAAAAGGACAAAGGATACGCAAAGGGCAGATTCTTACTGAAGGTTATGCCACTCAGAATGGTGAGCTTGCCCTTGGCCGCAACTTAATGGTTGCATTTATGCCATGGCAGGGCTATAATTATGAGGATGCAATTGTTATTTCGGAAAGGATTGTCCGTGAAGATATATTTACCTCGGTACATATTGATGATTACAGTCTCGAAGTTAGGGATACAAAACGAGGTGTGGAAGAGTTTACTTCCGATATACCCAACGTTAGCGAAGAAGCAACACGTAACCTTGATGAGAACGGACTGATCAGGATCGGAGCTATTGTAAAACCCGGTGATATTCTGATCGGTAAAATTACACCAAAAGGCGAGTCTGATCCTTCACCAGAAGAAAAACTCCTGAGGGCAATTTTTGGCGACAAAGCAGGTGATGTTAAGGATGCTTCGTTAAAAGCTACGCCTTCATTGTCGGGTGTGGTTATCGATAAAAAATTATTTAGCCGGGTCAATAAAGAGAAAAAAGGAAAACTCTCAACCAAGCCATTACTTGAGCAGATCGATGAAAGATTTGAAAAGGAAGTTGCAGGGCTAAGGCTGAAATTGGAGGAAAAACTCTATGAATTGGTGACCGGAAAAACAAGCCAGGGTGTTAAAGACTATTTTGGGACCGAAATTATTGCAAAAGGTCTTAAATTTACCCTGAAACAATTGCAGGAACTTGATTATCTGAACATTAATCCATCAAAATGGACTACCGACAAAGATAAAAATGATTTGATATTCAGGTTGATCAACAACTATATCATGAAGTATAAGGAAGCAGAGGCTGTAGCCCGTCGCGACCGCTTCAATGTAACCATCGGAGATGAACTACCTGCAGGGATTATTCAGCTAGCCAAAGTTTACATTGCCAAAAAGCGGAAATTGCAGATTGGCGACAAAATGGCTGGACGACATGGTAATAAAGGTATTGTTTCAAGAGTTGTCCGTCAGGAAGATATGCCATTCCTTGCCGATGGAACACCGGTTGACATTGTGCTTAACCCACTTGGAGTACCATCACGTATGAACCTTGGGCAAATTTACGAAACTGTACTAGGATGGGCTGGAAAAGAGTTAGGACTTAAATTCAGTACCCCGATTTTCGATGGCGCATCACTTCATGAAATTTCTGAATATACCGATAAAGCTGGAGTTCCCCGCTTTGGTAAAACTGTTCTTTACGACGGTGAAACCGGAGAACCATTTGATCAACCTGCAACCGTAGGTGTAATTTACATGATGAAACTGGGTCACATGGTTGAGGATAAAATGCATGCCAGATCCATCGGGCCATATTCTCTGATTACACAGCAACCTCTTGGAGGAAAGGCTCAGTTCGGGGGTCAGCGTTTCGGTGAAATGGAAGTATGGGCGCTCGAAGCATTTGGCGCAGCTCATATTTTGCAGGAAATCCTTACGGTAAAATCCGACGATGTAATGGGAAGGGCAAAGGCTTACGAGGCAATTGTTAAAGGTGAACCTATGCCCCAGCCCGGTATCCCTGAATCATTGAATGTACTCTTACACGAATTGCGTGGTCTTGGTTTAAGTGTCAGAATGGAATAAATTCGAGAACCCTGAAATTGGTTCTGTTTCAAATAAAAAACTTTAGCTTATATGGCATTCAGGAAAGATAACAAAGCTAAAAGCAATTTTGCAAAAATTTCGATAAGCCTGGCTTCACCCGAAGAGATACTGGAAAGGTCGCACGGGGAAGTTCTGAAGCCCGAGACGATTAATTACCGGACATACAAGCCTGAAAGGGACGGTTTGTTTTGTGAAAGGATTTTTGGTCCGGTAAAAGATTACGAATGTCACTGCGGTAAATACAAGCGCATCAGGTATAAAGGTATTGTGTGCGACCGTTGTGGTGTCGAAGTAACCGAAAAGAAAGTTAGGCGTGAAAGGATGGGGCATATCTCACTGGTTGTTCCGGTGGCTCATATCTGGTATTTCAGGTCGTTACCCAATAAGATTGGATATCTTTTAGGTTTGCCAACCAAGAAGCTCGATTCAATCATTTATTACGAAAGATATGTTGTGGTAAACCCGGGCATTAAAGCTCCTGAGGTAAAGTTCCTCGAATTCCTATCGGAAGAGGAATACCTCGACATTATTGATTCGCTTCCACGTGATAATCAATATCTCGAAGACAGTGATCCGAATAAGTTCATTGCCAAAATGGGAGCCGAAGCGCTTCATATGATTCTTTCCCGGATAGACCTTGATGAACTTTCTTACGATCTGAGGCACAAAGCCAATACTGAAACTTCGCAGCAAAGAAAAAATGAGGCATTAAAGCGTCTTCAGGTGGTTGAAGCTTTCAGGGCAAGTAAAAAGTTAAACCAACCCGAATGGATGGTTGTCAGGGTTGTTCCTGTAATACCTCCCGATTTAAGGCCCCTCGTTCCGCTTGATGGAGGACGATTTGCAACTTCCGATCTGAACGACCTTTATCGCAGGGTAATCATTCGCAACAACCGATTGAAAAGGCTTATCGAAATAAAAGCTCCGGAAGTAATTCTCCGAAACGAGAAACGAATGCTACAGGAAGCAGTCGATTCCCTTTTTGATAACTCAAGGAAAGTTAATGCAGTAAAAACTGAAAACAACAGGGCACTCAAATCACTATCTGATAGCCTGAAAGGTAAGCAAGGTAGGTTCCGTCAGAACCTGCTCGGAAAACGTGTCGATTATTCAGCCCGTTCAGTTATTGTTGTTGGGCCAAAACTTAAATTGCACGAATGCGGCTTACCCAAAGACATGGCCGCCGAATTATATAAACCTTTTGTTATCAGGAAATTAATTGAAAGGGGAATTGTAAAAACTGTAAAGTCAGCAAAAAAAATCGTTGACCGCAAAGACCCCGTTGTCTGGGAAATTCTTGAAAACGTATTAAAAGGACATCCGGTATTGCTAAACCGGGCGCCCACCCTTCACAGACTTTCAATTCAGGCTTTTCAGCCTGTAATGATCGAGGGTAAAGCTATACAATTGCATCCACTTGTATGTACAGGTTTCAATGCCGACTTTGATGGTGACCAGATGGCTGTGCACCTTCCACTTGGCAATTCAGCCATTCTCGAAGCACAGTTGCTTATGCTTTCGTCGCATAACCTGCTTAACCCGGCTAACGGCGCACCCATCACGGTCCCCTCCCAGGATATGGTTCTTGGTTTATATTATATGACCAAACCACGTCCGGGTGCAAAAGGAGCTGGAATGACTTTTTATTCACCTGATGAGGTTATCATAGCTTTTAATGAGGGTGTTGTGGCAATGCACGCGTTCATTAAGGTTAAAGTTGAGGATGTGGATGAAAAAGGTGGATACTTCCACCATATTATCGAAACCACAGTTGGTAGGGTTTTATTTAACGAGTATGTTCCTCGTGGTGCAGGTTACATTAACCAACTTCTCACCAAGAAATCACTTCGCGATATAATTTCAAATGTATTCAAAGTGGCCGGGAATGCCGCAACAGTTGCTTTCCTGGATGCAATTAAAGACCTTGGGTACTATTGGGCTTATCGTGGTGGCCTTTCGTTTAACCTCGATGATGTAATTATTCCAGATGATAAAAAACAAATTGTCGAAGAAGGATACGAAGAAGTCGAGGAAGTTATTTCAAACTATAATATGGGGTTCATCACCAATAACGAACGTTATAATCAGGTGATCGATATCTGGACACATGCAAACGCAAAACTTACCCACTCGGTAATGAAAACGTTGAGTACTGACGACCAGGGATTTAACTCCATTTATATGATGCTCGACTCCGGAGCCCGTGGTTCGAAAGAACAAATCAGGCAGTTGTGCGGTATGAGAGGGCTGATGGCTAAGCCTCAAAAATCGGGATCAACAACTTCGCAGATCATCGAAAACCCGATTCTTGCTAACTTTAAAGAAGGCCTATCGGTTCTCGAGTACTTTATTTCAACTCACGGTGCTCGTAAAGGTCTTGCCGACACAGCACTCAAAACTGCTGATGCCGGATACCTTACCCGCCGCTTGGTGGATGTTGCACAAGATGTAATCATTTCAGAAGACGACTGCGGTACTCTGAGAGGTCTGGTGGCAACTGCCATCAAGAACAACGAAGAACTTGTGTCGTCGCTTTCCGATCGAATTCTGGGACGCACATCCGTGCACGATATTTATCACCCATTTAGTGGTAACCTGATTGTTAAATCGGGTGATGAGATCACCGAAGATATTGCTGCAGTTATTGAGGATTCGCCCATTGAAAATGTGGAAATTCGCTCAGTATTAACTTGTGAATCAGAAATTGGGGTTTGTGCCAAGTGTTATGGTCGCAATCTGGCAAGCGGTAAAAAAGTTCAGCGTGGTGAAGCTGTTGGGGTAATTGCCGCCCAGTCAATCGGGGAACCGGGTACTCAGCTTACTTTACGTACCTTCCATGTTGGTGGTATTGCTGGTAATATTTCAGCCCAGTCGTCGGTTGTTTCAAAATATGACGGTTATGCCGAAATTGAAGAGCTTCGAACAGTTGAATACTTTGATAAGGAAAACAACCCGGTCGATATTGTTGTCAGCCGTCTTGCCGAACTGAAAATAATCGACAAGAATACCAATATTCAACTCTCGAGCCATCCAATACCTTACGGCTCACGATTATATATCAAAAATGGAGCTTCGGTATCAAAAGGGATGCTTATTTGTGAATGGGATCCATATAACGGGGTTATTATTACCGAATTCAATGGTTCAATCGAATTCGAAAACCTTATCGAAGGAATAACTTTTAGGGAAGAATCAGATGAGCAGACCGGTTACAATGAAAAAGTTATTATTGAAACCAGGGATAAGACCCGAAACCCATCGTTGAGAATTGTTGATGAAAACGGAGATGTAATCAGGGCTTACAACCTTCCGGTAGGAGGCCACCTTTCCGTGAATAATAACGATAAGGTCAAAGCTGGCCAGGTTTTGGTTAAGATACCCCGTTCGGCAGGTAAAGCTGGTGATATCACTGGAGGTCTTCCTAGGGTGACTGAGTTGTTCGAAGCAAGAAATCCGTCTAATCCGGCTGTTGTTTCCGAAATTGACGGCGAAGTAACTTTAGGCAAAATCAAAAGGGGTAACCGTGAAATAATTGTTACCTCAAAACTTGGTGAGGTCAAAAAATACCTGGTACCACTTTCAAAACAGATTCTGGTGCAGGATAATGACTACATCAGGGCGGGTACACCTTTGTCCGACGGAGCCATTACACCGTCAGATATTCTTGCAATCAAAGGACCAACAGCTGTTCAGGAATATATCCTAAACGAAGTACAGGATGTTTACCGCATGCAGGGTGTGAAAATCAACGACAAGCATTACGAGGTCATCATACGCCAGATGATGCGTAAAGTTGAAATTGATGACCCGGGCGATACCCGTTTCCTTGAAAAACAAGTGGTTGATAAGAATGAGTTCATGCAGGAGAATGACTGGATTTATAGTAAAAAGGTTGTTGTAAGTTCAGGTGATTCTGAGACACTTCGTGCCGGACAGATTATTTCAACCCGAAGGCTGAGGGATGAGAATTCCTTGTTGAGAAGAAAGGATCGCAAATTGGTTGAAGCCAGGGATGCCATCCCTGCAACATCAAGCCAGGTTTTGCAAGGGATCACCCGTGCTGCACTTCAAACCCGTAGTTGGTTATCGGCTGCATCTTTCCAGGAAACCACAAAGGTTCTTAACGAAGCTGCAATTATGGGCAAAATGGATTACCTTGATGGACTGAAAGAGAATGTTATTTGCGGACACCTTATACCTGCCGGTACCGGTCTGAAAGAATACAAAAACCTTGTGGTGGGTTCCAAAACCGAATATGATCGCCTGGTTGAAATGAAAGAACTTGTTGAAGAAGAATAATAATCTGTTTCTGTTATGAGCGATAATAATCAACATAAACAGCAATTGAATATAGAACTGAGCGATGAGGTTGCTCAGGGAATATATTCAAACCTGGCTGTAATAACACATTCCAGTTCTGAATTTGTTATTGATTTTGTAAGGGTAATGCCCGGTATTCCCAAAGCCAATGTGAAATCCAGGATAATACTTACACCTGAACATGCCAAAAGGCTTTTGCTGGCATTACAGGATAATGTGGGAAAATTCGAGAGGGCTAATGGAAATATTAAAATCAATACAGGAAATGATCCAATGATGCCGCCTATGGGTTTTGGAGGGCCAACGGCACAAGCATAATATAAAAAGGGAGCTTAGGGCTCCTTTTTTATTTTTATACCGTTTGTACGGATTTCTCTTATGTTTTTTTGAAACTTTCAAGCATATATTTGAATTTTTAACAATTGCCGGAAAATCCTTTAAATCCGATTATTTCGCAATGTTTTTAGTTCAATTTTTTGAATGTCTGATCATGAATTCAAGCTCTCTGTTTTGATTCTTTGGTGTGTTTTGGCGCAGTTTATATATTTGCTACGCATTTTTGAATTACAAAATAAAAACATATATTAATATATCGAAATACCAAATTATGAGCGGTTTTAAAATTATTGTATTAGCCAAGCAGGTACCCGATACCAGAAATGTTGGCAAAGATGCCATGAAAGCTGATGGAACGGTTAACCGAGCGGCATTACCTGCCATTTTTAATCCGGAGGACCTAAATGCCCTTGAGCAGGCCTTACGGATTAAAGATAAAATACCAGGAACATTTATTACCCTATTAACAATGGGTCCCGGCAGGGCTGCAGATATAATCAGAGAAGGGCTTTTCAGGGGGGCCGATGATGGAATTCTTTTAAGTGACAGGGCATTTGCCGGGTCCGATACGCTTGCTACATCATATGCTCTTTCTCAGGCTATCCGGAAAATTGGGAATTATGACCTCATAATTGCCGGGCGACAGGCTATTGATGGCGATACTGCCCAGGTTGGGCCTCAGGTTGCCGAAAAATTGGCATTGCCGCAGCTTACCTATGTTGAAGAAGTCATTAATATCGATGAAAAGAGAATTACCGTAAAACGACGCCTTGAAAGAGGGGTAGAGATAGCTTCGTGCCAATACCCTATTGTAATAACTGTGAATGGAACTGCTCCTGAGTGCAGGGCCCGTCATGCCAAACTGCTAATGAAGTATAAACATGCCAAAACTGTTTCGGAAAGGCAAAATGCGAACGAAGATTATCTGCATTTATACAGCGACAGGCCTTATCTGAACATTACCGAGTGGTCAGTTAACGATATTGAAACCGATTTAAAACAGCTGGGTTTGAATGGTTCTCCAACCAAAGTGAAAAAAATCGATAATGTTGTATTGCATGTAAAAGAATCAAAAGTAATTTCTTCGTCGGATACCGAAATTGAAGAATTAATGAAAGAACTGATTGAGAACCACACTATTGGTTAAAATAAATTAATTTTGAATAAACGATGAACAACATTTTTGTATATTGTGAAATTGAAGACGGTGCTATATCCGAAGTCAGCCTTGAATTATTGACTAAAGGCCGTAAGCTTGCCGATACTTTAAAATGCAAACTCGAAGCAGTAGTAATTGGTTCAGATCTTACCGGAATTGAAAAGGAGTTATTTCCGTTTGGAGTTGATATTTTACACATAGCTGATGATCCGCAGCTATATCCTTATCAGACATTACCCCATACAGCCATTGTAGTAAAGCTTTTTGAAGCAGAAAAGCCACAAATTGCCTTAATGGGAGCAACTTCAATTGGACGTGATTTGGGGCCCCGGGTTTCGTCAGCCTTACACAGTGGGTTAACAGCAGACTGCACAAGCCTCGAAATTGGTGATCATGAAGACAAAAAGGCAGGTGTTTCCTATAAAAATCTTTTATACCAGATTCGTCCGGCCTTTGGTGGAAATATTATTGCTACCATTATCAATCCCGATTGCAGACCTCAGATGGCTACAGTAAGGGAAGGGGTAATGAAAAAAGAAATTTTTGATGAAAACTATAAGGGAAAAATTAAGCATATCGATGTAAATCAATATGTTTCACCGGCTGATTTTGTTGTTGAGATAATCGATAGGCACATTGAAAAAAGCAAGGTCAATCTGAAAGGATCTCAAACTATAGTTGCAGGAGGTTATGGCGTTGGATCAAAGGAGAATTTTAATCTGCTATATGAACTGGCTGAAGTGTTAGGTGGCGAAGTTGGAGCGTCGCGTGCTGCAATCGATGCAGGTTATGCCGGGCATGAACGTCAGATCGGACAAACAGGGGTAACAGTACGTCCCAAACTATATATCGCATGTGGCATATCAGGTCAGATTCAGCACAGGGCCGGAATGGAAGAATCGGCTCAGATTATTGCTATTAACACCGACCCCGATGCGCCTATAAATTCAATTGCCGATTATGTGATAACCGGAGATGTTTCTGAGATTATTCCAAAAATGATCAGTTATTACCGTAAAAACACTAAGTAATTTCCGATTTACTATTTTAAAATGAATAGAAATGGCCAATTTTTATACCGATAATAAAGACTTGAAATTCCATCTCATACATCCGATGATGGAAAAAATCGTTCAACTCAAAGAACGAAACTTCACTGAAAAGGCAGAGTTCGATTTTGCACCTATGGATTTTGAGGATGCTATGGATAGTTACGATAAAGTGCTTGAGGTTGTGGGCGAAATTTGCGGTGAAGTTATTTCTCCCAATTCTGAGGGTGTTGATGCCCATGGTCCAGAAGTGATAAATGGAAGGGTAAAATATGCTGATGGCACCCAACTGAACATCGATGCCCTGAATAAAGCCGGGTTGATGGGAATGTCGCTTCCCAGAAAATACGGTGGTCTGAATTTCCCGATCGTTCCATATATAATGGCAGCAGATATCGTTTCAAGGGCCGATGCTGGTTTTGTCAACATCTGGGGACTTCAGGATTGTGCTGAAACCATCAATGAGTTTGCTTCGGAAGAGCAAAAAGAGAAATATTTGCCACAGGTAGCCAATGGAGCCACGATGGCTATGGACCTTACTGAGCCCGATGCCGGGTCCGATTTACAAGCTGTACAGCTTAAAGCTACATACAGTGAATCGAAAGGTACCTGGTTACTTAATGGAGTCAAAAGGTTCATTACCAATGGCGATGGTCATATTTCACTTGTTTTGGCCCGAAGTGAGCCTGGCACAAAGGATGGAAGGGGCCTTTCCATGTTTATCCACCACAAAGAAAATGGCGGTGTTACCGTTAGACGCATTGAGCATAAAATGGGGATAGTTGGTTCACCTACCTGTGAATTAGTATTTAAAGATGCACCAGCCGAATTGGTGGGTGACCGGAAGATGGGCCTTATTAAATATGTAATGGCCCTGATGAATGGAGCAAGATTAGGCATTGCTGCCCAATCTGTAGGTATTTCGGAGGCGGCATATCGCGAAGCCCTTAATTATGCAATGGAAAGGGTTCAATTCGGAAAGTCGATCATTCGTTTCCCTGCAGTATATGAAATGATTTCTGCCATGAAAGCAAAACTCGATGCTTCACGTACTCTTTTATACGAAACGGCAAGGTTTGTCGATATTTATAAAACCTATATGCATATATCAGAGGAACGCAAACTCGAGCCCGAGGAACGACAGGAAATGAAAACTTTTCAGAAGCTGGCCGATTTATTTACACCGCTCGTGAAGGGGATGTCAAGTGAATTTTGCAACCAGTTGGCTTATGATGCAGTTCAGGTGCATGGTGGTTCGGGTTTTATGAAAGATTATCCTGTTGAGCGTATTTATCGCGATGCAAGGATTACTTCTATATATGAAGGAACAACACAGTTGCAGGTAGTGGCTGCGATTCGTGGAGTTACAACAGGTGCTTATCTTGCTCAGATCAGAGAGTATGAATCGAAGAAAGTGGCACCCGAATTGGCCTTCCTTAAACGTTCGTTGATTATTATGACAGAAGAATATGATCATGCTGTAAATCATGTTTTGGCAGTAAACGACAATGAATACGTCGATTTTCATGCACGTAGGATGGTTGAAATGGCAGGATATATAATTATGGGTTACTTGCTTATGTTTGACGCCAATAGGGATCGGGAATATCTCCGTTCGGCACGAAACTTTGTAAAGCTTGCCAAGGCCCAGGTAAATGCACACGCAGTATTTATCGGGAGCAGTACAATCGACGATCTGGGTTCATATAAGTACCTCCTGGTTTAACCGGTTATCAAAATACTCAATATATCCCATCACAGTATTGTGCCGGGATTTTTTATTACAAAATAACTGTATTTGATAATCAATGCATTGCATTTATAAATAGCTATTGTAATGTCTTTTGTAACTTTTGTGTTAACACATCGTAAATAAATTTCCATAAATTTTTTATAAACATGTAACTGTTGATTATCATTTGCTTAAGGTAAATTTCAGATAAAAGAATAAAAAAAATTTTCCTGATACTTGCAAGAGATAAAAACCTCAATACCTTTGCAGCCGCAAAAGGGGGAGTTCATTG
>JBBIHB010000013.1:0-15337 GCA_037447215.1 Bacteroidales bacterium
CTGTTTTTTGGATCGGCTTTCAAAAATTTAATTAAATAAACAGTTTGACTAATGCTTTTAAAAAAAAAACCAATTTGCAAAATCATTTGTTAGTTTTGCGAAAATCAAAAAAAACAGGTTATGTTATTAGGGCTTTTAAAAGAACATGGAAATGAAACACGGGTTGCCCTTCTTCCTGAAAATGTAAAAAACCTTGTGTCCCAAAAGGTAGGGGTTATAGTTGAAGAAGGAGCTGGCGCGAAGGCAATTACTTCCGATAATGATTATGCCGATGCCGGGGCAGTAATCGTCAGCAGGCAGGAAATTTTCGAAAAAGCAGATGTTTTACTTCAAATTCAACCTCCTTTGGCTGGCGACGGGAAAAAAATAAAACCGTCACAAATATGGATCAGTGCATTTAACCCTCTGTGGGACACCGAGTTGGTGAAGTTCTTCAGGGATAATGGAATCACCACATTCAGCCTCGATTCCCTTCCGAGAACCACACGTGCACAGGCCATGGACATTCTTTCGTCGCAAGCAACTGTAGCCGGGTATAGTGCTGTACTCGAGGCAGCACTTAGGCTTCCAACATTCTTTCCAATGTTTATGACAGCAGCCGGGACCATAAGGCCTGCAAATGTATTGGTGCTTGGCGCAGGTGTTGCAGGATTACAGGCCATTGCCACTGCACGGAAACTTGGTGCACAGGTCGAAGCATTTGATGTCAGATCGGCAGTCCGTGAAGAAGTGAAAAGTTTAGGGGCAAAATTTGTTGAAGTTGAAGGTGCAGTGGAAGATAAATCCGCCGGAGGTTACGCCATTGAGCAAACCGAAGATTATAAGCAAAAACAACAGCAAGCCATAAACGACCATGCCGCCAAATCGAATGTAGTGATTTGCACCGCACAGATACCGGGGAGAAAAGCGCCCCTGCTTTTACCCAAAGATGCCGTTGACCGGATGAAACCAGGATCGGTCATCATAGATATTGCAGCCTCCAGTGGTGGTAACTGTGAACTCACTAAAAACAACGAAATCATTGAATATAATGGAATTACCATTGTTGGGGAATCGAATTACCCTGCCAAAATGCCGCTCGATGCAAGCCGCATGTTTGGGAAAAATGTTATGAACTTCCTGGCATTGATCATTGCCAAAGATGGTGAATTGAATCTCAATTTCGACGACGATATTGTTAAAGGTACTTGCATAACTCATCAGGGCGAGCTATATAATGAGCGGGTAAAATCATTTATCGGGAACTTATATTAAATCAGGATATGGAACAGATATTACAATTTTTCTTTGTCAATAAAGAAGACATTTTCATCATTGCCCTTTCAATTTTTCTGGGTATTGAGGTAATTTCGAATGTACCGGCAGTATTGCATACCCCGCTCATGTCGGGAGCAAACGCAATTTCGGGGGTGATCATTGTCGGGGGTATTATCCTGGTTGGACATGCCGACCTTTCGCGTTTCTCCGTCGATCTGATTCTTGGTATCCTTGCTTTGATTTTCGGAACACTAAACGTGGTAGGTGGCTTTGCCGTTACCGATCGTATGCTTGAGATGTTTAAGAAAAAGAAAACCCAAAAAGCCAACTGAACATGAACAACATAACAGACTTATTTTCCGGAATCCAGGTTTCAACAGGTGATATCCTGCTCGAACTGAGCTACCTTATTTCAGCCCTCTTTTTTGTATATGGATTAAAAAAACTTTCACACCCAGAAACTGCCCGTCGGGGTAACATCTGGGCAGCAGTTGGGATGTTTCTTGCTATGCTTACTACTGCCCTTCTGCATAAAAACGATGCAGGGAATACCATTCCTTTGGTAAACCTTTTCATTATCCTGATTGCGGTTGGTATTGGTGCGGCAATTGGTTGGATTGTTGCCCGCAAAGTAAAAATGACTGCTATGCCACAGCTGGTATCGCTTTACAATGCAACAGGTGGGGCAGCTTCGGCCTTGGTAGCCTTGCTCGAATTTCCAAAAGCTGTGGCAGGAAATACAGGATCACTGCTTGTTACTGTTTTAGGTCTTATTATAGGTGCCGTTGCATTCAGCGGAAGTATCATAGCTTATGGTAAACTAGATGGAAAAGTTGGCGATATCAGGGCAGGATATATGAAATACATCAACCTGATTTTAATGGTTGTTACCCTGGTTTTTGGAGCCTGGCTTATATTTTCTGGTGGAAATCCACCCGACCAGTTATGGGCTATATGGTTATTGTTTGCATTGGCTCTGCTATATGGAGTTCTCTTTGTTATGCCTATAGGCGGCGCCGATATGCCGGTTGTAATTTCATTGCTCAATTCGCTCACGGGTATTGCTGCCGCCATGGCCGGGTTTATTTACCACAATCAGGCAATGATCCTTGGTGGTATCCTTGTGGGCGCCGCAGGGATGATTCTTACCATTCTGATGTGTAAGGCAATGAACAGATCGCTCCTTAATGTGATAATCGGAGCGTTTGGAGGTGGTGGTGCTGCTATCGACCGCGATATGGGTATCATGAAGGAAATTACCGTGAGCGATGCCGCAGTGCTGCTTAATTATTCCCAAAAAGTAGTGGTTATACCTGGTTACGGCCTTGCAGTTGCACAAGCCCAGCATATTGCGCACGAGCTCGACAACATTCTTGAAAGCAGGGGGGTTGATGTGCGTTATGCCATTCATCCGGTGGCAGGACGTATGCCTGGACACATGAACGTATTGCTGGCCGAAGCCGATGTTCCCTATGAAAAACTCGTGGAGATGGACGATATTAATCCCGATATGTCAAACGTTGATGTGGCAATTGTAATTGGTGCAAACGATGTGGTAAACCCGGCGGCCTATGATGATCCATCCTCTCCTATTTACGGAATGCCTATTATTGATGCTCACCTGGCTAAAAACATTATTGTGATGAAGCGGGGTGCTGGCAAAGGATATGCAGGTATAGAGAATTTCCTGTTCTACAACGATAAAACCCGCATGTTCTACGGAAATGCCAAAGATTCGCTCCAAAAGCTGGCTGCCGAAATTAAAAATATGTAATCTGACATTTTATTTGCTAAATTTGTTTTGAATAAATAATTTATGGCATTTGGAAAAACAAATTATACTCGAAGGAATTGACCCTCTTGAGTTTTACGGTGTCAATAATTCGAAAATAAATCTGATAAAGAATTTCTTCCCCAAGATAAAAATTACTGCCAGGGGGCATTCCATTTACCTTCAGGGTGAAGAAAAAGAACTTGAAAACTTCGAACGAAAATTTGGTTACATATTAGACCATTATTATCAGTTCAATTTACTCACCGAAGAAATTATTTCACAAATCATGGTAAATAGTTTCGACGGTATCCCTGATGCTGACGAACCTGATATCCTGGTGTACAGCAATACAGGTAAACCTGTAAGGGCACGAACTCCCAACCAAAGGGTATTGGTTGAAAAATGCAGGGATAACGACCTGATATTTGCCATAGGCCCTGCCGGAACTGGAAAAACCTATACAGCCATTGCACTTGCTGTAAAAGCCCTGAAAAACAGGGAAATCAAACGGATTATCCTGAGCCGTCCGGCAGTTGAGGCAGGTGAAAGACTGGGTTTCCTCCCAGGCGACCTGAAAGAAAAAATTGATCCATACCTGCAACCGCTTTATGATGCCTTGCTCGATATGATCCCTGCAAAAAAACTTGAAGAGTTCATGAAAGAAGGGATTATTCAGATTGCACCACTCGCATTCATGCGCGGGCGCACATTGAGCAATGCCTTTGTGATCCTGGACGAAGCACAGAATACCACCATCAACCAGCTAAAAATGTTCCTAACGCGTATGGGACTTAATGCTAAATTTGTCGTTACAGGCGACGTTACACAGATTGACCTGCCTGACCGCCGCCAATCAGGCTTGTTGCTGGCAATGAGGATATTAAAAGGCATTGAAGATATCAGCATCGTTCATTTCGACAACCGAGATATTGTAAGGCATAAGCTGGTAAGGGATATTGTTGCAGCTTACGACAAGTATTCCAATGAAAAAGATGAAGCAAAAGAGAAGGCGAAGTCAGAGGTGGTAAAAGGAGATAAGACAGGAAAGTAAAGGGTGATTTGAGCTCCTTAGAAGCTAAATAGCTAGTGAATGATGTCCCGTTCCCATGCCATGTCCGTTAGTCTGGGCTGAAAAGTTGTGGTAGAGGCTAAAATATTAGTATGTGGCAGGAAGTAGTGGACAGTTTATTTGGGCAGCAATACATTCCATATCACCAATCAAGGAATGGGATAGGCAGATATCTGACTCACAAAACGCCAATTGAAAAGAAATGCAATAGTAATATTTATTGTATAGAAATGAGATAACACAAAATATACGAACATGGGAACACAATCATTAACCAAAACAGATTTCAATTTTCCCGGACAAAAAAGTGTCTATCACGGTAAGGTTCGCGATGTATATAACATCAACAACGAGTTTCTGGTGATGATCGTAAGTGACAGAATATCGGCTTTCGATGTAGTCTTGCCCAAAGGCATTCCTTATAAAGGACAGGTATTGAACCAGATTGCATCCAAATTTCTGGATGCAACGGCAGATATTGTTCCCAACTGGAAAATCGCAGTTCCCGACCCCAATGTGACTGTAGGGCATTCCTGCGAACCTTTCAAGGTCGAAATGGTTATTCGAGGATACCTGACAGGTCATGCCTGGCGCGAATATAAGTCCGGAAAACGGTTACTTTGCGGTGTTCACCTTCCCGAAGGAATGATTGAAAACCAGAAGTTCCCTGAACCGATTCTTACTCCTACCACAAAAGCAGCCGAAGGCCATGATGAGGATATTTCGCGAGAAGAAATCATATCGGGTGGACTGGTAAGCCGCGAGGATTATGAAATGCTTGAAGAATATACCCGGAAAGTATTTGCCCGTGGAACTGAAATGGCAGCTGAAAAAGGGCTTATACTGGTTGATACAAAATATGAATTCGGAAAGAAAGATGGAAAGATTTATCTGATCGATGAAATCCATACCCCTGATTCATCGAGGTATTTTTACGCCGAAGGTTATCAGGAAAGGCTCGAACGGGGTGAACAGCAAAAACAGCTATCAAAAGAATTCGTACGCCAGTGGTTAATCGAAAATGGCTTTCAGGGAAAGGAAGGACAAATGGTTCCGTTTATGCCCGATGAATTTGTAGCCTCGGTTACTGAAAGATATATCGAGTTATTCGAAAACATTACCGGCGAAAAATTTGTAAAGTCAGATAAAAGCCAATTACTCAACCGGATTGAAAAAAACGTGCTTGATTTTTTAAAAAATTCCTGAAAGACTTTATGAACATGCTACAGAAATCAATATTAACAACGCTGATGCTTTTAATATGGGGAGCTTCGGCAGTTTTTTCGCAAGACGAATTTACCCTCGCGAAAAAAAATACTCAGGCGCCCGATTTTAATTTTGAGGTAAAACCTGGTGAACTGAAAAAACTATCAGACTACAAAGGGAAAGTAATACTCATAACCTTTTTTGCCACCTGGTGCGGGCCTTGCCGGGCCGAATTGCCCTACGTCGAAAAGGACATATATAAAAAGTATGCTGGAAACGGAAACTTCGAACTGCTTATTTTTGGCAGGGAACACGATTGGGCTACGGTCAACAAGTTTAAAGCCGATCAGAAGTTCACCATGCCCTTTTATCCCGATCCAGAACGAAAAATATTTACACTGTATGCATCGCAAAATATACCCCGTAATTTTGTTATTGATAAATCCGGGAAAATTGTTTATGCTTCAGTTGGGTTTAATCAGGACGATTTCAATAAAATGAAGGTTGAAATTGAAATACAGTTGAAACTTTGACCTGATTTTCTTAACCAGGACGATTTCTATCTTTGTCTTATTCAGTCAAAATTGTTATCTTGTTGCGATAAATTTCAGGAATTATGAAGACACCATCCATAGGTTTTATCGGAGGGGGCAGAATTACCAGGATACTGCTTCAGGCATTTGCCAATAAAAAAATTAACCTGGTTCAAGCCACTGTTTATGATATTAACAGCGAGGTAACCGATCGTCTTCAGGTGCGATTCCCTGATATCCACATTGGGAGCCTCGAAGCGGCAGCATCAAAAGCCATCGTGATAATTTGCCTGCATCCTCCTGCAATAATGGAAACACTCGAAAAAATTACCCCTTTTGTTACAGAAAAAACTGTTTTAGGGTCACTGGCTCCAAAAATCAACAGCGAAAAAATACTTTCAAAATTACCTCAGATTACAAGGCTTGTGCGCATGATCCCAAACGCTACTTCCATTATCAACGAAGGATATAACCCAATCTGGTTTACGCCCGATTTTCCTTCGGACGAGAAAGAAATTATTTTTCAGATGCTCGATTTTCTGGGGACCACCCTCGAAGTTGAAGAAAAGGAATTGGAGGCCTATGCTGCGATTTCGGCCATGGCACCTACCTACTTTTGGTTTCAATGGAAAAAACTTACAGAACTGGGACAACAGTTCGGGCTCGACAAGCGCCATGCCAATGAAGCAGTATTACAAGCGATGTATGGGGCACTTGAAACCTATTTTAATTCACAGATGTTGCCCGAAGAGGTTATGGACCTGATTCCGGTTAAGCCCATTGGCGACCATGAAAAAGAAATTGAGGCAATTTATGATCAGAAACTTATCGAACTATATCAGAAAATAAAGGCTTAATTAGCCCTGCAATATCTTGGACCGGATTATAACCTGATCCGGTTTTTTTATTGGTACCTTTTCAGGTTATTACTGAACCGAATGTAAAACAGGATAGCAGCCGAACAAAGACCGAAAAGAAAACCGTACCAAATACCTTCGGGTCCTGCATCGAGGGGAAATGCAAACAGCCAACTGGTTGGAAGGCCTATACCAAGATATGTCAGAAAAGCAATCATCATAGGGGTTTTCACATCGGCCATCCCTCTGAGGTTGCCAAGCATCACCACCTGTAATCCATCGAAAACCTGAAAAAAAGCAGCTATTATCAGCAATCGTGCAGCAATTTCAATAACCTGTGGATCAGTGGTAAAAATGAAAGGCAAAAAATTCCTGAAAATAATGAAGGCGATCCCCATTAGCAACATAAATGCCAGTACGAGGTGTGACGAAGCATTTGCTGCCATTCGCATGGCCGAAAAGTTACGTTCTCCGATCTGGTGGCTTACCCGTATGGTGCTTGCCGACGATATTCCCAATGAAATCATGTAAGTTGAAGAAGCCAAACCAATTGCAACCTGATGCGCTGCCAGGGGAACCTCGCCTAGCCAGCCCATCATAACCGCCCCGACACTGAATAAGGTCATCTCGACAATCAATTGTAACGCTATGGGTATTCCAATTTTTAAGACTTTCAGGATGTCTTTAATCCGTAGAGGTTGATAATGTGCAACTACAAGGAACCGACGATAACGGCAACTCCGTGCAATTGCCAGTAAGAATAGTACGGGCATTACCACTCTCGAAATGAAAGTCCCAACTCCGGCACCGGCAAGCCCAAGTTCTGGGAAACCAAATTTTCCGTAAATAAACAGGTAATTGAAAAGTACATTTACAGCATTCGCTATCAGGGTAATCTGCATAGCAATCCTCGTATTACCCAATCCTTCGAAAAATTGCTTGAAGGTAAAGAAAAAAATAAAAGGTATCATCGAGGCACAAAGCCACAAATAATAAGGTTTGGCTGCTCGAAGTACATTTTCTGTTTGTCCGAAATAGGGCAACAGGTAATAAACCCCAATCATGATCATTGTAAGTAACACTGCCGAAACCTGATAGGTTAATATTCCATTTTTGAGCCATTGAGTGGCTTCCTTCAACTTTCCTTTTCCATAGGTTTGTCCGGTGAGGGGTGTTAATCCGAAAGTAATCCCCATACCGAAAATCATTCCAATCATAAAAACATTGTTGGCAAACGATGCTGCCGCCAGTTCAACCGTGCCAACCCTGCCAACCATAGCATTGTCGATAATAGAAACGGTTACCTGACCCAGAAGTGATAAAACAACCGGATAAGCCAATAAAAGATTTCGACGATAATATGGAAAATATTCGGTAATGTTCATGGAGAGCAAAGATACAAACCTAAGCTAAAGCGAAAACCAATAGCTAAATTTAACCATGAAAGCATTTTCGGGTTTTATTTTCGCTAAGCTTCCAAGACTTTTAAAAATATTCGGGTCGAAATCGCTGTCATATTTCGAGCGGTTATGGGTCCAAACCAGGTACAGGGTCGAACCGGCTTTGTATTCCCACCGCAATACAAAATTCGAACGCAACTCCCTGAAATTAAAATCAGGGTTTCTGATACTGAAATCAACTATACCGTCGCTGTTTTCATCTAAGTTATACCTACCATTGGTTTCATTAATAATGTTAAGAGGCGAATACCTTACGTTTACATCACGGGCAAGGTTCTCATTAACATTATAAAGGTTGAAAAACTTTCCAACTGATGCATATGGGCTTGCATAAAGTTGAAACGACAATTCGGGGGTTGCAAAATATTCGGCACGAAATGTATTGTAGAAAGTTTTTCGTTCGAGTTTTCCGGTTATATACCTGGTTTTACCACCTAAATTAGCACGTTGGGCTACATATTGATTATTGTCTGTTAAATCTTCGTAATAACTTCGTGATGAGACATTAAACCAGTTACTGATTTTCCATCGGAGAAAAAAGGTATAGTCGATAGATCCCCCAATATTGTTATCCACCCATTTTTTATCTGCTCCTACTCCTAGAAAAAGTTTACTGGAACTGTTTGTTTGCAGAAAAATTTCACTGATTGTAAACGGATCGATCCTAAGCGAAGGGCCTCCTCTTAACTGGCGGGTATCAATCCTCCCGAAATTCCGAACAAAATCGAGGTGAAGGTTCCAAAGATTGCTGAATTTCAGGTAACCATGCAGATTGAGGTGTGTATTCAGGTTTTCTCGACCAAACGACCAGTCGTTACGTTCTTCGAGGATAATGTAATAATTTCGGATAATGCCTTTGGGTTGATTAACCTGGTAACGGAGATTAACCCTTTGGGTAATGATATCGGCTTCGCGCAGGTAACCAAGGTCATTGAGGTCAACACCAGGGGAACGCCAGCTTATTGTACCGGTAGCCCTGAATTTTCCACTTTGCTTTCCTCCACTGAATTGACCGCCCCATCCATTTAATGTTGTAGCATCGGGATTAAATTCAAGGTGATTGGCATCGGTCCGTTGAAACAGGTGACGGCTGGTAAGCTGCAAAGCTGAAATAGCACCGGGACTACCCGCTATACTTGAATAAAAAGTTTTCAGATCAACATAATATTTTCGGTTAAGCCAATTATGCTGAAAGTCTAATCCTCCAACCCACGATTTATCAGGTAAAAATTTTAAATGTTCATCGTGGATAGATCGAAGGGTTGATGTTACCATTCCCCCTATAATTGTATTTCCTTTATTGATATCCTGCTTTAGGCGGCCTATAAAATAATTGGTATAGGGTTCAACTTTCTCACGTCTGTTTTCCTCCGTCCCTGATATTTCAGCAAATTCGTTTGAAGTCATACTGTTAACCACACCAACTGAAAGTCCCTTTTCATTTTTACCTGTTAATTTCAAGGCATTGAGGATAGTGGTCCCGGTAGGTAAAATAACCGTTTCCCCTTCATTTAGAAGGGGGTAATGTGAAGGTGCATGACCTATTCTTCTCGAATAAAATAACTTATCACGCCCTACTGAAAAGTCAAGGATTGAATTGCCTTCAAGAAAAAAAGGCCTCTTTTCATCATAAAAAACTTCATACGAAGTAAGGTTCAATTCCGATGGGTCGGCTTCAACCTGGCCGAAATCGGGAAGAACCGTAAAGTCGAGGGTAAAGTTTGAAGTTAGTCCAACCTTGCCATCCACGCCATATCCAAATCGTTCATTTTTTGGTCCTCCCGGAATATACCTTCCTGCAACAAACGGCATTATTTCGATGTGACGTTTCCGCTTTATTCCTTTAATTCCATGCAGTTCACCAAAAATATAAACCATTGCAGGTGCGTCAATCGGGATCAGTTTCCATTGGTCTTCTTCATCAAGGCGATCAATCCATCGCCAGATATGCATTCCCCATATATGCTCCTCATTTTCACTGAAGCGCAACTGGCTGAAAGGTATTCGCATTTCAACTGTCCAGGCAGAATCTTCAATATGTGCTATTCCTTCCCATACTGCATCCCAGTTTGTGTCCCATTCATAAGCTCCCCTGTGGACAAGGTCAACTTTCTGCCCTGCTGCGGTTATGTTAAATTCGAAGGCTGTGGTTTTATCGTAATAGGTATCCAGTGCAATACCAGCAATATCGCCTGATGTAAAATCGTCACGCCGGCCAAGTATCGGACTTATTTTTTTTGGTTCATTATCGTAACATCTGATTGCAACATATAAATTATCGTCGTTATACAAAATTTTTACTTCGGTTTTTTGAGAAGGTTCCCTCCCCTGCTGCGGTTGTTGTTGTATGAAATTGCCATCCCAATATCCTTCGGTTAACCAGCACTTATCATCCAGCTTCCCATCAATACGTGGTTTATTTACAATACGTTGTGATGTATAAACACGTTTGTGGCTTGCATGAAAATTGACAAGTGAATCGGTCGATAAAGTGTAATTATAGTGCTGCCCCATTGCAGGTACTGAAAGCCAAACAACAAAGAAAAGTATATGAAGTTTGATTAGCCTCATGTTAAGGAATCTTTTAGGTTTTCAAAAATATAAAAATTTAAAAAGTTGAAACTATTCATTCAAAAAAAATTATAAAAATTCATTCAGGAATTTTATTTTGTGTTAATTTTCAATTATGAACCATAAAAGACATAACCTATCCGCTTATCTTTTGAACATTTTTATACTTTCACAGCTTGAAAAATTAACAAAACTAAAAATCTGATTTTGTTCATGAAGCAAATCAAGAAAATTCTTGTTGCAAACCGGGGTGAGATAGCTATCCGTGTAATGCGCACATGCCGCGAGATGGGAATAATAACAGCAGCAGTTTATTCAGAAGCCGACCGTACTTCACTGCACTTAAGATATGCAAACGAGGCATATTTTATCGGGGCTGCCCCTTCGTCGGAAAGTTATCTGAATATTGACAGGATTTTAGATGCTGCAAAAAAGAGTGGCGCCGATGCCATTCATCCCGGATATGGTTTTTTATCGGAGAATCCGAATTTTGCCAGGCGATGTGCCGAAGAAGGTATAATATTTATTGGGCCATCGGCTGAAGTTATGGTCACAATGGGTGACAAGATCAGGGCCCGAGAGGCCATGAAAAAAGCTGGAATTCAAGTGGTTCCAGGCACCGAAGGAAGCATATCTGATGAAAAAGAAGCTCTTGAAGTTATCCACACAATAGGGCTTCCGGTTATGATAAAAGCAGCAGCAGGGGGCGGAGGAAAGGGAATGCGATTGGTGCACCACGAATCCGACATCGAAAAATCGCTCAGGGCAGCTCGCTCCGAAGCGATGGCGGCTTTCGGCGACGATGCTGTTTATATTGAAAAATACATAACCTCACCGCACCATATCGAGTTTCAGATTTTAATGGACAGCCACGGCAATGCAGTACATCTTTTCGAACGTGAATGTTCGGTGCAGCGCCGCCATCAGAAAATGATTGAAGAAACCCCATCGCCGCTCATGACTCCAGAACTTAGAAAGATTATGGGCGATACAGCGGTTGCAGCTGCAAAATCGGTAAATTATCTTGGTGCAGGCACCATCGAATTCCTGGTTGATAACGATCTGAACTACTATTTTTTGGAAATGAACACCCGCCTCCAGGTAGAGCACCCCATAACCGAACAGGTTACGGGCATTGACCTTGTAAAACAACAGATAAAAATTGCCGAAGGGAAACCGCTATCTTTCACTCAAGATGAACTGGTTCAAAGGGGACATGCCATTGAATGCCGGATCAATGCCGAAGACCCAGACAATAATTTTATGCCTGCTCCAGGAAAAGTTCACAAAATTAAAGAACCTTCCGGTTTAGGTATACGTATCGACGGCTATGTTTACGAAGGATATGAAATACCCATTTACTACGATTCGATGATATCAAAGCTGATTGTATGGGGCAAAACCAGGCAAATAGCCATTGAAAGAATGCGCAGGGCACTATTTGAATACAAAATCACAGGGGTTAAAACTTCTGTTAAGTTCCTCGAAAGAATTATGGAAACACCCGATTTTTATAAAGGGAAATACGATACCCATTTCATCGAAAAAAACAGGGATATACTTATGCGTGAAATTGAGGTAAGCCGGGAAATTGAAGACATGGTAATAATTTCGGCATACATTGATTACCTCGAAAGGATATCGAAAGTATATTCTTCCAAAGAGTTCCAACCGGTACAGAGCCGATGGAAGAAATCACCACAAATCCTTCATTTTTAAACTATCAATATGTCAGTCGAAATTAAACTTAACAACCGTTATGCCCGGGTTGAGTTATTGAGTCAGGAAAATAACCTGCTAAAAATTAAAGTGGACGATATCGTTTACAATATTGACCTTATGCATACCAATGACGGTACTTTTTCTATCATTGAAAATAACCGCAGCCACGACATTGAGTTGGTTCCACTCGAACAGCCCAAAAAATACCTTGGCTACACCCTCTATAAAACTTTTGATGTTGAAGTGATTGATGCCGAAACCAGATATTTAATAGATCGCCTGGGCGGGCAACTCGATTCGGGAGAGAAATATATTACATCTCCCATGCCTGGCAAAGTAGTTCGGGTAATGGTAAAAGAAGGACAGGAAGTAAAAAAAGGCGAAAATGTTATTATCCTTTCGGCCATGAAAATGGAAAGTGAATACAAATCGGCTGTTGACGGGGTTGTGAGTAAAATTCATGTGCTAGATGGCGATACAGTTGAAGGAAATCAGGTATTAATCGAAATCGAATAATTACTCAGATTATGGATTTAAAACAAAAACGTACACTGCTCGAGGAAATGAATCAGTCGGCAGAATCAGGCGGAGGCCAGGAAAGAATCGACAAACAACATGCCCAAGGGAAAAAAACAGCTCGCGAAAGGATAACCAGCCTGCTCGATCCGGGTACTTTTAATGAAATTGATAAGCTTGTAACCCACCGGAATTATGATTTCGGAATGGAAAAGAAAAAAATTCTCGGTGACGGGGTCGTGACAGGATATGGAAAAATAAATGGCCGCCTGGTTTATGTATTTGCACAAGATTTTACTGTGTTCGGAGGAACGCTCAGTCGTGCCAATGCCGACAAAATTGTTAAAATACAGGAACTTTCCCTTAAAATGGGTGCTCCGGTCATAGGATTAAACGATTCGGGTGGTGCACGTATCCAGGAGGGAGTTGAAAGCCTTGCCGGATATGCCGACATATTTTATAATAATGTAATGTCATCAGGGGTAGTTCCACAAATTTCGGTTATACTTGGCCCATGTGCCGGGGGAGCAGTTTACTCTCCTGCCCTAACCGATTTTATATTTATGGTTAAGGGAACCAGTCATATGTTTGTAACCGGTCCCGATGTCATAAAAACTGTTACTCACGAAGATGTTTCGAAGGAGGAGTTAGGTGGTGCCGTTACCCACAGTTCGAAAAGCGGAGTAGCACATTTTGTTGGCAAAGACGAAGACCAGACTTTTCAAATGGTTCGTGAGCTCGTTAGTTTCCTGCCATCCAACAATATGGAAGACCCACCTGTAAAAACCACCATCGACCCCTCTGACCGAGAGGATGCTTCCCTACAGGATGTAGTTCCGTCCGATCCGAACAAACCATATGATATGCACGACATCATCCAAAAGGTGATCGATAATAAACATTTCCTTGAGGTTCAGCCAAATTATGCGCAGAATATTATTGTAGGTTTTGCACGCTTTGCCGGAAAATCAGTTGGAATTGTAGCCAATCAGCCTGCTCACCTTGCTGGTGTTCTCGATATCAATTCATCGATAAAAGCCGCCAGGTTTGTTCGCTTCTGCGATGCTTTCAACCTCCCTTTGGTTTCCTTTGTTGATGTACCTGGGTTCCTTCCTGGTACAAGTCAGGAGTTTGGAGGAATTATTAAACATGGAGCTAAATTGCTTTATGCTTTTTGCGAAGCTACTGTTCCAAAAATTACCGTTATTACCCGCAAAGCATATGGAGGGGCCTACGATGTGATGTCGAGCAAACACATTGGCGCCGATGTTAATCTGGCATACCCCACCGCCGAAATTGCGGTTATGGGCCCCGAAGGTGCAATCAACATCCTTCGCCGCGACATTGATTCGCCCGAGGAGAAAGCTAAAGCCGTTCAGGAATACCGCGATACTTTTGCAAACCCTTATAAGGCTGCTGCCTTAGGATATATCGATGAAATTATCAACCCACAGGAAACCCGTAAAAAGATAATTACCGCACTGGAAATGACCCATAACAAAAGAAAAAACAACCCTGTCCGAAAGCATGGGAATATTCCTTTGTAAAAGGTTAAAGGAGAAAGTGTAAAGCTCATAAAATGTAACTAATAATTACTTTTTATATTTCTTTACACGATTGTCGTTAATTACTCCGCTCCAATTTAAGCCAAAGCCGAAATCGTAACGGTTACCCTGTGTGTCGGTGTAAACTTTCATATCGTGTGGAACATCTTCAAATTGTTCTTCAACTGTTTGCATATTGGCAGGCATCTGCATAGGAAGCAAGGCTGAAGGTTCTACAACACCGGTAAGCAATTCGAAAATAGCCTGATCCTGTACCTGAAAATGGGCAAGTATTGCTTTTGAATGAGGTTCAATTTCGCTGAAAACCATGGGATTCGACAGATTCGCTACGATTAACACAGGTTTTCCTCTCATCAGCGAATAGGTTTCGTTAACTATTTTCAAATCGGTTGTATTGGAAGCTGTAACTCTTTTGCCCTTATAACTTCGGTTTGTAAAATTTTCGAACGGGCTACCTCCGGCCAGGCTGGTGTCGCGGGCATTTGCTGCCGTATATGGTCCGAATTGCAAACTTATAGGCACATAACCATTTCCCCCTGATTTTAAGTCCTCCAAATCATAGCCGGTCATCCCTTCGGGGCTTTTTACAAACACGATTGCAACATCTGCGGCTTCGGGCGATTCTGCAATCCCGAAATATTTGCCAGCAATTTCAATATTTACCGGATATTCCCATCGTTCAGGTGAAATGTTGCCAAACCAATCGCGACCTTGTGCTACATAACGTTTGGGAATATAAACCTTAATACCTTTTTGGAGCGGTAGTGTTTGATCCTGGTTTTTCAATAATACAATCGATTTTAATTG
>JBBIHB010000013.1:15347-77545 GCA_037447215.1 Bacteroidales bacterium
AACCCGCCTGCATAAATTCGGGATTTCCAACTGTAGTTATGGTTTCTTCAATATCAAGATAAGGGTTTTCAAATAAGCCAACATTGAAAATATTACGCAGCAACCTGACTGCTGACTGTTCGAACCGCTTTCGCATGAATTCCTCTCCATGTTCAGCAACGCCCATCCGGTAGGCTTCAATTACCGGTCCGGCCAAATTGTTACCACCAAACTGGTCAACCCCGGCCATAATAACTTTATAGTGCCTTTCGACAATTGATAAATCTTCAACGCCCCAGGGTTTTCCCTGAAAAACATCTACACTGGCTACATCGCCTGTTATCAGCCAATCGGTACATACCACCCCATCATAACCATATTTTTCTCTCAGAAGGTCATTGATAATATATTTGCTGAATCCATTGGCAACATTTTCCCCATAAACTGTATCCTGATTCCACGAAATGGTATAGTAAGGCATTACTGCCGTTGCCATTTTTGTTTTCCCTTTTAGCTTAAATGCCCCTTCGGTAAATGGGTTCAGATGGTCATTGATGTTATTCCCCGGATAAACAGCAAATGCGCCATAGCCGAAATGACCATCCCGGCCACCTTCTTCGGGGCCTCCTCCAGGCCAATGCTTAACCATTGCATTTACACTATGGTAGCCCCATCCGCCAAATATGGCAGCACTTCCTTCCGAAGTCTGAAATCCATCCACATAGGCTCTGGCCATATCGGCAGCAAGGTTTGGGTCTTCCCCAAAGGTTCCACTGAAACGGTTCCATCGGGGTTCTGTAGCCAGGTCAATTTGTGGCGAAAGGGCTGTAGTTATCCCTAAAGCCCTGTATTCACGTGATGCAATTTTCCCAAACTTTTCCACAAGTTCGGTTTCGAATGTGGCTGCCAGCCCCAATAAACCCGGCCACATGGAAATTTTCCCACCTGCACCGAAATTATACTCGGCGCTGCTTTCAGTTCCATGACGGGGATCGGAACTATTGTTGGCCGGAATGCCTAAGCCTAAGCCTTCGACCAGCGCTTGAATTTCGTTGTTCCACCTTGCCGAAACTTCGGGGCTTTGAACACGGGTAATCAAAATGTGCCGGAGATTATCTTCGGTCAGAAATTTTATTTGCTGATCGGTCAGTTTCCAGGGATCGGCCCCGCTTTCAGAAAATGGTAATCCATTATAGGTACCACCAAAAAGACCCCTGCTCTGTGCAGGTATTGCCTGATGACCACTATAAAGCATTAATCCGGCTATCTGTTCAATGCTCATTTTGGAAGCAAGGTCCCTGGCCCGAATTTCAACTGGCAAACGCCAATCCTCATAATTATCCAGTTTTCCGTTTTTATTGAGATCTTTAAATGCAAATCCACGTTCAATTAAAAGGCTTATCCCCGAATTGGCCGAATATCCTAATGTCTGTCCACCTTTGTTGTGAACCATCCGAATACTACCTTTTTCAGTTTCGGTAAATTTGTTGGATTTGCAGGCGACTATAAAAATGAATAACGTAGTGCCAATCAATAAATTACGAGTCATAATAATTTGGTTTTATCAAGTTGTATTTCTATTCAAACGAAATTAATTCAAAATTATACTAATTTTTTGTTATTCTTGTAAAAAGATCAATAACTGATTTTAATATTAAAAAAATATGCGCAAAACAGTTCTGTCAGTCCTATTGGCCTCAATAATGGTTATCCCTGCATTTGAGGCATTTTCATGTACCAATTATATGGTAACCAGGGGAGCATCTGCCGATGGTTCGACAATGGTTACTTATGCAGCCGATTCGCATATCCGCTATGGCGAATTATATTGGCGGCCGGCAGGAAAATGGCCGGAAGGTACCATGATCACGCTTTACGACCGGGGAACTGCAAAACCGCTCGGTCAGATTCCGCAGGCACCAGAAACCTACCAGGTTATCGGCTTTATGAACGAACACCAGGTAGCCATAGGCGAATCAACATTTGATGGACGTAAAGAATTGCACGACACCACCGGCATAGTAGATTACGGCAGTTTGATGTTCCTTGCTTTACAACGTTCAAAAACTGCCCGTGAAGCCATCAAAGTTATTGCCGATCTGATGGAAGAATACGGGTATGCCTCAACAGGTGAGTCGTTCTCTATTGGCGATCACAACGAAGTTTGGTATATGGAACTCATAGGAAAAGGTGTGGATATGCAAACCGACCATAAAACAAAACAAACCTTTAATGCCAACAAAGGGGCCGTATGGGTCGCTTTGCGTGTCCCCGATGGTTATATCACTGCTCATGCCAATGCAGCCCGGATCACTAATTTTCCGCTTGCCGACGGAAAAAAATCGATCACCAGCCTCGAAATGGACAAATTATTTAATCCGGAGGTTGAAGTAATCTATAAACACGATATTATTTCGTTTGCCCGAAAAAAAGGTTATTTTTCAGGTACCGATAAGGAATTCAGTTTCAGTGATGCTTATGCTCCGCTTGACTTTGGCGCAGCCCGGTTCTGTGATCTTAGGGTATGGGCTATGTTTAATGAAGTAAGCAGTGAAATGTCGAAGTTCTGGGATTATGCCACCGGCCATATTTCGAAAGAACGCCTGCCGCTTTTTATCAAACCCAACCGGAAACTCACCCCACAGGACCTGATGGGTTTCAAACGCAATTATTTACAGGGAACTGAACTCGATATGACGAAAGATGCCGGGGCCGGGCCTTTCGGGCTACCTTATCGTTGGAGGCCTCTTACCTGGGTATACAATAGTACTACCTATGTCAACGAAAGAGTTACCGTTACCCAGCAAACGGGATTTTCATTTATTGCACAAATGCGTAACTGGTTACCCGACCCAATCGGCGGTATTTTCTGGTTTGGCGTTGATGATGCCGGATCATCAGTTTATGTTCCTTTTTATTGCGGAATTACTCAGGTGCCCTATACTTTTGCCGAAGGGAACGGCGAAATGCTTACTTATTCAGACAATGCTGCCTTCTGGGTATTTAACCGCGTTGCACATTTTATTTACCTTTTCTACGATCGTGTGATGCCCGATGTGAGAAAAGTGCAGCAGGAGCTCGAAAACCGTTTTGCTTCGTATGTACCAGCTATTGATGCAGCTGCCCTGAAATTGTATGAAACCAATCCGCAACTTGCACGAGAATTCATCACCGAATATTCAGTAACATCAGCAAACAATGCAGTTTACAGGTGGAAAGATCTGGGTGAGTTCTTATTGGTGAAATATCTCGATGGTAATGTAAAACAGGAAAAAGATGGCGAACTGCTCCGCAACCCTTGGGGATATCCCATGCCACCAAGGTTTCCTGGCTATCCCGAAAGTTGGAAAAGAAGAGTTGTTGAAGATACAGGAGAAAAGCTGAAGCAACCAAATTAAAAGGTGTAAAAAGAATAATTGTCAGAGTATCTCTAAAACACCATACAAAATATAGTTTCCTTTCCCGGGACTGACCGCACAGTCAGGCTTCCTCCATGCATTCGCATAATCTGGCGTGAAATACTCAGACCAATTCCCGAGCCATTGGTATGTGTTGTAAAAAAAGGAACAAATATCTGGTCGATTATTTTGGGGTCGATGCCATGACCGTTATCTTTAACACAGATTTCGGGTTTTGATACAGTATTAAGTTTTGCCTTAATCTCGATTTTTGCATTTTTCCGGTTTTCCAATGCCTGAACCGAATTTCTCAACAAATTTACCAATACCTGCTTTAAAAGTTGTTCATCGCCAGGCAATATAAGGTCCTGACTATTGCTTGAATGTATAAATTCGATATGCGTAGAATTTTCCATCGATCGTGCCAGCATTATACAATCGTTAATCATTTCCATAACATTTACTTTCTTTATCACCGGATTTGGCAATCTGGTTAGTTTACGGTACGATTCCACAAACGATGTAAGTCCCATGCCCTGTTCCCTGATTATTTCCAATCCTTTGATTGCGGTTTGAATATCTTTCTCATTAATCTGGCCAGGAATTTTGGGTTTGCCATCAATTTTGAAATAACCGCTAAGACTATCGGCAAGCGAAGTTATGGGGGCAATCGAATTCATTATTTCATGCATCAATACCCTAATTAGTTTCAGCCATGAATCGAGTTCTTTTTCATCTAACACCTTATGGATATCCTGCAAAGCCAGAAGCATTATATCATTTTGTTGATTTCGAAACGATACAGCTTTAATGGATAATTGAATAATTCCCCTTTCGTTGTAAAAACTTACCAGCCGTTGTTCGGCAGGTTTTATGTCGGTTACTGTTTTGTAAAACCCTTCATCGACTTGTTCCAACTGCCTTATATGGGTAAAAATATCGCGCCCGATCATTTTCCGGAATGCTGAATTGGCATGAAGCACAAATCCTTTCTGGTCGAAACTGAAAATTCCCGTGCCAGCATGTTCAATCATACTTTGAAAGTATTGCTCCATTTGCCGGGTTTCAACATGTGTACGTCTAAAGAGATTGTTTACTTCTTCCATGTTCAGGTATAATTCCTGAAGTACCCTATCGCCGGGCGATGGAGGTAAACGCAGGGTAAAATCTTCGTTTTTTACGGCTTCGAAAAAGTAGTTTACCTGTCGGTTAACACGGGTTACATAAACAAATACTTCCGATATGGAAACAAATAAACCAACGCAAAGGAGCGTACTTATCCATTTCGGGTTTCCTGATGTAAACGACCAACCGGCTGCTGATGAAAAAACAATCAGAATCAAAATCCTGAAAAGGATATTCAGGATATATCTTTTGCTCTTCATAATCCGTATTTTTTAATTTTATTGTAAAGGGTCTGACGGGTTATTCCCAACAATTCGGACGCTGCCGACATATTATTTTCTGACTTCGAAAGAGCGGTTACAATCAATCTTTTCTCCATCTCATCAAGTTTCAGATCGTTTTCATCTTTGCCTGCCAGCAATGTTGAGCGAAAGAAGAAATCATCGGGTTTTAGCACATTCCCTTCACTCAGAATAACCGCTTTTTCGATGGTGTGCTGCAACTCGCGCACATTGCCCGGCCAGGAATATTTCAACAATTTATCACGTGCCTGCTGATTGATCCGCAATCCGGGTTTATCGTATTTACAGGTAAATTTCTGTAAAAAGAAATCGGCAAGCGCAATAATATCATCAACCCGTTCGCGAAGGGGTGGAACTTCAATCTGTATGGTATTGATACGGTACAGCAGGTCTTCGCGGAACAGGCCATCGGCAACCATTTGCTGAAGGTTCTTATTGGTAGCACATATCAGCCTGATATCTACAGGAATGGGCTTATTGGAACCAACCTTTACGATCTCCCGGTTCTGAATGGCAACCAGTATCTTTGCCTGTAAATGGAACGACAGGTTTCCAATTTCATCGAGGAACAGAGTGCCTTTATCGGCAGTTTCAAATTTTCCGGGCCGGTTTTCACGGGCATCAGTAAAAGCGCCTTTCACATGGCCAAAAAGTTCGCTTTCAAACAGGGTTTCGCTGATTGCGCCCATATCAACCGACACAAGAACCTCATTGCTCCGGTCCGATAACCGGTGGATTTCCCTGGCAACAAGCTCCTTGCCTGTTCCATTTTCGCCAGTTATTAAAACATTGGTGTTGGTTTTGGCAACCTTGCGCACTATGTTAAGTACCTTAATCAGTTGCGGCGAAGAACCTATCAGGTAACGCTGATCACGGTTAAGCTCATTGGTAAGGCGTACAGCTTTACTTTTCAGAAGCTTAACTTCTCTTCTCGATATGTTTAGATGAATGGCAGAACGCACAGTAGCAAGCATTTTGGCATTCTCCCATGGTTTCAACACAAAATCAACGGCTCCAAACTTTAGTGCCTTCACAGCAAGCTCCACATCTCCATAAGCTGTCATCAGCACAACCGAAATATCGGGGTTAACTTCACAAATCCGTTCCAACCAATAAATTCCCTCATTACCGGTGTTTACTCCTGCGGCAAAATTCATATCAAGTAAAACCAGGTTGTAATCGTTGTTGCGTAATTCCGAAAGAATAAGGTTAGGATTAGATATGCAATGAATATACTCAAATTCGGCTGAAAGCATGATTTCGAGCGCAGTCAACACACTTTTGTTATCGTCAACTATGAGAATTTTTCCGGCAGACATTTTTTGTTTAAAGGTATGAGATTCTGAAATTAAAAACACCTATATGTAAAATTATTTTACACTCATATGTAAATTGTTTTTACAAATCATGCACATTGCAAATTATTATATACTGATTATGAATTATATACACTTGTGGCACTATTCTGGAATTAATTAGTAAAAAATGAGTTATTCTTACATTTCTGTATTATGGTTTTATCAGGAATTACAATTCAACACAGGGTTCAGAAATTAAGGCCACTTTTGAGGATGGCTATAAGAAAAATAAATTTTAAACTATTTCTACTGATCTGCACTACACATATTTCATATGCCCAGCAGCCATGGAGCCTAAATGAATGTATTGCCTATGCCATTGAGCACAACCTGCAATCGCAAAGGTCCGAACTGATGGAAAAAATTGCCCGCGAAGATTTTAACCAATCAAAACGAAACTTAATGCCTTATATTGGCGCAGGTTCTAATGCAGGCATGAGTTTTGGCCGCTCCATCGACCCCAACACCAACCTGATTGTGAATACGGAGTTTTTCAACAATTCGTATAACCTGGGAGGTTCAATCGAACTGTTCAGGGGATGGATGTTACAAAACCAGATTCAATACCAGAAATTCAGGTTGCAGGCCAAGTCTCACGAGAGGCAGGACAACCTCGATATGCTGGCCTTCAGCATAATGAGCGATTTCTTTGAGGTGATTTACTACCGCCAAATTGCCGAAATTGCCGAAGAGCAGGTAAAACTTTCGGAATTAAGCCTGAAAAAAGCGGAAAAGTTGAGTGAAGCAGGGCTAAAAGCCAAATCCGATTTACTGGAGGTAATTGCCAACCTTGAACAGGAAAGGCTTATTAAAATTCAGGTCGAAAACAGACTGGATAAGGCTTTATTAACGTTGAAACAAAAAATGAACTTGTCCCCCGATAAGCCATTTGAACCCGATAGTCCCACTCTTCCACTGGTTACCTCAGGATACCAGCAGCCCAATACAACCAGCCTTTTTGCACAATTTTCAACCGTTTCGCCCGGATTGCAATCCGCACAGGCAAATTTTGAAAGCATGAGGCAATATGTTGACATAGCCCGAGCCAGGTTATACCCATCGCTGGTGTTTAATGCATCGGCAAACACCGGATTCTTTGAAACAAATCGCGATAACACTGGCAAAACCATACCCTTCCGGTCGCAGGTAAACAATAACCGAAGTCAATTCACAGGGGTTTCGCTGCAGATACCGGTATTCAGCCGTGGCAGTTCACGTTCAGAAGTGCGCAAGGCAAAACTTTATCTCGAAGAGGCAGAAACCTACCTGGAACAGACCAAACAGCAGATATGGTTGGAAATACAAAACAACAACAACGAAATGATATCCTTGTCGAAAGAGTTAGAACAGAACAAGCGCAGGCTCGAAGCCGATGAGCTGGCTTTTGAAGCTGCCGAAAAGAAGTTTGAGCAAGGATTGATCAGCACAGTGGAGTATTTTATTGCAAAAAACCGGCTGGCCAGCACAAAAAGTCAGAACTTGCAAACCCGCTTGCAGTGGGAAATTAAAAAACGAACACATGAGTTTTATGAAGGAAAAAGGTTTTGGGAGGAATGACTGAACACAGTGAACTGATGTCGGAAAAAATATAAGAGAGCTTGAAATAGTAAAAACAGGAAGATGTCTTCTATTAAGACCTAGTAAAAATAGAATTAATCAATGACCAGGGGATTTGCCTGGGCTCAGGTTCCATATGCAGAGGTTCCCGATTCCAGCTCCGGCTCTCCGGTCTCTATCAGATAAGAATATGGGAATGGATCGTGTAATTGAAAAGGAAAAAGGCTTGAGGCCGAAACACCTGGTATGGATAGGTGGAGGGATTTTACTGATATTCGTTGTTTGGAAACTGGCTACTTCCGATTATTCGTCAGTGTACCGGGCCGAAAAAGAAAAGCTCACCATCAGTGAAACCAGCGAAGGATGGTTCAACGATTATATAACTGTAATCGGGCAGGTGGAACCTATTACCATTATATACCTCGATGCGATAGAAGGTGGCCGGGTTGAAGAACGCCTTATCGAAGAAGGTACTTTGGTTAACGAGGGGGATATTATCCTGCGGCTTGAGAACCGGCAGTTGTACCAGACAATAATGAACAGCGAAGCAGCTTTGGCCGAAAAGGAGAATTACCTGCGCAATACCCGCATCAGTTTTGAAACAGAGCTGATACAGTCAAAACGGAATATTCTCGACAATGAACACCGGCTCAACAGATCGAAACGGACATACGAGCAGTATGATCAATTGATGAAAGAAGACTTGATTGCCAGGGAGGACTTCCTTCAGGCCAAAGAAAATTACGAATACGAAGTAAGCCTACTTGAAATCAACAAGCTTAAAGCCCGCAACGATTCACTGATTAGGATCACCTCAATGCTTACACTGGAAAACGACCTTGCCAAAATGCGCGAAATGTTCCACCTTGTGCGTGAGCGATTAGACCACCTGAATGTGCGTGCTCCAGTTGACGGACAATTGGGGATGCTGGATGCAGAAGTCGGACAATCAATCGGACAAGGGCAACGTATTGGCCAAATCAACGTGCTGACAAATTTTAAAGTAGTGGCCCAGATCGATGAGCATTATATCGACCGTGTACGCCGCGACCTCACCGCCACCTTCGACAGGAGTGGTACAGGCTACGGGTTATCGGTTCGTAAGGTTTATCCCGAAGTGCGAAATGGCCAGTTTAAGATCGATCTGGTTTTTGAAGGCGACAAACCGGATAACATACGTACCGGACAAACCTACCATATCCGACTCGAACTCGGACAACCTGAAAAGGCAATCCTATTGCCAAGGGGAAGCTTCTTCCAAAGTACAGGAGGCCAGTGGGTGTTTGTTCTCGACAATGACGGCGTTACAGCCACCAAACGTCCTATCCGTATCGGCAAACAAAATCCGCAATATTACGAAGTACTCGAAGGCCTCAAACCGGGGGAAAAGGTTATTACATCGGGGTACGAAATGTTTGGCGCAAACACGAAAATTCAGTTGAAATGAGCAGAGTGAATAGAGCGGAGCGTGGAGAGCGAAGGGACGAGAGCGGAGAGAGGAGCGCGAAGTAGTATAAATTGAGTGTTATGTTATAGATAAAAATATTTATTCACAATAAAATAAAATATTATGAATCAGGGAAATAACAGAAAAGTGCATTTCAGGTTTCAGGATTTGGAGATATGGAAAATTGCTTTCAGGATTGCAAATGAATTGTATGATATTGCTGATATGCTGGAAAATAAAAAGCTTTTCAGATTTGCAGAACAATTAAGGGGTGCGGGGCTTTCCATAACCAATAATATTTCTGAAGGTTCAGGTTCA
Source organism: Bacteroidales bacterium (assembly GCA_037447215.1). GTDB lineage: Bacteria > Bacteroidota > Bacteroidia > Bacteroidales > Prolixibacteraceae > UBA1413. The sequence continues at coordinate 24,832 of JBBIHB010000013.1, forward strand.
TAATGTGATAAAGAATTTCAACAGTTTCTGAATTATTCCAGAAGGTCGGTTTTTGAATGTGCCAATGTAGTCCTGACAATATATTTTCGAAACATATTGAGGAATCTGTTAAGGATCACCTTCTGGAAAAACTGGACCACCTAAGCCGTAAAATTGTAAATTTTGGCAAAACATTAAAAAAGTAATTATTATAAACCAGAATAGTGCAATGAACTTAACGCTTATCAATTAGCACTTTGCACTTAGCTAAAAAGAAAATGATCAAAACTGTGAATTTAACCAAAGTGTTCCGCACCGAAGAGATTGAAACCAGTGCGTTGAACAATGTGAGCCTGCACATACAAAAAGGCGAATTTGTGGCTATAATGGGCCCGTCGGGTTGCGGAAAGTCAACTCTGTTGAATATCGTGGGACTGCTCGACAATCCTACAAGTGGCGAATACTATTTCGACGGAGAGGAGGTAGGCAGCTTTAAAGAGCGACACCGTACGCAGTTAAGGAAAGGCAATATCGGTTTCGTATTTCAGAGCTTTAACCTGATTGATGAACTGAATGTGTTCGAAAATGTGGAACTGCCCCTGATATACCTGAAACTGAAAGCCCGCGAACGACGCGATATGGTGGAAAAGGTACTTGAACGGATGAAAATCAGCCACCGCCGCAAGCACTTCCCGCAGCAATTGTCGGGCGGACAACAGCAGCGGGTGGCCATTGCCCGTGCCGTGGTTGCCAACCCTAAACTGATCCTCGCCGATGAGCCAACCGGTAACCTCGACTCCAAAAACGGGCTGGAAGTGATGAACCTGCTCACCGAACTCAACCGCGAAGGGACTACCATTGTGATGGTTACCCACTCCCTCCATGATTCAGGTTTTGCCCATCGCATTATCAACCTCTTCGACGGCGAAATCATAACGGAAGAAGTACGGAAGCAGATCGGAGATATGTTGTTCTGACCGGCATGCTAATTCATAACCTACTGTTTGCAATACGGCGGCTGATTCATGAGAAGGGTTATACCTTAATAACTTTGATTGGCCTGGTAACCGGAATTTCGGCGTTCCTGGTCCTGTTTCTCTATGTGACCAACGAAAAAAGCTTCGACCGGCACATACCAGATCATGAGAGAATCTACAGGGTACATACCATTCCTGATGGAGGAGAGGAAACACCATGGTCCAGGAGCCTTGGATTTATTGTTCCGGCCTCCGCAGCCATTCCTGAGGTGGAGAAAGCAACCCTATTTTCACATAGTCCGGAGGGGATGGTAAAAATTGAAGATCAGACCATAACGCTGAAAGATGTGCTGTCGGTGGATGAACACTTCTTCGCGATGTTTGGCATCAGAATGATTACCGGCGATTACCGGGAAATAGCCAAACCCAATGTGGTATTTATATCCGAAGAAATGGCCCGGAAATATTTCGGCCAGGAAGATCCGGTTGGAAGAACCCTTGAAATTATTGAACTGCAGTACGACCAGAATCTGGGTCCTTATGAAATCAGGGGTGTTGTAGAAAGCATCCATCCCAAAACCCATTTCAGGTATGATATGCTGACGTCACAGAAAGGCGCACTGCAGCAGCGTTTTGATTATATCCCTTCAGGACGGCTTCAATGGACCTACAGTTATGTGAAATTAAGCAAAGGGGCAGATTTAACAGATGTTTCAGGCAAATTCCAGCAGTATTATGATGCCAATCTGAAAGACAATATGGGTTATCCGCCGGTTTATCACCTGACCAGCCTGATGCCCATCACGGATATTCGCCTCAACTCAGCCATGCGGTTTGAGCTACGGGAGAATGCCAGCCAGGTAAATCTCACCCTGTTTATCGTAATTGCCCTGGTGGTGTTGCTGGTCTCCCTGCTTAATTTTGTCAACCTGACCATAGCCAGGATAATCAGGCACTCCAGGGAATTCGGGCTCAGGAAATCCATCGGTGCAGGTACGGTTAACCTGACCAGTCAGATTCTGTCTGAAGTTCTGGTAATTACGTTGAAGGCAACTGCATCCGCCATAATCCTGATTGAATTGGGAAAATCGGGCCTGAATACTCTTTTTAACATTGAATTTTCAGTATTCTATACAGAGCCAGCCGTTTATCTCAGCATCGGCGGAGTCCTTTTCTTCGCGTTAGGGATAACCGCCATATTTGTGGTTTTCCATCTATTCAGAAAAAAAACAGCTGCTGAAATATTATCATCAGCCAGAAATTTCACCGGAAATCTGATTATGAAGACTTTGTTGGTTATTCAGATAGCCATTGTGATTGGTCTTATTTTCGCAACAATTGTGGTAAACCGGCAGTTACACTATATGCTGAATAAACCTCTTGGGTTTGACAAAGAAAACATACTGGTAATCAGACTTAAAGACTTATCTAAAGACAGAACCACTTTCATGAACGAGCTAAAAAGGTTAAGCCATGTAATTTCAACTGGCTCAACCGTGCAATATTTCGGCAGCCCAAGTCAATCAGGAAAACTGGATGGGTTCGGTCTGGACGGGAATGTTGAGTATATACGCTGCGACTATGATTTTGTCAGGACAATGGGCATTGAACTTGCAGAATCATGGATTAATACGGAGCAGGAAATTATCTGGGGATTGATCGTGAATAAACATTTTTATTCCCGGATTCTCGAAAAATTTGGTGGTATTGAAGCATTTAAAGCATATCAGAAATCAAAAGATTTTACAGGTGACCTTTCAGATATGACACTTGCTGGGGTGTCTAATGATTTCAATTTCAGCTCCGCACATGTTCCTGTCGGGAATTTTGCTCTAGTTTTGGGAGACCCCAAAAACAGCGGCAGGTTTATACATGTCAGGTTAGCTAAAGGCGATATCCGGGAAGCGAAGCAACAGGTAGAAATAGTATATGGAAAACATTATCCTGACCATCCTATGGACTTTTTCTTTCTGGATGAAGAGATTGCCCGACAATATAAGGCTGAGACAATTTTGCGCAGGGTACTCATTACCTTCTCCCTGATTGGAATGATGATCAGCATTATTGGCATAAGCGCATTCTCACTTTTCATATCACAACAGAGAACCAAAGAAATCGGCATCCGCAAAGTAACCGGCGCCACCATCGCTGAAGTATTGCTGCTCCTCAACAAAGACTTTGTGAAATGGGTAGCCATCGCCTTTGTAATTGCCACACCCATAGCCTGGTATGCCATGCATAAATGGCTCGAAAACTTTGCCTACAAAACCGAACTGAGCTGGTGGATTTTTGCACTGGCCGGGTTGCTGGCATTGGGGATAGCGTTGCTGACGGTTTCTTTCCAATCGTGGAGAGCAGCAACGAGGAATCCGGTGGAGGCGTTGAGGTATGAATAAGGTCTTAATTATGATTTATGGATTATTTGATGACATTGATTTTCTGAAAAAAACTTATGTAAATGGTTGAAAATGTTTATATTAATGAAAAGTACCCCCAGTCTGAATTGACTGGAGAGATTATAAAATGTGCAATTTAAGTGCGTTAACACCTGGGAAATGGATTCCAGGAAGTTATCTATCAAAGAGCACTGGCAATTGAATTTGCTATTCAGGGTATTGCGTTTGAAAGGGAATTTGAGAAGCCGCTTTTCTACAAAGGTGAACACGTGGAAACAAGGCGGGTGGATTTCTTTGTTGACGGAAAAGTAATGGTGGAGATCAAAGCGGTCATCCAACTTTAAGATGTACATCTGGCGCAGGCAAGGAACTATTTGGAAGCTTATAAAATGCAAGTTGGGTTATTAATAAATTTCGGGAGTAGGAGCTTAGATTTCAAGAGAGTCATGAACAAAAAGCATCAAAGTCCATCATGAAATCAAATAAATCAAAGTTTAGACATTGGAAATGATAGTTTGCTAATTTTGAAAATACAATAAAACTTAACGTGTTACCATCATGTTCAAAATCATTCTTATATCAGCGTTCAGGAGTTTAAAAAAATACAGGCAGATGAGCCTGATCAACCTTTTTGGGTTGATTGCCGGACTCACTTCGTTCCTGTTTTTCATCCACTATGTAGTATATGAGTACTCCTTCGACTCGTTTTTCAGTCAATCGGGAAATATTTACCGTGTAAACTGGGAAGTAACCCGACAGGGGGAAACCTTATACAAAGGTGCCAAAACACCACGGGGAATGTTTTATGCGGTAAGGGAAGATATCCCTGAAGTTGAAGCTGCAGGTTGTGCTTATTTCGAGAAATGTCAGGTACTTTATGAAGACACCTATTTTGCCAATCAGGATTTTCTTTGGGTTTCCGAAGATTTCGAAAAGGTTTTCCCTCTCGAAATGATTGATGGAGTAGCCGATTATTCCCGCCCTCGTACCGGTACCATATCTGAAACGGCCGCAAAAGCTCTCTTCCTTGGCCAGAACCCGGTCGGAAAAATTATGGAGGTAAACGGAGAGATGCCCATTGAAATCACCGGCGTTTTTAAAGATCTGCCATCGAATACTCACCTTACAGCACAATACTTTGCATCGTTCGAAACATGGGTCGAAATGGGCGTAATCCGGAACCGGGCCGACTGGCGTTACGGCGGATGGTGGAACTATATCCGATTGAATGAAGGGGCCTCCCCTGAAATGGTTTTGGATAAGATCAACGGATTCAATGAAAAATATATGGGGTTCCTGGCTAATGATAACCGGATATCGGAATTCAGCCTCCAACCTTTGCGCGATCTTCATTTCATCAGAGGCATCGAAGGCGAAATGGGTGCCATTACCAACCATTCTTCTCTGGTTAACCTCATCATCATTGCCCTATTCACTCTTTTTATTGCCTGGATTAACTATGTAAATCTTCTTGCTGCACATAACCAGTCACGAACACATCAGATAAGAATGCGCAAGCTGATTGGAGCTAGCGACTGGCATATATGGCACCAGTCGCTGGCCGAAAGTACAATTATAAATTTAGCAGCATTGTTCATTTCGTTTGTCATTTATAAAGTGTTTCTGAACCTGTTAGCAAAAATGTTCGGCATCCCTCTTGACCAGGCTGTTTTACCCTCTGTTTACATTGTTGTAATTCTTGTAGCTGTGGTGATACTTGGGATTCTGTTCTCAAGTCTTTACTATGGGTTCGACCTTGCCCGGCTGAGTATCAGGAGTGAAGAAAATAAAGGCAGGGACGGTCATTTTAAAAAGGGATTGGTGGTGGTACAAATGGCGCTATCCATTATTTTTCTCATCAGCACCTTAATGGTTTATCGTCAGGTAACCTATATGAAAAATAAAGATCTGGGTATCGAACTCGATGGTGTTATAATTCTCACTGGCCCGGCCTCACTGAATCCCGATCCCAGGAAACGCCAAAGGTACCAGGCTTTTAAGAATGAGGTTCTGACTTATGCAGGGTTCGAGTCACTTACTTTCAATATGTTTGTACCAGGTATTGAACCTTCCAACCTGGGCCATTCAGGCTTTTACAACCCTGAGAAAGGTGCCGATCCCGGCATACTTTTCTACGAAAACAATGCTGACGAAGGGTTTATTGAGACTTATCGGGTAAAACTTCTGGCAGGTCGAAATTTCGATAAAGCCACCGAAAGTAATTACAATAAAGTAATTATAAACGAAAGCTCACTAAGGCAACTTGGTTTTACTATGCCCGATGAGGCAATTGGTAGCTGGATATACCGTAAAGGAGGCGATACCACCAGGTTGGAAGTAATTGGGGTAGTGGCCGATTTCCATAATGAAGGGCTGCAAAAACCAATCTATCCCATCGTGTGGAATAATGGATACCCGCGTGAGTTCGGCTATTTTGCTGTGCGTGTCAATACCAATAATAAACAGGAATCGGTCAGGACTCTGAAAACTATCTGGGATCGACATTACAATAAAGATGCTTTTGATTTTGTTTTTGCCGATCATCAATTCAACCTTCAATATACTTCCGAAAACAGGTACAGCAATTTTTACCTCTGGCTGACAATATTGTCCATTTCCATATCAACCATCGGACTTTTTGGCTTGATTTTGTTTTACCTGAATAAACGTCAAAAAGAGATTGCGCTAAGAAAAGTAAGCGGAGCAACCGTTACACAGATTATATTCCTTTTAAACCGCGATTTTATCCCATGGCTTGGGATTGCATTTCTCATTGCCTGCCCGGTTGCCTGGTATGCCATGAACTACTGGCTGCAGAATTTTGCCTATCGAACCACCATGAGTTGGTGGATATTCCTGACTGCTGGGCTTGTGGTATTTATTATAGCACTTTTCACGATAAGCTGGCAAAGCTGGAAAGCTGCCACCAGAAATCCGGTGGAATCGCTTCGGTATGAATAATTGGATATTCATAATCGTAAATGCAGGGATTATTCTCCCCTGCTTATTCATTCAATTTCCAAAATCCGACGTTGACAGACAATTAACCGCTATTCACCGATAAAATTTTCGCAAGAGGTATTTTATTCGTACTTTGGTATCAGTTTTTAAATTTATAGCCATGAAAACTATGATTCTTTTCTCTTCGATCTTCTACCTGATTGGTTTAACGGTTGGCAGTACCATCGAGAATGTTAAGAATTCCTTGATTCCTTCAAAATCGGTTATTACTGTTCCAGCAAAAAAAATGGAAAAATCGGAAAAAACTTTTCAAATGAAATCAAAAGAGAGTGAAAGCAAAATCAGGAAAACTGAATCGGAACCGCTAAATAAAAGAAGTTCGGCTACCCTATTGGAGCCAAAAAAAAGACTATAAGCCGGGCAAGATGAAATCAGGTCAGTTCAGGATTTAGAAACAGGGGCAATTGTTCCTGTTTTTTTTTGTTTTATATTTGGAAAAAAACCTATGCGCTGCAGCATAACATTAAACGACATTATTATCCGAAGCTGGGAACACCTGTCTGAAGAAATTTATCACGATTCGTGGAAACCTCAAATGAGCCGATACCGCAGCGACTATGCATTCAGGGGATTATCGGATGCTTCATATCAGCTCAAAAACAGTTTTCTTCGCAACAGTGGGAATCATCCTGAGTTTGAATATCACCTGCTCCGGAACTTCAGGAAATATGCCCGTACCACCGAACCCAACCAAACAAGTACGCAATGGCGGTCGCTGGTACTTGCACAGCACCATGGACTGGCAACCCGTTTGCTCGACTGGACCTACTCGCCTTTTATTGCTATGCACTTCGCAACCGCCAATACCGAAAAATTCGATCTCGATGGAGTAATATGGCAGGTCGATTTTGTAAAGGTTAACCAACAGGCGCCCAACCCATTGCAAAGTATCCTGAAAAACGAAAAATGCAATGCATTCACCGTTGAGATGCTCGAGGAAAATTTTTCATCACTGGCCAGGTTTGACGAAGCAAATGGCCCCGGACACGCCATATTCTTTGAGCCGCCATCGCTCGACGACCGCATTGTAAATCAGTTTGCACTGTTTTCGGTGATGACTTCTCCAGTGGCCATATTCGACGACTGGCTTATGAACCATCCTGATTTATACAGGCGCCTGATCATTCCAAAAGCCCTGAAATGGGAAATACGCGATAAACTCGACCAGGCCAATATAACAGAACGGGTTCTTTTCCCAGGCCTTGACGGACTTGCACACTGGCTGAAACGGCACTACCAGCCGCGTGAGTAAAACAAAGAAACATTACTGATAGTGAATTTGAATGGTTAATCTCAAAATATTTCCGATTTTAGCGGAGGCCATTCAAGGTTCAAACCATTTAGGGTTTTGAGTAGGATTTGTGAAGCGATATATAACTTTTGCCAATTACTGTCGCATGGGATTACATGCCAGGGTACATAGCTGCAACGTTTCATTATCTCCTTATAAATAGCCAAATACTGCGAACGTTTTTTGAGGGTATCAAAATCCCCATCATTGTGTTTCCAGTGTTTTTCAGGGTTATTGACCCTTTCCATTAGCCGTTCTTTCTGTTTTTCTTCCGATACATTCATAAAAAACTTCAATATATGAGTGCCATTATGCTGCAATAGTTTTTCAAATTCGTTGATCAATTCATACCTTTGTTCAACCACTTCATAAGGGATAAATCCCTCCACACCAGGAACAAGAATATCTTCGTAATGCGACCTGATAAAAACCTGGATCATACCTTTGGCCGGTGCCTGTTGATGTACCCTCCATAAAAAATCGTGTGAATATTCGATAGGCGTTGGTTTCTTAAAACCATAAACCGACAAACCAACCGGATTGCAATCTTTCAGCAGATTGCGGACAAGCCCATCTTTACCTGATGCATCAAGACCCTGCATAACAATCAAAATGCTGTGTTTTGCCCCTGCCATCATTTTGTATTGTAATTCACCTATTGCTTTTAGATTGGTTTCGGTCTCTGATTTAACCACATGTTTATCAAGGTTATCAATCCGGTAAATGAATTCTTCCATCACTATTTCCTATTTTTATTACTCATGCTGAAAATAGGCACTATTTTTTTCATTTCCAAAAGAATTTTCATAAAGTAAAAGACTGAAAAAACCGTTAATTTTATCCAATGTCAGTTAACAGAAATGATAAATTATTCACATCCAGCAATTAACAAATTAGTAACATAAGAAGACATTAAAGTGTGATTTTCAAAAAAACTGCTTTCCTTTACACCGTGTTTACATCACAACCTTTTGATGTAGCAACAATAAGAAGTATCTAATGTTAAAATTGATATCATGAGCATTAAAAAACAATTTCTTAAATCGAAACCTGGTTGCAAAGTAGCATTTAAATTATCTAAGGAACAGGCTACCGGAGCTGTTAAAGCCAATCTTGTTGGCGACTTCAACAACTGGAACGAAACTGCCGACGAAATGAACTCACTTAAAGACGGTTCATTTTCATTAATCCTTGACCTGAAAACCGGTCGTAACTATCAGTTCCGTTACCTGCTCGACGGTGCAACCTGGATAAACGACGAAGCAGCCGATGCTTACCAAGCAAGTGGCTTTGGCGACGCACAGAACGGGGTAATTGTCCTTTAAGAATTTACCATGAAGGTATTAAAAAAGCCACCTCGTTTTCAGCGAAATGGCTTTTTTTTTGTTTACTACATTAGTTATCTCACCACAAAATTATAGGTTCCGGCAAGGGCTAATATTTCCCCTTTTTCATTGAGCGATATTCCGGGAATGTTTCCTGAGGTTATGTTTTTGCCCCCTTCGGTAATGGTGGCATTGGCCTTTAATCCGGGCATGATAATCAGCGCTTCCGAATTTTCGGGGACTATTAGTTTCATGGTAAAGGTAGTTCCATCAACCTTCCAATCCACCAAAATTTTCCCATAATTCGATTCGTATTGGGCTTTCACCCATTTCAGGTCATCAACCGGTTCGGGGCGTATAATCACCCTTTTAAACCCTGGTTTTTCTTTGCAAATATTCAACCCGGCCAGGGTATTCCACATCCATTCTCCCACACAACCCAGGGCAAAATGATTGCGCGAATTCATCCCTTCAGGGCGTTCTGTATCTGAATTCCAAAGTTCCCATATCGATGTAGCCCCTTTCTCAACCATATATCCCCACGATGGATAAGTCCGCTGGTTAATCATCCGGTACGCCAGGTCGTGATGGCCATATTTCGACAACATAGAAAGGATGTATCCTGTTCCGAGAAATCCAGTTGTGGGGTGCACATCTCTGGCTTTCACATTTTCAACCAGGTTGCGCACCACCTGATCTTTCAAATCATCAGGGGTGATGCCGAATGCCAGCGGCAAAAGGCTCGCTGTTTGCGTAGCGCCTGGGTAATTGTTTTTTTCAACGGTATTCCAATATTCTTTCTGATATGCGTTGGCAATTTCTTTATAAAGTTTTTCATAGTAAGCCGCATCGTTTTGCCTGCCAATTATTGACGCCATTTTCGAAAGCAATTTTGAAGTATAGGCAAAATATGCTGTTCCAATTGGCGCCGATGGTGTAGGTTCAACTGCGATCCAATCGCCATAACCATGCCATTTCCCGTCACCTTCGTTCCAAACATAAATATGGTCTTTGCTTTTCGAATACATATATTCGACCCACTTTTTCATCGATTCATAATTCTCTTCTAAAATGCGGGTATTACCATAATAAAGATAGGTCATCCAGGGAATTATTACACAGGCATCGCCCCAACCGGGTTTCGACGGCCCGCCAACCACAATTCCCGGGCTCACATCGTGTACCCAGCCTGCTTCATCCTGGCCATCGAAAATATCGAACATCCATTTCGTCCAATAACGGTCGAGGTGCATATTGAAATTGGCAGTAGGTGCGAAAATCTGAGCATCGCCCATCCAGCCGAGCCGTTCATCGCGCTGGGGACAATCTGTAGGAACCGTAAAAAAGTTGCCTCTCTGCCCCCATGTTATATTACGGTTTATCCGGTTTATCAGTTCATTCGAAGTTTCAAGATTTCCTATGAATGGTTGGTCGGTATAAATTACTTTTCCGATCAGGTCGGTTTGAGCGGGTTTTTGTTTCAGCCCCGAAATTTGTACATACTGAAATCCGTGATAGGTAAATTTTGGCTCCCACACAAGTGGTTCACCGTTGCTGATAATTTTATCAGTAGCCCTTGCACTTCTGAGGTTTTCCTGGGCAACCGTTCCATCGTCATGAATCAGTTCAGCAAATCGTAGGGTTATGGTATCGCCTTGTGGGGCATTAACAATAAACTGAGCCCATCCCACCATGTTTTGCCCAAGGTCATAAACATATTCACCAGGTACCGGTTCGGTGAGGCTAACAGGAATCAGTTGCATCTGCTCACGGAGAGCAGGGAAACGTGGCCCGACCAGTTTACCTTCGTAACTTGCCGGTTCTGCATATGCCCATACTGAATCATCAAACCCGGGCATATTCCAGTCGTCAATTTCAAGATTGGCATCATAGGTTTCGCCGTGGTAAATATGGTCGTAAACTATTGCTGAGTTATGCCATTTCCATGTAGTATCAGTTGCAAAAACCTCTTTGTTACCATCAGAATATTCCACCTCAAGTTGAGCTAATAATTTGAGCGGCCCTTCGGAGTACCGCACACCACCCCTCCAACCGAGGCCACCCGACCACCACATGCTGCCAAGGATTGCACCGATAGCATTTTGTCCAGATTGCAGCAGAGAGGTTACATCGTAAACCTGGTACTCGAGCCGTTTCGGAAAGTCGGTCCAGCCTGGTGTAAGCAAATCAACTCCCACCCTGTTTCCGTTTACATAAAAAACATAATTCCCAAGACCTGTAACGAACAACCTCGCGGCATTGATATTTTTCCCGGGTAATTCAATGTCCTTACGTATATAAACCGATCGCAACGGTTCATCTTTTGAACGGGCAATCCATCCGGCTTTCCAATCCGAAGCCGAAAGCAAACCCATTTCCCATTTTGCAGGAGCGCTCCACACCGTTGGAATACCATCCTTATCCCATACCCTGACTTTCCAATAATATGCCTTGCCCGATTTCAGGGGTTTACCATTATATTCTATATGTACCGACTGATCGGATTCTACCTTTCCTGAATCCCACATATCACCGGTATCCGATTTTAACAATTCGGGTGATGAAGACACCAATACCTGCCAGGCAGTTTGGGCTGCACCCCTTCTTGAGTCATTGATTTTCCATTGCAACAACGGTCTTTCGCGGTCAATTCCGAATGGATTGGTTTGTGATTCACATTCAGTATCGACAACTGTTGCCTGAGATGTGGAATGATTGCATGAAGGCAGTATCACGACAACTGCCCATAAAATCATGATTGAACAAATGAATTTTCTTTTCATAGTCAGCTATTTAATATTGGTTATACTTTCTTTTTCTTACCTAACCAGAACCAGGAGCTCAGAAACCAGAGAAAAAATCCGATCAGCATCAGGGTATTCTGTTCCTGAAACGAAATAGCGCCATTAAATAAAAGTACCGGGGGAATAATGGTTAGCAACAAACCTGCCAACGAAACTGAATATAATAAATATCTCATAATACAGCTTTTTTCTGGTACAACTTACTAAAAACCAAGAACAATCCGATTGAAAGGATCCATACCGGCAGAGGCAGGAAATAGAGTTCGATACCCATCAGGAAGTTTGCTGCAAGGGCGAGGGCGAGCAAAAGGAACCAGGTGAGTCCGGCTGCCCAGTTAAAATTGATTTTTGCCTTTTCAGCATAATAATCCTGAAGTTTCCATTTCCTCACCAGGTAGTAATCTGCAAAAATCACCCCACCCATAGGGATAAGAACTAACCCATATAGGGCAACAAAATCGAGGAGTTTCATTACCAAGGCAGGAAAAAGAGCAGCAATGGTTGTTACCACACCTGCAATCAGGGTAACTTTCCACCGGCTCCAGCCGGGCGATGCCACCTGTAATGCGAGTCCGGCCCTGTATAATGTAGGATTGGCAGTAGTCCACCCTGCAATAATTACACACAGGGCCCCGGCAATCCCTATTGCCTGATAGGCTACTTCGCCGGGAGCATCGCTGGTGGCTGCGGCATATAAAATACCTGAAGCAATCCAGGCAGTGTAATGCCCAAGGAACATACCTATGCCCGATGCAAAACCATACTGCCATTTTTTAGCGTAGCGGAATATCGACAGGTCACTCATCCCCAGGTGCATGGCTGCATTGGCAAACCAGGTAAAAAATATCACGTGCCAGATGGTAAACTGCGACTGGCCGGGTAAAGCCTGCCCCGTCCAGATTTTGGTACGTGCAATTTCCCAGAAGTTACCCATATCGGTGCTGACATCCAGTTTAGGGAACGATGCAATTGCAGCGCCCACAAAAATAAGGAACATCCAGGGAGCAGCCACTTTCGAAAAACGTGCCAGCCTCTCAAATCCAAGTATGGCAAAAGTGGTAATAACCGCACCAACTGCGATTACAGTTATCACCCAACCGGCACCAGTAGGGTACATATCGGCCAGGGTAGGCATCTGAATTTTGAAAGGTATGCCCACAGCGGTGGCCGAAACCGCTACCATAGCGCCCGCCAGGAAACAAAACATCAGGGCATTTACAATGTTGTATAGGAACACCAGCACCGGGCCGCAAATCTTTTTAAGCTGCCAATAGAGCGACAGCCTGACATTTACGGCAATTGGTGCGGTAATTAACGCCCAGCTCAGAACAGCCATTATATTTCCGATTAAGCCGCCCAGAAACATATCGGTAACCGATACTCCGTGGGCAACAAACAGCATCCCGATAACGAATTCGGTACCTGCAACATGCTCACCGGCAAAACTCCCTAGAAAATTACCTACACCCTGCAACGACCCCTTGCTAACCGGTTCACGGTCAAACTCGTAGAGTTGATCCAGCTTTTTCGAAATAGTTCCAATATTCATAAAAGATGATCAATTTTTGGTTTAAAATAAATTCTTAAAAGTAAAGAAATCTATTCTTCGTGATTTACGTATCCTGTACCTTCTGGTAAAAAAAAATCTGCGAATTTCCATTTCAAACTCAAATGCAGGAGCTACTATCGGCAATTCAAAAATGGTTACATTTGGTAATTGTAATAAATGAATTCTATGGCAATATATGACCTTTCCCACCCTTTGCATTCTGCAATGCCTGTCTATCCAAGCAAGGGGCAACCTGTAATTACGCCCGCTGCTACCATCGAAACGGATGGTTATCGTGAGATGCGCCTCGAACTGGACGGACATACCGGTACACACATTGATGCACCTGCCCACATGCTTGCCAATGGAAAGATGCTGACCGATTTTCCGGTTTCAAAATTTAAAGGAAAAGCTTTCATTATCTCCATGAAAAGTAAAAAGGACTGTATCGGAATTTCTGACCTCAAAGGGTTTGAAAAGGGAATTGGCTCTTCGGATTTTGTTTTGTTTCGTACAAGCTGGAGTATTTATTGGGGGTACAAAGAATACCTGAAAGGTTTTCCGGTATTATCGCAGGATGCAGCCAAATGGCTGACAACTTTTAACCTGAAAGGGATTGGTGTTGATGCCATTTCTGTTGATCCGGTTGAAACAACCGATTGGCCGGTACATTTCATACTTTTCAGGAGTGAAATGGTAATTGTCGAAAACCTGATATTCCCGGAAAATCTGGAAAACTCATCAGGAATGTTTTATTGCTTTCCTTTGAAATACAATAACTCCGATGGCTCTCCTGTGAGAGCAGTTTTTGAATCAGGAAGGATATAAAAATCGATAAACAAAAAATGAGCTGCCCTGACTTGACAGCCCATTTTTAAAAAATCAGGCAAACACTATTTCTGAAATGAAATATCAATTTTTGCAGCGATAAGCCTGCCTTGTTCATTCACTCCTTCTTCAAACTGATCTTTGTCTGCCCATCGTGAGTTTTGCTTTTCCCAACCAGCCATGAAAAAGTAGATATTTGGATTCAGTTATGGATTGCATGGTAAAGAATTCCTGTGTTATTCCTTCACCTTCTTCCGGAGCGGTTAATACCTCAATCGGGTAATTGGGAACAATGATTGCCATTCCGAGTTTCTCCCCGTTAAAAGCCTGGTTATCGTGCTTAAACATATAGGCATAACCACTGCCAATGTTGCTGTACACATTATTGGTCCGAAGGTTTACAATAGCGGTAACAAATTTCAGTCCTTGTTCCCCAATGCCGATTCCCTCAAATATGACCATACTTTTATACCAGGGTTTTCCGGCAATAATACTGATACTTTGGTTGATGTTAACGAACCTGCATTCGACCGGAACATCTTCAAATTTCAGGTCGAAGGTAGAACGCAGCGGCCCTTGCGCTACCAATCTGTAAGTACCTTTTCCATCGGGACCAATTCGGTATAGCCCTGTTGATGTTTCTAGTGCTATCGCACCGGCACCGAGTGAATTTCCCACATTAAGGATATCCATACCCCAGGGCTGTAATTCATGATAACTTGGCCCGTCTGCAAGCCCCACTCAGGGCAGTACCATTTCATAGGTGATTTTGCCCCATATATCCATTCCGTTTCGGGCATCGAAATAGTTGCGGAAACCTACCACATCGTTTTCCCACCCGGGCACTTCATACTGAAAATATTTTTGCGTGGTTTCTGTATCGCTATTTTCCAGACGTATAGCTTTAGTAAAATCTTTTACGGATCATTTTTATCTACGAAATGGATATTTGTCCGTACATTGAACAGTAGCACTTGATCTTTATTGACTGCAACCAGGCTATAGCTTTTGCTATGGCCTGCATCCAGATTGACAAGTGTAAAAAGTTCATCCCATTTATCATCGCCATCCATATCATCGGTTTGTGATGGTATAAGAGTTTTACCCCCATCGGGCGATAAAAGAACAATATGGTTTTCATTGACGGTCCCAATTGCTTCCTCGATCACCTAACGTTGTTTAAAAACTGGTTTTTCGGTCAGGTTATATTTCGAAGCGTCGGTAAAAGAAACATGTGCCAAAGGTTTCAAACAAGCTGAACAAACAAGAATGTAATAAAATAGATATATTGTTTCATAACTATTCAGGTATTTCGTTTTCGCCTTTCACATAACCAAAATTGGCCAGGATACCGCCATCGACAAACAGGATGTGGCCATTCACAAAATTACTTGCTTTTGAAGCAAGGAAAAGGGCGGCATGGGCTACATCTTCGGGTTCGCCCCATCGGCCGGCCGGTGTGCGGGTCATCACAAGATCGTTGAATGGGTGGTTCCCTTCACGGATGGGTGCGGTTTGGGCGGTGGCTATATAACCTGGTCCAATACCATTGACTTGTATGTTGTATTTGGCCCACTCACAGGTCATATTTGCAGTAAGCAGTTTAAGTCCACCTTTTGCCGATGCATACGATGAAACCGAATTGCGTCCATAAATGCTCATCATCGAACACATATTGATGATTTTTCCTTCCCTTTTTGCAATCATCGCAGGAGCAACCCTTTTACTCACAATCAGAGGCGCTACCAGGTTAACATCAATCACCTGCCTGAAATCGCTCACTGGCATATCGAGGATGGGAATCCGTTTGATGATCCCTGCATTGTTCACCAGAATATCGATTGTACCCACTTCTTTCTCGATTTGTGAGATTGCTGTGTCAACCTGAACCTCATCGGTAACATCAAAAACAATGGTATAAACATCGATGCCGGCCTCCCGGTATTTCACCTTAGCCCCGTCAATCCTCTCCAGCGAAAGGTCATTGACACATATCCTTGCCCCGGCTTTGCCCAGGGTAATTCCAATGGCCATACCAATTCCATGGGTACCCCCGGTAATCAGTGCAACTTTTCCGGTTAAATCAAATAGCTGGTTTATCATCATTTTATCCATTTTTTATAGTTTTATTTCAATTTATTAATAACCCTATCTCAATTCGTCAGGTTTAACCCCATCCATATCGGTATAATCGAGGTTTTCGCCAGCCATACCCCAGATAAAATTATAGTTTGAAGTTCCGGCGGCCGAATGAATACTCCAACTTGGCGAAAGTACTGCCTGTTCGTTTTGCATCCAGATGTGTCGGGTTTCGTGGGGTTGGCCCATAAAATGACAGATGCCCTGCCCATCGGGTACTTCAAAGTAGAAATAAACCTCGTTACGCCTCGGATGGGTATGTGGCGGCATGGTATTCCATACCGACCCGGGCTTCAGCTCCGTTAAGCCCATCTGCAACTGGCATGTTTCCACCAGTTTATTAATAATCAACTGATTGATGCGTCTTTCATTTGAAGTATGGAGCGATCCAAGGTTCAACACATTGGCTTTATCGAGGGTTATGTGGACGGTAGGAAGTTCTTTGTGTGCCGGAGCCGAATTCAGGTAAAATTTGGCCGGTTTATTAGTGTCGGCCGACCGGAAAAGCACATTCCGTGTTCCTTTCCCAACATATAATGCCTCTTTGTATTGCATCACATATTCTGTTCCATCAACCAGTACCGAACCAGTTGCACCAACATTGATAACCCCAAGCTCGCGCCTTTCAAGAAAATATCCTGATTTCAGCGCATCAACGGTTTCAAGCACGAGATCGGATTCCAAAGGCATTGCGCCTCCTGTTATATATCGTTCGATATGTGAGTAAACCAACCTGATGTTACCGGGATCCATAATCTTTTCAATCAGGAATTCTTTGCGTATCCGCTCTGTATCATAACTTTTAAAATCGCTTGGGTGATAATTAAAACGCTCTTCAAATATTACTGCCATAATGTTAACTATTTGTATTTCAACTTCGCTTACAAAAATAGGGATAAAACAGATAGTGTGCAATCGATTGCATTAGAATAGAAATTTTTTTTAACTTCGGCCGTGAATCTTATTCAAAAACCCGGATGATTAAAAACAGCGAAACAACAATTCATGATATTGCGCGGATGTTGAACATCTCAGCCTCAACTGTAAGCAGGGCATTAAAAAACAATCCGCTGATCAGCGAAGCAACCCGGAAAAAAATTCATAAGATTGCCGATGAATTGGGATATCGTCCCAATATTGTTGCCTCAAACTTACGCACAAAACGATCGAACACCATAGGGGTAATTGTTCCTTATATCAACCGGCATTTTTTTTCATCTTTTGTTAGTGGTGTAGAAGAAGTGGCCTATAAATCGGGTTTTGCGGTTGCCATTTCACAATCAAATGACAGTTATCAGAAAGAGACCCATATTGCCAGGGCGCTATTTAATAGCCGTGTCGATGGGGTAATTGTTTCGTTCGCCATGGAGACCCACAATTTCAAGCATTTAAGTATGTTTGCCGAGAAACAAATCCCTTTGGTTTTTTTCGACCGAATTGAAGACCACATCGAAGCCAACAAGATTGTGGTTGACGATTTTGCAGGAGGAAAAGCTGCCACATCCCATCTAATTTCCGAAGGCTGCCGGAATATTGCCCATGTGAGCGGACCATTACACCTTAAAATTTATGAAAACCGGTTGAAAGGTTATCTTGCAGCGTTGAGTGAAGCTGGCTTTACCCCACCCCCGGGTGGAATCCTGCACAACCGCCTGACCCGGGCCGATGGTGTGGCAGCTATACAGCAACTTTTAACCCTCAGGCCACTGCCTGACGCAATTTTCTGTGCCAACGACACCACTGCCCTGAGTATAATTATGAGTTTAAGAAATACGCCTTACCGTGTACCCGGTGATATTGCCGTTGTGGGGTTCAGCAATGAACCGTTTTCGGAACTGGTTACGCCCTCCATCAGCACAATAAAACAGCCTGGTTATGAGATGGGGCTTAAGGCAGCAGAATTGCTTATAGATGAAATTAACGGAAAAATTTCTTCCTCAGAATATCAGACATATACAATGCCCACTGAGTTGATTATCAGGGAAAGCTCAAAAAAATAGACAAATGCATCACAGAAAGTGCGGAAGGTAATTTTTCAGAAAATCGATAGTAAATTTCTTGGCAACAATCTTTTTATCCTTTTCAAGCAGGTAAACAGCAGGTGTTGTACGGAGATCGTAATTAATTTTGAACCTTGTAAGATGGTGCGGATCCCACAGGTTATGCCAATCGGTTAAATGGTGTTTTTCAAGAAAATCGCCCCACTCTTTTTTATCCTCCATAGTATAAACGGCCACCACATCAAGACCTTTATCCCTGAAAGGCAGATAAACATCGTTGTACAATGCCGGAACATATTCCCTGCAGTGCGAGCAGTTGGGTTCGTAAAATACCAGAACAGTGAATTTTGCATTTTGCTGGTACAACCTGAAGTTTTCACCCTGATAAGTTTCCATTTGAAAATCGCGGGCATTTTTACCAATCAGGTTATTCTCCATGAAAATTACGTTTTCGCGAATTTTGGCAAGGGTTGTTGAGTCCGCCCATGGTGCTTTTCCAGCCAGGTAAAAATCGCGGGCAATATCAACAAACAAAGCATCCATACCCATCACATTGCTATTGAGCGAGTTGTTGAGCAGGTGCGAGACTACAAACCGGAACATACGCGGATGTGGTTCCACTTTTTTAAGGATATGGTATGCGGCAGGTTTCACCGAATCATACATCTGAAGCAGTACTTTTTCGAAATAGGTTTCCAGTTTTGGTTTAATCGACGGGGTATAAAGAAAACGCTCATCGGTCAGGTCGAAATATTCAAGAAAATGGTTTTTCCGGTAGTTGTAGTGATAAACCCATTTCAATGAATCATTCAAAGTATAAGGCTCCGGTATATCTTCAGGTTTTACATCCTCAAAATAATTCGACATCAGGAATGCTCCAAGAAATGACCCGGGATACTCTTCCGATTTTTTCCTCCAATAAGCTGTCACCTCCCTGTTCATGCGTTCAAGTTGATCATTTATCCTGTTTGCCTCATCACCCGACAGTTTTGAACGTTTTTCTTCGAGTTCGCGCCTTTGTTTCTGCATCTCCGAGAGCCATTTCACATAGTTATGAAATTCAACACTTTCGACAGCCCCCTCGATGTCCATTTTCTGTATCGAAAAATCAGGGTTGATAATTTTCAGTTTCTGATCGGCGCCGAGAAGAAAATCGAAGTGGGTTTCCTGATTGAGGTAAATCTTGTATATACCTTCAGGGAGCAATGTATCACGCTTCAATATTCCGATTCCCGATTGATCAAGTTTAATAGTATCGTGTACCAGTATGGATGCACCATAATAATATGCAAGCAATACCTGGCCACCTGGTACTGAAGGCAGACTGACCGTAAGATCGAATCCTTTTCCCGATGTACCCCTGAAAAACAGCTGAAACAACAAAAAAATCAGAAAACTATATTTCTTCATCAGGTATATCTATTACTTTGAAAATCAATAACACAAAATCATGTTTAATATTGCAATGTATATGCCGGAAAGCATCATTTGCCACAAAAATACAGAAATAACAACAAATCCGGATGATAGTTTGATCTATAAAACCTACTTTTGAAACAAATTCGTTTTATATGTTATCAGTATGTGTTCCGGTTTATAATTACGATGTCAGGGCGCTTGCCAGGCAACTTTCCGGTCAGATAAAAGAATTATCTTTATCTGCCGAATTATTGTTCTATGACGATGGGTCAGAAACCCATTTCAGGGAAATTAATCGGGAAATAGCTCAAATAAAGTCTATAAAATATATTGAATTGCCTGAAAATATCGGGAGGGCAGCCATCAGAAACCTTATGGCCAAAGCCGCCCGGTATCCCCACCTGATATTTGTGGATTCAGATTCGGAGTTGCCTGACACTGATTTCCTGAAAAGGTATGCCGATAACATTTACAACGCCTCTATCATTTGCGGAGGAACACAGTATCTTCCTGACCCGACAGAACCTGATAAAATGCTCAGATGGGTTTATGGCCGAAAAAGGGAACAGCTCAGTCCGGAGGAGAGACAAAAAAAAGGCTTTTCAATTACAGCGAATAATTTTCTGGTTTCGCGCGATGTGGTATTGAATTATCCTTTCAGGGAAAATATCCGTGAATATGGGCACGAAGACACAGTTTTTGGATTTGATATTTACAAAGCAGGATTACCCATTTTGCATATTGAAAACCCGGTGATCCACAAGGGACTTGAAACATCCGGACTGTATCTGGAAAAAACCCGGTCGGCATTGAGAAACCTTTTGATTATTGATCAATACTTGATTGAAGACTTGGTTTTTCAAAGCCATTCTGTGTTATTAAAGTTGAGAGGAATCCTAAAAAGATTTGGCCTTCTACCATTTGCATCATGGTTATTCAAAATATTTTCAGGAAAGATGGAAAAAATCCTGATGGGTAACCAACCGAAATTATGGATTTTTGACCTTTATAAAGCAGGTTATATTTGCAGCCTGAAATAAAAAACCGCTGCCAACCGGCAACGGTTTTTATATGTACAGACCCGATTATATGTAATGCCTGGCATTAAATAACCAGGCGAATGTTGCAAGTCAATTATTTTACAAGTTTAATATTGCCATATCTGCTTTGTATCCTAACTTCGCCATGACTCCCGCCTGAAATGGTCCCATCAATGGTTTGCCGGGTATTTTCTTTCATACGGTTACCTTTGAAGTTGTTCTGATTGTAGTCAATCTGGCAATAATCACAAGTTGCAAAAACTTTATATGATGCACTGTTTTCAATACCAAGCGCTACCACTGCATAACTATTGTTAATTTCAATGGATTCAAATCCGGACGGGATATGATCAACCCTCACATTACCATAACCCGTTTCAAGCTTTAGCCTTTTTTCAATGGTTCCGATTCGGTAATTGGTAAACTTGCTTTCACCTTCAAGCCTGATCAATTTACCGAAATTAAATGTATCGTACCTCGAACTTGCCAGTAATGAATTCATATTGTCAAAGTTAAAGGTTGAATATTTCGAGTCGAGCCGGATATTTTCGGCCGATTTCAGGTAGAGCTGAGAATAACTCAGGGATATTACAGCATCTTTCATGGATTCAACATCAGCCTTACCATAAGCGAGTTTCAGCGAAACCCCTTCTGTTCCCGGGCGACTCATACAGCCCGCTGTAAGGTTGCCATATCCGATATCAAATACTCCTTTTCCGGAAAGGCTTTGCAGTACCACATTCCCGAATTTATTGGTTACAATAAGATTCTTTCCTTCAGGAACATTGACCGCATAATCGATGCTGAATTTCCCCCTTGATTTAAAATTGGAAGCAAGCCGTGTTTCAGCAATAGCTTTACTCCCTGACTGGCTGAAATCAATGGTAACATCATCAAGGACAGCTTTTGCGCGGCTTTCCGGACCCTCGGCAGTTACCACTACGTGGATTGTGATCTGGCTGCCACCTTTATCCGATATTTGAACCAGACCATATTTATTATTGATCTCGAGGGTTTCAATTGAATTCACCGGCCAGTTTTTACTGAAACGGCGAGAGCTTTCCTGTGCTTTAGCCGTTGCAAAAAATACCACTGCAAAAAGCAACAATCCTATTTTATACTTCAGTTTCATGACTTATAGTTTTTTGTTGTTTAACGTCCTGTAATTTATTAACTATCATTGTAATAACATTTAATTTTGCCTGATAATAAGTGAGCATTGCATGGATTACCCTTTCATCATTTGGATTTGCTTGAAATTCATTTTGAATTTCTTCATATCTCCTTTCAAACTCTTTGAGCTCCTGCTGCATAATCTCATTCTCTGTTTCAGAAATAATGCCTGAATCGGTTAGCTTTTGCCAAGATTCAATGCCATTTTGAATCGAACTGGTATAGAAAAATTCTACTTCGGCATATTCGGGCGAAATGGATGCCAGGGTTACAGGAGCTTTTTCTTTCGGCGTAAACCACATACGTGCCTGGTTTACTGCCAGAAAAGCAAACACAACCGTAGCAGCAACCTTACCTACCAATGACCAGTTGATTTTTTTTACTTTTTTTTCAGCTTTTAACCTCGATTCAAACCTTTCGAAATGACCAGCAGGTGGTTCAGCCTGGTTCAGTTCATCCAGGTGGTCATTAATCAGCTTTTCAATATTATCGTATGATTTCATATCAATTTCAATCTATCCGTTTTCAATTATATATATACATTTCCTGATTTTTCAGTATCTCTTTCAGCTTATTCTTAGCCCGCATATACTGGGTACGACAAGCCGAGTTGGAAATTTTTAATATCTGGCTGACTTCTTCGTGGTCGTACCCTTCGATCAGGTGAAGGCTAAGAACCACCCTGTAACCATCGGGTAACGACTGGATTGCATTCCTGATCCGGTTAACATCAACCTCGTGGTAAGCGGCATCATCCTCTTCAGCCCCGGCCAAACGTTCGTTCACTTCTTCGAATTTCACGCGGCGCTTTTTCAAGTAATCCAATGAACGATTTATTACAATCCTTTTCAACCATGCCCCGAAACTTACCTTTCCGTTGTAGGTGTCAATCTTTCGGAAAGCATTCAGAAAAGCTTCCTGCATCACATCTTCAGCATCGACCGGATTGCCTACAATACGCAGGCATACATTGTACATGCCCTTGTAGAAAAAACGATAAAGCTCAAATTGTGCTTTGTTGTCACCGTAACGGCACCTGTCAATCAATTCCTGATGGATGTTTTGATAAATTGTTTCCAACTTTTATTTCGATTTCTGTTTCAATGACGACATGAAGATGCAGAATGTTGCATCATTCATAAAAATCTTTTTAAAAATTGTTGAATAGTCCTGTTATGGTGTTTGCAGGAGTGAGATTAACAAGAAAATAATTCATATAAAGATTCGACTTGTCTGGTTTTGTTGTTAAACGAAACGTTCCAAATTGTTTTCCCTGTAGTATGATCATTGTCAATGATAATTTTCATATCGGCATCATCGCGCATGGTAAAAAAATAACCTTTACGTTCGAGGGCCCTTATAGTCCATGAATAGGCTGGCCCCTCCCCTTTCACAGATGCTGTTCCTGCATGATGTTTCTGAAAATAATAATCACCGGTGTGCACATCGAAAGCGATTTTTCCTGAGGTAAACAACCGGTCGAGCCAACCATTCAACACCGCATCTTCGGGCGAACCTTCGAGAGACTCATTCTCGAGCATAATCCAAAACTTGTCCATTTCGCGAAGGGCTATATTGAAGTCGTGTGTCGATAAAATGATGGTCTTATTATTTTCCCTGGCAAGGGTATGCAGGAGGTGAAAAATCTCATATTTATTTTTCACATCAAGAAAAGCGGTTGGTTCGTCGAGTAGGATAAAAGGGGTATCCTGTGTAAGCGCCCTGGCAATAAGTGCACGTTGCCTTTCTCCGTCGCTAAGTTGTGTTACCAATCGGCGGGAAAATTTTTCCAATCCTACTTTACTGATGGCATCCAAAACCATATTCCAATCGTTGGAAGTAAGCCGTCCCAACCATCTGGTATATGGGAAACGTCCGTAGGCAACCAGGTCGGCAACCCGCATATTGGCCACCTGAATATTTTCTGTTGACACAAAACTCAGCATCCGCGAAAGCTCTTTAGGCTGAATGAGCGAAACCGGTTTCCCATAATATTCAATTTCCCCTTCCCAGCTTTTCTGAAAACCGGCCATTGTTCTGAGTAATGTGCTTTTTCCGATTCCATTGGGGCCAATCAGGGCTATCATTTCCCCTGCATGTGCCGAATAATTAATCTTTTCACGACTGAAACCTGTATCGCCGTGATTGCTGTCATAACCAACCTTTAATCCGCTGATACGTATGGCCAAATTGATATCTGAAGGGTTCATACTGCAGCAAATTTGCGGTTTTTTACAATCATCCACACAACAACCGGAATCCCAAGTAAGGCTGTAACCGAATTTATAGGGAGTGTTGCCTGAAATCCGGGAAGCTGGGCAATTATGTCGCTCAACAGCATTACATTGGCTCCAATGAGAATAACAGCCGGGATCAATACCAGGTGTCCTGCCGTTCTGAACATCACTCTCGCCAGGTGCGGGACTGCAATGCCGATAAACCCGATTGGCCCGCAAAAAGCCGTAATGGTGCCTGCCAGGAGGCTGGCACTGAAAAAAATCATCAACCGGCTTATGGTGATATTTACCCCAAGCGACCGGGCATAGGTTTCGCCGAGCAGGAATGCATTCAAATCTTTTACTTTAAAAAATGCCAGCAATGTTCCTGCTATTATGCAAGGTATTAATACAGCAAGCTGGCTGTGGGTTACAGCACCAAGGCTTCCCATGGTCCAGACAATAAAGGATTTTAACATGGTTTCGCTGCTGAAATACTGCAAAATGCTTACAATAGCCGATGCTGCACTGGTAAAAAGTATACCAAGGATGAGGATGGTCATATTATCGTTTACCCTTACCGAAACAAACAACACCAGAACCATAACCAGAAATGCACCGGCCCATGCTACCATTGCTAGTGACCATGCCCCCGAAGATGAAAATATACCTAATGTAAAAGCCGAAGAAAATCCAAGGGCAAAAAGAGCAACACCAAGGCTGGCTCCGGCACTAATCCCAAGCACATAGGGCCCTGCAAGAGGATTCCTGAATATAGTCTGCATTTGCAACCCACTAACAGAAAGGGCAATGCCTGTTAAAACTGCAGTAATTGCTTTTGGTAACCTTAAATCGAACAAAATAATCCGGGTGGTTTCGTCAGAAGTTGACGAGGAAAATATTGCCTGGAAACCCTCATTAAACGGAATCATTACCGAACCTATCAGTATGTCGGCTATAAACAATACCATAGAAGATAATATAAGAAAAATAAATTTTCCCGTCAGGCTCCAGTGTTGCGGAAAAAACATTTTTAACCCCATCTGAATTATTCCTTTCATTTAATTTCCTGATAATAAATCAGATTTTCATTACCTGTCAACAAGTCGGGATGAAAAATTCGGATCATATCTGAAAGGATTATTTCGGGCGATACCACCCCGCTCTCCCAGAAATCATTTCCACCAAACGCTGTCGATCGTTTGTTGTTATTGAAAATCATTCCCTTTTGAAAAACCCCGAATTTTGAAAAACGGTTATCAATTGCAAGAATTTCACTTTTCGAGTCAACCGTCCCTACGTTGAGCCAAATATCTGCCTTTTGTGCCCACATGAACGCTTCTTCGAACGAAATTACAAAACTTTCATGCGATGGATTATTTTTTCCAAGATAATCGCCGCCAGCATCAGAAATCAGCTTTGCCATATATGATGTACCACCAGGCACCCACCATGTATCGCGGTACGGAAGGCCTGACATAATCTTTGGCTTTCCATTAAATTCAGATACCATATTTTTCAGGTCAAGATATCTGCCCTCAATTGAAGCGAATATGGAATCGGCCATTTCTTCCTTATTGAAAAAGGCACCAACAAATTTAATCCATTCAGCTTTCCCAAGAGGCGATGTTTCGAGATATTCGGCATTTATTACTGCCGGTATCCCTATATCCCTGAATTTATTCAGAATACCTGTTATTTCTGTGTCAATACCGTAAACCATGACCAAATCTGGCTTTCGGCTGATAATTTCTTCATAATTGAGGTTATTGCCATATCCAATATCTGCGATCCTATTCGTTTCGATACCCTCGGTAACTGCACTATGTGACACATATATTCCGCCCGAAATACCCGTCAGCTTATCCAATTCACCAAGTTTTTCAAGAAAGGCAATGTGGGTGGTCGAAAGGCAAATTATACTTTCGACAGGTGTCCGGATAATATTTTTCCCGGAAATATTTGCCGGAACTTCCTCCGATTTTCCAATCAGGTAATATTCAAAAACAACATTACTGGCTTTTGCCCAAGGATTGAATACCGTCAGCTTCCGGATGCTATCTTCAACCAATTTTGAAAAGCCTTGTGCGTAATGGTTGCTGGAATGATGGGATTGTTCGGGTTTTGAACATCCTGAAATAATCAGGCCAATAAACAGAAATCCAAATATTCTTTGCATTTTCAACTATCTGTTAATTTGCCCCGAAGAAAATTTTTCCAGTAAAATGTTTGTTTCCGTCGAGTACCCTTATGAGGTAAATTCCGTTGGAATGTCCCACAAGGTTGATTTCTATTTTCCGTGGTGTTAACCGTGCCGATCTGTAAGGTACCTTCTGCCCCCTGAGGTTATATACCGAAATCATATCAACTGTCAGGTTGTGGTTTGATGAAATTTGGAGCCGGCCTGTGGTAGGATTTGGAAACAGTTTCACCTCCAGTGGGTTATCAACTTTGCTTGTATCAATGGTAGTATTTGACACATTGCATGCCACGACTTCAAAAGCAAGCGCACCACTATATCCAGCTGAATTACTTCTTTTAAAATCGGACCACTGGTTGTTTTTTCGAAAATAAAAGGAATTTTTCGGATTATTTTTCCTGACCGATTGAAATATAGCAATAGAATCACCAGAGGCCATATTATCAAAACTTATGGCCACAAGAAAACTATCAGCAGGTTCAATTAATTCATTAAACGGGATATAATTCATTGCCCCTGAAGCCAGATCGCGTAATTGGACCTGTTGGGTATGAATTATTTCAGTGATTAATCCACGAAGATTGTAAATATTGATCCTGAGCTTGCTTGAGGAACTCCCCGAAAGGAGAAAACGCCTTCCCAAACCAATGGAAACTCCCAGTATTTTTTCATTACCAGGGATTGTAAATTTATCGCCAATTTCGGTTATTCCCTGGTTATTCGTGCCAGTCCAGTATCCTGCATTGGCTCCGGCAGTCGATGTCAGCCTAAGCAGTTCGTGCTCATCCCCATCAACCAGATTTGTAAAGGCTTTACAAAAATTAGTACCTTCGTAAAAACGTTTTCCATCGAGGTTTGCCTGGTTTGTTTTTACAGGATCGAGCCAATATTTCAACTGCTTTGAGGAGTCGGGTTTATTATCCCATGCCATATCGAACCGTGAAAAATAATCGTTAAACGGAAAATTGCAACGCGAAGTCCCCCCAACCAGGTTTCCGACAACCTGCTCACGCGAATTGAACAGAGGCCCCCCTGACGCACCTACTTCGGTTGCCCCATATTCCCATCGGTTTATTTTCCAGAACCCGTTTCGGGTATATCCATCCATACCAAAACTCGAAACTACAGGTGAATCATTATCGATCGATATTTTTTTAATATCACCTTGTGAATGTTGAATACAGGCAACCGTGTCGGTTGGGTTAGTGGCACGGTTCCAACCGGCATAATATGGCCTGAAAGAAGGGGGAGGTTTCACATTTAGCTCAACCAAAGAGAAATCAAGGCTATCGTGGGTTGCCCTAAGTATGCTTCCTGATATAGAATTTGAAACGTCTCCATCAATCGAACCACAATACGGACTTTCATAATTAAAAAGAAACAGGCTGCTTGTTGCTTTTATACGTGTGTTTATGCAGTGGTTTGCAGTAAGGATATAAGGCCTGCTATTATGGGCAGTATTGTTTAACAGGATTCCCGTACAAAGTTCTTTGCCCTCAACCATTACCCTGCAAACACTGTTTTGAACACGTCGCCATGCTTCAGCTACTGCGCAATTGATATCAGGAATACATTCGCCTGCAGTTTTGCCCAAAGGTCGGCGGGTATCGAAAAATTTCAAAATCCCGATAAAATCATGGTTTACCTGAGTGATTAAGAAAGGAACTTCGGCTGATATCCGGGGAGTTTCAAACTGCACCACTACCTCGTCGCCGGGAAGAGGGGCAGTGGCCAAAATGTTCCCTTCAATGATGTTTTTTTCGGTGAATGCGCCGATGATGTAAGAATAATCAGGGGTGAAAATAAATAATTTTTGGCCGGGGTTAAGATTATAATTACTGAAAATCAGGTTAATGGAATAAGCATCATTCGATCGGACATGTACCTGCCATATCCACCAGCCATCATCGGACTTAAACCACTTACCGTGCGAATTTATTGAAATGGATACATCAAAAGCAGTTGCAAAACGCAAAGGTTTTAATGGTTTTTGGCTTTGGTATGTCTCCGATTCCCATCGAAGCAAATCGTTGTTAACCCTTTGCATTTCAACAATTTCAGATAATGCACTTTTTGTCAGGACAGGCATCCGTGGGTAGCCTCCTTCTGATAATTTCGCATCCGAAATCCGAAAATCAATCAGTAAAATGATTATAACTATGAAGAGTATCCTTATCATGTACCAAATAATGGCTCAAATTTACTATTTATGAATTAGCCCGAACCAATTGAGGCTATTTTAGGTTTTAAAAATGGTAAAAGATTTTTACTTTACGCATAAAATTTCAGTTTTATTGGAATCAGTTTATATCTTTATGACTCATGAACCTGCGTCCTTTTGTTATGAAAGTTTTAACCATGTTTGTAAATAAATTCAGATTTTGAAACTGCACAAACACTATTCGGGTATTTCTTGATCTGATAATTGAGGCACCGGGTTATTCCCTTGCAAGGAAATGGGTCGAACTTAAATTCTAAAAATATAAGTTTAAAATGAAATAATAATTATAAATTATTGAAAATGAGAAAATTAATTACTATTATTTTAACTACTTTATCCATTTCATGTACTGCTGAAGAAAAGGAACCGTTAAACATTTTGGTTTTTTCGAAGACGATGGGATTCCGTCACGAATCAATTTCATCGGGTATTAAAATGATATACGACCAGAGTGAAAAACAACGATGGATTGTAACAACCACCGAAGATGCCTCGCTTTTTACCGATGCATTTTTGAAATATATTGATGTGGCCATTTTCCTGAATCCTTCTGGCGATGGGCTGAATGATGACCAGCAGGCAGCATTTGAAAGGTTTATTCAAAGTGGAAAAGGTTTTGTTGGGATACACTCTTCGGCCGACTTTGAGTATGAATGGCCATGGTATGGCAGGCTTAATGGCGCCCATTTCAAAATGCATCCACCTTCACAGGAAGGTACCATCATTATCGAAAATCATGACCATCCGGCTATGAAACCTTTCAAAGGCATGAAGACCTTTACGGTTTACGATGAATGGTACACTTTCAGTACCAACCCACGTGCTAATGTAAACATTTTGGCAACCCTTGACGAATCGAGCATAAAAACGGCCGAAAATGATGACTGGAAGATGGGTGACCACCCCATAATCTGGTGGCATGAATTTGAGGGTTCACGATCATTTTACACAGGTTTTGGTCATCCCCATGAGGCATTCCGCAACAGTGTAATTGTAGAACACATCACAGAAGGCATAAACTGGGCAGGCAGGAGACATTAAAGAAATCCTTTAGAAATAAAAAAGGGGTTCAATGAACCCCTTTTTACTAATATGATTATTAAAAATCAATTTTTCAGAACGTTGAAACTACCTGTAAGGTATTTCACAATGCAGCTTACTTAATCAATAACGGTTTCCACCGCGATCGCCACCACTGCGGCCACCACGGTCGCCATAACCGCCGCCACCGCCACGGTTACCACCGTAACCGCCGCCACCGCCACGGTTGCCACCAAAACCACCACCGCGATTACCGCCGCCGCCGAATGATTTTCTTTCAGGGCGTTCTTCACGAGGTTTAGCTACAGAAACATTAATTACTTTTCCATCATACTCAGCCTGGTTCAATTCTTCAATTGCCTTTTGGCCTTCTTCTTCACTGTTCATTTCAACAAAACCGAATCCTCTCGATTTTCCTGAAAATTTGTCGGTAATAACTTTTGCCGAAGATACTGCTCCGTACTCTTCGAATAACTCTCTTAAATCGCTGTCATTGACATCGAAACTTAAATTTGAAATGTAAATGTTCATTTAAATTAATAATTGATAAATAACTAAAGTTTTGAGGATGAAAACAGAAGTTCTTCTTTTCTTTATAACCAGGAAGTAATTAAAGACTAATAAATAACGCTGCTATCAATGCTCAATTTGGGTGCAATAATAAACATTTTATATTTATCTGATATTACCAGACAGTTATTTTTCGAAAAACTAGTGTAAATTGCGGTTAAATAACCACAGTTTATCGAAAATGAGTAAATTTTATCCGAAATTATTGCTGTTCAACCTGATGTTGGCAATTTTCCAGATTGTTCCTGCTCAAAATAATATTATCAAAACTCCATTGAGCGGGTTTATGCTCGGCCACTTCAGCCTGAGTTATGAAAGGCAGACATTCAACAAACAATCGATACAATTGAGAACTGGTTACTTCCAGCCTGTATTGGGCCCGATTATTTCAAGCTCGACCATAACACCATCAGAATACACATTTGTAAAAAACAACAGATTGGTTCAAACTTCGTTGGATTACAGGTTTTATGCAGTTGAGAACGATTTGAAAGGATTTTATATCGGACCATATTTCAGGTATTTCGGGATCAGGGCAGAATATACCGACATGATAAAAAACGACAGTTTCGACTTTAAAGACTCATTTTCTTCCGCTTGAATTGGGGTGCAATTGGGTTATCATTTAATTTTCAACGAAATTTTTTGCCGAAATAAGCTTTTCCGGCGCCGGGATTGACAAAAATATGGTAAAACTGATATACACAACAAAAAAGCAGGGATTTAACTATTCAACAATAGTTGACGATGTTTCTGACGATTTTGAGGGTGTACCATATTTTGGAAAACGGTTGAAAAATGAAAACCACACGGAATACCTCATCAGCAGTATCCCAATCCTGTTTCCGGGACTCCTTGCAGGTATTACCATTGGAATAGTATTCTGAAAACATTTAATTCAAATAAAAATTGAAAAAGTTTCCCGAAGAGTTTGTGCATAGGATTGAAAACCAATTTGGTACGGAATCGAAAGTTTTTCTTGGTTCACTGCAATCTGAAGCCAGTTTATCCTTAAGGATCAACCCATCAAAATGGAAAAAACCAATTCACCTTGAGCAGGTACCATGGAGCAATTCAGGTTTTTACCTCCAAAACCGTCCTTTGTTCACTCTCGACCCTTTGTTCCATGCCGGTTCATACTATGTACAGGAACCCGGATCAATGCTTCTTGAACAGGCAATAAAAAATCTTCCTGATAAGGAAAACCGGATTGTACTAGATTTGTGTGCCGCACCAGGAGGTAAATCAACCCATTTGCTTTCCATTCTAAATACCGGCGATTTGCTGGTTGCCAATGAAGTAATCCGGAGCAGGGCATATATATTGCTTGAAAATATTCAGAAATGGGGTTACTCCAATGTGATTGTTACTAACAATGACCCAACGGATTTTGCACATCTGAAAGATTTATTTGATGTAGTGGTAGTTGATGCCCCGTGTTCGGGAGAAGGCTTATTCAGAAAGGATATGGCTGCCATTGACGAGTGGTCAGTAATAAATGCACAACATTGTACTCTGCGCCAAAAAAGGATTATATCGGAAGCATGGGAATGCCTGAAACCGGGTGGCTACCTTATTTACAGTACATGTACATTTAATCCGGATGAAAATGAGAGGAATCTGAATTGGATTTCGGATAAGAAAAGGGCACTCCCAATTGCCCTGAATTTGGACGAAAGTTGGAATATTGAAATTATTAAGTACGGTAATATTGTTGGTTACCAGACATTTACACATAAAACGAAAGCCGAAGGTTTTTTTATCGGTATGTTACAAAAAACCGAAGAAGCCACTAAAAATGATAAATACCAAAGGTTTAATCCTCTCAAATGGAAACCGGTTGGAGTGAAAAATTCGGAGCACTTCCTGAACTGGATGTTATTGGCATGCCCCGATGATTTTCTTAGCGATGAATATGTAATCTGTTTTTTGCAGCGGAAATGGCACCCTTATTTATATGCCTTGGAAAAACATCTTGTTATCCTTCAGGCAGGTACTCCCGTTGCTATCCGAAAAGGCAGTGATTTTATACCGCATCAGGCACTTTCACTCGCAAATAGGCTAAATATAGAAAATTTCAGTTGTCAGGAATTAAGCCTGTATGAGTCCATAAGTTTTTTACAACGCAACAATATTAGCATCGGGAACAGCCAAAATGGCTGGATTTTAGCCCGTTATGATGGAATGGGATTGGGTTGGCTGAAAAACATTGGCAGCCGTGCCAACAATTATTTTCCGAAAGAGTGGCGCATAAGGATGACCGTAAATGATATACCACTTCCATGGCATGAAGTATAGGCCATAATCAGATATAAATCATTTTCCGGGTCATTCCTCCATCGACTACAAAATTCTGAGCCGTAATGAAATTGTTTTCGGGGTTTGCAAGAAATAATACCATACGTGCAATATCGTCGCCTGTGCCAACCCTACCTGCCGGGTGCTGCGCATGATCCGCTTCTGTAAGTTTCTCCTGGTGAGCAGTTTGTGATTTTCTGATTGCGGAAACATCAATCCATCCGGGACTGATGGAATTGACTTTAATGTGGGGCGCCAGGCTCATGGCCAGAGCATGGGTAATCGAATAAACTCCTCCTTTTGAAGCTGTATAAGCCTCTGTATTGGGTTCTGATTGGAAAGCCCTTGTTGAACAAATATTGATAATGGAGCCATTGGTTTGCCTTAATGACAGTTCACAGGCTTTAGTGGAAATAAAAACCCCGGTCAGGTTTACATCGATCACCCTTCGGAATTCGGCAATTTCAAGTTCTGATATTGGTTTATTGGCATGAATGGCTGCATTGTTTACCAACAAACTAACCTGGCCATAAATTTTTATTGAATCAATCAATGCAACCTGAACACTTCCAGCACATGCTACATTGCAATAAATCCCGGTCCAGTTTTTAACCCCTTTATGCCTTTTCGATTCCTGCAATAGAGCTTCTTCATCAATATCCCATACCGCTACGTTCCATCCTTCGCTAATCAGGGCATCGGAAATAATCCGGCCTATGCCTTGTGCCCCACCGGTTACAATTGCTGTTCTGATTTTGTCCATTTCATTCATTTTTTTTCAGATGCATTGCAAATTTACCGCCTTTTTTCATTGTAATTTTCAAATTTTCGGAAGATTTAATAATTTTCGTAACCACTTGATAATCTTCAGACAAACAATTGGCATTTAAACCATCTTTGATAATTTCAGCCTCATATGTTCCGCTTTCAAACCTCGAAAGGTCAATTTCAACCTCCCTTTAACAAAATTGGATAAACCACCTATATAACAGTCCTGTCCTTTACGCCTGGCAATCACAACATACTCGTCCATTTTTCCAGCAAAAGGAACCGTTTCGTCCCACGTTTCAGGTACTTTGTGCAGAAATGACAATATTTTGGGATAGTATCCATTAGCTGTGGGGGCATCGCAAAGCATTTGTAAAGATGCCTAATATACCACGAACATAGCAATCTGGTGGCACAGGGGTCCATAACTTATCGGGGTCAGATTGTATGTGATAAAATCACCCTCGTTTGAATTTCGCATGGCGCCTGACGTATAATCCATTGACCCGTCAGCCATCCGGGTAAATACAATATCTATATTATGCCCCGGTGTTTCGTTCCGGTCGAATTTGTTGTATTCGTTTCCACGTCCTGCTTCATAATTTATAACATTCGGATAGGTCCTTTCACGGCCGGTTGGTTTGCTGCAACCGTAATAATCGACAAGTAATCTGTGCTTTGCTGCTTCACTTGACGGCCGTTCGTAAAACTTTACGGACACCTGGTTTTTGCAGTCATAAAAGTCAACTTTAACGCTTTCTACGCCCCATTTCTGAAATAAATCAAAAGCTTCGGCCATCTGCCGGTCGATGGTATGCCAA
The DNA here is from genome assembly GCA_037447215.1 of Bacteroidales bacterium. Taxonomy (GTDB): domain Bacteria; phylum Bacteroidota; class Bacteroidia; order Bacteroidales; family Prolixibacteraceae; genus UBA1413. Next base: position 58,908 of record JBBIHB010000013.1, read on the forward strand.
ACTGCCCACAAAATGAGTTTTACGCCTTTTTCCCTGGCATAACGGGTCAAATGTTCCATATCAACATGAGGAGAAGGCAGGTCGCCTTTGAATGCGGTTTTCCACTTATATGCCATGCCATCGTTATAACACCTGAAAATCAATAAGTAATCTTCTTTAATCTCAAGTATCAGTTCATTGTAATCATTATTTATCTGGCTGGTGATTCCATATTGTGGCTTAATTACCTCAGCAACTGAACGGATTGACGAACGAATGAGGCCAGGTGTTTTACCGAGCCAACCTGATTCTGTTGTCTGCATCGACAATGGCAATACCACGTGACCTGCTGACCATCAACTTCAAAATTGTGATACACCATATCCGTCAGACGAATTTTTACTTCCAAACGGCCATCGGGCAATTTTACGGCCATCGGGTTATTCTGCGGGAATGTCAATGAAACTGCCATAAACACAAAAAATGAAACAAAAACAATTTTTTTCATTTAGTTTGTATTAATTTGATTTACATTGATTTAAATTATACTAATGAAACAATTCATTAAATTTTCTTGGAACCGGGGTTTCGAACCGTATTTCCCTTTTATTAACCGGATGCTGAAAAGCCAATACCTGTGCATGAAGGCACAAGCGGTTTACCGGATTTATCTTTGATCCATATTTGCGATCACCTACAACCGGATGGCCAATATCCTGCAAGTGTACCCTGATCTGGTTTTTCCGTCCTGTACGGAGGCTCATTTTCAGCAATGAATAAACCGAACTCGATTTTATGGTTTGATAATGTGTAACAGCATATTTGCCATCATCGCCTATTTCGCTTGAAAACACAACCCTACTACCCTGATTTTCACGTAAATACGACGATATTTCGCCCTCAGAAGGTTGAACCATTCCCTCAACCACTGCCACATATACCCGCTCCCTGATTATTTCGTTCCAGTTTTCCTGCAATTTTTTCTGGATATGGGGGCTTTTTGCAAACATCATCAATCCTGATGTCTCCCGGTCAAGCCGATGAACAATAAAGATTTTGCCATCAGTATTTTTACGCTTCACATGGTCGTAGAGTATAGTATAAGCGGTATATTTCTCCTTATTTTCAGTGGCAACCGACAGTACACCTGCATGTTTATCAATTACTATAATATCGTTATCTTCATAAATTATTGAAATACCATGATAGGTTTTCTTTTTCGATATTTTATTTCTGCTAATGACTACTTGCTGACCGGGCCTGAGTTGGAAATTAAATTGTGATACAGGGTCGCCATCTACCAAAACCTGGTTATCGCGTAGCAAAGTTTTTATATTGTCACGGTTTTTCTGTGGAAGGTTTTCCAATAGGAATTTCATCAATTCCTGATCATCACCTACAATAAATTCACGATGGGATTTTTGATTTCTTCGGGTAGGTTCAGATTTTTTGTTCATCAGATATAATTTTATTATTCAAACAGGTATCTATATTAATTTGCATTAACGATTTAATAATCCACTGACCATTAATTCTGCGTTGCAATTTAGTAAATCTTTAAACGCTCATACAAAGGTCAATGACGATAATCATCTTTTATGAGAAAAAAGGCTGGTATGTTCGCACGGTACAAATCAGAGCAAATTTGCGAGTTATGAAAGATTATTTTCATTTAAATGCCAATCCGTTGGTTAAGTTTCTCCAAAAACCGGCACACCTTTTCACACGCGAAGACCTCATCAGATATATTGAAGCCCATAGTACCGAGATGTTGAATTTCAGGTATATCGCTGGAGATGGAAGGCTGAAAACCCTGAATTTTGTTATTACAAGCCGAGAGCACCTCCGTGAAATCCTTACCTATGGTGAACGCGTTGACGGATCGAGCCTTTTCCCGTTCATGGAAACCGGTAGCAGCGATTTATATGTTGTACCCCGCTACAGGTCGGCATTTTTAAACCCTTTTGCCGAAGAGCCATCACTTGAAATCCTTTGTTCTTTTTTCGACCATCAAGGCAACCCTCTTGAGCTTTCACCTGAATATGTATTAACAAAAGCCATTTCCCATTTCAGGGCTTCAACCGGTTTGGACCTGAAATTTCTCGGCGAACTGGAATATTATGTCAACAGCAAATCAACCGGCTTTTTCCAGGCCACCGACCAGAAAGGCTACCACGAGTCGGAGCCCTTTTCGAAATTTGAAAAGATGCGCAAAATGGCGCTGAAACTTATTGCTTCCTGCGGTGGGATGATCAAATACGGACACTCAGAAGTAGGTAACTTTTTGAAAAACGATGAAGCCTTCGAACAGCATGAAATCGAATTTCTGCCTGCCGATCCTGAGTTCGCCGCAGACCAGTTGGTGGTTGCCAAATGGATACTTCGGATGCTGGCTCAGAAAATGGGCGTCGAAATCAGCTTTTCACCAAAAATCACTGTTGGGAAAGCTGGCAGTGGTCTCCATTTCCATATCCTGATCGAAAAGGAAGGGAAAAATCTCATTATCGAACATGGTTCAATATCCGATCTTTCGAAAAAAGCAATTGCAGGTATCCTTGATTTAGCCGATGCCCTGACAGCTTTTGGGAATACCATACCTACCTCCTACCTCCGGCTCGTTCCTAACCAGGAAGCACCTACCAATATCTGCTGGGGTGCACGCAACAGGTCGGCGCTTGTGCGTGTACCATTGGGCTGGAATGGGAACCAGAATATGGCTGAAATTGCAAACCCCGGAATTTCGGTTGCAATGGATGAGGCTGGTGCCCGACAGACGTTCGAGTTCAGGGTTCCCGACGGAAGCGCCAACATCCATCTTACCATTGCCGGACTTATTGTAGCCATCCTTCATGGCATAAATATGCCATCCGGTCTCGATTTGGCCAACCAATTGTATGTTGAAGGGAATGTTTCTTCCATTAATTCTGCTGCAAACCTCGAACCTTTGCCCGCCTCGTGCGTGGAATCTTCAATACGCCTCGAAAAGAAGAGGTTGATTTTTGAAGAAAACGGAATTTTTCCTGAAAGACTTATTGATTATAACATACAACAACTGCAGCAATACAACGACATGAACCTTAGAGAAGAACTGAAAGGCAATGAGGAAGCTACCCGCGAATTGGTAAAGAAGTACATTCATTGCCAATAATCCATGATTTTTTTGAACCTGATCTCAATATAAAAAATCATTACTGTCCGATTTACTTAATGAGATTCCTCTCCATCAGCAGACGGATCGGAAGTACTTTATTGCCAGCTAACATTGTTAAAATTTTAGATATTATGGTCCAATTACATTGTAATACTGAAACCACTAACGACAATAACTACAAATAATAATTCCTCCCCTGCCAGGTATTGCGTTCCACCAAACGTTTTTCCACTTTGGCCACAAATTCAAAGTTTTTCAATCCCCATCGTGGTGCAATCAGTAATCCTGGAGGCGCTTGAGAAATAAACCGTTCTACAACTATCCGTGGGTTTAAATTTTCGAGGTAATCAATCACCAGATCGACATACTCATGGGCATTAAACAGGTGAAATGCCTCCGGCTGACTTGAATATTGATTTGCCATAACCGTTCCTTTGTGGATCTGTAACTGGTGTAACTTCAAATTATCAACAGGCAATTGTGAAATAATTTTTGCTTGTTCCATAAAATCATTATGGGTTTCACCTGGAAGCCCAATTATGAGATGTGCGCAAGTCCTGATGTTCCTTTTAGAGGTTTCTTCGAGAGCCCGGACAGAATCTTCAAACGAATGACCACGGTTTATAGCATCAAGGGTTCGGTTCAAATGAGATTCAACTCCATACTCTATCATTACATAGGTTTGCTCAGAAAGCCTTCCAAAATAGTCGAGAATTTCATTATTAACACAATCGGGACGTGTGGCCACAACCAATCCTACGATTCTCGGATAACCTAGGGCCTCACCGTACAATTGGCGTAGATAATCAAGAGGTGCATATGTATTTGTATAGGACTGGAAATAAGGCAGATATTTCATTCCGGGATATTTTGGCGAAAAAAATGCCATACCATTTTTCAGTTGATCGGAGATTGAAATCCTGAGTTTGCCCCAGGCCGGGTTAAACGTCTGGTTATTGCAATAGGTACACCCACCCCTCCCTTTTGATCCATCACGGTTTGGACAGGTAAAACCTGTATCAAGGGATATCTTCTGTACCCTTTCTTTAAAGATATTTTTAATATGGGTCGGGAAATCGTTGTACCGTCGTTTATGTCCCCACGGAAATTCCTGCATAAATGAATTCGAATTTGTTCAGGCAAATATACATGCTTTGACCAAATCAATCTGTTGAAAAAACCTTTAATAACTTTTTAGTTCAATTGGTTGTTTTTTCAACAATGGAAAAACAAAACAACTATTTTTAATAAAAAATTAGAGGCTATGTTGACAAAGATTGTCGAAGCAAGAATTGAGGAACGTGGCAGCCATCTGGAAGATGTAATCCAACAGATAGGTTATTTCAAAAAGGGATTTCCTTATCTTCAGGTGGTAGAAGCTGCTACCCCCGGAAATGGGATATTATGTGTTGCTGACTCAGAGATTGAAAAATATATCGGGGAATTTGAAAATGCACTGACCAAAGGTTTATCAGTCCTGAAATTTGTACCGGCATCGGGGGCTGCAAGCCGTATGTTCAAAGCACTGTTTTCATCTCTCGATGAGCTTAAGGCCGGTGCCTCCGAAGAAGATGTTTTACTGAAAGACAAGGATACCCGCGGTTTTTTCTGGAATATTACTCGTTTTGCATTTTATGATGATTTAATATCAGCCCTTGAAAACCATAACCTGGAGCCCTCATTGGTAAATTATCTCGAATCTTTGCTTACTGAAAAAGGCTTAGGGTATGGAAACCTTCCCAAAGGCCTTCTGAAGTTTCATAAATATGGTGAAAATAGCCGTACACCATTTGAAGAGCATCTGGTTGAAGGCGCAAATTACGCTTGTGATAATGGGAATGTGGTGAGGCTGCATTTTACTGTTTCTCCTGAGCACGAAAGTGCATTCACCAGACTGTTGAGAAATGTAGGTCCTCTTTATGAGCAAAACTATGGGGTAACCTTCGAGGTTGGTTTCAGTAAGCAAAAACCTTCGACCGACACCATTGCAGTTGACCTGAACAATGAACCTTTTCTCGAAAAGGACGGATCGCTGCTTTTCAGACCAGGAGGTCATGGCGCCCTGCTCGAAAACCTGAACGATCTGGATCAGGACATTATATTTATCAAAAACATTGACAATGTTGTACCCGACAGGCTTAAAGGAACAACCTATAGTTACAAAAAAGCCCTTGCGGGGATTTTACTGCATTATCAAAAACATATTTTCCAATTTCAAAAAGAACTCAACGAAAAACATTATACAGCCATCGACAGTGCCATACTTGCCGAAGCAGCCAATTTCCTCGAAAATACGCTGAATACAAAACCAGCAGAAAATCAGTATTACACTGAAAAGGAAGACCTGTTTATATACCTCAGGGAGAAATATAACCGTCCGATAAGGGTTTGCGGAATGGTAAAAAATGAAGGTGAACCCGGTGGTGGGCCATTCTGGGCCAGGAACAGCGATGGAACCGTTTCGTTACAGATTGCTGAAAGTGTACAGATTGACCATAGCAATCCGGTCCAGCAAAAAATTGCACGCCACGCAACCCATTTTAATCCAGTTGACCTGGTTTGCGGGGTAAAAAACTATAAATGCGAAAAATTTAACCTATTGAATTTCAGGGATCCAAACACAGGATTCATTTCACAGAAATCGAAAGATGGACGCGACCTTAAAGCTCAGGAATTACCGGGATTATGGAACGGGGCAATGAGCGATTGGAATACAATTTTTGTGGAAGTACCTATCGAAACTTTCAATCCGGTAAAAACAGTAAATGACCTGTTAAGGAACCAACATCAATAAGAACGGTTGATTATTGATGGGGTTTTTATAAATTTGCGCTTTATTTGGAATATAATGAACGAGAACAGAAATGCATTCAGCGAAGAAATTGACCCCCCTGAAGGCTACCTGAGGTTTAAAAACTCGCTGGCTGCCGGCAGATTGGAATATTTCGATGTTGCCGATTTCGAGGAGATTATAGAATTTTTGCTCGACGAAGGTGATTTCGAGGTCGCTGAAACTGCCATTTTACAAGCCATTAACATACACCCTGGTTCGTTCAACATGCGTATCCGTTATACCCAGTTGCTGGTCACACACAATGAACCAGAAAAAGCTTTATCGGAAATACAAGTTCTCGAATCCATCGAAAACACCAACCCAGATGTATATCTGCTCAAAGCAAATGCTTTTCTGCAACTTGATGACCACCATGAAGCTGCAGAAAATTTTCAAAAAGCCATTACATTTGCCGGCGACGATAACGATGATATCCTCTACCTGATCGGATCGGCTTATGCCGACCATGACGAGTTTGATATAGCAGTAAAATATTTCGAAAGAGCCTGGGAAAAAAACCCGGAACATGAAATGGCGCTTTTCGACCTGGCCTATTTTTACGACTTGATGAGCCAATCCGAAAAGAGTATTGAATTCTACAACCTGTATCTTGATCTTGATCCCTACAGCCTTTCAGCATGGTTCAACCTTGGAATAGCCTATAACCGTACTTTGCAATTCGAAAAGGCTGTTGAGGCCTATGATTTTGCAATTACATTGTACCCCGATGCAATCCATGCCATATTCAATAAGGCAAATTCACTGGCCAACCTTCTCAGGTTCAGGGAAGCCATCGAAGCATACCGGCAATACCTGCAGTATGATCCCAAAAATGATGATGCATTCTGCTATATGGCCGAATGTTATATGAATATGGGCAGGCATAAAATGGCATTAAGAAATTACGAAAAAGCCCTGAAAATCAATCCAAAGAATGATTCCGCATGGTTTTCGTCAGGCTTGGTTTATTGGATAAATAAAAATTTCCCAGAAAGCCTGGCCCGAATACGGAAGGCCATTAAGCTGGACAATGAGAATCCCGACTACTGGTTTACCCTTGGAAATATATACGGTGAGATTGAACTTCATGATGATGCCCGGGATGCATTGAAAAGGGCTACTGCCCTCGATCCTTCTAATTCGGAAATGTGGATTAATTATGCACAGTACCTTCACAGTCAGAACAAGGTTGATGATGCCATAAAAATCCTGAAAAAAGGGATCAGGCACAACAACGAAAGTGCTACCATAAAATATTACCTCGCTGCCTATTTGTTCGAAAAAAACGACGAAAGCGAAGCAGTTGGGCAATTGGAAATAGCCCTGAGGCTCGATTTTCAGCAACATACCAATCTTTTTGAAGCATTCCCAAAAGCTGCCCAGAACGATTCGGTAAAAAAACTGATAAAGGCTTATAAGCCTTTGAATTAACCGGATAGTTGTGTTTTATTGTCAACCCATTTGAATAAATAAAAAAACCCGCGGATGATAATAGCGCGGGTTTTCTTTTAAAAATATAATATGCGATCAATTAAAGATTATCTGATTATCGCCCTAAAAGGGATCGGTATGGGCGCTGCCGATGTGGTCCCTGGTGTTTCAGGAGGTACAATTGCTTTTATTTCAGGAATTTATGAAGAACTCATAAATTCAATCAAATCCATTAACCTGGTATCGGCAAAATTACTCTTAAGTGGAAAATTCAGGGAATTCTGGTCCGAGATTAACGGCAATTTCCTTTTGAGTTTGGTTACCGGAATATTCATCAGTATTTTATCGTTTGCCCGGATGATAAAATTTTTACTCGATACATATCCGGTCATGGTTTGGTCGTTTTTCTTCGGTTTGATCGTTGCATCGGCCATATTTGTAGGACGTTATGTAAAAAAATGGAACTTTGGTGTTGCATCATTTACCCTGGCAGGCATTGCTATTGCCTATATAATAACCATTTTGACACCGGCCGAGGCCAATACAACCTGGTGGTTTATTTTTCTTTCCGGGGCAATAGCTATATGCGCCATGATCCTCCCCGGAATTTCAGGAAGTTTCATTCTGGTTCTTCTGGGGGTGTATAAATTTATCCTCCAAGCTGTAAGTACCTTTAATATTCCTGTAATCGCCATTTTTCTCGCAGGCGCCCTGATAGGGATTATCGGGTTCAGCAACATTCTCTCATGGCTTTTGCGCCGTTACCATGACCTGATCATCGGACTTCTTTCAGGATTTATGATTGGCTCCCTCAACAAAGTATGGCCATGGAAAAATGTGGTGGAAACATTTATTGACCGCCACGGAGAGGTAAAACCATTACTTGAAGAAAATGTATTGCCCGGTACTTTCGAAAAAGTAACAGGCAATCCTTCGATGCTCGTGGGCGCCCTTTTGATTGCCGTTGCAGGTTTTGTACTCATTTTTGTGGTCGAAGGTATGACAGGTTCGAAAAATAAAGCAAAATGAGGACATATGGCTTGATTGGTTACCCCCTTGGGCATTCATTTTCAAGCAGGTTTTTTACTGAAAAATTCGCCAGGGAACAAAAACAGGAAAAATACCTGAATTTTGAAATTTCAACTATTGATAGGGTCATTGATGTAATATTAAGCCATTGCGAACTAGTTGGTCTGAATGTGACGATCCCCTACAAATCGCAGATAATACCTTTTCTCGATGAACTCGACGATACCTCCCGTGCTATTGGAGCGGTAAATACCATCAGGATTGAACGCCGGAGTCACGGCCGGATTTACCTGAAAGGTTTCAACACCGATGTTTATGGTTTTGAAGAGAGCATCCGCCCCATTTTGAAACCCTGGCATAAAAAAGCTTTGGTTCTGGGTTCAGGTGGAGCATCAAAGGCAGTGTTATATGTATTCGAAAAAATGGGAATCGGGACTTCATTGGTTTCTCGGAAACAAAACCAAGAAAAAACATTGACATATAGTGAGTTAACCCGTGAAATTATGTCGGAAAACACCATAATTATCAACACCACACCGTTGGGGACTTATCCCGAAACCGGATTATTCCCTGAGATTCCGTATGGATATTTAACTGAAAAGCATCTTTTATACGACCTGGTTTATAATCCGCCCATAACAGAATTTATTAAACGTGGACTTGACAAAAAAGTAACCATAAAAAACGGGTATGAGATGCTTGAATTACAAGCCCTCAAAGCTTATGAAATCTGGAACCATTAACCTGCTTTTATTCTCCGTTTTCGAACCTTATTACTGCCTGCCGTTTTCTTCCGTCCATTAATATATTCAGGGGTTTATCAAACCTGACATGCCTTACATATCCGGCATTCCTGACAATCTCCTGATTGTAAAGTACATCCATTTTGATAAATGATGTGTTTGAGTTATGGGGAATAGCAAAATAGCCAACGTTCATGGAAGTAACGTTATGGAAAAAGTGCGATCCCAGGGAACCTTCGAGTGGAAAATCATGCAATCCGATTTCTACAATCACCCGTGCTTTTGATATGCCTGCCCAGTAAACCGGGATACCTGTAAAATGGTCATTTGATCCCCATCTGCCAGGTCCTATAAGGATATAATCAAGGTAATTTTCTTCAAAATATTTGTTAAAATTACTGATTTCGCTTGCTATTTCTTTGGTAATCAGAGAACTGAACTGATGAGGTTCGACAAATACCACATCCCTGATATGTGACAATGATCCATTTCCCATGCCCCTTTCGGCATACATCAACAAATTGTTTTCATCGGGTGTAACCGGTTCAATATTGACCTCCTCTTCTCTTCTGATCAGTGGCTTGATCTGTAGCAGGTAAAAAGTGGGCAATCCATTATCACCAGGCTTAAGGTCGATGGCATACTCCATTTCGACAGGAGCCCCCATAGCTTCCCTGAAAAGTTTCAGCAAAAGCCTTAAAGTGTCAGGCAATGGGATCGAATTATATTTGAGTATATTGGCAAAATCAACTACCCGAGGGCCTGGGAATGGCATTCCTGGTACAAGTTCATCATTTTCCATATTATAGGTAGAAACACTCATGTCGAGTGTGCCATCAGCTTCGGCTTCTTTAATCCTGAAACGTTTCACTGCGGCAAGTTCACCCTCTTTCACCAGGTCGAAGGTTATACGGGTCATATCAATGGAATAAAAATGTCGCTGCGATTCCCTGATCTGATCACGCAATGAAGTGCTGTTCAGTGTCGGATACCTTGGGCAGTACCGGTAAGCATTCTCGCCCCCTGCTACGTACATTCCGAGTCCTACTGCAGTAACAGAAAAGCCGTCTTCGGGTTCCATATATGAAACCGGGTAATAATTATACGATTGCGCTATTCCAGAGATGTGCGGATAATATTTTCCATTGAATTCGTGCCCCACCACCTCTTGGATGATAACTGCCATTTTTTCTTCTTCAATTTTGTAGTCGATTGCATCGAAATACATCTGGGCCGATTCGGTAAAAATACTGGCATACACCAGCTTAATGGCTGTAACCAACTGTTCGAAACGCACTTCTAAATTGGGGTGGTTATTGGGTATCAGGAAAGTGGAATAAACCCCGGAGAATGGCCTGAGCAGCGAATCTTCAAACAATCCCGACGAGCGGATGGCCAAAGGGCACTTCATTACCGAAAGGTATTCCATAAGCTTTTCGTTGATATCGTCATCGAACCTCGATTCAAGGAACTGTGTCCGGATGCTTTCGTAATCATTGGTACTGTATATGGTTTCGTAAATGTTGTTCGATTCCAGGAAGCGGTCGAACTCGACAGTTCCGAGTACTGCAGTTGTGGGGATCCGTATTGACATACCATTAATGATCCTGCTGAAATCTATGTTTTCGATGAAATGGCTCATAAAGGCCATCCCCCTTCCCTTTCCACCTAATGATCCTTTTCCTATCCTGACCACATAACGGTTGCAATTTACCAGTCCAGGTTCAAACTTGATGATCCTTCCCTGAAGTTTCTTAAGCCTTACTTCCCTGAAAACATCGAGGCAAAACTGCCTTAAATCTTCGGTACTGCCAAAATCTTCGGTCTGATAAGGTTTCAGTTTGTCGGCCATATTGATTTCACCGCGTGCCATCAGCCAGGTACTGAAAGAGTTCCTCCTTCCATGGTATTCGAGCGCCGAGTCGGGTATAATTTTAAACATCTCTTCAAACTCCTGGAGGTTCCGTGCTTCCATGAGCGGGGTACCGTCCAAGTCTTTGAAAACAAAATTGCCAAACCCAAGCCTTCGGTAGAGGAAATTAAGAATATCGAGGGCAAGACTATCTGAATTTTTGTCGATAAAATCGGCCCCCACCTGATGTGCGCGCTGTGCATTGCTGATATCATGCGATTGCAGGAGAAGGGGTATCGGGAATGGCATCACCTGGTTAACATACCTGAGGAGTTCAACTCCGGCATTTTCATCAACTGAACCATTACGTTCAAATTTAACATCCGAAATTACGCAGAGAATATAGTCACGGTAGCTGTCGATCACCTTAACAGCATCCTGATAAGTACTCACGAGGATAACTTTTGGCCTGGCTCGCATCTTAACAATTTTGTTGAGTTCTGTTGCCGATTCGTCCTCTACCAGGTTCTGGGTCTGCGTCATTATGGTAGCATACAGCATAGGCAAGTAGCGCGAATAGTACTGAATGCTGTCCTCTACAAGCAATACCACCCTGACATTCCCCAATTGAGTATCTGGGGCAAGGTTTTTCTGGTCCTCAATATATTTGATCATTGCCAGGAACACATTGCTGTTTCCATTCCATACAAATGCCCGATCGAAATAATCGGCCCTGATGCTTTCTGTTTGAAAATACTTCAGATCGGCATTGTTATTTGCAAGAAGGAGAATGGGCATGGAAGGCTTTTTCTGATGTATTGCTTTTGCAGTCCTTAAAGGTGTCGATTTATCGAGCCCGGTCATAATAATAACCACATCAAAATCGCGCTGATCAAGTATCTGCAGGGCTTCGTCCATGGTGCTGACGCTTGTAAAACGTGGAGCGGCGTACAGATTAAGCTGAAGATATTCACCTACAATCTTATCGCTGATCTGTCCCTCTCTGACAATTGAATAGGAATCGTAAATGGTGGCAATCAGCAATACCTCCTTCACTTTGAATGGCATCAACTCGTGAAATATATCCCGGTCGCTTTTCTTTTTTTTGTATATCGATGATAGTGTGATGCTTTCCAAATCCATAGCGTGACTATTTTCGGAGAAAATTAGTTATAATCCCTATTATAAACAAAAAAACCTCATCCAGGCGGATGAAGTTTTCAATATACAATATCAATAGTTGGTTACCTCCTGTTATGACAGGAACCGTTATTATCAAAACCGGTTCCGGTATCCTCAACCACCCAGGTATTTCCTGACATTAAAAGATCGTCCATAGTTTTAATGGGGCTTAAAGCCTCAATCTCCTCAATCTGTGCTGTCATTTCAACATCGTAAGCCGGTGCCTCTACACTTCGGATTACACCAAATGCAACAGGGAAAGCAGGCAGTTGCATATTAACAAGCGCCAGGTGTAGCGATGGATCGGGATCAGTGGCATCATGTACGAGGATATCATCTTCAGTAATTCCATTCTCCCCAATAGTAACCACCGAAAGCTTGCCCTTGACAAAGGCTAACCCTTCCTGGTTATTTTCGCCGAAAATCATAGGTTCTCCATGACGGAGGATCAACTGGCGGTCAGCTTTATGCACAGGGTCGGTAATCTCATCGTGGATCCCATCATTGAAAATCACACAATTCTGAAGGACTTCGACAACTGAAGTACCTTTATGGCGTGCTGCCGAAATGAATACATCCTGGCTGAGTTTGATGTTGGTATCGATTGAGCGGGCAAAAAAAGTGCCCCTGGCGCCAATTACAAGCTGCCCTGGAATAAATGCATCCTCAATGGTTCCGTAGGGCGAGGTTTTGGTTTTAAACCCGCGGTCGGTAGTGGGCGAATATTGTCCTTTTGTAAGTCCATAAATTTTGTTGTTGAATAAAATCAGGTTGATGTCTATATTTCTCCTTATCAGGTGAATAAAATGATTCCCCCCTATGGCCATACCATCACCATCGCCGGTTATTACCCATACATTCAGGTCGGGATTTGCACATTTAACACCCGATGCCACTGCCATTGCCCTTCCGTGGATGGTGTGAAAACCATAGGTGCTCATATAATATGGGAAGCGTGATGAGCAGCCAATGCCAGAAATGATGGCAAACCTTTCATGTTTAACCCCAAGTTCGGCCATGGTACGCTGCACAGCATTCATGATGGCATAATCGCCACAACCCGGGCACCAGCGAACTTCGTTTTCGCTCTTAAAATCCTTGATGGTATATTTCAAATCGCTCATGGTTAATCCTCCAGAAGTTTATTAACGGCGGCTTTTAATTCTTTTACAGTAAAAGGCAATCCCTGCACTTTATTATATTGATGGTATTCAAATCCGGGAACTTTATCTCGCAGGTAACTCGCAAATTGTCCGAGGTTAAGTTCGCAAACAATTATTTTCCTGAACTTACTGAACACATCTTTTACGTTTGCAGGCAGTGGCATTATGTAATTGAAATGCGCAAGGCTGACATTTTTACCTTCCTGCCGGAGTTCGCGGAGGGTACTAACCATGTGCCCGTATGTGCCTCCCCAGCCAATTATTAAAACTTCACCTTTTTCATCGCCACAAACCTCAAGATCGGGAACCATATCGATAACCTTCTCCACTTTAGCTTTTCGTATCTCACAGTTTTTCTGGTGGTTTTCCGGGTCATGGCTCACATTGCCCATGATGTTTTTTTCGAGTCCACCAATGCGGTGCTGGAAGCCATCCATACCAGGTATTGCCCACTCGCGTGCAAGGGTTACTTCATCGCGGCGGTAAGCTTTAAAAACAGCAGGATCCTTTGCAAAGCGGGGCTTAATTTCGGGTAACTCTTTCATTTGAGTCACTTTCCAGGGTTCGCTCCCGTTTCCAAGGAATCCGTCGGTAAGCAGTACCACAGGTACCATTCTTTCGAGTGCAATTTTTGCTGCTTTATAAGCAAACCAGAAACAATCGGAAGGCGTACTGGCAGCTAACACCACTAAAGGGCTTTCGCCGTTTCGGCCATAGAGTGCCTGTAACAGGTCCGACTGTTCGGTTTTGGTTGGCAACCCGGTTGAAGGCCCTCCTCTTTGAACATTGACAATGACCAGGGGTAATTCAGCCATTACAGCAAGCCCTATGGCTTCCAATTTCAGGGCAAAACCAGGACCTGAAGTTGTTGTAACGGCGAGGTTACCAGCAAAGGCAGCACCAATGGCTGTTGTAATTCCCGCAATCTCATCTTCGGCTTGAAACGATTTAACCCCAAGGTCTTTCCTGTCAGACAAAGCCTGAAGGATTTCGGTAGCCGGGGTTATGGGGTAAGAACCCACAAAAAGCTGCAATCCGGCTTTTTCGGCAGCAGCAATCAATCCCCAAGCAGTGGCCTGGTTGCCGTTCATATTGCGGTATATACCCGGTTCAATCCGGGCTGGATTTACCAGGTATTGCGGTGTTACGTGCTGCAGGTTTTGTCCATAATTGTACCCGGCACGAAGTACCCGTAAATTGGATTCTACAACCAAAGGTTTTTTTGAAAACTTGGTATGGATATATTCTTCAATATAAGTTAGCGGACGGTTAAAAATCCAGCAAACCAAACCAAGTGCAAGCATATTTTTACTGCGAAGGATACTTTTGTTGTCGAGTCCAAGGTCTTTCAGGCTTTCCTGTGTCAATGTTGTAATCGGTATGGCAATTTTGTTGTAATCGTGCAGGTCGCATTCGGCAAACGGATCATCGGTTTGAAAATTTGCTTTCCGAAGGTTCTTTTCGTTAAAGGCATCCCGGTCGTAAATAATTGTACCTCCAGGATTCATAAACCTTGCATTTGCCTTAACCGCTGCAGGGTTCATAGCCACCAGGACATGGGCAAAATCACCCGGGGTGTTGATGGCTTTATGCCCGAATTGAACCTGAAAACCCGAAACACCCCCAACGGTTCCCTGAGGAGCCCTGATTTCAGATGGATAGTCGGGAAAAGTGGAAATATCGTTTCCCAGTAGGGCCGACGCATCCGAAAACAAGGTTCCGGTCAACTGCATTCCGTCGCCCGAATCACCCGAAAACCTAATGGCCACCTCTTCGAGTTCGACTACTTTTGCTTCCTTCATGGAGTCTTAATTTATATTGAAATTCTTGTTTATTATCCCACAATGGATGCAGGCAAAAATAACCAATATTTAAAAGCCCATAAATGATAAAACCACAACTTTATTGCATTTAATATCTTTGCAATATTTTAAAACGGTAATATTATGGGATTTATAAAGTCACTTAATGGGAAAACCCCACGAATCGGCAATGATTGTTTTATTGCCGAAACAGCTGTAATAATCGGTGATGTAGAATTAGGCGACAATTGCAGCATTTGGTACAACGCAGTAATCAGGGGCGATGTGCATTACATCAAAATCGGTAACAATACCAATGTTCAGGACGGGGCGGTTATTCATGCCACCTATCAGAAATCACCCACCAAAATTGGGGACAATGTAACCATTGCACATAATGCTACCGTGCATGGATGCACCCTTCACGACAACGTAATGATTGGTATCAGCGCTGTAGTACTCGACAATGCTGTGGTTGAAAGCAATTCGATTGTTGCTGCCGGGTCAGTAGTAACTAAAGGAACTGTTGTGGAATCGGGTAGTGTTTATGCAGGCATACCGGCCAAAAAAGTGAAAGATATTAGCCCCGAATTGCTTGAAGGTGAGGTAAAACGCATTGCCAATTCGTATGGTATGTACTCGGGATGGTATAAAGAATAATACTTCCCATTCTTTACACATAAAAGTCCTGTAAGGACGACATGTTTATAGAAGTTTGAAATAGGCAATAGCCAAAATAGTCCCGTAGGAACGACATATTTAGTTCGAAGGTTTTTTATTAAGTTCACCTTACCTTCCTAAATATTTTCCCTGTACCTTTTACTTCCCGAAATTCAGCTATTTTTAGGCCTCAGTTAAAATACAATTATCCGGATTACGATATGAAACCAACATTGGTAATACTGGCTGCCGGAATGGGTAGCCGATATGGGGGATTAAAACAATTGGATGAAGTTGGCCCCAATGGCGAAGCAATTATTGACTACTCGTTGTATGATGCCATCAGGGCAGGATTTGGTAAAGTGGTATTTATTATCCGCACCGATTTTGCCAAAGAATTTAAAACATGTTTTGAACCCCGTTTGAAAGGACGGATTGAAACCGAATATGTCTTCCAATCGCTCGACAAAATTCCGGAAGGCTTTACCCTGAACCCCGAAAGGGAAAAACCCTGGGGCACAGCCCATGCTGTTCTGATGGCCAAAGATGCCGCAAAGGAACCTATGGCTGTAATTAATGCCGACGATTTCTATGGAAAAAAAGCCTTCCAGGTAATGGCCGATTTTCTCAGGTCATCATCTGATCCCGATGAATACTCGATGATAGGCTACAGGGTGGATAAAACCTTATCAGAACATGGAACCGTATCACGTGGGGTTTGCAATACCGATGAAAACGGTTACTTAACCACAGTAGTTGAAAGAACCAAAATCAAACGCGACGACGATGGTATCAATTATTATGAATCCGAAGGGAAAATCCCTTTGAAAGAAGACACTCCGGTATCGATGAATTTCTGGGGAATGAAACCAAATGTCTTCGATTATCTTGAAGAAGGGTTTATCAAATTCCTGAAAGAAAAAGGCAATGAACCAAAATCGGAGTATTTTATCCCACTTCTTATTAATGACAACATACAGATGGGGCGGATTAAAACCAAAGTGCTGGCTTGTGATGCACCCTGGTTTGGGGTAACATACCGCGAAGACAAACCGATTGCACAGCGTGAAATATTGAAACTGATTGATGCAGGAGTTTATCCGCAAAAATTATGGAAATAAAACCCGAAGATATGAACGAACAAAAAATAAGAAACCTTCTTGCCTCATTCCACATGCCAATTGAGGCAACCGGTTGGAAACCATTTGGGCACGGCCACATCAACGATACCTATCTGGTAACAACACCTGGCGTTGTGCCCAATTTTATCCTGCAACGGAAAAACCACCTGATATTTAAGAACGTTCCGGGGATGATGAGAAATATAGTACTGGCAACCAACCATATCCGTAAAAAATTACTTGCAGCGGGAGAACCAGAGATTGACAGGAAAGTGATGAACTATATTCCTGATGCTGCTGACAACTATTTTGTGCGCGATGAGGAAGGCAACTACTGGACCCTTTTTCAGTTTGTAAAAGATAGTCATGGTATTGAAGAGGTCACCCATCCGGAGCAGGCATATAGCGCCGGTAAAGCTTTCGGGCATTTTCAGATGCAGCTATCCGACCTGCCGGGAAGTTTGCTTATAGAAACCATTCCCAACTTTCATAATGGTAAATTCAGGTTGAAACAGTTTGCCGATTCCATCGAGGCCAATGAAGCAGGCAGGGTTGCCGAAATGAAACAGGTGATTGACAAGCTGCTATCGAGGGCCGATGAAATGACCCGACTCCAGGAGTGGCTCGACAAGGGTGAGATACCGCTTCGGATTACCCACAACGATACCAAAATAAACAACGTACTTTTCGATAAAGACAATAATATACTTTGCATCATTGACCTGGATACGGTAATGCCCGGAACAGCGCTGTTCGATTTCGGCGATGCCATACGCACATTGGGAAACACATCAACCGAAGACGAACCCGACCTTTCCAAAATAGGATTTAACAGAATATATTACCAGGCATTTGCCGAAGGTTACCTGTCTGAAAGCAAAAAATTCTTAACACCCCTTGAACGCGAAAACCTGGCCTTTTCCTGCCAGTATATGGTATGGGAACAGTCGATCCGCTTTCTTACCGATTACCTGAATGGCGACACCTACTACAAGATCGCGTATCCGGAACACAACAAGGTGAGGACACTTGCACAGGTTCGCTACCTCGAAGTGATGGATGCGAATATGGAATTTATAAGGGCGGTTTGACATGACCTCCTGAATTTGGGTTCTGCAATATAATTGTTCAAGAGTTAGCTCTGATGAAATCTTTTCAAGATGCAAAGAATTTCATTTTACCATAAATTAACTTTACAATTTCCTCATTTCTATAATCTTTTCTAACGATTAACATAAATATTCTTCACAGCTCTTTCGAAATATAGTATTATAAGGTTCTTCCTGCCACCTTTTCTTATAGCCTTAAATATGATTGAAACATTTATTGGCTGAAAGGATAGTTTTGATCAACACTTGATAATTTTCTTCAGAATTCAAAAATTGAAGCAATAATTTTCACATGATCCGGGTACCAGAACAAAGTTTAAAATCAAATTACAGGTCAAAATATTTGATACGTATTAAATTGCTTCTTCCGATCCTTAGAAAGTTTTATCCAAAATAGCATTCAATTAAATTGTAATGATAATAATCCGGCAATCCATGCATAGATGCAATAAAAACATTTTTGAAATAATTAGGGGCCTCTTCCATCATTATAGGATTGCATATAATAATTGTCAATATTGTTGGATTAAAAATAAAAAATAAGGAATAGTAAGATAATATTGTAATAAAAAAATGTTTTATA
>JBBIHB010000014.1:0-18093 GCA_037447215.1 Bacteroidales bacterium
AGTATATTATAAAATGAATAAATTAAATTTTCCGGTTTACCGGACAACAATGATTATATTTAGCCTCATAAAAAAAATAATCAATATGGCAAACAAAGTAAAATATCGGATCAGCAGGCGGAATTTTATTAAAGTTTCGGCTGCAACAACAGCAGGAGTCTCGTTAATGTCAGTGGGTGGCTGCAATGTCGATAAAGTACCGGCACCCATGAAACGCAAGTTCGGAAAACACGATTTTATGGTTACCACATTTGGCCTGGGCGGGCAGGCATCTATTCAATGGACACCCGAAGATGTGGATCCTGTGCCGATAATCCTGAAAGCTTTTGAACTGGGAATAAATTACTACGACACTTCCAACTTATATGGCCCCAGCCAGCAAAACTTCAATAAAGCATTTAAAAAATTGAATCTTATTCCCGGAGAATCAGGATATAATGAAGAACTCCGGAAAAGCATCTGGCTGACTAGCAAAACAGCCATGAGGTGGGGAAAACCGGGTTGGCCCGAAAAGGAAGGGGTTGTGAACTGGTCCAATGGTCAGGAAGTAAAATGTGCAGTTGATGATGTAAAACGGTCTCTTACCCAGATTTTTGGTGATAACGAGGGGTGGTACCCCGAAGGTGCATACCTTGATATGGTGCTGATTCACACTTTACATAACACGCAAGAGATTGATGTTTTATTCGAAGGCCTTGAAACCCAACTCGACCCAGAAGGTAACTTTGGGGCATTGGTTGCCCTGCGCGATCTGCGCGATGGAACCAACCACACCGGGATGAATCCAAAGAATGAAAAGCTGATCAGGCATATTGGGTTCTCCGGGCATAACAACCCACCAGCGATGATGGATTTGATCCAACGAGACGAGTGGGGAATCCTTGAAGGGATGCTGATAGCCATCAATGCCAACGACAGGCTCATGTTTAATATGCAGCACAACGTGATTCCGGTTGCCGAAGCCAAAGGATTGGGCATTATCGGTATGAAAACTTTTGCCGATGCTGCCATGTACCATAAAGAACCCACATGGTCAAACAAACCTGAGCATGTTTACCGCAAAGTAGGGGAGCCTGGATTGCCTAGCCGTCCATTGATTGAATATTCACTTACCACTCCGGGTGTTCATACTTTGATTATTGGTATCGGACAGATTGACGAAGACCCTATGAAGTGCCAGTTGGTGCAGAACTATTATGCCTGCCAGATTGCCCCCGATGGACTGTCGAAAGAAGAGCGGGAGAAGATTGAGCAGCTGGCAGCCGGTGTGAAAGATGGGAAAACCAACTACTTCCAGATGGCAAAAGTTGGCTTGGTTCCTCCACGAATGTTACAAACAGTAAAAATTGAAGGCAAAATCCTGCTAACCTGGCAAACCGCATATGCCGGAGATGATCCGATAGTAAAATATGAAGTAATGGCCGATGGGAAAAAGATTGGTGAGGTGCCTCATAAGCCACAGCTTCTCCTGAAAGATCCTTTTAAGATGGAGATTCCTGAAGGCGCTATCAATATTCAGGTTGCGGTGGTTGATGCTGCCGGTAACCGTGCTGAAACAATATTAGCTTAAGCATATGATTTTCGCCTGGCTGAGTTCAGGCGAAAATCAATTTTATTTATGCAAACCGCATTCTTTACCAGAGTTTTGTTCCCACCACCAGCGACCAGCCCTGAAATCCTCACCGGGTTTAATGGCACGTGTACAGGGTTCACAGCCAATGCTAACAAACCCTTTGTCGTGCAGTGCATTGTAGGGTACATTATTTTGATGTATATATTTAATTAGCTCGTCTAAACTCCATTCAAGCAGTGGATTGTATTTAATTATCTGATTGGATTCGTCCCACATAAAATAATCAAGCCCACTGCGGACTTCCGATTGCAAAGCCCTTAAACCGGTTATCCAGCACGAAAAGCCTTCAAGGGCGCGTTTAAGAGGCTTTACTTTGCGGATAAAACAACATTCCTTACGGTTCTCAAGGCTTTCATAAAAACTAAGGGCACCCTTTTCGCGCAGGAGTTTTTCCACATCGTACGTATCGGGAAAGTATGGGATAATAGGTAGCTGGTATTTGTCAAGGGTACGTTGCCAGGTTTTGTAAGTTTCTTCAAACATGCGACCTGTATCCAGTGTAACCATTTTTACAGGCAATTTCTGGCCAAAAATCATATCGCTTATCACCTGGTCTTCGTAACCAAAACTGGTGGTAAACACTATTTTA
Source organism: Bacteroidales bacterium (assembly GCA_037447215.1). Classification (GTDB taxonomy): domain Bacteria; phylum Bacteroidota; class Bacteroidia; order Bacteroidales; family Prolixibacteraceae; genus UBA1413. The sequence goes on from JBBIHB010000014.1 coordinate 2,223, forward strand.
CCCGAAAACTTTCCGGCAACAAGGGCAAGCACCTCAGCCGGTTTTTTATCTTTTGCAAGGATGTTAAGTTCTGTAATAAACTGTAAATTATTCATGTTTTTAATGTTAAAAGTCAAATGAATCAGAATCCATTTTGTTGGCCCTGAAACTGATTAATTCTACAAATTCTCCTGTGAAACGATAATATAAAAAAATTTGCCTACTAAATACGCACCGCCTGATTTCGGAATATTTTTGAGAAGAAAGATACATTTCAGGGTTTGATGCAATTTGATTTATAATGCCTTCATAATGGTTATCAACCTCCAATGCTTTTAAAATGCCAAAATTGTCGGCTACATATTGCAGAATTGACTCGTATTCCGAATAAGCTCGGATAGAAAAACGAATGGGGTAGGGCATAACCTATAAATTAAACCTTTTTTTAATTTGCATTCTAATCTCGTTGTGTGGGAGATATTTGCCTGATTTGAGTTGTTGGACACCATTTTCAATTGCACCTTTATCATCTTCACTTAAGGTATCCCACCAATCAGATGTATCCTTTTGAATTACCTCAACTTTCTCCAAAATTTCATCTTCCTGGACTGATGTTATCCAGTTGATGAGGTTTTTTTTTCTGGTTTCCAGATTCATCACATTCATAAAGTACAAATTTAGCGATTAATAGCAATAATACCAATAAGTAGTCTACTCCACATACAACACCAATCCCTTTAAATATTCCCCTTCAGGATGATAAATATTTATTGGATGGTCGTTAGGCTGCGAAAGTTGATAAAGAATCCTTACCGAACGACCAGAAATGGCTGCTGCCGTGAATACGGCTTCACGAAACTTATCGCGTGGTACAATCTGAGAACATGAAAAAGTAAAGATTAATCCGCCAGACCTTATTTGTTCAAAAGCCCTGGTGTTGAGACGTTTATACCCCTGAAGCGCTTGTGGCAATGCATCGCGGTGTTTGGCAAATGCAGGCGGATCAAGGATTATCAGGTCATATTTATCCTTTATATCCTTCAAAAAAGAAAATGCATCCGTGGTAAAAGCCTGGTGGCGTAGGTCGCCTGGAAAATTGAGTTCCACATTCCGCTTGGTGAGTTCAATGGCCTTCGCCGATGAATCAACTGAATGAACTGAATTTGCACCACCCCGCATGGCTGCAAAAGAAAACCCTCCGGTGTAGCAGAACATATTCAACACATCGCGCCCGGCTGATAGTTCCTGAACGAGCTTTCGGTTTTCGCGCTGGTCAATAAAAAAGCCGGTTTTCTGGCCTTCTTCAAAATCAACAAAGAACCGCAGGCCATTTTCCATCACCTCTGGATTGATGGTGCCTTCCCCGAGCAAATAACTGTCGGCAGCATCAATTCCTGCTTTGAAAGGTTGGGTTTTGCTGCTTTTGTCGTAAACTGCATTGAGTTCGTCGCCTAAAACATTTTTTAATGCGTGCACAATTTCGTTCCTCTGCAGGTACATTCCAATGGAGTGTGCCTGCAAAACGGCAAAACCATTATAATAATCGACTACAAGTCCGGGCATTCCATCGCCTTCGGCATGGATCAGCCTGAAAACATTGGATTGCTGATTGCCTGCAATTCCCATATTTTTCCTGAGCTGCCATGCACTTTCGATATTCTTTTTCCAGAAAATATGATCAATCGGAACATCGGAGAAAGTTAAAATCCTTACTGCAATAGAACCTATCTGGTAGTGGCCAATACATAGAAATTCACCTGCCGACGAAAGGACTTTTACCACTTCGCCCTCTTTCAGATTGCCGGGTTTTTGTTTTATTGCACCCGAAAATATCCAGGGATGGAATCGTTTGAGCGATTGTTCTTTGCCGGGCTTTAATATAATTTGTGGATAGGGTTGATTCATTTTTGTCGGGTCAAATTCAGATAAATTTTCAACGACACCCAGGCATCGGTTGCTGCATATACAATCTGTTGATCGGTAAGCTCGTTCGATTCCCAGTTGGTAAGTTGCTGTGATTTGGAAATTCGGAAACCACAAACAATAGCGCTCAGTTTTTTCAAGCTTAAATTCTGAATACCCTTGGCTGAGGCGGTATCCTGAAGTTCGACAAATCCTTCGGGTTTGAACGGGGCCATTTTCTGTAGTCCCCTGATATCGTTACGGATGGCAACTCCGGCTTTAATGATAACGGGATTCGAAAAAATGCTGATCAATTCATCGGGAAGTCCAATTTTCAGGACTTTGAAAAGAAATGCCTTTTCTTCGGTTGCAAGTTGAAGGAGGGCAACCCTTCGGGTTTGGCCTTTTTTGTAAATGGGTTTTGTTTCGGTGTCAAATCCAAAAATGTTGAATTGGTTGAGATATCTGGCCGCCATTCTGACCATCTGGATGTTGTCAACCAGAACAATATCGCCTTCGAATGTTTTCAAAGGCAGATCAACATATTCCTGGCTACTTATAATGTCTTTAAACATATTTCGGTTTTATTCGGAGTCTTGGTTGAAAAAACGCTCGATCCATTTTGATGAAGCGCTGTCCTCATCATTGGGCTTATAATTGGAAAGACCGGGGACACTCCAGTCGATATCAGAATGGACCAATTGATGCAATGGCCTGAGCACATTTACCAACCTTTGTCCCCAGAATTCATTGAAATGGGCCTTGCATTCGGCAAGTGCATCATTCATAATTTCTTCGTTTCCAATATTATATGATGTAACAAACTCTTTTGCATCCTGATAAATGTCAAGCAGCTGTTCCGAAATACTTGCTGTAACGTTTTCGGTCCCGAATTGAAGATCGGGGTCAATTACTTCGTTGTACACATCATATTCCCCAAGTTTCTGAAGCCACTTCTGTTGTAATACATTATAATCGAGTTCAGTCACATATTTTTCAATTTCCTCATCTAAGATGCTTTCCACATCAGGCAGCATCGATGCTTTAAAATAGAGCAGTGACAGTAATTTCCTCGTAATATCAATCAAACGGGCCGTAGGATAGCGGTTGCTGTTTTCGATGAGTTCACAATACTCATTGGCAACGGCTAAAAATTCTACCACATTTTTCGAGTAAACTATGTTGTTTATACCTTCCATATCCGATCAATTGGTGTACAAAAATAGCAAATATGTTCAAGGGAATAATCAAAATCAGTTTTTCCATTCCATGAGGTTATCGATTCTGGGTACGATTATTTCATTGTCGATGAGCCATCGCATCACCATGCGCAGTTTTTCATTTTCAGGACCAAGTCTGAATAATACACTTTCGGTTTTTTGCGGGGTTTCCAGTTCCTTTTTAATTTTTTCGGCGAGTTCATCAAATTCAAATTTGCTCATTCCAAGCTGATTTTTCGACTGGCAGACATCGCAAAACCCACACCTGACCGAATCTTTCTCACCGAAATAATTGAGCAGTATTTGCGATCGGCAGGTGGTTGAAGTGGAAGCATAATTGATTACGGCATCAATCCTTTCAAGAAAATCTTTTTTACGCTGGTCGTAATTTTCTTTCGAGAATTTTAATCTTTCGCCGGTAATCCTCTCACGGGTAAATAAGATGTAGGGTGTTTTTCTCTGCGGAATATAATCGATAATTTTATGCGAGCGGAGTAGTTTCAGATAGGTCATGATAACTTCGGTAGTGGTTTCAGCGCGTTTGGCCAGCAATGCTTCATCAATGGTTACGTAACCTGTAAATAGTCCGGTGTAGGAACGAAGCAGCAATTTGATAAAATTGTCGAAAGATTCATTGGCAACCTGAAATTTGTAAAGATCGTCGCGGTTTACAATAAAGTATAACCTCGAAGGATTTTCCAACTCTTCGGTAAACTCAATATAGCCTTGACGTTGTAATATTTTCAGGCTATAATAAACCTGGGAAAGTTGCATTTTAAAAGTTTCGGCAAATACTGCGATCGGTAAATCAAAAATCTGATCTTTACCAAATCCGACTGCAACCTGAAGAAAATTGCACATCGACTCGTAAACCTTTGTGATATAAGGAATTTCGGGAAATGTAACCGAAAGTTGTTTTTTTAGTTTCAGTTTATCGGCGTTGTTGTAGAGTAATACCGCCACGGATTTTTTCCCGTCTCGCCCGGCACGTCCGGCTTCCTGAAAATAAGCTTCGAGCGAATCAGGCGGGTCAACATGTATCACAAACCTCACATCGGGTTTGTCAATTCCCATACCAAAGGCATTTGTGGCAACAATTACGCGTGTTTTTCCCAATTTCCAGTCGTCCTGTTTTCGATTCCTAACTGCGGCATTCAGTCCTGCATGGTAATAATCGGACGAAATATTGTTTTTTACCAACAGGTCTTTTATTTCGCGGGTTGCCCTCCGGTTTCGCACATAAACAATCCCTGTACCTTTTGCCTTCAAAATTGTCCTCACCAGATATCCTTCCTTGTCTTCCTTTTGCCTAACCATGTAAACTAGGTTTGGCCTGGCAAACGACATGGTGTGCACATTATACTCGCTGAACCTGAGTTTGTCCTGTATGTCGGTTACAACTTTCGGGGTGGCGGTGGCAGTTAGGGCAAGAATGGGAATATTGGGAAACATGGGCCTTATGTCGGCAATTTTCAGGTAACTTGGCCTGAAATCGTATCCCCATTGTGAAATACAGTGGGCTTCATCAACGGTTATCAGGTTTATTTCCATGTTGGCAAGACTTTCCATGAATTTTTCGGAAGCCAGCCTTTCTGGTGATACATAAAGAAATTTATAATCCCCCCAACGGGCATTGTCAAGGGCAATTTTCAATTCCATACCTGTCATTCCGCTATGTAGGCTTAACGCTTTGATTCCAAGCTCACGAAGGTTCTCCACCTGGTCCTTCATCAGGGCTATAAGTGGTGTAATTACCAGGCACATACCTTCTTCAGACAGAGCGTAAACCTGAAAAATTAACGATTTACCACCTCCGGTTGGAAGCAGCCCTAAAGTATCTTTTTTCCGGGCAACCGATTCGATAACCTCCTGTTGTAACGGTCGGAAATCGCTATACCCCCAATATTCCTGCAATATTTTGCGGTAATCTTTACCCATTATTTAAATTGAAGCAATTTCTCTGAAATTTTCGCGATTGTTACAAATATATAAATTTGCATGAAGTAAATATCAGCTATATTTTTACGCTGATCATAAATCAATCCATAAAATTAATACTATGCTTGACCACAAAAAGAAAATTGGATTTATCGGGCTTGGAGTCATGGGAAAACCTATGTCGAAAAATTTAATCAAAGCAGGATATTCGCTCAGGGTTTACGATATAAATCCAGAATCAGTGAATGAAGTTGTTGCAGCAGGGGCTGAACAAGGGATATCTCCGCCTTATATTGGCGCACATTGTGATGTTATCATTACTATGCTGCCCAATTCCCCACAGGTCGAAGAGGTAATTACCGGTAAAAACGGTGTTCTGGAGGGAGCAAAACCCGGGTCGGTAGTCATCGATATGAGTTCGATCTCACCCATTGTGGCTGTTAAGGTAAGTGAAGCCGCCGCAGTAAAAGGTGTTGAGATGATTGACGCTCCGGTTAGTGGGGGAGAACCAAAGGCCAAAGATGGAACCCTTTCAATTATGGCCGGTGGAAAAGAAGAGGTTTTTGAATCGGTTAAGGATATCCTTCTGTCGATGGGAGCTTCGGCCATATTGATCGGAGGTATAGGGAGTGGAAATATTGCCAAACTGGCCAACCAGATTATGGTAGCGCTTCATCTTGCGGCCATGTCGGAAGCTATGGTTTTTGCCGAAAAAGCGGGCGTTGATACCGAAAAAGTTTTCCGGGCTATACGTGGTGGATTGGCAGGTAGCACTGTATTGGATGCAAAGATGCCATTGATTTTGGAACGTAATTTCAAACCGGGCGGACCCATAAGGATGCACACCAAAGATTTATTAAATGTACGTGATACGGCACTTGCTATTGATGCCCCGATTCCGTTGACCACACAGGTAATGGAGTTTATGAAAGCGCTGAAAGCCGATGGGAAGCAAGAAGACGACCACGGTGGAATTATTCAGTTCTGGGAAAAACTAGCCCATGTTGAGGTAAAAAAGCAATAATCTCAATAATAGAGAGCTACTTCATTTTTTTTCTGGTTGGCGCTCATAATATAATCTGTGCCGTTTGCTGTAAATATCTGTGTTTGAGTTGGACCTGCATCTTCTTCGAGTACTGTCTTTGAAAATTTGCCATGGGCTAAATCGATTACTTTAAAAAGATCGAGGGTAAACGAACCTCTTCTGTTTCCGACAACGATCACGGGTTCGTTATTGAAAAATCCACAGCTTAGTCCATGACCGAACGAGAGGGTATCACTGAATTTCAGTTCCCAGTTCATCCCGTTTTTTTTGTAAACATTCAGCGCTTCGCCATGAAATGGTTCGATGGTAATCAGTTCTTCACGGCCATCTCCATCCAGATCGATAAAGCAAAATTCACTCACTTCTTTTTCAAAAAGAGGCTTTTTCACCCATTTGTCACCGGGGAGCTGTTCGAAGTAAAAAATTCCCTCAGCTCCCGATATGCAAATGGTTTCAATTCCATTAATTTGTGACCGCAACATACCGTGGTTGCGGGTCAGGCTATTGTCAATCATCTCCGGGTTGAGCGGGATGGTGGGATGGTCATCAAGCCGGATAAGGTACATCTCTCCGGGTTTTGACCAATCCGGAGGGTCTGCCTTGTGCTTGCTGACAGAAGCTGCAAAAAGATAGTTTTTTCCCTTCCGGTGAAGTATTTCGCAACGGTGTGCAAAAGGCAAATCCATTGCTTTTTGCGATTTCCATTCATCACCCAACCACTGATGCATAAAAACTCCGGCCTCTGCGCCTATAAATGGCGGGAATAACCCCATGATCGAGAAAAACAGATCGGGGCTTCCGGGAACCGGGATAAAACTCATAACACCACCCGGACAGCCAGTTACAAGGCTTGAATTACAAGAAGCAAGATTGCACAGGTAAACCTCCGGTTTGGTTTCAGAACCGGCAGCGACAAACGTTTCGGCGCCTACCCGAAAGGCATTGGCGGTATAAACCGATTCGATATTAAGGATTACTTTTTTCTTCATACAGCAGGTATTTTATATTATTTTTTTAGTTCATATTTTTAACAAAGGTACTGTTTACCTGGTGATATCCTCTCCGTCAGCCTACAGAATCGGAATGACAAGTATCTGAATATTTTTGAATTTGGGAGGGACAGAATGCGGCTTCTCCATAAAACTATCCCTCCCAAATGCCCGCAATCACCTAACATGTTGTCATTTTAAACGTATCCGCCAGTTGGCGGAGAAGTGAAGAATTTCATCTTTCAATTAAGTTTTAACCGGACCACAGTGATATTTTTCTCAGGACGCGCAAATTAACAAAAAAAAGTGTGTATTATCCAAACTACGGTCATGGCTGTAAACCCGCAAACCAAAGTTCCCAACGTATGTAGTTTGTAGCCGGTTTTTACATTCATATTCGACATTTGGGTAACTACCCAGAAAAAGCTGTCGTTGACCTGTGATACCACCATTGAACCAGCTCCAATAGCCGAAATTACCAGTGCTTTTTCGAGCGGAGATTCAAAACCCAGAATAGACATCATGGGTGCCATTATGGAAGCAGTAGTAATAACCGCAACCGTTGAAGAGCCCTGGGCGCTTTTCAAAGCCGCCGCTATTAAAAATGGTAACCAGATACTCAGATTGATTTCAGACAGCGAACTACCCAGGATATCGGCAATGGACGAGTTGCGCAATACCATTCCAAATGAGCCGCCAGCCCCTGTAATCAGGATAATTAATGCCGCCGAAAGCAATGCTTTTCCAACCCATCCGGTAGCAGAAAGCATGTTCCGGTCGAATTTTGTGGGTAGCCTGAAGGCAAAAAATACACCGATGATCAATGCTATAACCGGTTCGCCGATAAACCCGAAAAGCGTTTTTATAAACCCGGTACCAAAGGGATGGGTCGGAAAATCGGATACTGATTTCAGTACAATCAAAAGGAGCGGAACAATAATCGGTATAAAAGAATTCAGGGCAGAGGGCGCTTTTTTTATTTTTTCCACAATATCTTCTTCGCTTTCATCAGGATTGGGGTCAATGAAAATCCGTGAGGCAATTTTTGTTGCAAAAATAAAAGCCCCAAGCAGGGCAAACAGACTTACCACACAGCCAACTATGATGACCATTCCAATATCGGCCTGCAAAATACCTGCTGCTGCAATTGGTCCCGGTGTTGGCGGTACAAGGCAATGGGTAATTGTCAGCCCCAGGCTTAAAGCAATGGCAGGCCCCGCCAAAGAAATTTTTGCCCTTTGGGAGAGCGCTTTGTTGAGCGGCGACAAAATTACAAATCCGGAATCGGCAAATACAGGAATCGAAACAAAATAGCCCATAATCGCCATAGCCAAAGGAACCCGCTTTTCACCGGCCAGTTTCAGAATAATCTTTGCCATGATGTAAGCCCCTCCTGATTCTTCTAGAAAAGTGCCGATAATGCATCCGGCAACTATTACAATCCCGATATACCCGATGGTATTACCGAAACCACCGTTTACCGATTTAACAATTTCAATCAACGGCATACCGGAAAATAATCCAAAACCAATAGCTGCCAGCAGCAAAGCTAATAATGGGTGAAGTTTGAATTTTGTAGTGGAGATTATTATAAATAAAATACAGGCAAGAAGCAGTATAATCAGCATATGGATATCTCAATAATATAAAACTCTTATTATCAACTGGATGATTGTTTATGTAACCCCGGTACTATTCTGTTGAATGTAATGTGAAACAAATTTAGTAAAAATGTGGAGTTTTTTAGTGCAGGCGATTTTTTGTTCAGGAAAAGGTATTTTATTCAATTTTCAATATTTTCCTTATTACCGCCCTCCCGGCAAACTCAATTTGGAGAATTTAAAGTCCCAGCTTTTAGTTTGATATATTTTACAAAACTGTGTTGTTCTTTTTTCGTGATAAAAATGTCCCTACATTTTTGCCGGAAGTATTTATCCGGCTACTTGATTTTATTTCATCAAAAAAATTCAGGTTTTCAATATACATTGGGGTCGTAAGTTTTATTGGGATAGACCTTTTTACCTTAGTCAGCCGCTATGATGTCATAAACTCCTAAATTTGTAGAGTAATGCCATGTATAATTGCCGGACAACCTGTCGATTATCCCGTTCGATTTCATAATGAGCTCATAATCACGTGAAACAAATCCAAAAGTAACATATATGTACCAAACTGAATGTAAAGAGATTCCAGTTGTGCCGTGGGTGGTCCAGGATTCTCTGCCACCTATGGTTTTTGAAATAAAAAAAAAAAAAACTGACAAGCATCCTGATCCGGTAACGCACACCAAATCTTATCCTCTTGTTGTAAAGCCTTCCATTTTTGATATAAACTGCATCGAACCAACCGGTAAATTTACTGATAATTGAACCTCATTCCACGAATCACGCCCATTATTAGACAAATAGCTGGACCATATCCTGATATCCTTTAAAATATTTCTCTGGAGAAGTGAAATTTAAGGTAGCAAGAGACCAGGGAAATGTACAGTTCATATCCTATGTTAATCCTGCATTTACCGATTTCCGTATAAAATAACCGAAGGACGGATTGTTGTGTTAGTTCCGCCAAATTCCTGACGCATATCCGGCATCGGTTGCGGGGAAATGGATTTTGGAAACCAGCCGGTACGGTACTCATTATCAATTAAATTTCAGACGGTATCCCGTGATGCGCCGCTGTCACTGTACGCAGAATTGCTTTATTGCTGGTTATTATGCCAGAGTCTGAGTTTAAAAAATGAAATGAACTTTAATCTTGACGTTCAATATCAGATACGATTTTCCAGCTTTTTCCAGTTTCTCTGACTTCATTAATCTGCCCAAAAAGTTTATTGAATTATCAATGCTAAATCGGCCAACTGCAATGACGGTTGAAATTGCGAAAAACTGAAAATCTTTAATATCAACTTTGACCTGAAATGGTCTTTAAATCCAGGTTTCACAAGTATCCACAGTTCTCAGGAAATAAGAGTATCCACTCATTGATAATCCCACCCAATCATTTTCGAATTTTACAATCGTTGTCCTCCAGCGAATTTCATCCAGGTGCATTATTGACCATTAAACATATACCGGAAAAAAACCACAAGCATGATCAAAATGGCTAATTATCACATATTTACTTATTTAACATAGAGTATTCAGCTGCTTTTTGCAAATATTTTACTCAGAACTTTTTCAACTCTTATCTTTCTAACCCGATAAGTACCCTACCGGAAGGGTTACCGTATCATTGGATTCATGAACCACAGTAAACCGGATAGGCCTCCTGTCAATGCTGAAAATTGATTTCCACGGAAAGGTGTTCGTTAATATACCATGATAAGGAGCATGGCTCCGACCACCGTAAATACTTGTATTTAAGGATAGTTCAAGATTCTGGTATTATTAATTGGCCGGAGTTACTCCGGGGATACCTTGGCTACATTGGATTTTGGTTTTAAAATTTATGGTAAAAATATTTGAAAGACAACATTTTTTAACCTCTAAATTCCATCCCCATCAAAATAAAATTCAATCAGATAGGTTAAAATTTGTAGTTTTGCGCATTGTTTTAAAATTTAAAAACAGGTCCATGTCGTTTATAACTGATAAAGTGGTTTCCGAAGGTCTGACTTTCGATGATGTATTGCTGATACCTTCCTATTCCGGAATACTTCCCCGTGAAGTAGATTTGCAAACCAGTTTCACCAGGAACATATTATTAAATACACCGGTTGTTTCGGCTGCAATGGATACTGTAACCGAATATAAACTGGCGATTGCCATTGCCCGCGAAGGTGGTATTGGGGTTATTCATAAAAATATGGATATTGAGGAACAGGCCAGGCAGGTAATCAGCGTTAAACGGGCCGAAAACGGGATGATTTTCGACCCCATTACCATTGTCCAGGAAAAAAAGGTTGCCGATGCACTTATGTTGATGGCTAACTATAAAATTGGCGGGATTCCGGTAGTTGATGCCAATGGATTCCTGGTTGGAATTGTCACAAACCGGGACCTGCGTTTTGAGAAAAATATGGACCGCCCCATTTCAGAAGTGATGACGCGCGATAATCTGGTTACAACTACCGAATCGACCAACCTCGAAAAAGCTTCTGAAATCCTTCAGAGCCACAAAATTGAAAAATTGCCTGTTGTTGATAAAAATGGAAAGCTTATAGGTTTGGTAACCTATAAAGATATAACCAAAGCCAAAGACAAACCCTTTGCCTGCAAAGACGAACGTGGCCGGTTGAGGGTTGCAGCAGCAGTCGGCATAGCTGGCGATTCTTTGGAAAGGATAGATGAACTGGTTAAGGCACAGGTTGATGCCATTGTTATTGATACCGCTCATGGGCACACCCGGGGAGTCCTTGAAATGCTTCGTCGTGCCAAAGTAAAATACCCTGAATTGGAGTTTATTGCCGGAAATATAGCCACTGCCGAAGCAGCTACCGACCTGGTACTGGCTGGCGCCGATGCAGTAAAAGTAGGTATTGGGCCGGGTTCAATCTGTACTACCCGGGTTATTGCCGGGGTAGGTGTTCCGCAACTTTCCGCTATTTACAACGTGGCAAAAGCTATACGCGACTCTGGCGTTCCGGTTATCGCCGACGGTGGTATCCGTTATTCTGGCGATATTGTAAAAGCTCTGGCAGCAGGGGCCCATTCAATTATGGCAGGTGGATTGTTTGCAGGAGTGGAAGAATCGCCAGGTGAAACCATTCTCTATCAGGGACGTAAGTTTAAGGCTTACCGCGGTATGGGTTCCCTCGAAGCTATGCAGAAAGGCTCAAAAGACCGCTATTTCCAGGATATGGAAGAGGACATTAAAAAACTGGTGCCCGAAGGGATAGCAGCCCGTGTTCCTTTTAAAGGGACCCTCGATGAAGTACTTTATCAGTTAATGGGCGGCCTCAGGGCTGGTATGGGATATTGCGGGGCCAAAAACATTAAAATGCTACAACAATCGAAATTCACCCGGATATCGATAGCCGGTGTCCAGGAAAGCCATCCACACGATGTAGCAATAACCCGCGAAGCACCAAATTACAGCAGCAGGCAGATTTAATCCAGCTTAGTTGATCAATCAGATATTAAATTAACGCACCATGAAAAAAATTCTTTTTTCAATTGTTCTGGCCGGAATTTTTGCCAGTCCGGTTTTTTCGCAAAAGAAGCAGGATGTTTTAGTCACTGTAGGAAAAGAAAAAATATATGCCGGAGATTTTAAAAAGATTTACGAAAGGAACAACAACAATATTACTGATCCCGCCGAAAGAAAAACACCGGAAGAATATCTTGAACTGTATGTTAATTTCAAACTTAAGGTACTCGAAGCCAAAGCAATGGGACTTGACACTTCAAGGGCTTTTATCGAAGAACTTGCAGGTTACCGTACCGAACTGGCCGAACCTTACCTCACCGATATTTTGTACAACGAAAAATTGGTTGAAGATACATACCAAAGGATGACAAAAGAGGTAAATGCAAGCCATCTGCTGATAACCTTTCCGCAGAATCCGTCGCCTGCCGATACCCTTGCTGTATTGAAACGCATACGTGAAATTCGTTCCGAGATTGAAAACGGCCTTGATTTTAATGAAGCGGCCATGCGCTATTCACAGGATCCTTCGGCTGCCCAGAACCGTGGTAATCTGGGGTGGTTCACAGCTTTTCAGATGGTTACACCTTTCGAAGATGCAGCATACAATACCCCGGTGGGCAAAATTTCGGAACCTGTGCGCACCCAATTCGGTTATCATTTGCTGAAAGTCCATAGCATAAGGGATGCACAGGGTGAAATTAAAGTAGCCCACATCATGAAAATGTTTACACCCGATATCAACCCGGAAGCAAAGCAAAAGCTCCGCAAATCAATCGATAGCTTATATGTGATTTTGCAACAGGGTGCAGATTTTGCTGAACTGGCACGCAACAATTCCGACGATCAGCGCAGCGCCGTGAACGGAGGTGAAATGCCTTATTTCGGTAGAAGCCGAATGATCCCTGAGTTTTCTGATCCGGCGTTTTCCCTGGCCAAAAATGGTGACATTTCAAAACCTATAGAAACCGATTTTGGTTATCACATCATCAAGCGCATCGACCTGAAACCTGTTCCTGCATTTGATGAAGTAAAACGGGAATTGGAAGAGCGCATAAAGCGTGACCCGGAAAGAACAACCCATAGCCGTGAAATTTTTATTTCCAAATTGAAAAATGAATATAATTTTTCCGGCAATCAGAAGATAATCGACGAAAAAATCCGGAAAGCTGCAAATTGGTTTTCGGATGGCAATTTTCAGGTACCCGAAAATATTTCGGATTATGATATTTTGTTCACTTTTGCAGGTAAAAGTTATTGGGCCGGGGATTGGTTTTCGTGGCTTGGCAAGCTTCAGCTTATTGCTCCTGAAAATCAGGAATCAGTCCTGGCAAATCAGTACCATGCCTGGGAAGAAGAGATGATCATTGCATACGAAGACAACAGGCTCGAAGACAAATACCCCGATTTCAGGTCATTGGTACAGGAATACCACGACGGTTTGTTGCTTTTTGCGGTTTCTGAACAGGAAATATGGCAACGGGCTTCCTCTGATACAATTGGGTTAAAGGCATTTTACGAAACAAACAAGAACAAATATATGTGGGGCGAACGCTTTAAAGGCATGATTGTGAAGTGTTCCCTTCCGGGAATTAAAGAAAGAATTGAAGATTACCTTGACCAGGGAATCCCAATGGCTGAAATTTACGATAAAGAAAACCTGAGTGAAGAATATTTTGATGTTGAACAAGGTGCATGGGCTAAGGGTGAAAATAAAATCATCGATTATTTTATGTGGGATGGTACGAAACCAGACGATTGGGATGATGAAACCGGTTTTATCAAAGGTGAAATAATTGGGCCTGAACCAAAGCTCCTTGAAGAATCAAGAGGTTTTCACATATCTGATTATCAGCAAAACCTCGAAGAAAACTGGTTAAAAGAACTCCGTAAAAAATATCCGGTTAAAGTGAACAGGAAAGTTCTGAAATCTATCGGCTAATGCAGAAAATAACTGTAAAATACTTTTTTTTCGTGTTGGTGGTTGCTCTTGTTTCTTGCAACTTCTTCACTGATTCCGATAAAATACCATTGGCAAGGGTGGGTGATAGGGTTTTATACCTCGATGACCTGAAAACTGTTATCCCTTCAGGCCTTTCGGCCGATGACAGTATGATGCTCGCAGAAGATTACATTAAAAAATGGGTTATGAACGAGTTGCTGGTGAAGAAAGCCGAGGAAAACCTTTCCCCAGGCCAGAAAGATTTATCAAAGGAACTAATGGAATACCGCAATTCGATGCTGACCTACCGGTACAAAATGGAATTGATGTTTCAGAAGCTCGATACGGTTGTCAGCGAACAGGAAATTTCGGAATATTACAGGCAACACAGCGATAACTTTGTTTTAAGTCGAAATATAGTAAAAGCTGTTTTCATAAAAATTCCTACTGAAGTTTCGCGGCCTGAGCAGGCAAAAGTATTTTGCGAACAGGTTTCGGATGATAACCTTCGCGAGTTGCAGGAATTTTGCACGAAGTTTGCTACAACCTGCGATGTTTTTGTGGACAATTGGGTAGATATTGATATGCTGCTCCTTCACCTCCCTGAACCAATGGCCGATGAAAACCGTTTTTTGAAGGGAAATGGTATGATTGAGCTGCGCGATAAAGAATTTTATTATTTGCTCTGCGTTATTGATCACAGGCTTGCCAACCAGGTTGCACCGGTTGAATATGTTGCCGATAACATAAAAAACCTGATCATTAACAGGCGAAGGATTGATTTTATCAGAAAAATTGAAGAAGATGTATATTTGGAAGGTATCAGAAACAATAAGTTTAAACTCTATAGTTATGAATTCAACAATGAAGATGAATAAGATATACCTGGCTTTGCTCATGGCATGGATGATTATTCCGCCTCAGGTTATTAATGCACAGGATAAGGTGGTCGATCAGATCATTGCGGTGGTGGGGAATAATATTATCCTAAAATCGGAAATCGAGGAGATGTTTATTCAGCAACAGGCTTCTGGTATCACTAGTCAGGGCGATATGAAATGTGAAATCCTGGAAGATTTCCTGGTTGACAAGCTGCTCATTGCTGAAGCGTTGCTCGATACCAATATTATAGTAACCGACAATCAGATTAACCAGCAGATGGACCATCGATTGCAGATGTTTATCTCCCATTTCGGTTCCGAAAACGAAGTGGAACGGTATTTTAAGAAGCCAATTCCGGCCATCAGGGCCGAATTGAGGGATGTGATCCGCAATCAGATACTCAGCGAGACAATGAAAAAAAAGATTGTGGAAAATATTACGGTTACCCCTTCCGAAGTCCGATTCTTTTACCGGAACCTGTCCGAAGATGAAATACCTTACATTCCGCCTCAGTACGAATACCAGCAGATAACATTGATACCTGAGATTGATATTGAAGAAGATAACCGGGTAAAAGCTCAGTTACGCGACATGAAAAGAAGGGTAGAAGAGGGGGCAAGCTTTGCTACCCTTGCTGTAATGTACTCTGAGGCCCCCGAATCTCGTTTTGGCGGCGAAATTGGATACCTTGGCCGTGCCCAGCTCGATCCGGCTTATGCAGCAGCAGCTTTTAACCTTCGCGATGACAGGGTTTCAAATGTGGTTAAAAGTGATTTTGGTTACCACATTATCCAACTCATCGACCGTAAAGGTGAACGGATCAATACCCGCCATATCCTGATGCGCCCCAAGGTTGCCCCCGAAGCCATGGTGCAGGCAAAAAACA
>JBBIHB010000014.1:18146-71075 GCA_037447215.1 Bacteroidales bacterium
GCTCGATAGCCTTGCCAATATTATCCGTAAAAATCAGCTCACTTTTGAGAATGCAGCAATGATGTTTTCGCAGGACAAAACCACCCGCAACAATGGGGGGATGGCCATTAATCCTCAAACCTTGTCAACCAGGTTTGCAGCTGAGGAGCTTGATCCCGATGTGAGCAAAATTATCCCAACCATGAAAATCAATGAGATTTCTGATCCGTTTCAAACCATTGATCCAACAACCCGGCAAACTGTATTCAAAATCATCAGGTTGGTAAATAAAACCGAAGGTCATAAAGCCAACCTTCAGAAAGATTATCAGTACCTTGCCGAAATGTTCCTCCAAAAAAAACAGAAAGATGTTCTTGAAAGATGGATTTCAAACCAGCAGGCGAAAACCTATATCAGGATCGATAACACATACGCCAATTGCAACTATCAGTTTGAGAACTGGATTAAATAATTTAACATATTTTAATATATGGATTTGCCAAAATTCAAGAACGATGTGGAGGCACTCGATGCCCTGCGCGAAAAATACAAAGAACTTACAGGCGAAATTAGAAAAGTTATATACGGACAGGATCAGATTATTGCCCAGGTGCTGAATACCCTTTTCAGCCGTGGTCATTGTCTTTTAATTGGCGTTCCCGGCCTTGCAAAAACCCTGCTTGTAACCACCATTTCGAAAGTTTTAGGACTGAAATTCAATCGGATACAATTCACTCCCGATTTAATGCCATCGGACATTATAGGTACCGAAATACTCGATAAAGACCGGCAGTTTAAATTTGTACGCGGTCCAATTTTTGCCAATGTAATCCTCGCCGACGAAATTAACCGTACACCCCCGAAAACCCAGTCGGCTCTGCTCGAAGCTATGCAGGAGAGGTCAGTAACAGCCGCCGGCGAACATTTTGATCTCGACAGGCCATTTTTTGTCCTCGCCACACAGAACCCCATTGAGCAGGAAGGAACCTACCCTCTGCCTGAAGCGCAACTCGACAGGTTTATGTTTTCAGTATGGCTCGATTATCCGGCGTTTAAAGATGAACTCCTGATTGTTAAAAATACTACTTCAAATATGGAGTTCGAAATGAAGCCCGTAATCAATGGTTCAGAGATACAGTTCTTTCAGGAACTCATACGAAAGGTACCCATTAACGATAATGTTATTCAATATGCTGTGAAACTAGCGGCAAAAACCCGCCCCAATACCGAGTTTGCATATGAAGCCGCAAATAAATACCTGAAATGGGGAGCAGGGCCACGAGCTTCGCAATACCTTGTACTTGGGGCTAAAACCCATGCAGCACTTCATGGAAAATATTCGCCCGATATTGAAGATGTTCAGGCAGTAGCGGCTGCAATCCTGCGGCATAGGATTATAAAAAATTTCAAGGCCGAAGCCGAAAACATTAGTGTAGATGAGATAATAAATAAACTGCTCTAAATGAAAATTTTAATCGCAAATGATCCTATTTTGCGTATTTTGTTCATTTTTTTATTATTTGCCTCTGGTCACGGTTTGTCTTCCGGGGTATATGCACAAGAGAAAAAGCGTGTGGATATCGAGCAGGCCGACATTCTCGAAAATAACGAAAAAATAGTGGCCGATGCCAACAGGCTGATTGGTAATGTGCGCATCAGGCACAACGAAATCCTGATGTGGTGCGACAGCGCTTATGCCTACACCGGAACCAACAGGGTCGATGCCTTTGGCAATGTGCACATCAACCAAGGCGATACTTTACACTTGTATGCCCGGATAGTTAATTATGATGGCGACCGCAGTTTTGCAAGGGCCTTCGGAAATGTGAGGCTCATTAACAAGACCACTACGCTTTACACCGATACCCTCGATTACGATCTTAACCTAAATATTGGCTATTTTGATGATACAGGAAAAATTGTTGACAGTACCAATGTATTGACCAGCCAGATTGCACGATATTATGTTGATGAGGATATTGTATGGTTTTACCTGAATGTGGAAGGAAAAAACGAAGATTATCTGCTCACAAGCGATACTGTACGATACAATACAAAAACCGGAATTTTTTTTATTCAAGGTCCTACCACTATCCGCGATTCCCTTAATAATATTTATGCTGAAGATGGTTGGTACGATTCAAGGACTGGTGAGGCACAATTGCTTAAAAACCCTTTTATTTGGAACGAAAGCCAGCAACTCAGGGGGAATTTCATCGATTACAACCGAAATGTCGGGTTTGGTAAGGCAAAAGGTTTTGTTGAGATTATTGATTTAGAGAACAACGTAATTGTGAAGGGCATGAATGCCTGGTATGACGAGGTGAACGAAATTGCTTACATGACTGATTCAGCGGTTTTTATTCTTATCGGTAAACAGGATTCGCTTTTTCTTCATGCTGACACCCTTAAAACTTTACCTGATACCAATAAGGATGAAAAAATTATCAAAGCGTATTACGGTGTCAGGTTTTTCAGGACCGACATTCAGGGAAAATGTGATTCTCTCCTATATTTCACACGCGATTCAACAGTTCAGATGCTCCGTAATCCCGCGCTTTGGTCCGAAACGCACCAACTTGTGGCCGATTTGATTGAAATGAGGACACGAACCGATGCTCCTGATGAACTTTTACTGCGAAACAATTCATTTATCATTTCTAAGCAGGATTCCCTGATGTTCGACCAGGTAAAAGGAAAAAATATGACAGGTTTTATTGTTGAAAACAAACTGCAACGGATTGATGTGGATGGGAATGGCCAAACCCTGTACTATGCCCGTGACAAAGGGAATATTATAGGTCTCAATCGCGCCGAAAGCAGTAAAATATCCATAATATTTCAGGATAGTAAGATTCACAGCATTAAGTTTTATACTATGCCTGAAGGAAAACTTACACCCATCCTCCAGCTTTCGGATGAAGAGAGAAGATTATCAGGTTTTGATTGGAAAGAGGCAATCAGACCTGCCGATAAAGATGATATTTTCAGGAAAAATTAGTCCCCTGTTATTTTTCCACAATTTTTCTTCCAAATGGTGTAAGAGCCAGAGACATCAGTTTAAAATGCTGTTTTGCAAAGGGAATCCCGATAATGGTTATTCCAAGTAGTAATCCGAATAAAAGATGGGTAACAGCAATCCAGAAACCAGCCGCAATCAGCCATATTATATTCATGATGGTTGACAGGCATCCGGGAGCCCACTCGCGAAGCTGAATTGTTTTATTAAATGGCCATATGGCAACTTCGGCAAGTTTGAATATTTGTAAACCGAAGGGAATTCCAACAATGGTCAGGCACATGGCAATAGCTCCGACAATATACTCAACAAAGATGAGAAATCCCCCGAAAACAAGCCAGATAATATTTCCCAGTAAACTCATACCAAAATAGTCTTTACATGTTAGTTAATGCTTTGGAAGTATTATTACACTTTCCTCAATTTCCAACGGCCACGCCTGAACAGGATCCAGGCAATAACCGCAAGCAACGATTCGGCAATTACAATCGCCAGGCTGGCCCCATGAAGTCCCTGGTTGAGCAGGATGGCCAATACCCATGCAAGAGGGATTTCTATTAGCCAGAAGCAGATCAGGTTTAATATACTTGGAGTAATCGTATCTCCACTACCATTGAAGCCCTGCATCATAACCATACTTAAACCGTAAAATATAAAACCGAAACTGACAATCCGGAGTACGATGACTCCCTCCTGAAGCACGGAAGCATCCTGAATGAATATCCGTATAAATTGTTCGGGCCATATAATCATTGCCAGGGAAACGAGACCCATGTAGGCCATATTGATATAACTGGTAATCCAAACCGAACGTTCGGCCCGGTCAGGAGCACCTGCACCTAAGTTTTGTCCTACGAGTGTTGCCGCTGCATTGCTTAGTCCCCATGCGGGAAGTAAAAGGAAGATGATAATACGTATAGCAATGGTATAGCCTGCAAGCGCAGCAGCGCCAAATACAGCAATAATCCTTACAAGCAATATCCACGAACTGGTTGCTATAAGGTTCTGGGCTATTCCGCCAACCGAAAGCCTTAACAGGCTGACCATAATTTCAGGTTTAAAACCAATGCTCTTACGCGTTAAGTGTATCCGGTGGTGGCTTTTAAACAAGAGGTAAAACTGGTAAGCTACTGCAATACTCCGGCCTGTAGCAGTTGCAATTGCTGCCCCTTTGATGCCCAATGCAGGGATAGGCCCAAACCCAAAAATCAGTAAAGGGTCTAAAACCAAGTTTATCAGGTTGGCCGGGTAGAGTACCCGCATCGAAATGGCAGCATCGCCCGAACTGCGGAAAACAGCATTTATAATAAAAAGCAACATGACAATCCCGTTCGAGCCAAACATAATAGCCGGATACATATATCCTTCATCAATCATTTCATTTGTAGCACCCATTAACCGCATAAATGGCTTAGCCCAGATTATCCCTATTGCTGAAATCACTGTAGAAACGATTACGGCCAACAGAATGGCCTGAAAAGCTGCAATGCCCGCTTTTTCTGGATTCTTCTCACCAATCCGCCGTGCAACCAATGCTGTTGTAGCTAGGCTCAGACCTGCACCAATGGCATATACAATGGTCATTACCGACTCGGTGATGCCTACTGTTGCAACAGCATTGGCTCCTAATTTCGAAACAAAAAATATATCAACAACTGCAAAAACCGATTCCATAACCATTTCAAGTACCATCGGTACAGCAAGTATAAATATGGCCTTTCCAAGCCGCGTACTGGTAAAATCGCGCTCAGTCCCTGCAATTGCCTCTTTAATATCTTGCCATATCTCTTTCATCCCGGCATTATCTATCTTTATGATTATTATTTTTCTCTTCGGATGGTGTTCCATTATTCATCAGTATGTCAGTATGCATGATGATAAGTAGAGATTTTTTGTTTGTTTAATATTTTTGGTTAGGAAAATAAACAAATATTCTTTTTTTTTGTTAATTTTTAAAAATTTACTTTTATCTGAAATTGTTGCAAAAGTAAACATTTATGAAAGAAAGGATATACTCCATTAAAGACCTCGAAATAATGTCGGGGATAAAAGCCCATACCATCCGGATATGGGAAAAGCGCTATAACCTGCTGGACCCCGACCGCACAGATACAAATATCAGGTTATACAGTGATAATGACCTTAAGCGGCTACTCAACATTTCTTTCCTTGTATACCGTGGCTACAAAATTTCAAAAGTAAGTACATGGGACGAACAGAAACTTTCTGATGAAATATTGAAGCAACAATATGCAAACTCGGATGTGGATACTTATCTCGACCGGATGACAGTGCACATGGTAAATTTTGATGGTTATTCCTTCACCCGTATCTCAGATGAAATAATTCAGAGATACGGATTCGACGAAGCCATCCGAACAGTATTTTTTCCTTTTTTCGAAAAAATTGGGGTTTTCTGGCAAGTAGGTTCAATTTTTCCGGCTCAGGAACATTATATTTCAAATCTTTTCAGACAGAAACTTATAGTAGAGATTGACAAACTTGATTCAGGATTGCCCGATGCCGACATTATGCTGTTTTATCTGCACGAAAATGAGATGCACGAAATCAGCTTGCTTTATTACAGCTACCTTGCACGGAAAAAGGGTTTTCAGGTATATTACCTTGGGCAGAACGTACCAATGGTGGATCTTCAGCGATTGGGAAAAGTTGATTCGATTAAGTATGTTTTCACTGCCTTTATCAATTCAATTGAGCGTAGCGAGCTTGAGAAATATTTGGTTGAAATAAGTAAACTCTTTAAAGACAAGAAGATAATGATTACAGGCAGGCAACTCAACATTCTAACGCCCCAAATTCCATCGGAATTTTCTGTTATTGAATCATACCATGATTTTGATAAATTTATCTGAATACTACAGTTTTTTTGAATTATTTTTTTGATGGGTGATTTTAAGTACCTTCGGGAAAAAATCACAGCAATGGAATACAAGGCATTTCATAAACTTTCATACGGCCTCTATATTGTTTCTTCCCATTATGAAGGAAAACTTTATGGCTATATTGGCAATACTGTTTTTCAGGTTACTTCGAAACCAGCACAGATTGCAATCAGCTGTCATAAGAACAACGACACGCATGATGCAATTCTAAAAAGCAGGGTATTTTCATTGTCGGTCCTTCGCAAGGAAGTTAGTACCTCGCTGATTGGCGAATTTGGTTTTATGGCGAGCAGTGAAATCGATAAATTTTCCAATGTAAAAGTAATTACAGGTATTACCGGCGCGCCCATTGTAACCGATTCGTCGGTTGCCTGGTTCGAATGCAGTGTAGTAAAGGCAATTGATGTGGGATCTCATACGCTCATTATAGGCGAGGTTGCCGATAGCCGCTTACTATCAGATGAAGAACCACTCACCTACGAATATTACCGCGAAAAATATAAAATGCTCGCACCCCGTAATGCGCCCACTTTTATAGAGAAGGAGAAACCCAATACAGCATATAAAGTTACTCTGGTAAATCAGGTAACTGCTTCAAATCAATCACCCAAAGAATCGGATGAAGACGATTATGAGCAATTTATTTGTGCCATTTGTGGTTATGTATATAGGCCCGAAGATGGCGATCTGTCAATAGGAATTCCCCCGGGAACCCCATTCAGTGAAGTTCCCGAAGATTATCGGTGCCCGATTTGCAATGCCGGCAAGGATTACTTCAAGCCTTTACAATGACCTGTGTGTACCGTCGCAGAAGGGCTTATTCGATGATTGTTTGCAGTTGCAAAGCCAGACATCCTTTTTCTCTTCAATTTTGAAAGCCACAGGGGTTATTCCTGTTCCTCTGTGTGTCCCGTCGCAAAATGGCTGGTTCGAACTACGGCCACAGGCACACCAATAGTAATCACCTGCTTCGAGTGAAAGCATAACCGGCTTTTTGTCGAAAATTACTGGATTTTCCATGTTGTTTTTTATTGTTGGATTTTATAGGCCACTACACGGTTGTCGAAAAATGTGGGAACAAGGAGCAATTGTGGATTTATACCATAATCAATGTCGGCGGAATTGATGTTTTGTTCCGAGGTGTCGAGCAGTTTAATTATTTGATTGTTTTTAAAGAGGAAAACCCTTCCTGCCCAATGCGAATAAATAAAATCCCCTTCATGTGTTTTTTCCAATCCGTCAACTCCACCGGCATCATCAACGACTACATTCATTTCTTTCGAATTTAAGTCAATGGAGAAAATTTTATGATCGCCCACAAAAAGTTTCCCGTTTTCTGTATATAATCCGTTGGGGCGGTTAAATAATTCCGATTGAAACCAGACGGAAAAAACACCATCCTTCAGAATATGGATCTTTTTAGTCATCATATCCGAAACATAAACATGCCCATTGGGGCAAACGGTTACGTCGTTTAAAAACTGAGCTCCCGGTGCCGGGTAGCTTTTCAGAATTTTTCCGGTTTTTATGTCAATCTCAACCAGTTGATCAATGTCGGCAACATAGAGCTTTCCTTCAAATATTCCCAATCCTTTTGGTGCATTCAGTCCTTTTGCCCATTCCTGATGTTTGATTTCGCCATTCAGGGTAACAACAGCTATATACCCTTTGCCATCTTTTTCCGATGGATTTCCGTTTATGCACGATGCATAAATTAGATCGGTAGCTTCGGAATAAATCACCGATTCAACAGTTTTCAAAACAGGTTTGGTTTCCCATGCTTTTATCAGTTTCTGCGCGAGTGCCGGTAAGGTAACCATCGTTAATAACAGAATAGCAGCAAACAAAGATTTTTTCATACTTATTTATGTTCTGATGTCTGAATTTTATGTGATTATAACGTAAATCAGCCAATAAAGGTTAAATTCGTAAAGCATTTTTTTAATTTAATAACCATTTGGATGGTCAATATGATAAAGAGAATTTTAATTCAGGCTTTGGGGTTGATATTGTTTTATCAGCTAATGGCACAAAGTGCTGAAATTGAACGGATATGGGTGGGGACTTTTACTTCAGAAGGAGCTGAAGGAATTTATCAATGTAGTTTTAACCCATCAACAGGAGTGATTACCCGGGAAAAATTATTTAAGGCCGTTGACAATCCAAATTTCCTGGCCAAATCGCCCGATGGCCGTTTTTTGTACGTTGTTTCGCGTGCTCCTTCGGCGGTTGATCCTTCGGGTGGTTCGGTACTTGCTTATGCAATAAATGCTTCAGGGAACCTTGAATTCCTGAACAAACAATCGTCACAGGGAAACGACCCTTGCCATGTGACAGTATCGCCCGATGGGAAATGGGTGGCCATTGCCAACTACGGTGGGGGATCAGTGGCACTTTATCCGGTTAATGCAGATGGCAGTATCGGTCCATCATCGAGCCTGATAAAGCACCGTGGATCGGGGCCGCATCCCACCCGTCAGCGGGCTCCTTATGCGCACTCCGTGAAATTTTCCAAAGATGGAAACTTTCTTTTTGCTGCCGACCTGGGTACCGATCAATTGTTGATTTATGTACTTGATAAAACTTCAGGAATTCTTACACCTGCCAGTCAGCCTTTTATTGATTTGCCTCCCGGATCGGGGCCCCGCCACTTCATTTTTACTAATGATGAAAAATACTGCTTTGTGGCCAATGAGCTAAACTCAACGGTTTCAGTAATCGAAAAAACGAACGGACAACATAGTGTAAAACAGACCCTTTCAACGTTACCATCAACCTTTAAAGGTTCAAGCTTTTGTGCCGACATCCACCTCTCGCCCGACGAAAAGTTTATTTATGTTTCAAACAGAGGGCATCAATCTATTGCCGTGTTCAACAGGAATGCCGTTGGTACCTTGATATTTAACACCACTGTGCATGTAGAGGGCGACTGGCCACGTAATTTTGTTATACATCCATCAGGGAAATTTATTCTGGTTGCCAATCAGCGAAGCAATAATATTGCAGTATTTGAGCTGCTCGAAGGAATACCGGTTTTTACCGGTAATGAAATAAGTTTACCCACGCCGGTATGCTTGCTGTTTTAAGATAATTTGGTTCCGATTAGTTTTATAAACTCTTCACGTGTTGCAACCCTTTCGAAAGCGCCCGTAAAATCGGATGTTGTTGTGATCGAATGTTGTTTCTGAATGCCACGCATCTGCATGCACAGGTGCTGGGCTTCGATGACAACCGCCACCCCCAATGGTTTTAAGGTGTTGTGGATGCATTCCTTGATTTGCGAGGTAAGCCGTTCCTGTACCTGCAACCTCCGGGCAAAAACGTCCACAATCCTTGCAATTTTGCTTAACCCGGTAATGTAGCCATTGGGAATGTAGCCAACGTGGGCCTTTCCGATAAAAGGTAGTAAATGATGTTCGCACATCGAAAAAATTTCAATATCCTTTACAATAACCATCTGACGGTATTCCTCCCTGAACATAGCCGATTCCAGAATCTTTACCGGATCAATATGGTAACCCTGCAATAAAAACTGCATTGCTTTTGCCACTCTCTGCGGGGTTTTCAGCAATCCTTCCCTTTCATTATCTTCGCCAAGCAAACCTAATATCTTCCTGTAATGCGTGGCAAGTTGATCTGTGGTTTCGGTATTGTATTTTTCAATTTTCCGGTAACTGCTTTCGTCGTTGTAGAGTGAAAATTCCATGATGGATGATATAATAATTTGGGTACAAAGATTAACCTTTTTTCAGAAAAAGAGTATGAATAAGCAGTAAATGTTCATATAATGAAGGAAAAGGGATGGAAAACACAAAGGTCTTATTGGTTTCAGCAACACGGATGGAGGTAAAAATGCTCCTGAACGAGTGCTGGTTTGTGGATGCATTGGCAGACAACCTAAAAACATACCGATTGAATTGTGTTGAGTTCGATTTGCTTATTACAGGAATGGGAACCACATTTACGACTTATCACCTGACTCAGGTATTGAACCAGCAAAATTACAGATTGGCCATCAACACCGGGATAGCCGGTAGTCTCAACGGCGAACTCAGGATTGGTGATGTTGTTAATGTGACCGAAGAAGAATTTGCTGATCTGGGAATTGAAGAGGAAAATGAATTTCATACACTGTTCGACATCGGTTATTTACAATCGGACGAATTTCCTTTCGAGAATCGTTTATTGAAGGCCGACAAACTGCCGATCCCTATACAATTGCCACGTGTAAAGGGGATAACCACCAATATAAGCCATGGTCATCGAGGATCAATTAACAGGCTTAAAGCCCGCTTTACTGCACAGGTCGAAACCATGGAAGGGGCTGCTGTTTTTTATGTTTGCAGGTGGTTTGGTGTTCCCTGTTTGCAGATCAGGGCAATATCCAACTATGTGGCTCCCCGCGATGAAGCATTATGGGATATACCTCTTGCACTTGATAACCTTAAAAATACTTTAATCGAAATCCTTTCGAAAATTGGGGACGTGCACCGTTGAAATTATTATTTTTGCCGTCAGGTTGCATAATTAACAGCATAAAACAGGACATATTAACAGGCTTTTTTTATTGGGATTGTGTAACCTGACCAGTGTTAAAATGTTCATAAATATATTGTGTATAAAACAATATTAGCAGCGGTAAAAAGTTAATGTACCTGTATAGTCTATGTTCGGAAAACAAAAGCTTTTTATTGCTGGACCTAACTTTTTTTATAATGATCGTTGTTACAGGTGCAGCCGGATTTATCGGCAGCTATTTTATAGGAAAACTAAATCGTTCCGGATTCAGAAATCTGGTACTTGTTGATCGCTACGATGATCACCTGAAGGATAAAAACCTTCAGGGCAAAGAGTACGCCCACCTTATCGACAGGGATGAGTTTTTTGGGTGGTCGGCAAAAAACAAAGGCAAAATAGATATGGTGTTCCACCTTGGGGCACGTACCGATACTGTGGGACAGGAGCCCGAGAGTTATAAAGAACTTAATCTCATCTATTCGCAGAACCTTTGGAAATTCTGTGCCGATTCAAATGTTCCGATGGTTTATGCTTCATCGGCAGCTACTTATGGAAATGGTGAAAATGGATTTTCGGATTCACATCAACAGATTGACCGGCTCAAACCACTTAATCTTTATGCATGGTCGAAACATGATTTGGATGTTTGGGTACTTAGGCAGAAAAAATCACCCCAGTTTTGGGCGGGACTCAAATTTTTCAATGTATATGGGCCCAATGAATACCATAAAGGGCGTATGGCCTCAGTTGTTCTTCATGCTTACCAAACCATACGGCAAACCGGTGGAATGAAGCTTTTCCGTTCACACCGCGAAGATGTAAGGGATGGTGAACAAAAAAGGGATTTTATTTTTGTGGACGATATTGCCGAAGTAATGCTTTTTTTTATGGAGAACCAGAATTATCCGGGCATCTATAATGTCGGCACAGGAAGAGCCAGGTCATACCTTGACTTAAGCCGGGCAGTTTTCGAAAGCCTTAAAATGAATCCGGAAATCAATTTTGTTGATACACCTTACGAACTCAGGAACCGATACCAATATTTTACCGAAGCCGATATACAGAAACTGCGCGAAATAGGATATTCTAAACCATTTGTTGAGCTGGAAAAGGGTGTAAACGAGTACGTTTCCAAATTTCTTGAAATGGAAGAGTGTTTTTAATACATTTATCCGAAGTGTAACGATTGTTTCGAACTAAAATATTTATCGGCCAGGATAAGAAGGGTAGTGGCTGTGGTAATTGCTGCAAGTGTAATTGGTAGCCCCGAAACAGCTTTCCACAAATTCGATAAACCACTTTTAACAGGAGTTAAATCGGGTGCCGGAAACTTTTCAAGTATTCCCGGGTTTAATTCAACCGATGAAGTTGATTCTGAACCACCTAAAAGGAATAGGGCTGCTGCAAGTGCTATGAACAACCCAACAAAAATCCAGAATTTTAAACCCAAAATCGGCTCTGTGCGGTAAGCCTGTTTTTTTGCAGCTTCGGCGAGGACTGCATCCATCACCCTGGTCGAAAAACCAGCGCCCGGTTTTTCAAGATCGATTCCTTTCATCAATCTTTGCAATTCTCTATCGTTATCGGTAGCATTCATATCACGAATATATTTCTTTTTTCATCAATTCACTCATAATGGCGTATAACTTCTTCCTTGCCCTGAATAACCTGACCTTTGCATTACTGTCGGTAAGCCCTGTAATCTGGCTGAGTTCTTCAATGCTTTGATTTTCATAATAGTACAGCACAATCAGGGTATATTCTTCTATGGGTAGCTGCTTCAAAGCAATTTCCAGATAGCAGGCTTTCCTCTCTTCCGGAAAATCGTCGAACGGATCATCTGTTTCATCATAACTGACTGGCAAGTTGTCAATTTGAGTGGTTGTCAGCTTTTTTTTTCTTGTAGATGTGATACAGGTATTGTAAGTGATACTGTACAACCATGTGGAAAATTTGGCTTTACCCTGAAACGAATGTATGGAACGATAAGCTTTGATAAAAGCCTCCTGAGCCATTTCCTCAGCTTCCTCCCTGTTTTTCAAAATTTTAAATGCAATGGAAAAAACGATATCCTGGTATTTGTTCACCAGGAACGAGAAGGCATTGGTATTGCCTTCCTGAACCATTTCTATTATTTTATTTTCTTCCATTATTTGCTTTCAAACCTATGACGCTTTAGTCCAAAATAGGTTACACAAAGTTCGGGAAAAAAGAAGAAAGTTGTTTTTAGGAGATGGAAACTTTAGCTTGCAGGGCTGGGTATGTGAAGAGAAAAAGTACTACCTATACCTTCTTCGCTTTCAGCAGTAATATACCCTTCGAGCTGCTCCGCAAATTCGAGGCAAAGCAGCAATCCAAATCCGGAACTTGGTTCGCCGTTGGTTCCCGGGGTACCGATTTTCTGGTCGATTTTGAAAAGTTTAATCAGATTGGCAGGCGATATTCCTACACCATTGTCGGTCACTGAAAATTTATATTCATTATTTGCGGTAGTTTGACCTTTAATTTGGATGAATCCATCCTCATTAGTATATTTTATGGCATTGGATATCAGGTTTCTGAATATAGCCGAAACCATCTTTCTATCCTTGTTCAGGATGAGGTTTTCAGGTATCTGGTTATCGAAAAAGAGTTTTTTAGTTTTTATATGTCCTTCAAAAAGTGCTGCAATATCATTGGCTAGGTTATAAGGGGAAAAATTCTCATTTTCAACTTGTATAAGTCCCCTTTTCAATCTTGTCCATTCGAGAAGGTTGTCCAGAAGGGTATTCAGTGCATGCGTCGAGGTTTTAATATCTTCAGTAAGGGAAATAATCTCCGGATTATGGGTCGATTTTGAAATATCAGAAAGGATATCCGATAGCCCCATCAGCGTGAAAAACGGACTTTTCAAGTCGTGGGCGATTATTGAAAAGAGTCTGTCCTTTTCTGCATTCAACCGGATCAATTCTTTGCTTTTGGAGTGGATTTTTTCCCTGTCTTGCTGTGCTTCGGTAATATCCTCGACAATAGCAAAACCCCCAATCATTTCCTTTTTTTCATTCAAAACGGGAATAGCAACTACCTTTAAATGGGTATGTTTTCCGGTTATTAACGATTGGTATTCCCCTTCATAAAAGGTTTTTTTTCCTGCCATCACATTGGCAGCTGTATTTCTGACTTTATCATTGGGAATTGATAAAAGCCCAAGACCAATTATTTTCTCTTTTTCAGTTCCTAAAATTCCGGCAAAATGTTCGTTGCAATGCTGAATAATTCCTAATTCGTCGAAATAGAAAATACCGAGCGGGGCATTTTCTACAATCAACCTGAATTTGGCTTCGGTTTCGCTTTTAAGGATTTCGGCCTCCCTCTGGCTGGTAATATCCTGCATTATTACCATAAATCCATGGTTGTTTTGCTTAATTCCCTGTATAGGTACCTGATATACATAGTAATACAAGGGATTGCCATGCAAATCGAAAGTAAGTTCGGTTTTAGCCGGAGAGTCCTTTTTTTGTATGTAACCGGAAACCTCAGGAAATTTGGTGAAAATTTCCAAAGCAGGCTTACCAAACGATTTGGATGAAATGCCAAAAAGTTTCCTTGCAGCATGGTTACAGTCTATTACAAGCAAGTTGGCATCGAAAACAATTACCGGGTCGGGAATATGATCAAAAAGAAGATTCCTGGCCACCGGAAAATTACGGAACAAACCAAACCGGGTAAGTCCGAAAGCAATGATCAGTCCTCCAACTGCATAGGAATAGGGCAGGGGGTCGAGCCCTATGGGAAATGCCCCAACCAGGTATAGTATATAAACCGGAAATGGTATAGCAATACTGGCCACAAGGATAATATACTGTTTCCGGTATGCAGGAGCGGCCATCCATAACATCCGGATAAAAACACCAAGACTGATGAGGATACATATGATATTGAAAACCTGAAATATCCAATACCCTATTCCTGGCTCGAAAACAAAGGCAGGGTAAGGGCCGGTTGTACTGATTCCCTTAACTGTAAGAAAAAGGCCATGACGACCGTTTGTGAAAACCGAAATCAAGGTTAGTACCGGAATGACAAATATGGTAATCAACCCATTTTTACTGATTTTTTCAACTTCGCCCGAAAACCGTAAGGCAAACAATAGGAAAAATGCTGAAAAGAAGGAAATCCCAAAATACTCGAGCCTGAAAAAGAACCACATGCTGTTTATGGTATCGGAAGAAACCTCGAAGGCATAAAAAAAAGCATATATCGCTCCCGACAAATTTAACATTGAAAAGG
The DNA here is from genome assembly GCA_037447215.1 of Bacteroidales bacterium. Lineage (GTDB taxonomy): Bacteria > Bacteroidota > Bacteroidia > Bacteroidales > Prolixibacteraceae > UBA1413. Next base: position 32,835 of record JBBIHB010000014.1, read on the forward strand.
AACGTATGCCCGGTACCGACCTGAAACGCAAGGACCAAAAAGCAAGGCCTGTCATTATAAGTGCCGAAAACAGGACTGTTAAAACGTAGATATTGATATGCATGGTTTCATCAGGATTTTGTAACAGGGTGTAAATTTATTATTTTCCTTCGGGTTCTGCAATATGTTTTTCGAGGAGTCTAATTTTTTGTTTCCATTCCTGTATACGGAATTCTTGTCCAATAAATAAATTGTCGATCATTTCAATTTCCAGGTTTTTCTCTTTATGTTCATATGTGCGAAATGTATTGTTTTTTCAAGGTTCTGCCTATATTTTCAAGTTCCAATTGTATTCTCTTGTAATCATAACATTCAGCAGGGACTTACATGGATCATTTATATTGAAGCTCAATGATTGAGATTATTCAGTTGAAAATTCATTACATAGGGGGTTCGTTAACCCCAATCCAATAAAAACCAGCAGCGCTCATGGTAGTCTGAAAATCGTTGAAATCGAGTGGCTTAACTACATAGCCATTGGCTCCAAGGTCATAAGCTTTTTTAATATCGGTATATTCGGCCGAAGAACTTACCACCACGACAGGAGTCTGGGCAGTTCCCTGGTTGTTTTTAATTTCTTTGAGTACTTGGAGCCCCGAGATTTTGGGAAGTTTCAGGTCAAGGAATACAACCTTCAGTGATTTGCTGTTTCTGCGATTTACAAATTCACCCTTTGAAAATATAAACGAATGGGCTTCTTCTCCATTGACTGCAACATAAATATTGTTTGCCAGGTTTTTCTTTTTTAGCGCTCTGATAAAAAGTTCTGCATCATGAGGGTTATCTTCAACAATTAGTATTTCAGTGTTGTTATAATCCTTCATAGTATAATGTTTTTCAATGTTTCATCCACGAAAATTAGCCAGAATGAATAAAATTTATTTTCGCAAAGATAAAATACTTTTCTTTTTCAGTAGCAACTTCAAATTTGGTTTTTAGGTTTTTAACCTTTTTTCAAGATCAGAAATGTAGTCTTTCAGTTCTTTTATCCTGAATACTCGTTCAACAAACAAATCATTTATGCGCTCAAGTTTTTTCAGGTTGTTTTCCAATTCTTTATTTTTGTAATCGTTTGGCTTAACCTTTTTCAATCGTTTGGAATAATATTGGTCTCAAACTCAAACCCTGTTCAAGATATTTTGTTCCGTCCCAACTCCGACTGCAATTCTTTTATTTTATCTTTTAAATCCTTGATCCGGAATTCCCTGCCAACAAATAAATCATTTAATCTTTGTAATTCTTTGTTTTTTTCCTCCAATTCAGCCGTTCGTTCTTTTACCAGTTCTTCGAGGTGGTTCCGGTACTTATCCAATTCATCCTGAAGACTTTTCCTCACACTGAAATCCCTGCCAATACCTACAATGCCTGCAAGGTTCCCATCCTTGTCATAGAAGGGAACTTTACTGGTTAGAAGCCAATAAGTATTGCCGTATTTATCAATCACCTTTTCTTCAATATTGAGTTTTGGTTTTCGGTTTTTTAATACTTCCTGGTCATCGGCCCAGTATTTTTCACCAGCATCTTTTGAATAAAATTCTGTATCGGGCTTTCCATAATATTCTTCAATTGAATTGACATTCAGGATTTTCATTTCGGCTTTGTTGGCCAGAATTTTCCGACCCTCAATATCCTTAACGTAAAGCGTATCGGGAACTGCATCAATAATGGTCCTGAGCAAAATCCTTTCGGATGCAATCTGGTCGTTGATAATTTTTTTTTCAGTAATATCCCTTGTAATACCTTCAACTGCAATTAACTTGTTATCCTGATCAAATATCGGGGCTACTTTTGTTTCCATCCAAAGCCAATTTCCTTTTTTGTGTTGCCACCTCAATGCAAATGGTTTATTTGGAAGATCAAGTTGTTCAGTTATCTTTTGCATAAATGGTCGTTCATCTTTATGCAGGTTTGAAAAAATAATGTTATAATTTGCCAGGCACTCTTCAACAGTGAATCCGGTTAAACGTTCAACAGCGGGATTGATGTAAGTCAAATGAGGTTTCGGATAAAGTTCAAAACGGAAAATAATGTCATCGGCATTTTCAGTTATTCGTTTGAACCGGTTTTGGAATTCCTTTTGCTTTTCAATGGCTTCCTTCTTTTGGGTTATATCCATAATTATCCCGTCGATATACAACAATTCACCGGCCTCATTCCGGATTCCTTTTCCACGTTCCCACACCCATTTGACCTGGTCGGATTTTGTGATAATACGGTATTCTTCCTCAAATTCGCAATTGTTACGCAATGATTTTTCCCATATAGAAAATAATAGTTCCCTGTCATCGGGATGAATCAGGTCATTAAATGTGCATATTTTGTTGTTCAAGACCTCTTCAGTTTCATATCCGGTTATTTCGGTAAACCGATGGCTCAGGAATAACATGGTCCAGTTGCGGTCGTTGAGACAATGATATACAAATCCTGGCAAATTGTTGACAATACGGTTCAGTTGTTTTTTATATTCAATAACCTGGGTTTCGGCCTCAATGCGCTTAACGATGTCATTCATAATTTCAGTAACCTCAACCGATTCGCCAAATGTTCCCGTTATTGTGCCTTGATTATCCCTTACCGGAAATTTATGGGTTTGCCAATAGGTTTTGGAATGTTCCTGGTTACATTCTTCCCTGAAACTTAATTCACATCCGCTTTCGATAACCTGTTGGTCTTCATTTTTGTACTGTTCGGCTATATTGTTGGGATACAGGTCGGAGTCAGTAAGGCCGGGAATTTCACTAACATCCTTACCGACCGAATGGGCAAAAACATCATTGCACCAGATATATCTGCCCGATATATCTTTTTGCCATACCAACTGAATTCCAAAAGGTGGATGGGTTTGTTTTATTTTGTTTTGGTAACTTTCAGGGTGCCCATCTTTATCTTCTTCCCGACCGCGTTTCATTTTGTGCTATTATTATTATTCCGGTTCATAAAAGATCAATTTGGAAAGCGTCCATAGCTCATACAATCTGTAAAAATATTCAATATCTGATAATTCTGACAATTTGTGTTAAAAAATATTCAGATAATCTGAAAATCGGAATTTTCAGATTGTAATTCATACGGAAATTTAATAAAATAGGTCTCTAAAAAATATGGTCATTTAATACAATCTTATTTAAAATCAGATAATTAACCCATTATTTAAATTGGATTTTTTCATTAAATTTGAATGTAAATTCAGTTATGGAAATTTTTGAACATTCTTTATGCAATATCCAATTAATACAGTACACTTCTGAATGGGACCGAAATAATATTCCTTTTCCGGCTTATGTGTGCTAAGGGCTTCTGATGATGCCTGCTTTATGTGCGTAGCGAGCGAAAGGCACAAAAGGAACTCTCAATTCACGAAAACTTCACATCCCATTTTGAAACCAGCCTGGATTAAATTATGAAAGGGATACAAAAGAAGGGGGTACAAAAGTGATAGAAAAAGTTGGGAACGCATCGGGAGGCTGAAAGAGAAATACCGCGGTACACACGGGTTTTTCGACATACTGGTTGAACATGATGGGAAAAAGGCAACAAGTATGGCCTGGTATTAGGGTAATCCCTGCTTCCCGCAAAGGAGAAGGGGGTATATGCCCTGAGAACTTCAGAAAAGAAATCGACGAAGAAAAGTTCTGGGAAATATACAATACCATCCGCGAAATTGAGGCCTCGTTCCGTATCCTGATACCCGATCTTGAAATGCGCCCGGTTTTCCATAAAACCGGTGGAAACAATATGGCACACCTGTTCCTTGCCATGTTGGCATATCAATTGGTGAGTACCATACGCTAACGTTTAAATGCAAAAGGGGTGCACCACAACTGGTCACAAATCGCCAGGAAAATGAACATACAAAAATCGGCAACAGTTACCATGCAAAACAAAAACGACCAGAAAATATACATCTGCAAATGCAGCAAACCCGAAACCAAAGCATGCGAAATTTATGATGCCTTGGGGTACAAATATCAACCCTGGACCCGAAAATCCGTGTTACCCGAAAAGCAATCTGAAAAAACATTTTAATTTGATAATCAGAAAAATAAAGGTTAGAAAGTGCAAGTTGAGTAAAAGAGAAACTGCTATCAAAGGATGATATCCCCATCTTGTCAACAAGAAACATTATGGATTTTTTAGTATTTAAGTTTTACAAAGAGATGACTGAAGATAGAATGCTTGCAGCTTTTCAGGAACGGCATCGAAAGCGACTTAGAGACATAAATAATTATTATTCAATATTTTAAATGTATTAAAGTAGAATTGTGCAATTTCGGAATTTGGCAGGTATATAAACAACAAAAAATTATTATGTATTGTACGAATTATGCTCCATGTGCATTTTCTGGAATTGGCAGCAGCGCTTCAAAATCATTCCTTATTCAGCTTAATTCCCTTCATAAATGTATTTCTTAAGTTTTTCTGTTTCCGGTTCGTTGAATAATTTAGCAGGAGGCCCCTGCTCAATAATTTCTCCATAATACATAAAAACCACATTGTCGGCCAGCCTGACTGCTAGCCGGAGCACATGGGTAACAAGAATAATGGTATAGTTCTTTTTTAATTCCCTGAACAGGTTCTCAATTATTTTGCTGGAAATTGGATCGAGAGCAGAGGTAGGCTCATCTGCAAGGATAATATGGGGCTTTACGGCGAGTCCCCGAGCAAGGCAAAGACGCTGCTGCTGCCCGATGGAAAGACTGGTTGCCGGCAGGTTTAAACGGTCTTTTACTTCTTCCCATAGTCCGACTTCACGTAGATATTTCTCCACGTTGTGGGCGATCAGTTTTTTGTTTTTTACACCTTTCAGTTTGATTCCATACGATACATTTTTGTATATCGACATGGGGAGCGGGAACGGACGCTGTGATAAAAGTCCCATTCGTTGCCTTATTTCAGGAATATATCCCTGTGAATTAAGGATATCATCATCACCGATAAATATGCTGCCCGAAACTTTTAATTCCTTGTGCAAATCAGTAAGTTTGTTCATACATTTCAAAAGGGTGGTTTTTCCACAGCCCGATGGACCTAACAATACGGTAATCTTATTTTTTGGTATATCCAGATGGATGTTTTTCAGGATATGATGATCGCCGGCATATACATTCAGGTTTTTCACCCTTACCACAGGTTGCCCCCCGTTGTCCCGTAAGTCAAGGTCCCCTGTGAGATGAGACTTCACACTTTCATCGGTTGGTAATAAAAAAGGTAGCATACGGTATAATTTAAGAAAGGATAATACAATGTTGATTTATTTGATATTCGATTTCGAAAACCTTTGTGAGAGAAACCTTACCGATAGGCTAATGAGCAGGATGATAACCGTAAGTATTGCAGCTGCAGCAAAAGCCCTTTCCCTTACTTCAGGAATGGGTGAGCCTAACTGGAAGAATATGGCAAGCGGCAGGGTAGCTGCAGGTTCGTCGAGGGCTGTTGGTATCAGGTCGGTATATCCTGCGGTGAAAAGCACCGAAGCTGCATCGCCAATTCCCCTGCCGAAACCAAGCAGTGTCGCTGTGATAAAACCGGAGAAGCCCTGTTTGAAAAGAACCTTGAAAGCCATTTCGGTATTGGTAGAACCAAGTGCCAGCGATGCCTCGTGCAATCCGATCGGTACAGTTGACAAAACTTCATCGAAGGTACGCACCACTATGGGAGTAATAAGCAAAGCCACTACAATTATTCCGGCAAGCAACGAAGCGTTCATCCCCAGAAATAGCATCAGGGTAAACCCAAAAGCTCCATAAACAATGGATGGGATACCCCAAAGTGTATCAAGGAAATACCTGATTACATTCTGGGTGCGCCGGTGTCTTATCAACTGCATGTTGATATAGAGTGCGGCAGGGGCGCCGATTATTATGGCAATCAAAGATGCACCAACTGCAATGAACAACGAACCTAAAATGGCATTCAGAACACCACCTTCACCACCATAATAGAAGCCACCTTTCGGGGTTTTGAATATCATATCGAAATTAAGCGCCCCAAAACCTTTAACAAAAATGACCAAAATGATAAAAGCAAGAATGGCAATCAATGAGTAGGTTGAAGCTCTCAGCAAAACCATGAATACCGTTTCTTCAATCTTTTTTCTCTTAATCAGTCCCTTTATCATTTGAGCGTGGCTTTATATATAAAATACCTGAAAACAAGGTTGATGACCAGGATGATCACCAGCAGGAGCAGTGCTGCAAACATCAGGGCAGCATCGTACATCGGGATGGAGAGCATTTCGCCGTAATTGTTGGCAATCAGGGCAGGCAGAGGGTACCCGGCTTCAAATGGATTGACCTTTACATGAATCCGGTTCCCGACTACCATCATTACTGCAATGGTTTCGCCAAAAGCTTTGGCTATGCCCAACCCATAAGCTGAGATAATTCCCGGGAAACTTTTGCGGATAACCACATACTTTACAGCCTCCCAGTAAGTTGATCCAAGGGAGAGCGATGCTTCCTTCATCCCTACGGGTACGGTGTTGAAAACCTCAATAAGCATATTGAGCATATAGGGAATGCACATAATGGCCAAGACAATACCTCCGGCAAATATTGAATAACCTGATGAGGTTACATTGAAAACCGGGGCCAATATTTTTGAAATAAACGGTACTATTATCAGGATTCCCCATACTCCATAGATAACGGATGGAAGCCCTGCCAGAATGTCGATAACAGGGTGCATTACCCTGACCAGGTGCGATGAAGCAAATTGTGTGAGGTAAATACCGGCAAACAAACAAACCGGAACTGCTAAGATGAACGACAGGATGGTTACATACAATGAACTGGAAATAAATGGCCAGAACCCGAAATTACCACGTGATGGCGACCAGTCAGAACCGGTTATCAGTTGCCAGAGTGACTGATTTTCGAAAATCGGTGAAGCTTTCAGATATAACCCCACAGCCATTATTAGCGGCATGAGCAGAATCAGTGACAAGGAGAAAATCATCCATGCCCCTATGGTTTTATCTAGTAAATACCGTTTCAACATCTATCACTTTTTATTATTTCAGTTTTTCGAGATAGTGGTCAATTTTTTCCTGATCGATGGGTACATAACCGGCTTCGGTAACAATCTTCTGACCTTTGGTAAGGGTCCACCTGATAAAGTCGATGGTAGCCTGTTTCTGGGGTTTCCCATTAGCCACGAAATAGAGTTCACGTGCAGGAGGCGATGGATAAACTCCTGTTGCAATAGCGTTTAAAACCCCATCAAAGGTTTCATAAAAATCCTCTTCAGGGTCAATTCGTCCGTTACTGTTGATGTCGATGGGGATAACCTCAGCTCCCGGGCGTTTTTTTCCGGTTGTAACATCATATACATAAATGGTGTTGTTGAATCCGATTCCCAATGGGTCTTTCACTACGGCTTCAGCAAGGCCGGGGTCGCCAAAAATGCCTATGCCAAGTAAATCTTCCTGTTTCCCACCCATGTATTTGGCAAAGGTTTCAGCAGCTCCACAAGCATCTGAGCGGGTGTAAACCACCATTTCCTTTCCATCATCAATGGAAAGCAACTCTCCCCAGTTATTAATAGTCCCATCTATGTAAATTGCCTTAAATTCATCGCGGGTCAGCCCTCTTTTTTTAATTACATCGAGATAGGGATTTTGCTGGCTTACGGAAGGGATCACAGCATCGATAGTAAGCCCTACCCACCAGGTTCCTTTATCTTTTTCTTCCTGCGATATTTCACGCGAAAACATTCCCAGGTCAACAACTCCCGACAGGGCATCGGCCAACCCCTTTCCGGCTCCCCCGCCTGTTATGTTGAAGCGGATTTCGGGATGTTCCTTATTATATTCTTCCGACCATTTTACAGCAAGGGGGTATAAGGCAAATGCGCCCGAAAGGTTTATGGTACGGTCTTTTTTCTTTTGGGACACACATCCGTTAATTAGGAGGATAGTAGTTAGCAAACAAAAAGTTAAAACCCGTTTCATAATTTTTATTTAAGAGTTATTGTTCATAAATCAGTTTTTGTACAGGGTGGGAAGGATGGTTAACTGGAAATAGGTGAAATTGGAGAATTTTGCGTCAGGCACATTTTGAATGGTTTTCAGGGACTCGGTGGGAAGCATAAATAAAAACCCACTTTCGAGAGTACCCCATGAGTTGAATTTATATTTAACAATCAAATCGTTTTCGAACCCGAGGTTTTTGTTAGCTGGAGTCAACGGATTAACCTGGTCAAGCCTGAAATAGTGACAGGTATTTCTGATGTTCCATTTCTTTGTAACATCAATATCAATATATAAATAAAAATTGGCCAATCCGCCCTGGAGCGTATGGGATGAAAAGGTCCTGAAATAGTCGAGATTTCCAAAATATCTGTGCCTGACCCCATATAGCATATCAAAAAGCCGGTCATTGGTTTGTGCGGTACCAACCTGGTTGTTCCCCGAAAGTATAGATAGTCCGTTCCCGATTATCGAGGTTCCCAAACGGTATGAAGCGTCGTAGTCGGCCAGAAAAGCATTCACGTTTTTGCCTGTCTGGTTTTTGCCGTATTGGTAATAAAGATTGCTCCATACCGAAAAATCCCCTTTCTTAAATTCGGCAAATACTCCTGATGTCTGCCTGAAATAGAGTTTGTTTTCGTCGTCGCTTTTGGTAACCCCGCTGGCAACATGTAATAACGAAAAATTGAAAGAAGGTACAATTTTATTGTTCAGCCACAGGTAGTGAATAGATTTTATGCGGTTGGCAGGATAAAAGTTGTCGGATCCCCGCTCGTTTAAAGTATTCCATGTTGAACCTAAATGGAAGTTCCAATCTGAAAGCTTCATTTTCAAAACAGCAGCATCGTATGCTATCCCATTCTGGTTCCAGTTTCGCGTTGAAAAAATCCATTCTTTATCGTAAACCAACTGCTGGCGTCCTGCAGAAAACCATACTGATCTGCCCAATCTGATTTCGGCATACCCTTCGAACAACCCGAGTGTTGCATTATCGCCTGTACCTGTGGAACTGATATTGGGGTCATCGCCCCATAGACGCACATCCTGGGATGCGATTTTGATATTCAGAAATTCGGTTTCATAACAAAGGGTGAGGCGTGTTCGCTGCGAAATTAACACTGCCGGTGTGGATCTGGCAGCTGCCAGTTTCTGATAACCGTCACGCCATTCAAACCGATTGCGCAATTGACTTTCTATTCTCAGCTGGGCCGATAGGAGAGCAGGTACATGGAGGGAGATAATTAACAGGAGGAGCCTCTTCAAAATGCCTTTCGCCATTTAGGTATCTGATTATATTTCGTTAGACACCAAAATTACTCTGCCAGCAAGGGGTTTAAAACAGCTTAAATGCGTATTTGAGAGGTTAGGACTTTCTACGCAGTGGTACGTTTTTATACTTAATCAGTCTATCTCCACTATATTGTTTTTGATGGCATACATAACTAATCCGACTGTATTCTTAGAGCCAGTCTTTGACAAGAGGTTCTCCCGGTGCTTGTCTACTGTACGTTTACTGATGTGCAGGGTGTCGGCAATTTCCTGGTTCGACAGTCCCTTGCAGATTTGATAAAGGACTTCCTGTTCCCTTTCTGACAGGTCGTCGTTGTGCAAAGCATTCCGCCTGCGGTTCATACTTCTGACAAGGCAGTTTAATATTTCCGGCGAAAAATAGTTGTTCCCTTGCATAACGTGGTGTATGGCTGCCTCTATCTCATCTATGGAAGAATTTTTCAGGACAAAACCTTTTGCCCCGGCAGCAATCATTTTGGTATAGTAGAACTCGTCGGCATACATGGAAAGTCCTATAATATTAAGGGAGGGGCAGGCTTTTAAGCCAAGCCGGGTAGCTTCAATCCCTCCGATTCCGGGCATGCTGATATCCATGAATGCAATATCCGGACATTCTTCGCTGATCATGACGAGGAACTCCTCACCACTCGATGCTTCCGAAATTATTTTTACAAAATCAAACCTTCCAAGGAGCAATTTTAGTCCTTCCCGGAAGAGCTGGTGGTCATCGACCAAAATTACGGAGAATTTTTCCATAAGTTATTTATACAATTATTCGAATATCTACCCGCATCCCTTCTCCGGGTTTGGAGAAAAAATCAATGGTGCCGTTCAGTGAACGGATTCTGGAAATGATGTTTGAATATCCCATGCCTTTCAGCTCAATTTCTGGATCCTGGGCATTGAAGCCTATGCCGTCATCAATGTATTTCACATTCAATATCTGTTCATCGGCAATCAGGTCGATATAGATGTTGCCTGCCTGGGCATGTTTCAGGGTATTGACAGTAAGTTCGGTTATGATCCTGTATACGACGACTTCAACAGTATAGGGAAAACGCCGGTTTTCGATATTACCGGTCAGGGCAATCCTAGGTTGTCCTGTAAGAGGAAGTTTGCCTATAAACGATTTCACAGCCTTTATCAGACCGAAATTGTTCAACACGTGCGGGCTAAGCTTATTGGAAATCTCTTTCAGGGAGTTGATAGACTCATCGATCAGTTTTTCTGCATTGCGGATGGTGTGAAAATCCCTGTCACCGATATTGCTTGTTCTCGCCGATAAGGCCATCTTAACCGACGAAAGCAGTGGCCCCAGTCCGTCGTGGAGCTCCTTTGCAAAGGACTGCCTTTCTTTTTCTTCGGTCTCTATGATGGCTGATAAAACCCGTGCTTCATTCTGCTTGCGTAATTCGTCTACCTGTTTCTGGATATTAAATATCCGTTTAATGAACAGCAGACTGGTAAGCATGATCACAGAAATAAGGACGCCTGTCCAGGAGCTGAGCATGCCTGTAATAAGCCGGCTGCCTGATTCAAAAACGGTAAGCACCTCAAAAAGCCGCCGGAAGGCCATCAGCAGAAAACCTATGGAAATAAGCCACCACGCGACGTTGGTTTTGGTGCGCTTGACCAGGGTAAGTGCAATAATGGCCGCGCCAAACTGGAGTACCACCGATAATATCAGCGCAATCTTAATCAGCATAATGTTATTTGTTTTATAACCAATACAAAAACCGCAATCTAGAATAACTTATTTCAGTTATGGATAATGTCAATTGCATTACAATGTTTAATTGACTTCCAGAGTAAGTTATCGCAAAATTAACCTGAATTCAGATATGTTTTTGCGTTATCTTTGCAAAAATTTTTTTATTATGGTTAACAGGCATTTTGTACCACGTGTTGCTGCCATACACGATTTGAGCGGATATGGCCGTGCTTCGCTTTCTGTGGTAATTCCCATTCTTTCCAATATGGGGGTGCAGGTGTGCCCACTCCCTACAGCTGTATTATCGTCTCACAGTGGCTTTGCGGGATTTCATTTTGTTGACCTTACCGATCACCTCGAAAGTATGATTGCTCATTGGAAAGGGCTGAAACTCGAATTCGATGCCATATATTCAGGTTACCTTGGGTCAGTAAGACAGGTGGATATAGTAAGGAAATTTATGCACGATTTCAAGGGATCAGATCCGCTGATTGTGGTCGATCCGGTTTTGGGCGACAACGGAAAACTCTATTCAGCGTTTGGCCCCGAAATGGTAGGAGAAATGCGTAAATTAGTGCAGGAGGCATACATAATTACACCCAACCTGACTGAAGCTGCCTTTTTATTGAACGAAGAATTTAATGCCGGTGCCAGCTCCGATACTGTTAAAGTGTGGGCGCGAAGGTTAGGCGATTTGGGGCCTGAGATCGTGATTATTACCAGTGTTCCCGAAAATTCGGGACTTCAAAAAACTTCGGTTTTGGCCTGGAACCGCCGAGATGAACGCATGTGGAAAGTAAGCTGCGATTACCTTCCAGCCAATTATCCAGGAACGGGCGATTCTTTTTCGTCGGTTATTGTCGGGTCTCTGCTTCAGGGCGATAGTTTGCCCATTGCACTCGACCGAGCCGTCCATTTCATTTCGATGGGGGTCAGGGCTACATTCGGACATAAGCACCAGCATATTGAAGGCATATTGCTCGAAAAAGTTCTACCTTCGCTTAATGTACCTGTGCAGGTAAGTAGTTATCAATTACTGGATTGAGGATATTTATGAAAAACATTAAACTTGTAGCAACCGATTTGGATGGAACTTTTCTTAAAGACGACAAATCGATCAGTGAGCGCAACCTGAAAGCCCTTGAATTACTTGGTTTAAAAAACATTATCAGGGTGGTGGCTACAGGCCGAAACCTGAGAAAGGTAAACGAAGTAATTGGAAGTGAAATACCTTTTGATTATATTGTTTATTCATCGGGTGCAGGGGTTTTCGATTGGAATAAAAAAGAACATATTTTCACCCAAAATATCCCTCCCGGGGCTGCTAATAACCTGATTGGCTATTTCATAGAAAATGACCTGAACTTCCATGCCTTCCAGCCTGCCCCTGAAAACCATTATCTGTCGTACCACCGTGGCAGTGAAATTTGTGAAGAGTTTGAGAGGTATTTTTCTTTTCATAATTCACATGCATTTCCGTTGCACGAAAACCAACAGCTTGAACAAGGGGTTTGCCAGTTTCTGGTGGTTATCCCGGGTAATGAACAGCGTTTCGTGGCTATGAAAAGTCATATTGAAGATATGTGTCCCGAAATAAGGGTTATCCGCTCATCATCGCCGCTAAACACCGGGTATATCTGGCTCGAGGTTTTCCATAAAGATGTGTCGAAAGGGAATGGAGTATGGCATTTGTGCAACCGCTTAAATATAATGCCCGCCGAAACATTAGGTGTTGGCAACGATTATAATGATATTGACCTGCTCGAATTTACCGAACACTCTTTTCTTACCGATAATGCGCCGGAAGCCCTAAAAAACAGCTTCGAACTGTTGCCTACAAACGAGGAAGATGCTTTTGCCCATGCTGTTGAGCGAATTATTTACGATTAGGTTGAATTTTTTTCCCTATTTTCAGACATTCATTAGCAAAAGTAAGTTAATTATCAGACAGACGTAATGCATTACTAAATATGAATGATTCAGTCAGGTTTACTTTACTTTATGGCTTGAGGATACTCGCTTATACCGGGATAATGTTCCTGCTCAATGCCATTTTTATGTTTGATGCTCAAATTCCAACCCAAACAGGAAAATTCGGTGAAATATCGGCAACTGAATTCACGCAGGAATTATTCCTTTTCCTAAGCGGGTTGATGTTTCTGCTCATATCGCTGAAAAACAGTGAGATTGCACCTGTTTCTAATCTGGTTTCGGTTTTCTTTTTTATGTCGTTCATAAGGGAGTTCAATAATCAGATACCTTTCTGGTTTTATCTGGTTTTACCACTGATGATTTTGTTTTTCTGGTTTATCTACAGGGATAGAAATAAACTGTTCCCTTCGGCACAAAAATTCCTTAAAATTCCTTCCTCACCCTATTTTGTGACAGGTTTTCTGATCACATTTGTTTTCAGCAGGCTTTTTGGCCGGTCGAAGTTCTGGGAAGCCCTTCTCGAAGTTGATTATAACCGGTGGGCCAAAAATGCTGCCGAAGAAGGCATTGAACTGCTGGGATACACTTTCTTTTTTATTGCAGGCGTCGAAATTTTTATTTCCGTTATCCGGAAGCGGAATCAGGCTAAAAAATTATGAAAGTTGCCGGCTTCACTTTTATCCGCAATGCTGTAAAATTAGATTTTCCTGTATTTGAAGCCATTAAATCGGTACTGCCGGTTTGCGATGCCTTTTATGTGGCTTTGGGACAGTCGGACGATGATACACGTAACCTTATTGAAACCATCGATCCGGAAAAGATCAGCATCATTGACACAGTTTGGGATTCCAACCTACAAAAGGGCGGTGTTGTTTATGCCGATGAAACAAACAAAGCTTTCGATGCAATCCCATCTGAATATGATTGGTGTTTTTACATTCAAGGGGATGAGGTAGTTCATGAAAAAGACCTTTGCAAAATAATGAAGGCTATGGAACGGTTTCTGCCTGAAAGAAAGGTAGAGGGGTTGTTGTTTGGTTACCGTCATTTTTACGGCACTTACGATTATATTGCCGTATCGCGTAAATGGTACCGTAATGAGGTACGCATAATCAGAAACGATAAAACTATTCGCTCACATCGTGATGCACAAGGCTTCCGCAGAAAAGGGAAAAAATTGTGGGTTGCACGGGTTGATGCCGACGTTTATCATTATGGATGGGTAAGGTCTCCCCGATTTATGCAGAAAAAAATTGATGAAGTCAGTAATTACTATATCGGAGAATCGACTATTCAATCCCGGAAAAAAATTGACCAGGCAGTATTCGATTATGAATGCAATTACGATCTGCTTGAGAGGTTTACAGGCACTCATCCAATGATAATGAACAGAAGGATCAACCATTTGAACTGGCAGATTGAGGTGGACCTGAACATTAAAAAACTGAAATTTCGTTATCGTTTATTGCACTGGTTCGAAAAACTTACGGGCATACGCTTGTTTGAATTCAGGAATTACAGGTTGATTAAAGGGTTAAAATAGTTTTATCCTGCATACCTTTTCCTGGCAATAGCCAGTTGATCCGGTTTACCTATGTCCATCCAAACGGTTGAAAAATCTTCAAAACCAATAATTTTATTGCGTGATGCCAATTGCAGGTAAGTTTCAATAATGGGGAATTTGCCTGATTGACTGATTAATGAAAAAATTGCAGGGTTTATTATCTGTATTCCGCTGAATGCAAGTGGTTTGGCCTGAAAATGTATATCTTGCCGGACTTTTCTGATATCACCGGTTGCACGGTTTTGCCATCCAGCAAGGTTCATTTGTTCGTCGAACAGCAAGTAGCGCTGGGTTTCCCTGTTTCGCACTACCAGGGTGGCAAGGGCGTTATTTTTAAGATGATAATCAACTAAAATGCCCATATCGAGGTTCGAAAACACATCCACATTATGGGCTAAAATTGGCTCATCAGGCTTGAAGAGTGGCCAGGCTTTGAGAAGCCCCCCTCCAGTATCGAGCAATTCATCAGTTTCGTCGGATATCAGGATTTCGATGCCAAAATTTTTCAGTTCATCAAGAAATTTTCTGATTTTTTCGGCAAAATGGTGCACATTTACAACAATTCGGGAACAACCAGCTTCAAGAAGTTTTTCAATATTCCACTGAAGCATGGGCTTACCGGCAACATCCACCAATGCTTTAGGGAGGTGGTCGGTTAGCGGTTTTAGCCGCGTACCCATTCCTGCCGAAAAAATTATTGCCTGCATTACGGTCTGAGTCGGTTGACGCTGCGGATCAGCGCTTCATCCTTACCAATATTGCGGATAGCAAGATAGTCGAGTATTGCAGCCACAACCGGGAAAGCTACGGGAACTTTAAAACTCACAGTTGCGCCGTTAAGCCCCGAATAGGTAAAATAGAAAAAGAGCCCGAACAAGCCAATTAGAAGGATAATGGTGAAACCGAGGATCCTCATTTGCCTTATACGATGTTTATAACTGAAAATTACATACAGGTGCAGGATCAGTATTAACAACAAAAACAGGAGCAATGGCAACCCGTTAAAGATTTTTTCGCTTCCCTTGTAAATCCCGTTTATATTAAAATTTAAAATATCGGCACCCGAAGAAATTTCGGCCAGTGGAACCCATAATAACGATGCAAGGAGCAATACCGTAAAAAATAGATAAACTGTTTGAATACGTTGTAACATAACACCAAAGATTGTGATTTTATTCCAGGAATACTTTGAATCAATCACCGATCCGCCCGATTCCAGCGCGAAAATAGTAATTGCTTCCCGAATATCAATCTATAATGTATTATAAATGGATCACTTTATCTCTAAGCATATGATACTAGACAGCTCAATAAAAAGCCATGGGTTGCACTTCATCCACTTCCTGGTAATGAAGGTACACAAGGTAACCCTTAACATTTGCCATTCCGGTTCCGGACAAAGCGCGGCAATATTCCTCCACCTGGGTTTTGTGGCTTGCTCGTTTTTCAATGCCGGTTTTGAAATCGACCACTATTGCTTGATTGCTGCCCACCATAATTCTATCGGGGCGGTAAATATCACCTGGGGCAAGTATTGTTTTTTCGTTCATAATCCTGTATGAACCATCGAACCATTTGCCTGCGACCGGGTGGCCCATCATAGCAACAAGGTTTTGTTTCACGGTTTCCATTTCCATTGGGCGAAGGTTCCCGGCTAATTCAGCTTTTCCAATTGCTTTGTCAACATCGGCTGAAGTCTCGATGGATGAAAGGATAGAATGAATGGTTTTTCCAATGTTTTTCCGGGTATTTCCTCGTTCGGTTAAATCAACGAATTCCACATTTTCGGTACGCAATTTCAATTGTGATCCGAATGGCGAGAAATGCCATACATATTCAGGTTTTTGTTGCATTTTATTGTCAACCCGGGAAAGCCGGGGTATTACACCTGATTCAAATATATTTTCATTCTGGCTGATTAATCCTTTTTGAGCCAGATCGTTAACCGTCTTCAATACGTAGGCTCCGATTGTGTCGCGATTGTTTTTTTCAGGCAGGTTGAACATCAATACTGATTTGGCGCGGGTAAAAGCAACATAAACCAGGTTAAGGTTATCTACAACTATATTGAAATATTCGCGATAGTATTCGTCTGCAAAAATTGTTTTTTCGAGCATACTTTCCAGCTTCAAAGGAACCAAAGGAGCCTGACTGAAAGGCGGTACTGCGGGACTGCACCAAATGAAGTTTTTGTTTTCATTCAACTTCCAGTTAACAAAAGGAACTAAAACAGCCTTAAATTCAAGCCCTTTTGATTTATGCACAGTCAGAAGCCTCACTGCATCAATTTCCTCGCTGATCTTTACCGACTCTTTGTTGCCTTTTTCGTCCCACCAGATTAAAAAATTCGAAAGGTCGTTCGTCATCCGTTTTCTGATTTCTGCCGTTTTATCAATCAACGCTTGTAGATAGGGTAGTGCAGATTTTACCCCAAACAAACCAAAAATGCCACAGATGCGAATTATTATTTCATCAGTACTACTGATTATGATTTCCTTTTCAACCTGATCGATAATTGGTTTAATCTGCTTTTCGAAACGTACATCGATGTCAGTGTCAATATACCATGCCGATTGAGGTATGGCCCCTAATTGGGTTTGTTGTTCAGTTTCGCCTTCTTTTTCGCGGCAGATTATTTCATACAGATGAAGTAAAACTGCCTTGAAGAGCTTCTCTTCTTTGTTCAGAATATGCCGTATTACTGTTACTACAAAGTTTACACCCGGCGAAGAACGCAGAAAAAGCGATTCACTCGAGAGTACTTTCAGGTTGTAGGGTATATTTTCGGGTTTTTGGGCGATTTCCAGAAAAAAATTCACAATATCTTCGCCATGAGTGTTTTTACGGACAAGTATGGCAATTTCAAAAGCCCTGAAACCATTATCCTGAAGTTGCTTAACCTGTTCCGCCAATCGTTGTAAAGCCAACTCAGGGAAACTTTCATCTTCTCCTCCCAGCACCTCCACCCGGACATAACCAACTCCGTCATCCTGATTGTCTGATTTTTGTTCCATATCAGCATAAATACCTTCCAGTATGGGTTTGTAAATTTCTATTACAGGCCTGATGGTTTCAATTTCGGCCATTTTCTCAACCAGGGATTTGAAGAATTCATTGTTGAAACCAACAATCTGCTTGTTACTTCGATAATTTTTATCGAGTGTGATAGTCTTAAGCTGAAATCCCTTAAAATCGCGATATATTTCTGAAGCCAGAATATTCCAGGTGCTGTTTCGCCACCGGTAAATACTTTGCTTAACATCGCCTACTGTAAGGTTCGATGCTCCCATGGCCAAAGCGTTTCCTATCAAAGGTTTAAAGTTCTCCCATTGCATTGCCGATGTATCCTGAAACTCGTCGAGCATAAAATGATGATAGGTGTTGCCTGTTTTTTCATAAATAAACGGGGTATCGTTTCCATCAATAATTGACCGGAGTAACATATTGGAACTTGCAATCGGAAGAATTCCTTTTTCGCGGTTTAGCTTCAGGATTTCAGAGTTCAGATCAAGAAGTACTGAGAGTGTAAACCACTCTTTTTTTATGGCTTTTGCTGTGTAATAATTTACTGATTGCCTCCTTAAATATTCAATAAGATCGATTAGTCGTGGCCTTAAGTCACTTTCAACAAGCGCAATCAATTCTGTTCTCCCCCCATTTTTTGTAACCCATTTATCGGACGAAGAAGCTGCGTCGAGGATTCTCTGCCCAAATTCATCGGGTTTATTCCCTGATGCAATCTTTTCAATAAATCCTGCAACACCGCCACTTTTGTGTGCAAAATCAGCGGATGAATACCCTAACAATGTATAAATTTTTTTTATCTCATTGGCCTTATTTTTCAGATGTGCCTCAAACCCGAAAATAGAATTGTCGAGAATTTGGAGGTAAATTCCGGCTATTTCCGGATCGCTGAAAAATTTTGTCAGTTGTGGTAGCATTCCCTGAACATGCTCTTTAAACAACTCCATGCCCTGGGTTTTCAAATCTTTTTCCACCGAAAAATTCTGGTTGTTCCGGATTTTCTCCTCAATGAATCTTTCAAGCCATTTCCTCAATTCCGGGTTTTGGTCAATCTCTGATACCATGCGGTCAACAGATTCGTCTATAATCAGGTCACTATCGAGTTCCAGTTGGAAATCAGGGGTGATGCCTACCTCCCGATTAAATCCTTTGATGATTTTTTGGGTAAACTTATCGATGGTGCTGACAGCAAACCTGTTATAATCGAACAAGATATTTGTAAGCGCAGCCTGTGCTTTCATTGCCATTGAATCCTCCAGCAATCCGGTTTCTTTGATCAGTACATCTTTATATGGGGTGTTTTCCCTATTGGCAAGCTTGCTCAGTTGCTCAACCACACGCTCTTTCATTTCGGCTGTGGCTTTATTGGTAAACGTTACGGCAAGTATATGCCGGTAACTTCTTTCATTTTGCAGCAACAACCTGATGTATTCTGTTACCAGCCTGAAAGTTTTCCCTGAACCGGCAGAAGCTTTATAAACAGTGAGCATAATTTTTACTGGTTATGGGTAATTGGGGGCACCTGTGACCGTAATTCGTGTCTCGATTTTGAAATTCCTGTTCACTTTGTATTGCATAAACATAGATGCGCCCCGTGTTTGCCATTGATTTGTCATGGGATGTACAATCGATGGGGAAAAAATGGAATTTACACCGAAACTGTTTCCTCCTAAAATCAGTTTATCATTGATCTGGTAGGCCGCCTGATTAAAAATGGTCCCCGAAAAGATATAAGGAAAATAAAAAGTCGAATTGAAAAAATGAAATGAAGTTTGCAACGGATCCGATATGGTCATGTATTCAATGGTTTTGCTATTGTTCAGGAAATTATTGATATCAAATGCCGGAGCCTGAAACCCGGAAAATTGCATCGTCAGGGAAGGGGGAAGGAGAGTGTTGAAGAGAATTGCGTCGGGTATTGTTCCCGGCCTTTCAAGGTAATTTGTTCGCAACGAATCGGGCAATGGAATGACCGGTACGGGTAATTCCTGTGAATAAGCAAGCTGAAAACATGCCGATAAAAATATTATGAACAAAAAACACTTCATGTCAAAAAAAATATTGATCACTTTACAAATGTAACCATTTCGGGCAACACCATAAAAAAGTGATGTTTATTCAGTGTAAATTGTCCATTAAAAATGTTTAATTTTCGACTTCAAAAAATGATATCAAATGAAGATGTTTATTAAAGCTTTGTTGTTCATAATTATCGTCATTGCCATAGTTTACCTGGTGGGTCCCGAAGCGCCTAAGCCTGTTCTAAGCCCTGATCTGCCAACACTGCCAGGCGACCTGAATTCTCTTGAATCGACGCTGCTTGACCGGGAGAAATCCCTTAAACTGAAACCTGACAATGAATCCCGTTTTATCTGGCAAAACGATTCTTTAAGGGAAAGAACCGAGTGGTCTTTGCTCTATCTTCACGGATTTTCGGCATCGTGGTACGAAGGATTTCCGGTAAATGTGGAGTTTGCCCGCGAATTTGATTGTAATGCATGGTTCCCCAGGCTGGCCGCTCATGGTATGGATACTGTAGATGCCCTACTGGATATGACCCCCGATGCGCTGTGGGAATCGGCAAAAGAAGCTTTAATAGTTGCACGTAAAATCGGAAAACGTGTTGTAATTATGGGCACGTCTACGGGAGGGACCCTTGCACTGAAACTGGCTGCAGAATTTCCCGAATATGTCGATGGACTGATTCTGTATTCTCCCAATGTGAAAATCAACAATTCATCAGCCTTTCTATTGTCGAAGCCATGGGGATTGCAGATTGCCCGTATGGTGTATAAAAGCAAATACCGGATTACGAACGAAGATTTCTCATCGAAAGAGTGCCAGTACTGGAATTGTAAATATCGTCTCGAAGCAATTGTTTATCTACAGCAACTGGTTGAAAAAACAATGAAGGAAGAAGTGTTTAAACGGATTACATGTCCGGTATTTCTTGGTTATTATTATAAGGATGCGGACAACCAGGACCAGGTTGTAAGGATTGATGCCGCACTCGAAATGTTCTCGGAACTGGAAACCCCGGATGAAAAGAAGGTTGAAATGGCTTTCCCTGAGGCTGCCAATCATGTTATTGCCGGTGAACTTTTTTCAGGCTCGGTTGATGATGTCAGGAAGGAAACATTCAGGTTTGCATCTGAAATTTTGAGGATTGACCACTTATAATAAAACTGTTGTTACAAAAAAACCAGCATGTCCGTCACGGAGAGCTGGTCTTTTTGTGGAAAGGTCTCACACCAATTCCAATCTTCAAAAAAGCAAAAATAAGGGACTATGAACTAAAAAATCTGTTCAAAAACTATCTTCTATCTGCACTTCTTATAAAAGTTACGGTATGTCATCAGCAATGAATGCCATTCGTTTTTTCTGGCCAGTTCAGTTTTGTTCGCAGCCGAATTGTAACGGATACAAAAAACTATTACTGCTAAAATCAAGGCAACAAGAATTGCCGCACCAAACCATTTAATGATTGGGTCTAATCCACTTATTGCAGAAATACTGAATTCAGTTGACGAAATTTTCGGTAATAACAACTTGACCACGTTTAAGGCAATTACAGCAAACAGAATTGCACCGATCCATAAATTCCTAACGAGCTTCAGTTTTGTTTCTCTCTCTTCGCATAATTCGCGAACCTGACTTGCCTTTTTCCAAACAGCAAAATCATTTTGTATTGCATCAATCATCTTCTTCCAGATTTTAATTCAACAAAAAAAATCTTACAAATTCTAAAAATTTATTATTGCGTCCAAACGACATTTTAGGGAAATGTCGTTTCAAATATAATCAATTTTTTTTTTAAATCCAACCACTTACCGTCAAAAAAATATAATTATTTTTTCGATCATTTTATAAAATTTCTAAATATACATTAGCAATTCACATCCTGCAATTTTTTTACAAATATTTAAATATCTGTATCTCAATTAGATGAGATATTTATGTATTTGATTTTGGTACGAAATACCGTAGTAATCACGAACTTATTGGTGAAGTTAGAATTAAAAAAATAATGATACACCATAATTATTTCGCAAAGTAGCTTATTTTTACGTTTTAAACCTAATGAAATATGAGAAATTATTTACTTCTGCCCCTGTTTGTAACCCTGATTTCCTGCACTGGCAAACCTGCTGATGAACGATTTGAAATACGGCTTGGTACAAACGCCGCACATTGGCTTTCGCAAAGCCGGTTAAGGGGGCAGGAAAGGGAAGCATTTTTTACCGAATCGGATGTTGAAAAAATTGCTTCTTATGGATTTGACCATATCAGGTTACCAGTTGATGAAGAACAATTGTGGGATGAATCAGGTAACCGTAATGTTGATGCCTTTGCATTGATGACCAGTTGCATCGACTGGTGTATGAAACACAACCTGAAAGTAATTATCGATCTTCATATTTTAAGGTCCCACCATTTTAATGCAACAGAAAAGCCACTATGGACCGATCAGGCAGAACAGCAGAAATTTTGTGATTTATGGCGTGATCTTTCAAAAGCGCTGAAAAATTATCCGAATAGGATGGTGGCCTATGAATTGATGAATGAGGCTGTTGCCGATGACCCTGAGCAGTGGAACCAATTGTTAACCAAAGCCACTGCTGCTATACGCGCAACCGAACCTTTCAGGACTATTGTAATCGGTTCAAACCGATGGCAGAGTTACCAAACATTTGATGTACTGAGAGTTCCTGAAAATGATCCGTATATCCTGTTGAGTTTTCACTTTTACGAACCATTTCTGTTAACCCATGTTGCTGCCAGCTGGACAAATATACGGAATTTTCAAGGGCCTGTGCATTATCCGGGCATAATCCTTACTCAGGAAGAGTATGAGCAACTGCCTGATGATATAAAACCACAGGTGAGTTGGTGGGTTGGCCGTGAATTCAATAAAGAAGTTTTAGCCGATATGTTTGCTAAACCTCTTGCCAAAGCCAGGGAACTTGGTTTGCCTCTTTATTGTGGCGAGTACGGAATTGTGGCAAATGCTCCATCGGCTGACCGTATGAGGTGGTATGCCGATGTGGTTGAACTTTTTAACGAAATGGGGATCAGCTCGGCAAACTGGAATTATAAAAGCACTAATTTTGGCTTAATAAATAGTGATGGATCGGCCAATACCGAACTTATTGAAATAATTACAGGTAAAAATAAATAAGACTAAAGATTTATTAATTAACAATTAAAAGCCTTATAGGATGAGAAAGACGTTGGTTTTTATTATGTTGATTGCCTTGTCAATCACTTTGTCGGCGCAGGACAAAACCGTCGCCAAATCTGGATGGAATTTTGGGGCCCTCCCAACGATTACATTCGATACCGATCTCGGATTTCAATACGGTGCATTGGTCGATCTGTACAACTATGGTGATGGAAGCCGTTTCCCGAATTATAACCATAAACTTTATTTTGAGGTCTCCCGTTTTACAAAAGGGAGTGCCATAAACCGCTTTTATTACGATTCGGACAGGTTGATCGAAGGACTGCAAACCTCATTCGACCTCAGCTATCTGACCGACCAGGCCTACGATTTTTATGGCTTCAACGGTTACGATGCTGTTGTCAATTCAGGTTGGATCGATACCGATAGTCCCGATTATAAAACAAGAATGTATTATAAATACGACAGGAAATTGTTCAGGATGAAACTGGATGTACAGGGTAAACTATCAGGCGATAACCTGCGCTG
This sequence comes from Bacteroidales bacterium, assembly GCA_037447215.1. GTDB lineage: Bacteria > Bacteroidota > Bacteroidia > Bacteroidales > Prolixibacteraceae > UBA1413. The sequence continues at coordinate 56,074 of JBBIHB010000014.1, forward strand.
GATTGGGGGATTCAACCTTCAGAATTTTAAAATTGCCTCTGTTGACATCGAAAAGTTGAATAAGGGTAAAGAGGATGCCGATAAATTACCACCGCAGGAAGGACTTTTTGAAAAGTACCAGCATTGGGGCATCATATCGGAAGATGAAGCAGATGGCGGGTTTGTACCTACACTGAAAGCCGGAGTGACTTATGATAGTCGTGATAACCGCCCAAACCCGATGAAGGGGGTATGGACTGAAGCTGTTGTGGAAGGTGCTCCTGGTTTTCTGGGCACCGAAAGTTCGTTTGCAAAAATTGCACTGATTCACAGGCAGTATTTCACTTTGGTTCCTGATGATTTGTCGCTGGTTTACCGCCTTGCATATCAGACAACACTTGCCGGCGATGTGCCTTTTTACTATCAGTCGCAGGTTATGACGTCGGTATTGACTGGTGCCCTCAGTGAAGGCATCGGTGGTGCCAAAACCATTCGGGGAATTTACCGGAACAGGGTAGTGGGCGATGGATTCTTTTACGGTAATATTGAAATGCGCTGGAAATTTGTACGATTTAATTTTATCAACAACAACTTTTACCTCGGATTGAACGGCTTTACTGACTTCGGCCAGGTTACCAACAAAATTTCGGTAACACCCCAAAATGCTACGGTTGTTAACCGCAGCTCATATTTTAATGATAATGCCGAAACCTTACACATTTCGTATGGTGCCGGACTTCGGATTGCCATGAACGAAAACTTTGTTATAGCGGTTGACTATGGCCGTGCTGTTAAAGAGCAGGATGGTAAATCGGGAATGTACATTGGCCTGAATTATTTATTTTAATGAATTTATAACTATTGGAATATGAGTAATTTGAAATTTTTTTCTTTTATTTTTGCAGGCGTCATCTTCTTACATATTGCCTGCACACCCAACGGGAAAAAAAGCCTCAATAATGTTTCCGTTTTATCGGGCGATTCGCTGCAGGCTGCCGTTGAATTGGTTCAGCAATATGTTGATAGTGGCAAATTAGCCGGAATTTCGATTTTAGTCATTCACAACAATGAGAAAGTATTACAAAAAAACTTTGGATTTGCCGATATTGGCAACAACAAACCGGTTGATGACAATACCATTTTCCGAATTTTTTCAATGACAAAACCGGTAACCGCAGCCGCTTTGATGATTTTATACGATGAGGGTAAATTTCAGCTCGATGATAAAGTTTCTGATTTTATACCTGAATTTGCCAACACCAAAGTTTATAATTCCGAAACCAAAACCCTGGAACCTCAAAATACACCAATGACCATCAGGCATTTGCTCACCCATACTTCGGGATTAACTTACGGCTGGGATCAAAATAGTTATGTTGATTCGTTGTATCGGGTAACAAAAGCAGCAGGTTGGGACGCCCCTCTGGAGGAAAAAATGAAAATTCTGGCTGGTATTCCATTGAAATTTCAACCCGGGACGCGTTATGAATACAGCGTTTCAATTGATGTTGCAGGATACATTGTTGAAGTTATTTCAGGCTTGCCTTTCGATGTTTTCCTGAAAACAAAAATCTTCGGGCCATTGAAAATGGAAGATACCGGATTTTTTGTGCCAGAAGAAAAAGTCAGCCGGTTTGCTTTGTTATATTCCCGCGATAAGGAAGGAAGATTAAAAGGGCCTGATAATCCGTCGGACGATAATTTCAGGAAACCTACGGTACATTTTTCCGGTGGTGGCGGGCTTGTTTCCACTATTGGCGATTATTCGCGGTTTGCTATGATGTTGCTGAACGGTGGAGAACTTGAAGGGGTAAGGGTTTTAAACAAACCAACTGTTGAAATGATAATGTCGAACCAGTTGCCAGCTGGTGTTGATTACGAAAATGGCGGCAGTTACGGGCTGGGTGGATTTGTGGACCCTGAAAAAGGAACATACGGTTGGAGTGGTGCAGCTTCAACCCATTTTGTTGTCAATAAGAAAAACAATATAGTTATTATTGTCTGTACACAGTTTATGCCCTTCAATATTGAACATGCCCTGAAATTTATTGAAAAAGTTGAAAGTGCAGTAACTCAATAAATCCTGCCTAAATGCACATTCTGTTAAATCCGGAAAGTAGCCTGGACTGAATTTGCTGCATCAGAAGGTTTGAGTTATAGACAGTAAAAAAGATTCCCTAGCCAGAAAGCCAGGGAATCTTTTTTAAACTAAGTTTAATGCAACCTCTTTAATTTCATCCATCCTTATTTCTCGGCAAACACAACCCTGAATGTTTTTACAATGTTATTGTAGTCAAATTTCACTTCTGCCATTCCTGTTATTGATTCAGCTTGTTTAACAGACACTTTTACATTCGGATTGTCCGAAGAAGCAGTAATAATGGGTATTCCTGAAACATTGGATGGAATTTTGTAAGCAGCTTCATAAAGATCGTATCCTGAAATCCCATTTGCATTGGTTGACCTTACCGGAAAAGGAGGCAAATCGATCGCAACCCCGTTGACACTTATACTTACCTTAGGCGCAACCGGGCGATTAATATTCTTTTGATCTGAACTGAAACCAAGTCCCACTAAATCAAAAAGTCCATCCTGACCTGTACCTTCGGCAACAAGGAAAATAGCATGTTTTTTATCCAGGTGATCAACAAAAGCCGATACATCGACCGTAAATTTTGATATTTCCTCTACTGAATTTGCCGGAACGATTATCTCACCGATTTTTTTACCTTTCCATATAGCATTGTCCCACGGGCCGTCTAACCATACATTCACCTTAAAAGAATTTTTTGTTTTGGGTGTCAGAAATAGATTAAACGCAGTTTTGTTGCCTGGTTTTGTTCCTTCGAAGGCTTTAAGCCCTTTTTTGTCTTTGTCGAGCCCACCGAAACCAAAATACTTGTACCCGATTATATCACCATTTAATACATTTGCAACAGGCATATTGTTATCCCAGATGTCCCATGTATCCTGCTGACTGTTTGTGTTTGACAGGTAGCAAGCATATCCGGCAGAATAATATTGGTAAGGATCGAGGCCATAAATATGGAACCCTTCCGAAGTTACTTCGGCACCTGTATATTCCCGGCCCTGGCTGTCTTTTGCAGTCCATATTTCATTTTCGGAATAAGGGTCGTATGCCCTTATTTTTACATAACCCCCTTCAGCTACCGGCTTTTCATTCCATTCGATGGTAATTGGGGCTACCATTGGCTGGCGTGCATTTCCAAAACCCCTTGGAGCCCTGTGATAGGTTACATACCATTGATTGTTTATCAATTCAATACTGCCGTGTGTATTGTGCCCAGAATAGCTTATCTGAAGAGTTGTTCCGTCCTGTCCCGGAACTACAGCACGCGAATCGACCAGCACACCCCCGCTTTTCCATGGGCCAAGCGGAGAATCGCCATAAGCATAACGTAATGCTGAGTTGGTACTGCTTAATCCATAATCGGGTCCTGAATAACCACTGTAAACCCACACATATTTATTGCCAACCTTCCGTATGGAAGCAGCTTCGAAAAAGTTGAACATACCAAGGTCCTGTCCCGGGTAAACATGAGGATAAACAGTTCCCTCCGGATCCCTAATGACACCGTACCTTGAGCTGGCTGGAATAAAACGGTCGATTATCTGTGTTCCGGGACGGAGTGAATACATGGTATTCTGATCAAGCTGAGCTGCCAACGACCGCTGGAAGCCCCAGTAACCATAAGCCCTGAAACCTATTTCATAATCAGGGTCGTTTGGATCGGTGATGTATTCAATATATACCGATGGGTCAAATCCCATGATACTTCCGGGAATGGTGCTTTTTCCGTCTTCTGTCATATTGATTGGGGTGAAGGGACCATCCGGGCGGCTTCCTTTGGCTACCATTGGCTCACGGTTCCGACCACGACTGTGCGGATAGAGATAATATTCCTTTGTTCCGTCTTTCCTTTTCACCTCTACAAGGTCAGGGGCATACATTACATCCCATTGTCCATCAATCGGGTAGGTAAAAACCGGACCTTCATCGCGCCAGCTCGAAAGGTCTTCAACAGGTGCCGACCAAACCCGTATATCTGGTCCGCAATAGCTGGTGAATCTCACGTCGTGTGAACCTATTATGTAAAAGCGGTATTTGCCTGGATTGTCGGGGTCTTCAAAAACCCGGGGCTCTCCGTCGGGTAAATGTTCCCAAAGTGGCAAATATGGATTTCCAACTGCCTGATGGGTGAGTTTTGCTGAGGTTTGGGAATTCTTCGACTGACTATTGCCAATTAATGGAATCAGGAACATGGCTGCTGATAATAAAATCGCCGAAATCCAATTCATTAAAAATTTTACCTTCATCATGATTTGTTTTATTTTTGAAATTTTGATTGATTATATTCCTCAAATACTATTTTATGCCGCTAAAATCAAAACTGCAAGGTAGTAAAATAGGTTAATAACATATATTAAAATTGGATAATGAGTTTAAGTTTTTGGATAAAATAAACTTCTCTGAAAAACAATCAAAGGATATATAAATTTGTAAAAAAATCAATGTATAATGAAGCTTCATATCAGGAATATGGTTTGTACCCGCTGTAAAATAATGGTTAAATCAGTTATGGAAAATATTGGATTAAAGGTTATTACTGTTGAATTGGGAGAAGTTTTTCTGGATAGGGAGTTGACAGAAAAAGAAAGAATTGAGGCCGAAAGATTGTTACAAGAATTAGGGTTTTCAATTATTGAAGACAAAAAAAGTCAGATGATTGAAAAAATAAAAACCCTGATCATCGAACTGGTACATCGTCAGGACAATCAACTTAAAACCAATCTTTCAGAATATTTATCAGGCTATTTTTCACACGATTACAATTATCTTTCAAACCTGTTTTCGGTTGTGGAGGGCACCACCATCGAGAGGTATTACATCGCCCAAAAGATTGAAAAGGTGAAAGAGTTATTGGTTTACGACGAACTAACATTAAGTGAAATTGCCTGGAAGCTCAACTATTCAAGTGTGGCACATCTGAGCAATCAATTTAAAAAAGCTACCGGGCTTACTCCGTTATTTTTTAAAAATTTGAAAAACAATCGGCGCAAACCATTGGATGAGGTTTAAAATTCTACAAATCTTTCCGGAAATTTTATAACATCTATGTCTTTATTAATACACAATTTTACGGTGTAAAATACATGGATGAAATATGAAGAGTCATTTAATAAACAATGCTTTCAATATTCCAAGCAAAATTTCAAACTTAAACATCAAACCGGTTCAAAAACCACGTCAATATAAAGATGTTTCCAATGCAGTGAAAGGTACGTTTCATGTCCTGAAAATGACATGTGCATCGTGTGCTGCCAACATCGAAAGGATACTTAATTTTCAGGAAGGCGTAATCCAGGCAACTGTAAATTTCGCATCTTCGTCGGTTTTGGTTGAATATCTTCCCGAAATGACACAACCCGATGCATTGAAAAAAGCTTTACAGGCATCGGGATATGACTTGATTACACCGGATGAAAATCAAACAGCAGCTATGCCCGAAGAAATAAAGGAGAAAAGATTTGCACAGTTGCGAAGAAATACTTTGGGGGCGGCCTTACTTTCCCTTCCGGTAGTAATTATAGGTATGTTTTTTATGGAAATGCACTATGCCAATGCCATTATGTTGTTATTTTCAACGCCCGTCCTGCTTTTGTTTGGCAATGAGTTTTTTATCCATACATGGAAACAAGCCCGGCACCTGACTGCCAATATGGATACACTGGTTGCACTAAGTACAGGGGTGGCATACTCCTTTAGCGTGTTCAATATGATTTTCCCCGAATATTGGCATGCACGGGGATTGCACGCCCACGTGTATTTCGAGGCTTCGGCTGTAATCATTACTTTTATTTTACTCGGACGGCTACTCGAAGAGAAAGCCAAAAGCAATACATCTGCAGCCTTAAAGAAACTCTTGGGTTTGCAACCAAAAACTGTTGTGAAACTAAACGAATCGGGAGATGAAATCACCTTGCCGGTTGAGGCAATTCATCCGGGCGATACAATATTGGTCAGGCCTGGTGAAAAAATTGCAGTTGATGGAATTGTTCAGTTTGGCAGTTCATTCGTGGATGAAAGCATGATGACAGGAGAGCCAGTTCCTGTAATGAAAAACAAGGGCGACCAGATTTATGCCGGCACCATCAACCAGAAAGGGAGTTTCCGGTTTCGTGCTGAAAAAACAGGCGCTTCAACCCGGCTTGCTCAAATCATAAAAATGGTGAAGGAGGCACAGGGAAGCAAAGCCCCGGTTCAAAATTTAGTTGACCGGATTGCAGCTGTTTTTGTTCCTATTGTTGTAATATTTGCGATAATTGCCTGTATTGCCTGGAATTTTTTTGGAGGGGCTGATGGATTTTCGCAGGGGATACTTTCACTGGTTACTGTTTTAATAATTGCCTGTCCTTGTGCACTTGGACTTGCTACCCCAACAGCCGTAATGGTTGGAATAGGGAAAGGGGCCGAAAACGGGATCCTTATTAAAGATGCTGCAAGCCTTGAAATTGCCCGTAAAGTTGATACGGTAATTCTCGATAAAACCGGTACCGTAACAATTGGAAAACCAATTGTTACAGATGTTTTTCAGCTTTATGGTGATGAAAGCGAACTGACAGTATTGGGTGATATTGAAAAACTTTCGGAACATCCCCTTGCCGAAGCAGTATCAAAATATTTTATTGGAAGCGAAAATCCGGAAATTTCCCATTTTAAAAGTCACACAGGGAAAGGAGTTTCGGCTATTTATAATGGTAAGCGATATTATGTTGGAAATCGTACTCTGCTAGATGAAAATCAAATATTTATTGATGCTTTATTAACTGATAAAGCCGAAAATTGGGCAAATGAAGCCAAAACAATTATCTGGTTTGCCATTGAAGACAAAGCACTGGCTATTGTAGCTGTAGCAGATTACATCAAGGAGAATTCGGTTGAAGCCATCAAACAATTGAAGAGTATGGGAATTGAAGTTCACCTGGTAACCGGCGATATACTTGAAACCGCTCAGGTCATTGCCCAACAGGCCGGGATTTCAAACGTTTCAGCCGGAGCATTGCCCACCGAAAAGGCCAATTATGTGAAAAAACTTCGTTCTGAAGGAAAAATTGTAGCAATGGTGGGCGATGGGATAAATGACAGCGCAGCATTGGCAGTCGCCGATGTGGGTATTGCGATGGGAAAGGGGAGCGATATTGCCATGGAAGCAGCTTCGATGACCCTGATATCTTCAGACCTTACCAAGGTGCCTCAGGCCATCAGATTGTCGCGTCATACTGTTAAGGCTATCAGGCAAAATCTTTTCTGGGCATTTATTTATAATGTAACAGGTATCCCCATAGCCGCAGGGTTGCTTTATCCATTTACAGGATTTATATTGAACCCCATGATTGCCGGAGCCGCTATGGCAATGAGCAGCGTTAGTGTTGTGGCAAACAGCCTCAGGTTGAAATGGAAGAAATGAACTGCCGGTAATCATTTACGGACTTTTACATTCAAAAGAAAACATTGCTTAAAGTTAACTTCAGGTTCATATTTGAAATATTTTGAAAAAAAATCCTAAGGCCTCTTCATAATTCAAAAAATAAAATTATTTTAGCTCTAAATATCTTATTCGTAAATTTAGTTTGTTGAAATAATGAATTATCCGTTTTCCATAATCAGCCTGATATGTATGTGTTGCTGTTTGCCTGAAAGGCATGTGGGAGGCGGGGTTATGACTGATTAACGGCATAAAATTCATCGGGAAAATCTTGAACAGCCTTCCACTTTAGTGTGGGAGGCTGTTTTTTTATAACTAAAAACTTTAATTGCTATGAAAGATTTGACATTTATTATTCAAGGCGAGGCACAGACAGCAGCCCGTTTTTCGGCCAGCACCAGGCAGTTCAATATTGTAATTGATGAACCACCAGCCCTGGGAGGTGATGATTTTGGCCCCAATCCGGTGGAATACCTTTTGGCCAGTTATGCCGGTTGTATCAATGTAGTTGCACACCTAACCGCAAAGGAACTTGACATCAAAGTGGAAAAACTTAGTATTGAAATCAGGGGGAACATTAATCCGTCAGGGCTTTTTGGCCAATCGGAATCGGAACGGGCCGGTTTTAAACAAATTGAAGTTTTATTTTCTCCAGTCACCGATGCAACTCCTGAACTAACTGAAAGGTGGATTAAGGCTATTAAAAACCGGTGTCCGGTAAACGATAACCTGGTTTCGCCAACTCCGGTTTATTTCCAGGTTAACCATCAGACATTGAAAAATTAAGGCACGAGTTAAAACCAGATGTTATTTAATCTGTTGACAATGAAAATATTAATATGCTTCACCTGCTGTTGTTGTTCCACCTGTAATGATGATGGGTGAAGGCTTATTTTGTGACTTTTGTTTGTAACAGATTTTTAAAATCAGAATCATTATAAGTCCTTCACCAGAATGGGGGACTTTTTTTATTGAAATTAAAAACAAAATAAAAATGAAAGATACAGTACTGAATTTAATTGGGAATACCCCAATGGTAAAAATTACACGAATGGATACCGGGAAATGCAACTTATTTATTAAGCTCGAAAGTTCAAATCCAGGCGGGTCAATAAAAGACAGGATTGGGCTTTCGATGATCAATGAAGCAGAACGGACAGGCATTATAGGGCCTGGTTCGGTAATGGTTGAGGCCACAGCGGGCAATACCGGGCTTGGGTTGGCACTGGTAGCTTCGGCAAAAGGTTATCCTTTGGTCCTTGTTATACCCGATAAAATGAGCCGTGAAAAAATCCTGCAACTTAAAGCAATGGGGGCCAGTGTGATCATAACCCGTTCTGATATTAATGCAGGCCATCCCGAATATTATCAGGATATGGCACGAAGGATAGCTCAAGAAACCCCAAATGCATTTTTTGTGAACCAATTTGAAAATCCGGCCAATCCGTTTGCCCATGAAACCACTACCGGGCCTGAAATATTTCGGCAAACCAATGGTAAAGTCGATGCGGTGGTTTGTGGGATAGGTTCATCAGGTACGCTTACCGGGCTTACACAATATTTTAGAAAAGTAAAGCCTGATATTGAGATGATTATCGCCGATCCGGCAGGTTCTGTTATCCGGGATTTTGTTTTGACCGGTAGTTTCGGAGAAGCGGGTTCATGGCTTGTTGAGGGGATAGGTGAGGATTTTATCCCTCCTGTGGCCGATTTCTCTATGGTGAGGAACGCTTATACCATCAGTGATGGGGAAAGTTTTACTACTGCCCGCCGTTTGCTCCGAAAAGAGGGCATTCTGGCCGGCTCGTCATCGGGGACCTTGCTGGCTGCTGCATTACAATATTGCCGCGAACAGAAAAGAGCAAAAAATGTGGTTACATTTGTATGCGACACCGGAAATAAATATCTTACAAAAATGTATGATAACGATTGGTTGCTTAAAAATGGTTTTCAATCCATAATTGACGAAAATTAATGTAAACAAATATAATTCAATAGGTTATGAAATTTGGAACAAAATTGATCCATGCAGGGCAGGAACCCGACGAACTGACTGGCGCTGTAGTAGTCCCGATCTATCAGACTTCGACCTACCGGCAGGAAGGTATTAACCAGCACAAAGGATTTGAGTATTCCCGTACAGGCAACCCAACCCGTCAGGCACTCGAAAAGAGTCTGGCTGCCCTTGAATCAGGGCGTTTCGGGCTTGCTTTTTCTTCGGGCCTGGCTGCCGAACACGCTGTTATTTCAACACTTAAGCCAGGCGACCACGTGGTTGCTTCCGAAGATATGTATGGCGGTACATATAGGCTCTTCGAAAAGGTATTTCGCCCTTATGGCTTGAAATTTACTTACATCAAAGGTAGTCCATCTGATTTTGGTGAATCAATCCTTCCGGAAACCAGGATGTTCTGGATCGAAACCCCTACTAATCCGCTTCTTAGGACAGTAGATATTAAAGAAGTTGCGGCAATAGCCCGAAGCAGGGATATCAAAGTTGTGGTCGATAATACTTTTGCTTCGCCTGTTTTTCAGCAACCTTTGCTGCTGGGCGCCGATCTGGTTGTACACAGCACAACCAAATATATTGGCGGACATTCTGATCTGATTGGCGGTGCTGTGGTACTGAATGATGAAGCATGGTATGCTCAGATTAAGTTCCTTCAGAATGCCATTGGTGCGATACCAGGGCCGTTCGATTCGTGGCTTACCCTAAGGGGGATTAAAACGCTGGCTTTGAGAATGAAAAAACATGAGGAGAATGCACTCCGCATTGCTGAATTTCTTCAAAACCATCCCCGGGTTGAAAAAGTATTTTATCCGGGCCTTGTTACCGATGATTCATATCCTGTAGCCCTTAAACAAATGTCAGGCTTTGGAGGGATAGTATCATTCAGGTTAAAAAACGGAACCAAAGAATCGATCAACGATTTTGTCCGTAAACTTAAATTGTTTTCACTGGCCGAAAGCCTTGGTGGGGTCGAATCGCTGATATGCTTTCCAGCAGCCATGACACACGGATCAATTCCAATCGAACAGCGTATTGCAATTGGGGTTACTGATAATTTGCTCCGGATATCTGTGGGTATAGAGGATGCCGATGATTTGACTGACGATCTAAAAAATGCCTTGATCTGAATATTCTTTTTAAAGTCAGGACAAAATCTTTTTTCATAGTGCTTAAGTATAGTAAGAAAAATGGCGTCCTGGTTTCGCAGCGCTATTTTTTTTCAATGTCATATACCATCAATGCATCACCGTGCCTGATATACAGCCTATTTTGATGAATAACAGGATGTGCCCAATGCTGGTCGGTACCTAACGGAACGTCAAATGAGCCTTTAATTTCGAAATGGGATGGACTTGCATCAATCAGCCACATTTTGCCATCTTCGGTATAACCATAAAACCGGTTATCGGCCCAAATAACTACGCCAGTACCCAGTTTATCAGAAGTAAGGACAATTTCACCGTTTCGTGAATCGAGAACACTCCAACCACGTTTCCTGTACTCTGAACCATAAATATAGCCGTCGATGATGACAATTCCTCCCATCAGGTTGGTATATTGCTGGTTTCTCCATTCGACCGAGGCTGATTTGCCATCGCCTGATAACAGGATAGAAACCAATCCATTGTCTTCGGGTGCATTCTCACTGGCACAGAATACCCTTCCATTAAAATATACAGGGGTGTTCGAATGGATTTTATGCCGTTGTTTTTGGGGAATGTTCCAATACATTTTACCTGTTTCAGGATCGAGGGCTATTACCGATTCACCAGTTTTAGTCACCAAAAGCCTTGTGCCGTTATGATTGACCAGGATAGGCGAACAATATGCCGACTGTTCGCCCATGACAGGACTTGTCCATAGGGTTTCACCGGTAAAACGGTTCAGTGCTGCCACATTGTGTATTTTGCCACCTGGTGTACAAAATAATAGATCACCATCAATCATGACCGATTCAGTAATTCCCCATTGAATATTTTCGGCACCGAAAGTTTTTAGCATATCCACTTTCCATATTTGATCTCCCGTATTCCCATCGTAACAATAGGCCACACCCTGTCCGCTGACAAAATAAACCAGGTTACCAACAATAGTAGGGGTTGAGCGTGTACCGGTATAATTTTTATACCATTCGGTTCCATATTCTTTTTGCCACAGAAGGTTGCCATTAAAATCAAATGCGTAGAGAACTCCTGTTGTATCGGGCATTCCAAGAACAAAAATTTTGTCGCTGCAGAACCCTACCGACCCATGTCCTGCCCCTAAGCCTTCGAATGACCATATCATGTCAGGACCCTTTTCTGGCCAGGATTGAAGAAGGCCTTTATCGGGATAAATACCATCGCGGTTGGGCCCCCTCCATTGTGAAGCGATCTCTGTTTTTTGTCCACAGGCAACAGATATATTAATCAAATAAAAAAGCATAATCAAAATTCTCATGTCCTGATTTTTAATTTTTTTCGAAAATTAGTGATTTTTTTGAAAAAAAAAGCCCGGAACTCCGGGCTTTAAAGGTTTTTCATAGTTTGTAATGGTTAAACAAAACTTCTGGTTCTGATATAATGGTATAGGACTATTACTTTAATTTGGTTTCTGGGCTTGTAAAAGGAAGGTTGAAAGCATCGGCAACCCCTTTATAAACCACTTTGCCATCCACCACATTTAAGCCTTTGGCCAATGAAGCATCATCGCGGCATGCTTGCTGCCACCCTTTATTTGCCAACTGGATACCGTAAGGCAATGTTGCGTTGGTCAACGCCAGAGTTGAGGTGCGCGGTACTGCTCCCGGCATATTGGCTACGCAATAATGTATAACATCGTCGATGGTATAGGTTGGATTGGCATGGGTGGTAGCTTTTGTGGTTTCGAAGCAACCTCCCTGGTCAACGGCCACATCAACGAGCACAGTTCCGGGACGCATGGTTTTCAGCATATCTCGGGTAACCAGTTTGGGCGCTTTAGCCCCTGGTATCAAAACTGCACCCACAATAAGGTCATGGGTCTGAACTTTTTCGCGGATGTTATATTCATTGCTCATCATAGTTTTTACATTGGCAGGCATAATATCGGCCAGGTAACGCAAACGCGGGAGGCTCAAGTCCATAATGGTAACATCGGCGCCAAGTCCGGCGGCCATCTTGGCAGCTTCTGTTCCAACCACACCACCACCGATAATAAGGACTTTTGCTGGAGGAACACCCGGTACACCACCTAAAAGTATGCCCGATCCCCCAAAGGTTTTTTCGAGGTATTTGGCGCCTTGTTGCACCGACATACGACCGGCAACTTCGCTCATTGGTACAAGAAGGGGGAGCGAGCGGTCGGGCAGCTCAACTGTTTCGTAAGCCAGACAGATTGCCCCGCTTTCAATCATGGCATGGGTTAGTTCTTCGGATGATGCAAAATGGAAATAGGTATAAACTATCTGACCTTTCTGTACCAGTTTATATTCCTGTTGAATGGGTTCCTTCACCTTAATAATCATTTCAGCAATTCCATATACTTCTTCGATAGTGGGCAAAATGGTAGCGCCTGCACCGAAATAGGCTTCATCGCTGAAACCGCTTCCCAACCCGCCAGCAGCCTGCACATAAACTGAATGACCGCGTTTTACAAGTTCGGATGCACCTGCGGGGGTGAGGGCTATTCGGTTTTCATTGGCTTTAATCTCTTTTGGAACTCCGATAATCATAGCTGTATATTTTAAAGTTTTACTTTAATGCGCCAAAAATACAATGTAGGAATGAAGCAAAATATGATAAAAATTATCAGAATCGAATTTTACTTCAGGCCTTTTTCTCAGGCATAATTTATCATTTAGTAAGGTGTTTCATTTCAAATTATCCGGATTCAAAGATTAATTCCCGATTAAAATTCAACTTATAATTAGAATGCCCGGTTTTATTTCAAATTGATAATACTATATTTATCCGCCAAAAGAGAATCTGATTTTTTATGCCACACATTTCACATCGAGGAGCTATCATGCCCGACTCGCCCATCAGAAAACTGGTACCTTTTGCCAATAAAGCCAAAGCAAAGGGAATCAAGGTTTTTCACCTGAACATTGGTCAGCCCGATTTACCAACGCCACAAGTTGCGCTAGATGCAATCCGGAACATCGACCGGACAATTCTTGAATATTCCCCAAGCGATGGTATAGCCACTTTTCGCGAGAAACTGGCAAATTATTACCATAAATTTAATATAGGGGTTACCCCCGAGAATATTATTGTGACCACAGGTGGTTCTGAAGCAGTCACTTTCGCTTTTATGGCCTGTCTCGATCCGGGCGATGAAATTATTGTCCCAGAACCTGCTTACGCCAATTATACAGCTTTTGCCATCAGTGCAGGGGCAATCATCAAATCGATCCCCTCCACCATCGAAACCGGTTTTTCCTTGCCTCCTGTCGAGGATTTCGAGAAATTGATTACCCCCAAAACCAAAGGGATTATGATATGTAATCCGAATAACCCCACAGGATACCTTTACACCCGGGATGAAATGAACAAAATCCGCGACCTGGTGAAGAAATACGACTTATTCCTGTTTAGCGACGAGGTTTACCGTGAATTCTGCTACACAGGCGCCCCTTATATTTCGGCATTTCACCTTCAGGGAATCAAGGAGAATGTAATCCTCATTGATTCTGTATCGAAACGTTACAGCGAATGTGGAATCAGGATAGGTGCCCTTGTTGTGAAAAATAAGGAAGTTTACGACAATGTGATGAAGTTTTGCCAGGCAAGGCTCAGTCCCCCGTTGATTGGTCAGATTGCTGCCGAGGCATCACTTGATGTGAGCGATGATTATATGCTCGACAATTACAACGAATACCTACGCCGCCGCAACTTCCTGATCGATGGATTGAACCGAATTCCCGGAGTATTTTCGCCCATACCAATGGGTGCATTCTATACTGTTGCCAGATTGCCTGTAGAAGATGCCGACCACTTTTGTAAATGGTTGCTGAACGATTTTGAGTATGAAAAACAGACTGTTTTTATGGCACCTGCATCTGGTTTCTACACCACACCCGGCCTAGGTTTGAATGAAGTACGGATCGCTTACGTCCTGAAAAAGGAAGACCTGGCAGTTTCGTTAAAAATTCTTGAAGAAGCACTTAAGGAATATCCCAACCGGACAACTTAAAGGAAAAGGTAAATGATTAGATTTATCCATGGTTTCCTCCTTTTATCAATGTGAAGGTTGAGTTTACACGACTTTTCCCAATTATATCAGGCTCAAAAAAATCAAATTAAAAGATGTGGATATTTAAATCCCGGATACTGAGATTTATAACCATATTCTCTTTGTGTAAATCTGAAGGAGAATCCTGAAAATTATTTATTAAGCATTCCCTATTTGATCCTGATTCCCGGAGTGGGAAATAATTCCTGTTTTGAAAAAACTATACTGAACCTCCAAAAATATAAATTTCAGAATTTCAGTACATTAAAACTCTGTGCCATAAATGGCACACCACTTGCTTAATTCTTTAC
>JBBIHB010000015.1:0-42988 GCA_037447215.1 Bacteroidales bacterium
ATATTATAAAATGAATAAATTAAATTTTCCGGTTTACCGGACAACAATGATTTTTAATAGTCAGATGCCAGCTCAACTGAATCGTTCTGGCGGGGAATCACCATGAGGAACGTTATTCCTGCCCGTATGTTCAGGCGTGCATTCCGGTTTGTGTTTTGCTAATCATGGTGATTTCATAATTCAAATTATCTAGTTATTGTTTTGAAATCGAATTGTTTAGTAATTCAGAATATCCAGGAAAATCTTTGAAATTTTCAACTATCAAGATCAGATTGGTTTCGTTTCCTCCTCTTTCAACCAGTTCTTTAAACCTGTTAAAATCATTTTTAGCTCCTCCAGTATCATATAGCTGTAGTCTTGCCATACCTCTGGCCAACAGTAAAGCCTCTTCCATTGGTCTGTACCTCATGGCAGTGTTATAGCGTTTTAAAGCTTTTCCCGGATTATGGTGTTCAAATAATGCCCGATTTCCCCTGACATACCAGTTTTTTGCCTTTCTCATAAAAAATTCATCTGTAGTTCCTGAATGAATTCCTCCCAGATGAAAAACTATTAATAACTCTTTTTGCATTTCGCATGGAGTGCCATTCTGATCACCCGGAATCCACATTCCGCTGGTAGTGCTCAAAACCCTGATTACTTCCTTATCAATTTCGGGACAAACGCTGTTCACAACCTTTATGTTTGCCAAATTACCGGAAGGCAAAATGGTAAATTGTACCACTTCTGTTCCTTGTAAACAGTAATCAATTGCATATTCAGGATAAATAATATTATTGCACAGATAACTGTTCAGAACCGACAGATTATTATCCTGATTTTCATTATAATTACATCTGAATACAGGAGCAATAACATCAATCAACCTGTTATTTTCAGGTACATTCTGTGCATTGTTTTGCCCGAAAGTGAAAACTGTCAGAATCAGGCAAAGAATAATCTCTAAAAACTTTTTCATGTTGTTGATTTTTGAATTTGACATTAAATACATATCAAATTTCGGATAAACCTAAGGGACATGCTTTGCTGAACATCTCAATTGCTTTACTGTGCATATCAAACGAACAACGTGAAAAGGTTAATTGGTTGATTTGTTGACTGGCGAAATAAGAACTGGTTTTGTGAATTTGTGGTCAAAAAAGAATTGGAATTTGGTCAGATATTTATCCCTTTCGCAATTCTTTGGGACTTTTACCGAATTGCAAAGCAAATTCGCGGCTGAAATGGGAAAGGTTTTTGAATCCAACCGAAAAGGCAACCTGGGTGATATTCAGTTCAGGGTTCGATAATAGGTCTTTTGCCCTGTGGAGTCTGAGTAATTTAAAATATTCTGCAATGGTCAGATTACTGATGGATTTGAATTTCCGGTACAACTGAGCGTGACTTACTGCCAGTTCCCTGCACAGATCGTTAATTTCGAATTCTTCGTTACCAACATTCCTGTCGAGTATAGCACGCACCTTCATCATAAATTTGTCCTCCAGTTTGATA
This sequence comes from Bacteroidales bacterium, assembly GCA_037447215.1. Lineage (GTDB taxonomy): Bacteria > Bacteroidota > Bacteroidia > Bacteroidales > Prolixibacteraceae > UBA1413. The sequence goes on from JBBIHB010000015.1 coordinate 1,492, forward strand.
GAAATATCATGCGTTTCAGGAAAATCATTCAGCGAAGCGTATCGTTCGTGCAGTTTTTTCCGTAATTCGATCAGCGACCGTAGTTGAATGTGCAATTCATTTTCGTTAAACGGTTTAATAAGGTAAGCATCGGCGCCGCGTTCCAACCCAGTCAAACGCGAGTCGATATCTGCTTTTGCCGTGAGCATTACTACCGGAATGTGACTGGTACGAAAGTCATTCTTAATTTTCTCAAGCATTTCAATTCCATCCATTTCGGGCATCATTACATCGCTTAACACAATGTCGGGAATTAACCTGAGTGCTTTTTCCAGTCCGGTTTTTCCATTTTCGGCCATTTCAATATGATATCCGGATTGAAGTATTGCGGTCAGGTAATGTAAAACATCGGTATTATCCTAAACAATTAAAAGCGTTGGCAGGTCTTCAGGAGTAATGTTTTTAGTTGAAGGGAAGGATTTTTGAAATTTTAAACTATGTATTGCTGCACTTACCTGTTCTGAAAATAATTCCCTGAATTTTTCATTATCAATTTTCTCTGCATTTCTTGTAACAGGTAAATTTACATAAAAAGTGGTACCCTTCGCAGGCTGACTTTCAACCGAAATATTACCCGACAACAACTCGACAATTTCCTTGACGAGCGCCAGCCCTAATCCGCTGCCTCCAACTGAACCGTAACTATTTTCAACCTGGTAAAACCGGTCGAAAACATGATTGATATGGTCGGGAGGAATACCTTTTCCTGTGTCGGTTATTTGAATTGTGAAGAGGTCTTCTTTGACATTTAACGAGGTTTTTACATCAATACTGCCCCCTTCGGGAGTAAATTTTAAAGCATTCGACAAGAGGTTCGACACGATATGCACCAACTTATCGGGATCAAAATCCATAACGACCTGACTTACTTCGGGTAAAAAAACCAGTCTGATATTTTTTTCGTGAGCTACCGAGCTGAACAGTTCAGTGAGATAACCAAGATAGGAAACAATGTCGGATTGTTTCAGGTGCACATGCATTGAACCGGTTTCAATTCTGGCAATATCAAGCATCTGGTTTATCAACCGAAGAAGGATAGAGCTGTTGTTCCTGATTCTCCAAGTTCCTTCATCAAGCCATTCTTCAGGCTGTTTTTCAATCAGGTCAGTCATACCTTGTATAATAGTCAACGGGGTGCGGAATTCGTGGGTAATATTGGTAAACAGTTTGGTTTTGGCTTCGTATAACTCTTTCTGTTTGTTTGCTTCAAGCTTCTTAAACTTATTTTGTTGCGTAATAAAATCGACTACAAAAATCAACGACAAAGCTGTCATAGACAAGGTATTGATCATCCATATAATTGAATTCCGAAGAGGGGTAATCTGAGAGGGAACACTTAAAGAAGTTCCGGCATAGCCGACGGCTATTAAAAATATTGAATATATGACAAATAGAGAAATGGTGATGGATACACTTTGTAATGGAATAGAAAGCAATACAAACGAAAAACAGGCTACAATAAGACCTACTGAAGTCACAATACCGCCGAGCCGGATTATGGTGACAAATGTAACCAACATTAGTAACAACAGGTGAATGGTAAAATAATGTTTGAAAAATCGTTTGAAAAATGGTGTAATCATCAATGCTGAAATCAAAAGGAAAAGACAGGTAAAGCCATATTGTATAAGAATGGTTAATTCGGGCACAAAAAAGAGAAAGGAAAAGGTTAAGATAAAAACGTGAATCAATCCATAAAGCGTTGAAAGCCACATTGCTTTTCGGGAACTTAATTCAATGTTCCCACATCCTGGATAATTGAGCAAATGTTCAATTTTCTTATTGATATTTGCACTAAATGATTTAGCCATGTTTGTTTGCAATAAAAGATTTAACAATACTGCTTCATCATTCTAATTGGTGCTGAAATGCCATTAAAGGTAAACCATTTTTTTTAAAACCAAACCCCGTTTCTCTTTTGTCATTTCAATCAGAAAATTATATAGCAGGTGAATGACAACACTTAAAACAATCGTAATACTGGCAGGTGTGATTACGGCGGTTTCGTTTACCACAAAAATGGCCGACAATACCTCTCTCAATTTGTATAAACTGGCGTATGGTGCACTGAAATTGCGGCCCGGAAGGAAACAAGTTGTTAGCGATACCCTCAACTTTCCGACCGTTCTGTATATCCTTCAGGGAATTTTGAAAGAGGCCGGGCCGAAATACGAACTGATACTTGCCGAATCGAAAGATGAAATTTCACCCAACCTGGCCGACCTTGAAAGTAAAATTACTGAAAACACTGCCCTGGTAATGCTTTCGCTGGTGGCTTTTAAAAGTGGATACCTTTATGATATACTGGCCATTACCGAATTGGCACACCGAAAAGGGGCGCTGATTTTGTGGGATTTGAGCCATGCCGCCGGTTCTGTTCCGGTTGAACTGAACCAGGCAAATGCCGATCTGGCTGTAGGCTGTACTTACAAATACCTTAACTGAGCACCTGGCTCACCTGCCTTCCTTTATGTAAAAAAAGAACGTCAACCGCTCCTCCATTCACCCATTCAGGGTTGGTTTGGCGATAAGGCCCCATTCAACTTCAGGTTGAACTATTCGCCCGCGCCAACTGCAAGAAAATACCTGACCGGTACTCCTCCTATTCTGAGTCTGGCCGCAACACAGGCTGGTATAGTGCTTATTCAGAAAGCAGGAATAGCGAATCTTCGCAAAAAAAGCCTCAGCCAGGGTAAATATCTTCTGTTTTTATTCAGGGAGTTGTTGCTACCAATGGGCTTCGGAGCAGGCTCGCCTGACTAGTGTAACCGGCGTGGTTCCCACATAACCTTGAAACATGCTGAAGCTTATCGCATTTGCCAGGCTATGATCCATCCCCAAAAACCGGCACTGCGGATTATACCCGACTTCAGGGAACCCATTGTGATCATGATTAGAATTACACCGCTTTATACAACTTACAATGAGCTGTACCAGGCTGTAATCCGTATAAGACAAATAGTTGAAATCCGGGAATTTGAAAAGTTCGGTAACCAGCGCAAAACGGTAACATAAATGTGTATTCTGCCTTTTTACATAGGGATATAAACTAACCTTTTCGTTTCAAAAAAATCTTCAAGAAAGTAATCTGAAAGATTGTAAACCACAGGCCTACGGCCAAATGGTTTCAGTTCGACCTGCAGTTCGCCACCTTTCAGATAAAGTATTCCGTTTTGCATTGCATTTTTATGTTCGGGCGAAATATTTTTCCGTACCCATTTTACAAATTCAGGCAAAGCGGTTACAGCCCGGCTAACCACAAAATCGTATTTTGCTTTCAGTTCTTCGGCCCTCACCTGGTCGGCAGTTAAATTTTCCAACTGCAAAGTTTCGGCTATTGCCTTAACCACTTTTATTTTCTTGCCAATCGAATCAACAAGATGAAAGCTTACTTCGGGGAACATGATGGCTAAAGGGATTCCGGGGAAACCTCCACCCGTTCCCACATCGAGAATCCGGGTTTCTGGGGTAAACCGGATTACTTTGGCAATTGACAAGGAGTGCAGCACATGTTTTTCGTAGAGCGATCCGATATCCTTCCTCGAAATGACGTTGATTTTTTCGTTCCATTCGGCATACAAACTTCCAAGGGCAGCAAATCTGGACATTTGGAGTTTGGTGAGTCCCTGAAAATATTTTGAAATAATTGCGCAATCTTCAGTCATACTTCAGGCACTTAATCTTTTTCACTCATTTCGGTGGTTTCAATCAGTTTGAACATCATTTCACGAGCCCTGAAAAGCTGTGCTTTCACAGTTCCAAGAGGCAGGTTCAGTTCTTTGGCAATTTCTTCGTACGATAGTTCCCTGAAATAACGGTATTCGACCAGCGTCTGATAGCGGGGCTTTAACTTTCGGACCACTTTTCGCATCAGGATGGCTTTTTGCTTTCGGATCAGCCTTTCTTCGGGGTTTGGATCCTTCGATTTAAGCTTAATTGGTGACTCATTCTCCTGATTATCCTGTGAATTCCCTTCAATCGGAACATAGGTTCCCCTTTTCTTTCGGAGAAAATCGATGCAGTTATTGGATGCAATTTTAAAGAGCCATGTACTGAACGCGTAATCAGGAGAATATTGATGAAGGTTTTTGAAAGCCTTTCCAAAAGCTTCGAGTGTTAAATCCTCTGCATCGCTTTTATTACTAACCATTTTGAGGAGCATAAAATAAATGGCATCCTTGTAACGTGCCAGAAGTCGTGCAAATGCGGTTTCGTCGCCCTCGAGCGCTGCTTTTACCAGATCGTAATCGCGCGCCGCTTTTTCTGAAAGATGATTTTCTAACTCCCCCATTTTCGTTTTTTCCTGGACTGATTGAACCGCCATTGCGCAAACCAACGGTGATAAGGCGCAACAATAGCATACAACAACGAAGCTACAAAAATTTTCGGCTCCTGAAGGCGTTTTTGCAATACTTTTATGATAAGCAAGTAAGTGGCTGATTTTATGAACAGTAACCCGGTTAAGATTATCCATAATCCGGGATAAATTACAATTCCTGCAACAAAAAAGGGCAATATAAGGATACTTGTCAACCTTGATATAGCCTGAAAAAACCTTATTGACGGCTTTAAGTAGCACTTTAGCCTGAATGATTTATTTAAAAGATCGCGCAAAGTGTCAGAATCTGCGATAATATTTTTCCGTAAGGAAAGATTTCCGGCCGGGAGAACAGCCGTATTTTTCGATCTGATTACCTGGTTTACAACCATCTCAAGATTCAAATACTCTTCCTTAATTTTTCCTGCCAAACCACTTATTTCGAAATAGCCCGATTTACTGAATGCAATATTTTCTTCACCAGCCACATAAGGCATTCCGGTAATTGAATAGGCCATACTTTCGATTTGCTGAAAAAATGACTCAATACGGTACATCCTGTGCGAAAAGCCTTTTGCAGGTTCAAGGTTACAATAACCAACCACCACACTGTTATTGTTGGCAATAGCTGTCGATAAACCGGGGAGCCAATGGTAATCTGGTGTTTTCATTGCCGGATGGATCATCACCATCATTTCGTGCGATGCTGCTTTAAGGGCAAGGTTCCGGGCAAATTTTTCGGAATAACGGGTTTCCTGGTTCAGAGAGGTAAATTTCAGCCTTGGATAGGAATTTCGGAGTAAAGCCAGCGCAGCAAGGGAATTATCTTCCGAAAAATCGTCAACCACAAGCAGTTCATAATTCGGATAGCCCAGCAAGAGCCATTCGGGAAGATTTTTTTTCAACCTTTCTTCTTCGTTCCGTTCAACCAGAAATACAGTAATAGGCAGTGATGAGGTACCGGCAGGTGAAACCCTGTGCAAAGCCAGCCGGCCATAAAACACCAGGTCAAACAAAAACCTGAATAACCATATTAAAATGATTATACCTATTATGATATAATCGATTGTGTCAAACGAATTCAGAAAAGCTGTAAAATCAAAAGGCATATACCTGTTTTGAGGGCAAAATTAAAAGTATTATCAGTAGTGTTACAAAAACCGGCATATTTTTAAATCACACTCCTTTCATACAGAATAATTATCTTTGAGGCCATTTAAAGTAGCAGGATGCAGTTTACAGTTGAGTCTGATTGCCAGGGCACACAAGCCCGTGCAGGTGTTTTAAAAACACCACATGGTGAAATCCGTACACCGATTTTTATGCCTGTAGGCACAGCAGGGTCGGTAAAAGGGATACATGCCCGCGATTTGAAAGATGATATAAAAGCACAGATAATTTTGGGCAATACCTATCACCTATATTTAAGGCCGGGTTTACAGATTCTTGAAGGGGCAGGCGGGCTCCACAGGTTTAACGGTTGGAATGGTCCTATTCTAACAGATAGTGGAGGGTTTCAGGTTTTCTCCCTTGGAGACCTACGGAAACTTTCCGAAGATGGTGTAAAGTTTCAATCACATATCGATGGTTCGTACCACCTTTTCACACCCGAAAATGTCATGGACATACAAAGGGTCATAGGCGCCGATATCATTATGGCCTTCGATGAATGTACACCCGGCGATGCCGATTATACCTATGCAAAAAAATCGCTCGAACTGACCCAGCGTTGGCTCGACAGGTGTGTCAGGCGGTTTGAAGAAACTTCGCCGAAATATGGGTATCCCCAAACGCTTTTCCCCATTGTGCAAGGAGCATCATTCCCCGATCTGAGGAAAAAGGCTGCCTCCGACATTTGTAAATACGATGCACATGGTTATGCAATCGGTGGTTTGGCAGTTGGCGAGCCCGAAAAAGTAATGTACGAAATGATCGAAGTGGTTAACAGCGAATTGCCTCAAAAAAAACCCCGCTACCTGATGGGTGTTGGCACTCCGGTCAACATCCTTGAAGCCATCGACAGGGGTGTTGACATGTTCGATTGTGTAATGCCTACACGTAATGGCCGTAACGGTATGCTTTTTACCAGCCAGGGGATCATCAATATCAGAAACAATAAATGGGCAAACGACCATACACCGGTTGATCCAAACGGAACATCATTTGTTGATCATCATTACAGCAAAGCTTACCTCAGGCACCTGGTCATTTCAAATGAAATGCTAGGGGCACAGATTGCAAGCCAGCACAATCTGGCATTCTATCTGTGGCTGGTAACCGAGGCCCGAAATAAAATAATGGAAGGAACGTTCAAAAGCTGGAAACATGAAACAATTGAAAAGTTGAAAATCCGGCTTTAAATTAGTAAATTATATGAATGGATATCTATGTCGAAAAGGACAGCAAACCGTAGAATGGATTTAGGATGAAACACTATAAAATCATTGATTTTTATATAACGAAGAAGTTTCTCGGAACTTTTTTTTATTCCATTGCCCTTATTATCAGCATTGCCACGGTTTTCGACATCTCTGAAAACCTCGATGATTTTATATCCAAAGATATCCCTACCAGTGATATTGTATTTGATTACTATTTAAATTTCATACCCTACTTTGCCAATCTTTTCAGTCCGCTTTTTACATTTATTGCTGTGATATATTTCACTTCAAAAATGGCTTATAACAGTGAAATAATTGCCATACTCAGCAGCGGAGTTTCTTACAGCAGATTGATGAGGCCATATCTGGTATCGGCATTTGTAATTGCCGTATTTACATTCGTTTTAGGAAATTATATTATTCCGGGAGCCAACAAAGGAAGGGTTGATTTCAGGAATAAATATATAAATGTAGGCAGGATCCCTGCCGAAAGGAACATACATCGACAGATTGAACCAGGGGTTTACATCTATATGCACAACTTTTCAACCAGCAATGTAGGGTGGCGTTTTACGCTCGAACGATTTGAAAACCGGAAGCTGGTTGAAAAACTCAGTGCCGACAACATCCGATGGGATGAAGAAAGGCATAGGTGGATTATAAACAACTTCTGGAAACGTACTTTCCACGATGGATATGAAACCATTGAAACAGGCTACATCATTGACACAACTTTGAATATGACCCCTGCTGAGTTCAAAATGGAACTCGACCTGATGGAAACGCTTAATACTCCCGACCTGAAAAAAGAGATAGCAAGCATGAGGTCAAGGGGCGTAAATCCGGTAACCTACGATATTGAAAAGCACAAAAGGCAATCCGGGCCATTTTCAGCCTTCATCCTGACAATTATCGGAGTATCATTGGCAAGCCGGAAAATAAAAGGAGGACTCGGGTTGCACCTTGGACTCGGGTTGCTGCTCAGTTTTTCTTATATCCTTTTTCAACAGGTTTCAGTGGTCTTTTCAATCAATAGAGATGTACCCTCTGCTATTGCAGTCTGGATTCCAAACCTCATTTACAGCATAATAGCCCTTATACTCTATAAGTGGGCTGCCCGTTAGGTAGAAAATTGACCATTTCCCATACGGAAATTTTAAACCGAAAAATAAAATTATTCAAAAACAAGCAGTTACAAAAGTATAAAATCGTTAAAAGATCAGAGATTAAAAATTGACGTTTAAAATTTTAGCTATTTTTGACACCTGATTTAACGAGCCAAAACTATAGATGAATTCAAAGAGTGATAATTAAAATCAAAATTTTATGTCATTAAGAAGCAACATCCTTGATCTTCGCAAGCGTAAGAAGGAGGTACAAAAAGGAGGTGGAGATGAAGCCATTGAAAAACAGGCACAGATGGGGAAACTCACTGCCCGTGAGCGTATCCTCGCCATCGTCGACGAAAACTCTTTCCACGAATATGACCTTTTCGTTGAGCATACAGCACGTGATTTTGGTATGGAAACCAAAGTCCTTCATGGTGATGGTGTAATCATCGGAACAGGAACCATTTATAATAAGCCTGTTTGCATATTTGCCCAGGACTTTACTGTGGCCGGAGGTTCATTAGGATTGATGCATGCCCGGAAAATCACCAAAATCATGGACCACGCACTGAAAATGAGGGTTCCGCTAATTGGGATCAATGATTCGGGTGGGGCACGTATCCAGGAAGGGGTTAACTCGCTTGCCGGCTATGGAGAGATATTCTTTCGCAATACACTGGCATCAGGGGTAATTCCTCAGATTTCGGTTATTCTTGGGCCTTGCGCCGGGGGGGCGGTTTATTCGCCTGCCCTCACCGATTTTGTATTTGTAGTTGAAAATATATCAAAAATGTTTATAACCGGCCCAAGTGTTATTAAATCGGTCCTTGGCGAAGATATTTCCATGGAAGAACTTGGCGGCGCACGTGTACACGCCGAAATAACCGGGAACGCCCATTTTTATGCCAAAAGTGAAGCCGAATGTTTTGAACAGATTAAAAAACTGATAACTTATATTCCCTGGAACAATAAAGAAAAAGCGCAGCCTTTTGCGACAAAACCACCAAAAAAAAGCAAAGGGATAGAGAAACTGGTACCCGCCGATCCCCGCATTCCTTACGACATGCGCGAAATCATCAAATCCATTACTGATGGTTCGGAATTCCTCGAGATTATGGAGCATTTTGCACCCAATATCATTATCGGCTTTGGCCGTCTCGATGGCGAAACCGTGGGTTTTGTTGCCAATCAGCCGCTGGTACTTGCCGGTGTACTCGATTGCGACAGTTCCGATAAAGCAGCCCGTTTCATCCGTTACTGCGATTCGTTCAATATTCCTGTAGCTACGCTCGAAGATTTGCCAGGTTATCTTCCAGGTGTTGATCAGGAGCATGCTGGGGTTATCCGCCATGGGGCCAAAATATTGTACGCATACAGTGAGGCAACAGTTCCAAAGGTTACAGTGATCCTAAGAAAAGCTTATGGAGGAGGTTACATAGCCATGAACTCGCGACACCTGCGCGCCGACTTTGTATTTGCATGGCCCAGTGCCGAGATTGCGGTTATGGGACCCGAAGGTGCTGCAAACATAGTTTTCCGGAAAGAAATTATGGAAGCCGAAGACCCGGAAGCCATGCGCCAGCAGAAAATCCAGGAATACAAGGAGAAATTTGCCAATCCATACGTGGCCGCTGCCAAAGGTTATATTGATGAGGTGATTGAACCGGGGGAAACCCGCCAGCGAATACTGCATGCACTTAAAATATCAAAAAACAAAAGTGTATTCCTGCCTGAGAAGAAACATGGGATACCTCCGTTTTAAATCTTAAACTTTTGATGGTAAAACCTTAAGTTTTGTATTTATGACAAAGGAAATCAAAGAGAATATGCCCACAGAATCGTTGATTGTGCAGGGAGCAAAATATCAGACATCACTTACGCCAAAATTTAAAAACCGCAAAGTGTGGCAACCTCATAATCCGAACCTGATCACCTCGTTTATTCCGGGTACCATTATCGATATAATGGTGAAAACCGGCCAAAAAGTAAAAGGAGGTATGCCCATTCTGGTGCTTGAAGCTATGAAAATGCATAACAACGTTTTAATGCCATTCAATGGCGAAATCGTAAAAATATACGTGCAGCGCGATGAAATTGTTCCCAAAAACCATCTAATGGTCGAAATAAAACCAGCACAGGTCAGGTAACTTGTTTTCAGGTTTCATGCCGGGAATGGTAAAAATTATAAAAAAACAGGCTGCCCGAAAGCAACCTGTTCCCAAAAAAATCAAATAACTACCTATCTAACTACCTGCTTTTCTTTTACGATTTCCAAATATTAGCATCAACCATCCAATTTTCAACCTTTAAAACCCGTTCGCATATTGGATCAGATATCTGTGGCTGCTTTAGCCAGTAATTCACATCTGTCATCCACGAAGCTATCTGAATGGTATTGTCCACTGCAGTTTCAGGCCTTTCCCAATAGAGGTTGTTGGTCATCCAACCCTCAATGCCGGATTCTTTATCTTCAGCATTTTCAATTTTGATCCAAACCGAAGGATTGAACATCCAATCCTCTATCTGAAGAGCTTTCTCTTTAACCGTGAACATCCTGATCATCTCTGAAGGTGTCCACACCAGGTCACTTACCATCCACGATTCAATGGTTTTTGAAGGGTCAATTGCGTTTTCAAGGCATGAGGCAATGTTGGAATTCCTTTTTCCTGCTTCCACAGGGTTGCTGAACATCATCCCGATGATCAGTCCCATTGCGATTGTTAAAATTCTAGTTTTCATTGTTTTCTGTTTTTAATATTTTTCTGTTTCTTTTGTTTTCTTACACCGTTATAGACTAAATAACGATGCAAATGTTACATGTTCGGAGCATAAAAAATATCAAAATCCAGCTAATGACACAAGTTTACCGGTGAATGGAGAATTTTTGTCGATAAATAAAATATATTTTTGTCTTTTATTTAATCACTTTCGCACCGATCACCCAAATAAAGAAAATATTCCGAGCCAAATTGAGAGGTTATTTGTGGCGGAATTTTACGGAAAAGGCCATAAACCGCCGCTCCACTACCCGACATGGATGCAAAAACAGCCCCGAGTTCGTAGAGTTTGTGTTTGATTTGGGCAATTTCGGGGAACATTGAAAACACAGGCATTTCAAAATCATTTATCAGAAGATATTTCCAATCTTCAATGGGCTGTCGGATAATTTCGGCAATACGGTTCCGAGGTATATCTGGTTTGATGGCCTTGTAGGCCTGAACAGTATCAACGCCAATCCGGGGTTTAACAATTATCAGGTTAAAGTCACATAAATCAATTTCAATAGGTGATAGCTGATCTCCTATACCAGTAGCAAAAGCAGGAATATTTTCTATAAAAAATGGGCAATCAGCACCAAGTACAGATGCAAACTCTTTTAGTTGATGATTATCAAGGCGCAAACCGAATAAAATATTCAACATTTTCAACATATATGCTGCATCTGAAGAACCTCCGCCCAAACCCGCCCCGAATGGTATAACCTTATGCAGGTGAATTTTCACCGGTGCAAGATCAAAGGCATCACTCAACAATCTGTAAGCTTTTACCACCAGGTTCTTCTCTGCATCGGCATCCAGAGCAATTCCGGAAGTTTCGAAATGGAATTGATCACCCGGCAAAACTTCCAGGATATCCGAAAGTTTTACCGGGTAAAAAATAGTTTCAAGGTCGTGATAACCGTCCTCGCGCCGGGCAATTACATTCAGGCCCAGGTTAATTTTTGCATTGGGAAAACCGATCATGCTTTCATCAGTTCGTATTCTTCGGGCGAGCCACAAGTACAAATCAGGTTTCGGTCACCCCATACATTATCCACCCGTCCTACCGGCGCCCAGTATTTGTTGTTCTTAACCCATTCAAGTGGCCAGGCAGCTTTTTGCCTCGAGTAGGGGTGATCCCATTGGTCGGAGCCAATTACAAAAGCCGTATGGGGAGCATTGCGCAACACGTTATCCTCCTTACCGGCTTCGTCCGTTTCAACTTCTTTAATTTCGATAAATATCTGGTTCAGCGCTTCAATAAAACGATCGAGCTCCTGAAGCGATTCGCTTTCAGTAGGTTCAATCATTAATGTTCCGGCCACCGGAAATGAAAGTGTTGGTGCATGGAAGCCATAATCCATAAGCCTTTTTGCAATATCGGTTTCGGTAATTCCACTTGAAGCCTTAAGGTGGCGGCACTCAAGAATTAGTTCGTGTGCAACCCGGCCATTTTCGCCGGTGTATAAGACCCCAAAATTGTTTTTGAGCGCAGCTGCAATATAGTTGGCATTTAAAATAGCGATTTCAGTTACTTTTTTCAACCCATTGGCCCCCATCATTTTAATATATCCGTAGGTTATGGGAAGTATTGAAGCGCTGCCCCATGGGGCTGCAGCAACAGCATTAATGCCGATATGACCATTATTCATTATGGGATGAGATGGCAGGAACTCAACCAGGTGACTGGCAACAGCGATCGGCCCGACTCCGGGGCCACCTCCCCCATGTGGAATAGCAAAGGTTTTGTGAAGATTAAGATGGCAGACATCGGCGCCGATAATTCCCGGATTGGTCAATCCAACCTGTGCATTCATATTTGCGCCATCCATGTAAACCTGTCCGCCATTCTCATGAATAATATTGCACATTTCAACTATGGCCGATTCGAATACCCCGTGTGTTGAGGGATAAGTAACCATAAATGCCGAGAGTTTATCTCTATATTGAGTAGCCTTTGTGCGAAGGTCATCCATATCGACATTCCCCTTTTTGTCGCAGGCAATCACCACTACTTCCATTCCTGCCATAACCGCACTTGCCGGATTGGTACCATGCGCCGACGAAGGAATAAGCACAACATTGCGCTGGTCTCCACCCCTGCTTTTATGGTAGGCCCTGATTACCATCAGTCCAGTGTACTCGCCCGATGCACCCGAATTGGGCATAAGGCTTACATCGGCCATTCCGGTTATTTCGGCCAGGTCGCGGCGTAATTCTTCCATCATCAGATGGTATCCCATAGCCTGGTTTTTGGGTACAAAAGGATGAATTCCGTTAAATTCGATCCAACTCAACGGGAGCATTTCAGTGGCAGCATTCAGCTTCATGGTACACGAACCCAGCGAAATCATGGAATGGGTCAGAGATATATCTTTTAACTCGAGCGATTTAATATATCTGACCATTTCGGTTTCGGACCGGTATTTATTGAATACCTCCTGTTGCATATAAGTGCTGGTTCGCATCAAGTTATTAGGGATATGGAAATTTTCAGGAACTGAGGTTACAAGGGTCTGTGGTTTATTGGCCGCTTTGGCAAAAACTTCGATAATCCAGTTGATATCTTCCAGATTGGTGGTTTCATCAATACTGATGCCTACTTCACCATTTGGGAAATAGCGGAAATTCATTTCAAGATCAACCGACAGCCATTCAATATCTTCCCTTTTTACATAAGGAGGTAATGCAATCCGAATGGTATCGAAGAAATTGGTATTCAGCTGACGGTATCCGAGTTTTTCAACTTCATTGGCAATAAGGGAAGCAATATAATGTACCCTCCTGGCAATAAGGTTAATTCCCTCAGGTCCATGATAAACCGCATAAAAACTTGCCATATTGGCCAGCAGAGCCTGAGCGGTACATATATTCGAAGTGGCTTTTTCGCGTTTAATATGTTGCTCCCTGGTCTGAAGGGCCATCCTTAGCGCCCTGTTTCCATTGGCATCTTTTGTAACCCCAATAATACGACCTGGCATAATCCGTTTAAATTCATTTCGTGCGGCAAAAAAAGCGGCATGAGGCCCTCCATAACCCATAGGAACACCAAACCGCTGACTGCTTCCGAAAACAACATCGGCACCCCATTCACCTGGGGGAACCAGCAGGGCAAGCGATAAAAGATCGGCAGCAACGGCAACGCGTATCTCTTTTTTATGGGCATCGGCCGTAAGGGTTGAATAATCAGGAATCTCGCCATCGGAGTTTGGGTATTGTACCAGTACTCCAAAAACATCATCACTGAAGTCAAACTCGGCATAAGATTTAATTGTGAGGTTAATACCAAGAGGTTCAGCCCTTGTTTGCAGAACATCAAGTGTTTGAGGCCATATTTTTTCATCAACCAGCAAACGATTAACCCCGGCTTTCACCATTTGCCTTGACCGTGCAGCAAACATCATCGACATTGCCTCAGCAGCAGCAGTTGCCTCGTCGAGCAGCGAGGCATTTGCAATTTCCATAGCAGTAAGCTCGCATACCATTGTCTGAAAGTTCAGCATCGCTTCGAGACGACCTTGCGAAATTTCGGCCTGATAGGGCGTGTAGGAAGTGTACCAGGCCGGATTCTCAAGGACGTTACGCAAAATAACCGCAGGGGTTATGGTATCGTAATACCCCATTCCTATGTAGGTATTGAATACCTTATTCTTCGAGGCAAGCTCAAGTATTTTACGGTAATATTTCCGTTCGCTGATACCATCGGCTAACCGTAGTGGCTCTCTGATACGGATATTCTCAGGAACTATTTGTGAAATCAGTTCATCAAGCGACGAAACGCCCAATGCCGAAAGCATGGAATCAATTTCATGGTCGCGTGGGCCAATATGCCGGTTTACAAATTTATCAATTAGCATATCTGAATATGATTTAATTATACATTGGCAATATTACATGTGTTTCAGTTTAAAAAAAATGACTTTTACAGGGTTCAAAACCCTCCTTATCTCAGAAATGGATTGTGCAATTTTTCGAATCCTATCGAGGTTTCAGGTCCGTGCCCCGAATATACCTTCGTTTCGTGTGGAAGTACCAGTAACTTTGCTGTAATCTGGCTGATCAGTTCCGAATGATTACCTCCTGGAAGATCAGTACGCCCTATACTCCCGTAAAACAATACATCGCCCGCTATAATAAAATTATCGGCTTGGGAATAAAACACAAGGTGACCTGGCGAATGTCCGGGAACATGGATGGTCAACAATTCGGAATTGCCAAACCGGATTAATTCATTTTCGCCGATAAAATAATCGGGCGGATTAATCGTCGGCATTGAAAATCCGAAAATAGAAGCCTGCTGGGCAGACCTTTCAATCAAAAAGCTATCCGCCTGGTGGCATCCAAACTTTAAATGAAAAGTATTCCGGCAAAATTCAATCCCCATTAAATGATCAAAATGGCAGTGCGTATTGATAAGGGCAACGGGGTTCAATTTATTCGTTTTAATAAAATCTGAAATTTCATCATACTCTTCCTCGTAGTAGAAACCTGCATCAATAATGATACAATCCCGTGTTTCATCGAATAATAAGTAACTGTTTTCCCTCAGGGGATTAACAATAAACTTTCGGATATTTATCATGAATATAATTTTTTCTGAATAAAAACAACTATGGGCATGGTTAGTTTACCGTACCTTTTAACATGGGTACAAAAACAAATACCCCATGCTTTTCGGTAACAAATTCGTCTTCACCAATCCGCATAATCAGCAACATTTCTTGTTGATCGCCGGCGCCAACCGGGATAACCATTTTCCCCCCGATAACCAATTGCTGGCACAATTCATCCGGTACATAAGGTGCACCTGCCGTTACCAGAATCCGGTCGAAAGGGCCATAGGTAGGTAATCCCTTATAGCCATCGCCAAGAAAAAATGAAGGATTGTATCCCAGCTCGGGAAGCAATTGCTGGGCTTTAATGTATAACTCACGCTGCCTTTCAATGGTATAAACCTTAGCTTTCAGATGACAAAGCACAGCAGCCTGATACCCTGAACCTGTTCCCACTTCAAGAACTTTGCAAAAAGGGAAAACATCGAGCAACAAGGTTTGAAATGCAACAGTATAGGGTTGCGAAATAGTCTGTCCAGCTCCGATGGGAAATGCCTGATCGCGATATGCGAAATCCACAAACGAACTATCCATGAATACATGACGTGGCACCGACGCTATTGCACCCAATACATTTACGTCACGAATTCCTTTAATTTTCAGAGCTTCTACCAATCGTATCCTCATTCCCTGATGCCGAGGTGTATCAATCTGCATCTTTGTTCTGGTTTGATGCAAATCTAATCTAAAAAGGCTTCAATTTAAATTTTTCCAGCCGATGGATATTAACATTTCAGGTTAATAAGTTCTTTCCGGAGATAAAATTACTGGCCAAAAATTGGTATATCTTTGCTGATATGGTTAAAGTTGGATACATCGGAAATATCGCTGAGTTACAGGTTTACGCACAACAAATCAGGAAAGAAAGCGGATTTGAAATTATTGGGAAATCTTCGGTTGGTATAGTTGATCATACGGCAGGAAGTTCAATATCGGTTCCTGAATATGTAAAATCTGTACTCATGGATACTGCTGATTTGATCATTATTAACAATTCTGAACTGGTTAGTTTCGATCTGATTAAGGAATCTATCAGAAAATATAAGTACCTCTTTTTTACAGATTTTCCACAATTCTCAACTGCACAATGCCTTGAACTCAACAAACTTGTGAGCGAAGCAGGCAATATTGTTCAGATAAAAAATCAACTTCTTGATCACCACGCACTTTGCTGGATATCTGAAAACTGGCAAGAGCCTGCATACCTTAATTATTTTGAAGGAACATCAAATTTTTCAGCAAAAAGAAATCTGTTAATAAAAATACTGATGTTTGCTCATTCGCTGTTTAAAAACAGTCCGCAAAAAATCAGGGTAAGTGGCATAAACAGCCAAAAGAAAGGGTATTCATTTTTAAATATCAGGCTTGACTATTCATCCTATTCAGCCCTGAATTTTGAAATACTTGAACAATCTTCAAACGAAATAAAAGTCAAGTCAGTAATTCCAGGCAACTTTATTGAATCTGATAAATACAATCAAATGTATATCAATTATCAGAAATCCACTGACCTTCATTTCAAAAATGAAATCTCCGGTTTTCTTCAGAATATTAAATCGGGGAGTTTGGAATCAGGTGTTGGGTTAAATGCTTATCACCAGGTATTGAACACATACGAAGATGTGTTAAGAAAACTTTCGCTTTACGCACCGTGGTATATTTATTATTAATAATTAACCTTAATTCTGTTATTCCCCTGCCATAATCTATACATTACTGTATAAAGTTACTTTTTTTGCAACCTGTTAATAAATATTGTACACGAAATGACAATAATGAAAAGAACAATTCGTTTTTCAGGTGCTGACAAAACCGTGGATAAATAAAAGATGGTGAATTGAGAAACTTAACCCATTTTTATGAATAAAAAACAGCAGGTTGCCAGGTATGTGATTTTCGATTTTCTGGCTGCCGCAATAAGTTGGACACTTTTCTTTATATACCGGAAACAGGTAATTGAACCGGTAAAATTCGGTTATGATATTCCACTTGAATTCAGTACAAGGTATTTTCTTGGATTGGTAATTATTCCCGCTGGATGGTTAATATTCTACTACATAACCGGCTATTACCGTAACATATACCGGAGATCGAGACTAATCGATCTTGGACAGACTGCACTGACTTCGATAATAGGAGTCACTGTAATTTTCTTTACACTGCTTCTCGACGATACAGTATATTCATACAAAAACTATTACCAATTATATTTCAACTTACTTGCCCTTCATTTTTCTTTTACTTACTTTTTCAGGCTCATCCTTACAACCCGGACCATCAACAGGATACACCAGCGCAAAATCGGTTTTAATACGCTCATCATCGGCAATAATGATAAAGCCCTGAAAATATTTAAAGAGATGAGCACCCAGCCGAGGCCGGCAGGCAACCGCTTTGTCGGGTTTATTAATATTGACGGGAATGGCAAATCTGATTTGGGCAAACACCTTACCGACCTTGGAACCATTGACGACCTTGAAAGGGTGCTTCAGGAGCAATCCATTGAAGAGGTAATTATTGCCCTCGAAACCGACCAACATGAAGTGCTGAGCAGTATCCTTACCATTGTTGAAAATCTGGACATTATCATCTGGGGGATACCAGACCTTTACGACTTTCTAACCGGAATGGTTAAAAACAATACCATATATAGTACACCTCTCATAAAAATTTCGAATGGATTGATGCCTGCCTGGCAGGAAAATGTAAAACGGTTATTGGATGTTTCGGCTTCAATTTTGGCCATTATCATTCTTTCACCGGTATATCTTGCCCTGGCAATCGGCATAAAAGCAACTTCAAAAGGTCCAATTATTTATAAGCAGGAACGAATCGGAAAATTCGGGAAACCCTTTACTATTTATAAATTTAGGAGTATGGTTTGCGATTCGGAATTGAATGGCCCCGCGCTTTCGAGCAAATCAGACCCCAGGATTACACCAATAGGTAAATTTATGAGGAAGACCCACCTGGATGAAATTCCGCAGTTCTATAATGTAATCAAGGGTGATATGTCATTGGTAGGCCCACGGCCGGAGCGGAAATATTACATAGATCAGATTGTAAAACATGCACCCCATTATACTTTACTTCATAAACTCAGGCCAGGTATAACTTCATGGGGACAGGTAAAATACGGATACGCATCTAATGTTAAGGAAATGCTTGAAAGACTTCCCTACGATATGATTTACCTGAAAAATATTTCCCTTTACGTTGATTTCAAAATTCTCATCTATACTTTGATAAACATATTTCACGGAAAAGGGAAATAACACCCTTTCCAATTATCGCAATTTTCACTTCAAACTCCTAATGAAAAATTAATGCAAATAAATAGATATAATACAACCGGAATAGCTGAAAATAAAAACTCTTTCATTACGATTTATCCAAACCCGGTTACCGACCGCGCGAATTTCAACTGATCTGAAAATACTGATCGCATGATGCTTGAATTCTATCAGATATACAGCACGAGGATATGACAGAAAAGCATCACCCGGAATGAATCGATAACCACCGTTCAACTTGTAAGGGGATGTATATTACATGCTTACCGATAGCGATGATTTCATTTTTACAGGCAAAATGATTATACTATTATTATGGTATTCACATCAGTTTTTTATCGTTCCGGATTTTCCTGTCTCTTTTGCCTCCAATAATCCGCCCTGCAAGTAATCCTGTAATAAAAATTCCGGCAGCAAGCACATCCATATGTTCATATGGGAAAAATAGAATTAATGGAAGTGCAAGTGCCAATCCTGCCAATAATCCATAAGTTGTAAACAAATAATTAAAATGATATGGCGGGTAAAAATGGTGAGCTTTTATCATGTGGCGCGACAACCTGGCAATAAGGCGATCGAGATCACGACGGCATTGGCCGGGAACATTAATTGCCTCATTCAAATGCACAAGATTAGATTCAATGTCTTCTTTAAATGAAAGACATTGATGGCAAGTTTCAGCGAATTGTGAAACACGGGTGATGTTACGCCGCAACTCATCAATTCTGAAAAACCGTTGATCTTTATCACGGATTCCGCTCAACGATATATCCATATTAGCCAGAATTTTTTCATTCCAATTTGTCATTGCGTTTATCTTTTCTTTTCCGAAAGATAAATAAAAATAAAAAACCGCTTAATAGCGGTTTTTCTAATTATCGATTAAAATGTAAATACAGATCAATTTCTGAAACGGCGGTCGTCACGGCGATCGCGGTCGCCACCCCGGCGGTCGTCACGGCGATCCCCTCCCCTTCTGTCATCACGACGATGGTCAACTCCACGGCGATCATCATCCCTCCGCGGCGGACGGCTATCGCGCGTTTGCTCACGCTCAACATAACCTTCAGGTTTTGGGAGCAGAGCCCTACGCGATAATTTTAATTTACCGGTTTTTTCATCCACACCTATCAATTTCACCTCAACCATGTCATTTTCTTTCAGAATTTCGGAAGCCGATTCAATCCGCTTCCAATCCAATTCCGAAACGTGAAGCAAACCTTCCTTGCCAGGAAGAATTTCGACAAATGCACCAAACGACACGATCGATTTCACTTTTCCGTTATAAACCTCGCCTACTTCAGGAAGCGCAACTATTGCTTTCACACGTGCTTTGGCAGCGTTTAGAATCTCGAGGTTGGGGCCAGAAATTTCAACAATTCCGTTGTTCTCATCTTCGGTAATGGCAATGGTTGCCCCTGTATCCGACTGTATGCCCTGGATGATTTTACCACCTGGTCCAATAACAGCGCCTATCATATCTTTCGGAATCAGTATCACTTCAATACGGGGCACATTAGGTTTATACTCCGATCGCGGATTCGGTATGGTTTCCACAATCTTCCCGAGGATGTGCATCCTTCCTTCTCGGGCTTGTTCGAGGGCTTCGGCCAGAATTTCATACGAAAGGCCATCAACTTTGATGTCCATTTGTGTTGCAGTGATACCTTTTTCGGTCCCGGTAACTTTGAAATCCATATCCCCAAGGTGGTCTTCATCACCAAGTATATCAGAAAGAACGGCATACTTAACCGCCCCTTTATCGGTAATCAAACCCATAGCTATACCCGAAACCGGGCGTTTCATTTTTACGCCGGCATCGAGGAGCGACATGGTTCCGGCACATACAGTTGCCATTGATGAAGAACCGTTTGATTCAAGCACATCGGAAACAATGCGTACCACATAAGGCAAATCTTCAGGCAGCATTTTTTTGAGGGCACGATGCGCCAGGTTTCCGTGGCCGATCTCACGACGGCTGGTTCCCCGCGGAATTCCAGGTTCGCCGGTACTGAAAGGTGGAAAATTATAATGGAGCAGGAACCTGTCGGTTCCTTGAACCGTGACAAGGTCGATAATTTTTTCGTCCATCTTGGTACCTAATGTAGTGGATGCAAGCGCCTGGGTTTCACCCCTTGTAAAAATTGCAGAACCGTGTGACCCGGGCAGATAATCCACTTCGCACCAAATATGCCTTATATCGCGCGTACCCCGTCCATCGAGCCTTATGCCTTCGTCGAGAACCATGCGACGCATAGCCTCTTTTTCAACGTCGTGGTAATATTTTTTAATCAATTTTTCATGCAATTCGATATCGATTTCCTCATTGCCTGTATTTGCAGCTTTGTATTCTTCCATGTATGAATTTCGAAGGTTCTCGAATGCAGCCAACCTTTCGGCTTTGATGTTGATCCGCTGACGGACAATATCGTAAACCTTTTCGTACAAATCGGCTGTTACCTTTTCCCGCAGGGCCTCATCATTGGTCTCGTGGCAATATGTGCGTTTAACCACACCAAGTTCGGCTGCAAGTTCTTCCTGCACTTTACAATGTTTCTTTATTTCTTCATGGGCAAATTTTATGGCTTCGAGCATTTCCGCTTCCGAAACTTCATTCATTTCGCCTTCAACCATCATTATGTTATCGTACGAAGCGCCTACAATCATATCGATATCGGCTTGTTTCACCTGCGAGGCGGTTGGATTAATGATTAATTCCCCATTAATGCGTGCTACCCTGACTTCGGAAATGGGAGTTTCGAAAGGAATATCCGATACTGCAATAGCTGCCGAAGCGGCCAAACCTGCCAAAGAATCGGGCATCGACTCAGAATCGGCAGAGATGAGGGAGATCATCATAGCCGTTTCGGCATGATAATCAGCTGGGAATAAGGGTCGTAATGCACGGTCAACAAGGCGTGCTACAAGAATTTCTTCGTCCGAAGGGCGTCCTTCGCGTTTCAGGAAACCTCCCGGGAAGCGGCCTGCAGCAGAAAATTTCTCGCGGTAATCTACAGAAAGGGGCATAAAATCAACATCTTCTTTAGCTTCTTTGGCCGAAACAACAGTGGCCAGAAGCATGGTGTTGCCCATTCTTACAACAACCGAACCATCGGCCTGTTTGGCAAGTTTCCCGGTTTCAATGGTTATAGTCCGGCCATCGGCAAGTTCAATTGTTTTTGTTACTACATTCATCATAATTTTTTAATACGTTATTTATTCTTCATCATCTAACTCATAAGGGCTTAATAAGGTTTTACGGAATCCTGATTATTTTTTATTCACAGTTGCCGGTATTCCAATCCAGTTTGAAGAGTGCATTAAAAAGAAAAGGCAATCTTTTATGTTGCCTTTTCTTTCTGTTTATTTACTTACGCAGGTTGAGTTCAGCAATTATCGAACGGTAACGCTCAATATCCTTTTTCTTTATATAATCGAGAAGGTTACGGCGTTTTCCAACCAGACGGATCAATGCCCGTCGTGTGCTGTGGTCCTTTTTGTTTTCCTTCAGGTGCTCGGTGAGGTGGTTAATACGGAAAGTAAACAGGGCAACCTGTCCTTCGGCGCTTCCTGTATCCTGTTCGTTCCTACCATGTTTTGTAAAAATCTCTTTTTTTACTTCTGTCGTTAAATACATCTTTTAAAAATTAATTTGTTATACAATGTTTAAGCCGCAGCATCGCTTTCAATAACAACGGCTTAAAATTATTTTAAGAGGCACAAAAATATATATTTTTTCGGTATGTACAATCTGTAGCTGTTTTGGCTGTAATAATTTAATTACAAATCAGATAAAACTTTAAACCGAAGAATGGATTTTTGTATTTTGGCACATAAAAAATTGCTGACTTATGCCTAAAATATTCCTCATTGCCCTGCTTCTGATGTGCTCAACATTTGTAACATCAATAACCAAATGGCGCATGAATTTTACCACGGGCTTGAGTTATGTCCCCCCTGTTCCGCTTTGGGTTATGCAGGAAAATTTCAGAACCATAAATACATGGGCAAATTACGAAAGTGCGCCTTTGAAGTTGCCCCCATACTATTCGGCACGGCCCGGATTTGAAAACGACCAGCGGGGATGGGAGTTGGAGATAAATCACCTGAAAGTTTACCTGAAAAACAAACCGTCCGAAATTGATCGTTTTTCCATATCACACGGGTACAATCAACTGACAGTAAATTTCCTGAACAAAGATGGAAGATTCAATTCAAAAACAGGTTTTGATGTGGTGGCTGCCCATCCTGAGAATAGTGTGAGGGGAAAAAAACTCGATAAAAATGGTGGTTTTTTCAAAAATGGATATTATATCGCCGGCCCCGTGGTACAATATGGAGTATTTAAAGAAATTTCCGTTACTAAATACTTCTATTTGCTGGGTGAAATCCCCGTATCGGCAGCTTATGCCAGGGTGCCGGTTGTTAACGGTAAAGCACATGCACCTGTCGTAGCGCTCCATCTACAAATAGGGCCCGGCTTCAGGCTTTAATCCTCAACACATTCAACAATGCTCCTTAAAAATTCCTGCAAATCGAATTCACCCTTCTTTGAAAACCCGGTTCGCACTACAACCAAATCTTTCGAGGGTATTATATAAATGTATTGCCCGTCGTGACCTCGGCAACAAAACATATCAGCAGGAACTCCCGGATAGCTGTTGTCGCGGTTGAGCCAAAAGAATGCCCCATACCCGCCGCCTGATCCACTTGCAGGCAGTGTAGTAAAATCGACCCAGCCTTCAGGAAGTATTTGCTCACCTAACCAGTTTCCATCATTCAGATAAAGCAAACCAAATCTTACATAATCGCGCATAGAGGCATAGAGATAAGATGAACCAATAAAGGTTCCGGAAGGATCGGTTTCAAATATAGCGCTTCGCATGCCTATCCGGTTAAATAAGGCCTCGCGCGGGAAAGTATAATATCGGGCATCGTCGCCAATGGCCTGACGGATTAAATATGAAACAATATTTGTGGTCCCTGATGAATAATGCCATTCACTATCAGGTTTGGTTACCGAAGGTTTATCTATAGCAAATGCCGCCATATTTCCCCTCTTGAAAAGCATCTGGTTCACATCTGAATTGCTCCCGTAATCTTCGTTGAACTCGAGCCCACTGGTCATATTCAGCAAATGGGCAAGGGTAATATTCTGTCGTTCATCGTTCTGCCAAAGAGGAATATTAACTGGTTGGTTGATATCCATTTTCCCCTCATAAGCAAGAATCCCCACTAAAGTATTGGTAAAACTTTTAGCCATAGACCAGCTCAGGAAAAGGTTTTCCGATGAAAAACCATCACGGTAACGCTCAGCCACCAATTGATTTTTATAGGCAACTGCAACAGCAAAAGTGCCTTTCATTGGCAATTCATTGACCAATGCACGATCGATAGCCCGATTGAGTTTTTCCATATCAATCCCATCAGGGATAGTATCGGCAATCATGTCGCCGGCAGGCCATAAAACAGTATCAGGATCAATGTCGGTCAGAGGAACAATTTTGTAAGGCCTCGAACGGATTATTTCTTCCGGATAATCCCTTAAAAGGGTACAACCAAATCCCTCAATATATATCGCCTTTGATTTCCAGAAAAGAAATCTGCTTGTCACTTCTTTCCCGTTGTAGTCAACCTTATTTTTATTGTACCTGATAAAAGAAAAATTAAGGTCTTCGCTTTCAAGGCTTTCCTGACTGCGGCCAGCAACAAAAACTCCTGAGGCAAGGTTTTTTGCAGCATAACCTGTAATAATCGGAGCCAGAGTACTCAGGTATAAAAGCCCCCCTGCAATAATTAACAGGGGCAGAATGAATATGATTCTTCTTTTCAACGGTTAAATTGTTTTGTTTTTTAATGGTCGGATGGAATTAGCATCGCTGAACTTTGTTTCGCCAACGAAAAATATTCATTTTCGGTTGGTATGAATATTTTTCTTATGGCTCATTTCATACTATTACCATAGGGTTATTCTTCTGTATCAACAATCACAATTTTTTCAATCGTATCGCCCTTACGTATCTGGTCGATTATATCCAACCCTTCGTAAACCTTGCCAAAACAGGTATGGTTACGGTCGAGATGGGCTGTGTTTTTTCGGCTATGGCATATAAAGAACTGAGAACCACCTGTATTCCTACCGGCATGGGCCATGGACAATACGCCCCTGTCGTGGTATTGATTTCCGCCGGTCAGCTCACATTTAATGGAATAGCCGGGCCCGCCTGCGCCGGTACCGGCAGGACAACCACCCTGTATTACAAAATCAGGTATAACCCTGTGAAATGTGAGCCCATCATAAAATCTCTGCCGGCTTAGTTTTACAAAATTTGCGACTGTGCCAGGCGCGTCTTCCTCAAAAAAATTAACCTTCATAACACCTTTTGAGGTGTGAATTTCAGCTTTTAACATGTGGTTCGTTTTTAAAATGAATTAATGAGTGCAAAGTTCGTCTAAAATTAAATCAAATACAAATACAGGTGTTGAAATATGGACAAGATACTGATAAGTTAACTGAATTACAATAAAAAATTTAAAACATTATTTTTTTCGGTTACCCCTGTTATTTTTTGATATGATAATGACTATTTTATGTCAATATAAAATATATTGCCCATATATTTAAACCATTTGACTTTTTTTTAAAATATTTAATACTTCAAATGAATATGATTGTTTTTTGATGTTTTATTATATTTTTTATATTTATTTTTAATATAGCCTATATTTAATAATAGTATTAATGTTAATATTATATGAATATTTTAATATAACCCTATTTTTTTATATATTAATTATAATTTATTTAGAATACATTTGAACCAGAATAAATTAAAAAACTAAAAATTATGGCAGTATTCAGATTTAAAGCACTTGAGGAAGTATTGAACAGGCAGCCTGGCCCAATCATCCGTGATGAAGTTTTAACTTCGGATTATTATAGCTCATTGGTTTTCGATAAACCTAAAATGAAAAAGTACCTATCTCGTGAAGCCTATAAAGCAGTAATTGATGCAATTGAAACAGGTACTCCAATCGACCGTAAGATGGCAGAACAAGTTGCACATGGAATGAAAACATGGGCACTCGAAAACGGGGCAACCCATTACACCCACTGGTTCCATCCGCTTACCGACGGCACTGCTGAAAAACATGATGCATTTATTGAGCTTTCGAGTCTTGGGGGAGTAATAGAATCATTCAGGGGAGAATTACTTGCACAACAGGAACCCGATGCATCTTCTTTCCCAAGTGGTGGTATAAGGCAGACTTTCGAAGCAAGGGGTTACACCGCATGGGATCCGTCGTCACCGGCATTTATCAGTGAAACCACGTTAACTATTCCTACTATTTTCATCAGTTACACGGGTGAAGCACTCGATTATAAAACACCTCTCCTACGTTCGATCCGTGCCATTGATCATTCAGCCACTGGAGTTGCCCAGTATTTTGACAAAACTGTAACCTCAGTACAATCGAATTTAGGATGGGAGCAGGAGTATTTCCTGATTGACGAAGCCTTATTTATGGCACGTCCCGACCTTATGCTGACCGGCAGAACTTTAATGGGTCATTCCTCTGCAAAAGACCAACAGCTCGAAGACCATTATTTCAGTTCAATTCCTACAAGGGTCAACCGTTATATGATCGACTTTGAAAATGAAGCATATAAATTGGGTATCCCCATAAAAACACGCCATAACGAGGTTGCACCCAATCAGTTTGAAGTTGCCCCCATTTTCGAGGAGATGAACCTTGCAAATGACCACAACCAGCTCATAATGGATATTATGCATAAAGTGGCACGGCGCCATAAATTCAGGGTACTGTTCCACGAAAAACCATTTGTTGGTGTTAATGGCTCGGGTAAGCATAACAACTGGTCGCTTTCTACCAATACAGGTGTAAATCTCTATTCTCCTGGTAAAAACCCGAAATCGAACCTCCAGTTCCTAACTTTTGTAATTAACACCCTGAAAGCTGTCCACGACGGCCAGGACCTTCTCAGGGCAAGTATTTATAACGCTGCCAACCAGCACCGGCTGGGCGCAAACGAAGCTCCGCCATCTATCATTTCGGTATTCCTCGGCACCGAGGTTACCCGGATGTTGGATATTATGGAGAATGCAGTTACCGACAGGAAAATGACTCCGGATGAAAAAACTGCACTGAAATTGAATATCGGCCGGATTCCTGAAATTATTCTTGATACTACCGACCGTAACCGTACTTCGCCGTTTGCCTTTACCGGCAACCGTTTCGAATACCGTGCTGTTGGTTCATCGGCCAACTGTGCATCGGCACTCATTGTTTTAAATACCTTGGTTGCCAATCAGTTAAATAAATTCAAAGCCGAAGTGGATAGCCTTATTGAAGCCGGGACTAAGAAAGACGAAGCAATTTTTCAGGTATTGAAACGGTTGATTATTGAATCGAAGCCCATCCGCTTCAATGGCAACGGTTACAGCGAAGAGTGGGTTGAAGAAGCTGCCCGCAGGGGACTTTCCAATGTAAAACAAGTTCCAGAGGCTTTATCAGCTTACCTGCGTACCGAATATGTAAAAATGTTTGAGCAACTCGAAGTTTTTGATCATAAAGAACTTCACGGACGTGTTGAAGTTGAATATGAAAAGTTCATTAAAAAAATTCAGATTGAATCACGTGTCCTTGGCGATTTAGCCATTAACCACATTGTTCCGGTTGCAGTAAAATATCAGACCTTGCTTCTTGAAAATGTTCGTCACATGAAGGAGGTATTCACCAGCAGCGAATTCGAAGAAATGGCGAGCGGGCGCAAAAATCTGATCAAGGAAATCGGACGTCATATTTCAACCATCAAGAGTAAGGTGAACGATATGATTGAAGCACGTAAAAAAGCAAATGTAATTGACGATGTTGTTGAAAAAGCAATTGCTTACGACGAAACCGTATTCCCATATCTGGCCGAAATCCGTTACCACATCGATAAACTTGAATTGATAGTGGATAATGAGCTCTGGCCGTTACCAAAATACCGTGAGTTGTTGTTTATCAGATAGTGTAAAGGAATCAGTTAAGAAGGTTTGTTTGTACAATGTTGAAGGGTCCGGGAAAGGGCCCTTCACTTTTTTCAGAACTTAATACTAAGCAGTGCCATTCACCGTTTATACAAAATCTGGAAATAAAATATACTTTTACTTCCCGAATTTCGGATTTATATGAGAGAATTCAATTGGATTATCATATCACTGATTTTAATTACATTAGCCTCATGTTCTACGACGAAGTTAGGTCGGGTGGCGCAATCGTCGCAGGAGATTGGCGAATATTATAAAGCCATTGAAAAATACCGGAAAGCCAACCGGAAAGAAAAAGACCGTGAAAAACGGATGGAATACACCTACGCCATTGCAGAATGTTACCGCTACATTGGCCAATACGAAATGGCTGCGCTATATTATCGCAATACCATACGCCGCAGCCACCCTGACCCGAAGGCATATCTGTGGTATGCCGAAATGTTGCGTTCCTCGCAAAAATATGAAGAGGCAATTGAAAACTACCGTCTTTACCTTGAACAATCGCCAGGAGACCAAAGAGCTCTGAACGGGATTGAATCAATCAGGCTAACACAACTTTGGACTGCCAATCCCACCAAACATATCATCAACCCGGTGAAAGAACTGAATTCACGCGAGAGCGATTACAGTCCGATATATGTGGGAGGCCGTGATAACGAAGTAATTTTCACATCGACCAGGAAAGCCTCCACCGGCAAACGAAGGAGCATGATAACCGGACAGACTTATGCCGACCTTTGGCGTTCGCAGTTCAATGTACAAAGGCAAAAATGGGGCGAACCGCAACCATTAGACCAGAACCAAATTGTTAACACAACTGCCGAAGAAGGTGCTGCCTCACTTTCCGGAATAGGCGATCAAATGATTTTCACAAGGTGCATCTACGATAAAACCCGCAACTCACCACCACAATTATTTAACACCTCACAGGTGAGGGGGAGCTGGGCTGAACCCAATCGGCTCGACATTCACGGCGATTCATTAATGGCAGCGCATCCAGCCCTGTCTCCCGATGGCAATTTTCTGTTTTTTGTGTCGGATGCCCCTGTTGGTGAAGGGGGAGAGGACATATGGATGGCCGAAAAAAGCGGTGGGGCATATAAAAGCCCGGTTAATTTGGGTCCACAAATCAATACTCCCGGTGATGAAATGTTCCCTTATGTCCGTGATAATGGCGAACTATATTTTTCGTCAAATTATCATCCCGGAATGGGAGGTTTCGACATTTTCAGGGCAACAAGAGATGAAAATGGAAATTGGACCGTCGAAAACATGGGGTATCCCGTAAATTCGGCCGGCGATGATTTCGGTATTGCATTCATACAGGGGCGTAACGAAGGGATGTTTTCATCAAACCGAAAAGGTTCACGAAACGATGATATTTATTCATTTTTTGTGCCTCCCACAATATTCCAGTTGGCTGGCGAAGTATTCAACAAGGAATTGAATACTCCAATGGATGGTGTCACTGTAAGAATAATCGGCACCGATGGAACAAACCTGAGAATGAGTACCCAGAACGGTAAATTCCAAATGAGGCTTCAGCCCGGAACTGAATATATTGTTGCCGGATACCGTGAAGGCTTCCTGATTGACAAATCGTCGATAACTACCGAAGGGCTCACTGACAGTAAAGATTTCAGAGTAGAATTGTTCCTTAGTCCAATCGATAATCCCATCAAACTCGATAATATTAATTACGCTTTTGGCAGCGCCGACCTTCTACCTGAATCGATTATTGAACTCGATACTTTAATTACCCTTCTCCAGGCCAATCCGACCATCACCATCGAATTGATGGCACATACCGACCATGTGGGTAGTGAACAATTCAACTTTGAGCTATCGCAACGACGGGCTCAAAGCGTGGTAAACTACCTGATTGAGAAAGGGATAAGCCCGCAGCGGCTTGTAGCCAAAGGTTATGGCGAAACCTGGCCAAAAACAGTTACCCGCGAAATTGCAGCACAATACGATTTCCTGAAGCGGGGCGATATCCTCACCGAGGAGTTTATTATGAAATTGCCAACCGAAGAGCAAAGGCAAATTTCGCAGGGGATAAACCGAAGGACCGAGTTCAGGGTTCTGCGTACCGATTACATCGAGCGTTTCCCGGCCGATCCTCAACGATAATTACATCCTTATTAGCTTGTTGCCCACATGGCATTTCAGGCATTTTCTCGCCGAACAATACCGGGTTTTTAACTGTATCAAAGCTTGCGTATCGAATGCGGAGTGTGGCCTAACATCTAATTTTTGCCATCCGGAAATCACCGAATTGGTTTCGGGCGACAAATGTTCGAGCCATTCAATGGCATTTTCTTTTAAATGGTGTTTATTGTTTTGTTCACCATAAACAAACAGGAAAGGAATTACTGTGTTTATAATAATATTTTCGGTAGCGCTATTGCCAAGGTTTTTTGAAGTTTCACGGGAAACAAGCCCGAATTTGTAGTGAGTATCCCAGTATGGGGAGGCCTTTACATTAAACATTCCTTTAAGCTCGTTCAGTGATCCGGTTTCGGTTATTTTTGAGAATAGTCCCGATGAACGGTATATTAATGCGGCAAATTGGGCAATCCGGATGGTTGGAAAATTTACTGGCCTTAACCTGAGATACTTCCAGAGGTGGCCCGGAATGGGTTTAAGGGAATATTTTTTCATCAGGAATTCATACTCTTTCCTGAGTTCAAAATAATAATCGTCGGCCCATAAAAGCTCTGACAACAAGCCAGATTGGCCAAATAGCAATGCCTCAATCTGGAAAGGATTGTCTTTATGTTTTCCGAGTATATTCATGGGCAGCGACTTTGCCATCAGCTCGAATGGCATGGCATTGGTTTTAAATCCGAAATTTCGGGCAAGAAACTGATAAAACGTCTCATTCCAATTTCGTTGGTTTTGATGGAGTTTTTCCATGATTTCCCCGGTTTTTTCCTGTAACCTTTCAACAAGCAGGCGGTTAAAACCAATCCTAAGCACAATCGGATCAATAGAAAGGAAACGGGATTGACATGGTATCCAGGCTTTTGAGTTGAGAAGACTCCGGTAATTTTCGAGCAGAACCGGAGAGTAGTTTAGTACCATTGCCGGAATTTTATTTCCTGATTTCCTGAAAACATCCTGATCAAAAGAATCCACAACATGCAGAATAATACTGTCATAAGCATAATCTGCCTGATGCCGGTGTTTTAACCAGTCGGAAGCCATCCGGTGAATTTCGATATTACCCACCCATAGTGTATCATCAATACGCACTTTTGCATTGAAAAAATCGGGCCCTGAGTCAGTGTTGCGGACGCCGGGGTCCAACACTTCAATCCGCTCACCATCTGTAGATTTTATATTTTCGGTATCAAAAAGGCGCTGTTCCCATATAAATTGCAAAAAGTCTTCGGTCATAATCAGATTGTCTGGATAATTACTGCAAGTTTCCTACCTGAAAACAATACTCGTTCTGAAATAATTCCGAAATATAGAAAATATTATGGATATATGTTTAATAACAAAGGATTAAGATTAACCAAATTCCCTCTTTCGAAACAAAATACAGAAAATGATTATAGCTACCGGGCTGTAAATTTCCGGGTTGTTTCCCACAAAACAATTCCGGCGCTAACCGAAACGTTGAACGAGTGTTTGGTGCCGAATTGAGGAATCTCAATAACGCCATGACAGATATCAATAACACTCTGATGTACGCCATTCACTTCGTTGCCAAAAACCAACGCCAGTTTTTCGATACCCGAAAGATCAAAATCAGGAAGCATAATACTATTTTGAACCTGTTCTACGGCAAAAACTTTATATCCATTAACTTTTAAACCGATTACAGCTTGCCTGGTTTCTTTAATATATTCCCATAAAACTGATTTTTCGGCATCGAGGGCAGCTTTGTGTATCTCTTTATTTGGCGGGGTTGCTGTTATCCCACATAAATATAATTTTTCAATATTCAGGGCATCGCAGGTCCGGAAAACCGAACCGATGTTATGGCAGCTTCTCAGGTTATCGAGAACCACCACCACCGGCAATTTGGGGGACTTTTGAAATTCTTCAACCGAAAGTCGGTTCAAATCATCTATACTAAGTTTTTTCATAACTGATAACTTTGAACCTGCCCGAAAGTTTCGCCCCGTCCAGAATCGATCTTTCGGGACTGCCCGAATGATTCGTTCAGGTGGGCTGGCAGGCGGGATATGAACTTTTCAAATTTCTTTTCTCCTTACAGGCAGGGTCATACACCTTGCCCCGCCACCTCCTCTGGCAAGCTCCGAGCCAGCAATTGTAACCACGCACTTATGGTAGTCATCAGGCGATTTTTTCCCGGCAATAACATCTTTAGCTGCTATAATTTCGAAACCATTTTTATTCAGTTCATTCAAAGTGTGAATATTCCGTTCATATCCAATAATTTTTCCGGGTGAAAATGCAAAGAAATTTGCACCGCTGTGCCATTGCTCGCGTTCCTGTATCCAGGGATCGGCCTTACCTCCGCACGATATGGGCTTCAAATCCATACCAAGCTCCTTCAGGCATTGCAGAATATTTGCCACCTGAGATATATGCTTAACATTTCCGTTATCAATTTCAACATGAATAGTCCTGTATCGGTTCTGCTCAAAAATAATCGGTTCGTACACCATACAGGAATCTTGCGAGAGGAAGGTAAAAACCATATCGAGATGAATAAAAGACTCAGGGACAGCAGGCAATTCCTGGACAATAATATGCCGGCGTTCGGGTGAATGTAACTTAATCTGATCAGTAACAAAATCGATTCCTTTGGTATTGGTCCTTATTCCGGTCCCAATTACCTGTATATCCTTCCTTGCAACCAGAAAATCGCCCCCTTCGATGGTTGCTTTCCCTGAAAAATAGTTTTGTTTTTCGGCTACAACCGGATTGTATGTCTTTGTTTCAAAAAACGGGTGATGGTTAAAAATGGACTCCATGATAATCGATTCGCGCTCGCGCACCCTGTTGGCCATCCTTCCAATAACCATGCTCCCATTGACACCCATTGCCGAATCGCGTGTAAAAAACAGATTATGAAGCGGCCTGAGCAAAAACCTTTCCTCGCTCAGGTAATGAGTAAGATTGTTCTTTTCGAGGGGTACACCTTCAATAAGCTGACGTGCTATCACTTTGCTATCAAGTTCAGCCAATTTCTGTGCTGATGGGCACACTTCTTCGTTGCAACAAATATCCTGTAACAACTTCAGTTTCAGTTCACTATTTTCCAAAATATCAGAAAGAAGGTCGGATACCTCGAAAATTGTTGCTACTTTCGACAATACCCCTTTCAACTGATCATACTCCTTCGTGGCAATCGAAAGGTTTAATATATCACTGTATAATGCCCTTTCAGCATTCCGGGGAGTCATATTTTCCACCTCCGGGCCTGGCCGGTGCAAAATTACAGATTCGAGCCTGCCAACTTCGGAAGTAATGCTGGTACTGATCTTTTCTACCATGGTCTGATTTTCGAACTGTGCGCAAAGATACAAACTTTGATTCAGGCATAATGGAGGCTCCGATTTTTCGTTTTAATTTTGCATGATGAACCATTTCCGATTTATGCTAATTGTTATGGCCGTTCTCCTGCTTCCGGAGGAAGCCTTAGGTCAGGTGCGCGATAGTTCACGTTTAGGCATTGGCATTATTCAGGGACAGGATACCATTATCAACCGCCAGATCAAAGAGGTGTGGGTGTATCCCCAAAGGCAGTTCAAGAGCACACGCTACGAAAGACAATACTGGCGTCTTGTTCAGAGGGTAAAGAAAGTATTGCCTTATGCCAAAACTGCCAACCAACTACTCAGAAAATATGAACCGGAGTACCTGAAACTCAGTAAAGAAAGGGATAAACGCAATCTCATCAAAAAGGTGGAAGATGAACTTATGGCCCAATACAAGGAAGAATTTAAAAAAATGAGCATAACCGACGGAAAGGTTCTCATTAAACTGATTGACAGGGAAACGGGGAGGACAAGTTATACATTAATCAGGGAATTCAGGGGTGCCTTTATTGCCACATTCTGGCAGGGGATTGCACGCCTGTTTGGTAATAACCTCAAAGATGAATTTGATCCTTACGGTGAAGACCTGCTGATAGAAGAGATAGTAACACTGATTGAAATCGGTTATTTATGAAAAGATTGTTCATTGCTATCCCTTTTATTGCGACCCGGGAAACACTCGACGAACTGAACGAACTAAAATACCAATTCAGACGGGATTCCATTAGTTGGGTAAAGCCCGAAAACCTGCACTTCACATTACAATTCCTTGGCAATACAAAAGAGGAAACCATTCCGGTGGTTTCGGAAATACTCCAAAAAACAACTCAGGATTTTTCAAAAACTACAGGTCTTATTAAAGGGCTTAACTATTTTTCGCAAAAAGGTTATCCCAAAGTGATTTATTCGGAAACAAAAGGCATTTCCCAATTGGAAGAAATGGCCACTCGCATAAATACTGCCATTGAGCCTATGGGTTATTCCCCTGACCATAAAAAATTCAAATCGCACCTGACATTCGGGAGGATTAAAGAATTGAACGATGTTATTCATTTCAAAAGAATTATCGAAGCATTTAAGGAGAAACCTTTTCAAAAGTTCGATATTTCCGAAGTAATCCTTTTCCAAAGTATTCTCACCCAGGAAGGTCCCATTTACAAACCTTTAGAAAAATTTGACCTGAAATAATTGACACAGACTTCATAAAGAATGCGAAAAAACATTTTAGCTGCCAATTATCAATTAAATGGTTATTAAAAATACTTAAATTGCGCGCCTTTGAACCGAAAATGAACAAAAATTATAACCGTATGAGAATCATTTGTTTATTGTCATTGTTGATTACAATAAGTTATGCATGCACAAAATCCCCCCGTATAAATTATCCTGAAACCAGGAAAGACAATGTTGTTGACACTTATTTTGGGACTGGAGTCGAAGACCCGTATCGCTGGCTCGAAGATGATAATTCGGATGAGACTTCCCATTGGGTGAAAGCCCAGAATGAAGTTACATTTGCATACCTCAACCAACTTCCAGGCAGGGAAGAAATCAACAGCCGCCTTACTGAACTGATGGATTACCCGAGGGTATCGGCACCTTCAAAAATTGGAGGCAAATATTTCTTCTCGAAAAACGATGGGCTGCAAAACCAAAGTGTGATCTATATGTCAGATACACTGGAAGGCGAAGCAGAAGTCCTGCTTGATCCGAATAAGTTGTCGGAAGATGGGACTATTTCGCTGGCAGGGACCGAAATTACCCCCGATGCAAAATATTTGATTTACCGCATTTCACGTTCGGGTTCCGACTGGAATGAAATCTATGTAATGGATATTGAAACCAGGCAACTGCTCCCGGATGTAATAAAATGGGTAAAATTTGCCGGCACAGCATGGTATGACGGAGGATTTTTTTACAGTGCCTATCCCGAACCAAAAACTGGCAGCGCCCTATCGGGGAGTAATGAGAACCATATCGTCAGGTACCATAAGTTAGGGGATAATACTGATTCCGATCTTGTGATTTTTGCAAGCCCCGATGCTCCCCGTCAAACCAACAGGGCCTTTGTAACCGACGACAGGCGATTCCTACTTCTTGCAGCGAGCCGTGGAACTTCAGGGAATGCCCTGTTTTTCAGGGAACTTTCAAAAAAGGATAATAATTTTATACCTATCATGGAGTCGTATGAATGGGATTTCAGCGTAATCGACAATGTAGATGATCATTTGTTTATCCTGACCAATTACAAAGCCCCCAGGTACCGTATAATCAAGGTTGATACCAGGCAACCCGCTGAAGAAAACTGGATCGAAATAATTCCTGAAAAAGATGATGTACTCCGTTCGGCAAACCTGGTCGGAGGAAAGATTTCGGCAACCTATATGAAAAATGCTTACAGCCAGGTTGAAATTTATGATTTCGACGGAGGTTTTGAATATGCACTCGAATTGCCCGGAATTGGAACAACAGGTGGATTATCGGGGAAAAAAGATGACAATGAAGCATTTTACAGTTTCAGCTCATTCAACACCCCAGGTGAAATATACCGCTTCGATATGGAAACCCGTGAAAGGAAGCTACATTACCGGCCCGAAGTCAAATTCAATCCCGACGATTTTCAGGTGGATCAGGTTTGGTACGCCGGTAAAGACGGAACGCGCGTTCCAATGTTCCTGTTCTATAAAAAAGGTATAAAACGTAACGGGAATAATCCCACCCTTCTTTATGGTTATGGCGGATTCAATATATCGCAAACCCCCGGATTTTCGGTCCAGCGATTATTTTTTATTGAAAGGGGTGGCATTCTGGCAGTTGCCAACATACGTGGCGGTGGCGAATTTGGCAAAGAATGGCATGAAGCAGGTACCAAACTTAAAAAACAAAATGTTTTTGATGATTTTATTGCTGCTGCCGAATTTCTGATAAGTGAAAAATATACATCATCCCGGAGACTGGCTATCCAGGGAGGTTCAAATGGAGGGTTACTTGTTGGTGCTGTTGCCAACCAACGCCCCGAATTGTTCAGGGTAGCGTTACCGGCAGTGGGTGTTATGGATATGCTCCGTTACAATAAATTCACCATCGGATGGGCATGGGCTGGTGATTTTGGCACCAGTGAAGAAAGCGAGGAGATGTTCAGATATCTTCTCTCTTATTCACCCTACCATAACATAAGAAACGCTGCATATCCGGCCACTTTGGTTACCACTGCCGATCATGACGACAGGGTAGTACCGGCACACTCTTTCAAGTACATAGCAAGGTTACAGGAGATGAACACCGGGAAACTTCCTGTCCTTATTCGGATCGAAACCAAAGCAGGACATGGAGCCGGCAAACCTACCGCTAAAATTATTGAAGAGCAAACTGATGTCTGGGCATTTACTATGTTTCATCTTGGGATGACAAAGAAATAATGGAATTACGGTTTTTGGTTATTGAAGGAAACATAGGGGCAGGCAAAACAACCCTGGCTACCCGCCTGAGCGAAGAGTTCAATGCCAAGCTGGTCATGGAACAGTTCGCCGATAATCCTTTCCTGCCTAAGTTTTACGCAGACAAAGAGCGCTATTCATTCCCACTCGAGCTTTCATTTCTGGCCGACCGTTACAACCAGATCAAAAAGGAGATGCTTCATCGCGATCTCTTCCATAACCTGATTATATCAGATTATTATTTTACCAAATCAGCGATTTTTGCCCGAAATACCCTACAGAATGATGAATACAGGCTTTTCAGGCGTCTTTTCAATATTGTATTTGAATCGCTTCCCAAACCCGACCTTTATGTATATCTTCATGCCGATGTTAAGAACCTCTTAAAAAATATCGAAAAAAGGGGAAGGGAGTATGAAAAGCTAATTGATGCTCATTACCTGGAAACCATACAACAGGGATATTTTGAATATCTCAAACAAATTACTCAGTTTCCTGTGGTAATCATTGATACAAATGGAATAGATTTTGTGGAAAACAAATCCGATTTTGAGCTAATAAAAAATCAAATCTTTAACAAAAATTTTAAATCAGGCTTAAATCGAATTATTCTTTAATCAATTTATATTATATTTTTTTAAATTTTTAATAAGTGTATATTTTTGTAAACTGTTGAAACAAAATTAAAATCAAATAATTTAAGCGTGCTATGACTACAAAATTGAGAACTTTAGGTGTATTTGTCCTGGCCATTTTCCTCTTTTCGGGATGTGCAGGGCTAAAAAAGATGAAGAAAAATGCCAACCAGATTCAGTTTAAGGTTACCCCGGAGGTTTTGGAAACCCATGCCGGCAAAGTTGACCTTGCAATTGACGGGCGTTTTCCGGCTAAGTATTTTAACAAAAAGGCAACCCTGGTAGCTACACCGGTACTGAAATATGCAGGTGGTGAAACAACATTCTCGCCAGTAACTGTGCAGGGCGAAAGGGTTCAAGGAAACAACAGGGTGATTTCCTTCTCAAATGGCGGTAATTTTTCGTACAAAGATGTGACCAGCTTTACCGATGCCATGCGCCAGTCTGACATTGAAGTGAGGATGACAGCTACCCGTAAGGCGCAGCGTCTTGATTTCGACCCTGTTGTAATCGGGAAAGGTGTGCTCGCAACAAGTACAATGGTTGCCAATGTGCCCAAAGCAATCCTGGGCGTGCGCCGAGAGGCCAACAATACCGGCAAATACGATCCTTACATTGATCCGTTCCAGAGGATTGTTCCTGACGAAATGCTTGCCGATATTTATTACCTGATCAACCGTGCTGAAGTCCGTAAGGAAGAGATTTCGAAGGATGATATTCAGCAACTGATCCAATATACCATTGCCGCGCATGAAAATGAACGGAAAGACCTTAAAGGTGTTCAGGTTTCGGCTTATGCATCGCCCGATGGCGCTCTCGATTTCAACACCCAGCTTTCTGCCCAACGTGAACGCACATCTTCGGGATTCCTTGCAGGAGAATTGAAAAAAGCCGGTGTAACCGTCGATCTGAAAACCCGTTATACCCCCGAAGATTGGGAAGGGTTCAAGGAAAAAGTACAGGCATCAAATATCCAGGATAAAGAACTCATTATCCGTGTTCTTTCGATGTACACCGATCCTGAAGTCCGCGAACGCGAAATAAGAAACCTTTCAGCCGCATTTACCCAGCTTGCTGATGATATCCTGCCTCAGCTCCGCCGTGCCAAATTGCTCACTACTGTTGACCTGATCGGAAAAACCGATGAGGAAATCCTGGCGCTTGCCGAGTCAAACCCTTCGGCACTCAACCCGGCTGAACTTTTATATGCTGCAACCCTTGTTGATGATCTTGACAGGAAAATTAAAATATACAACTCATTCCAGACTGTATATCCAAAAGACTGGAGGGGACCGAACAATGCAGGGTACGTGCTTGTACTTCAGATGAAATATACCGATGCAAAACCATTGTTCGAAAAAGCTGAAAGGCTGAAAACCGATGAGCCGATCATCAAGAACAATCTGGGAGCTGTAGCCCTGGTCGAAGGCAATTTACAGAAAGCTGAAGAACTATTTGGAGCAGCTTCGGGTGCTGGTAACGAAGTGAACTACAATTTAGGGCTCGTCAGCCTGAAAAAAGGTGATTATAACAGGGCAAACCAGTATTTCCGCAATTTTGCCGATCCGAATACCGCCCTTGCAAAAATCCTTACCGGCGACAATAACGGAGCTTTAAAAGACCTCGAAGGATTTGAGCGCCCAAACTGCTTTATGAAAGAATACCTGATTGCTGTTGTTGGTGCACGCACAGCACGTGAAAGCCTGCTGTTTGATCATCTGAAAAAAGCAGTTGAGTACAATCCAGCCATGAAAGAAAGGGCAAAAACCGACCTGGAATTTGCCAAATATTTCGACAATGCCCAATTTAAGTCGATAGTGCAATAACGTAAAGTACACCTCGATAATTCGAAAAGAGGCTGCCTTTTCAGGTCCAGCCTCTTTTTTATTGCTCAAATGTGATAAACCTTCTTTATTATCCCACTAAAAAAACGTATTTTTTCAGAATTGTTTTTGATTCAGAAATCTAATCGTTTTAATTATGAGTATTATAGAAAAATACATTGATGAAAACAAGGATCGGTTCCTTGATGAGTTGTTCGGATTAATCAGGATTCCTTCCATAAGTTCGTTGAAAGACCATAAACCCGATATGCACCTTGCAGCGGAATATTGGAAAAAGTTGTTGCTCGATGCCGGAGCGGATAAAGCCGAAATTTTTGAAACACCGGGCAATCCGGTTACCTACGGAGAAAAAATTATTGACCCGTCGTTGCCCACTGTCCTCGTTTACGGCCATATGGATGTTATGCCAGTTGACCCGATCGAAAAGTGGACTACACCTCCTTTTGAGCCTGAAATCCGCGATGGGAAAATTTTTGCCCGGGGCGCCGATGATGATAAGGGACAAGGCATGATGCACGCTAAAGCTTTTGAGTTGATGGTGAAGACAGGTACCCTTCCATGTAATGTAAAATTTATGATTGAAGGTGAAGAGGAGATTGGATCACCCAACCTTGGAAAATGGTGTGAGGAACATAAGGAAATGTTGAAATCGGATATAATCCTGGTATCCGACACATCGATGATAGCCCCGGATAAACCAAGCATCACCACAGGGCTGAGAGGCCTTGCCTATTGGCAAGTTGAAGTTACAGGGCCGGTGCGCGATCTGCATTCCGGTTTATTTGGCGGTGCAGTAGCCAACCCAATCAATGTATTAAGTAAACTGATTGCTCAAATGGTTGACGACAAGGGCAGGATTACCATCCCTGGTTTTTACGACGATGTCCATGAAGTTTCGGCTGAAGAGAGGGCATTACTTGCACAAGCTCCTTTTGATGAAGAAGCATACAAAAAAGCGCTCGATGTGCAGGAACTTTCAGGTGAAGAAGGTTATTCAAACATGGAGAGGACAGGCATCCGACCATCATTCGATGTTTGTGGTATATGGGGTGGATATACAGGCGAAGGTGCCAAAACGGTCCTTCCTTCAAAGGCATTTGCCAAAATCTCGACCCGTTTGGTTCCCAATCAAGAGCACAGAAAAATTGAAAAACTTTTTAAAGATTATTTCGAATCCATTGCACCCAAAACCGTAAAGGTTGAAGTGACATACCTTCATGGAGGACAGGGATATGTTTGTCCTATTGATTTACCGGCATACCGTGCCGCCGAAAAAGCCTATCAGGATGTTTATGGCAAGCGTCCTGTACCTGTTCGTTCAGGGGGTAGTATCCCTATCATTTCTACATTCGAACAGGTATTAGGTGTAAAATCGGTGTTGATGGGCTTTGGCCTCGAATCGGATGCCATTCATTCGCCAAACGAAAATTATCCTCTTGAACAATTTTATAGTGGCATACGTACCATTCCTCTTTTTTACAGGTACTTCGCCGAGATTATGACAAATAAGGCATAATGAATACCAGGGAACCGGCATAAACCAATGCCGGTTTTTTTTATCCTGAATAACACCCTGTATGACAAAATTTTTAAGAATTACTTTGCGGATACTGATAGCAATTATCCTGGCCACAATCCTGCTGGTCAAATATACGACAAGAGACAGGAATCCTGGGTATAAGCCCGACAAGACGATAATAAATAATAATCCGGGTCAAATTAGTGCTGGATTTGCTGCAGTATCAATAACCCCCGAAATTGTGGATACATGGAACGATGTGGATGGGAATGCCCGGTACGAGCCGAAGAAAGGTGATACTTTCAACGACATCAATGGAAATGGCAGGTTCGATGCTTATTGGCTTGCCGGGTTCCAGAACCGACGGGCTGCCAATGGCGTGAACGACAGCATATGGGCCAGGACAGTGGTCATTGACGATGGTACATCGCGGATTGCCCTGGTTTCGCTCGATGCCATAGGCATTTTTCACGATCATGTAATTGAAATAAGGAAAAGGCTGGAAAAGGAACTTAACATCGACTATTGTATGATTGCTGCTACCCATGTTCATGAAACCCCTGATTTATTGGGAATCTGGGGACCTTCGGTTTTTAAAAGCGGTGTAAATAATGAATACCTTGAGATGGTCATAACCCGAACCGTCATATCGGTCAGCGAAGCAGTAAAAAATCTTGAACCTGTAACATTGCACTTTTCCATGAATGAAAGCGATGCATTGCCGCTGGTTACCGATACCCGAAAACCATTTGTACACGATCCGGGTATTTATATAATTGAAGCAAAAAAGGAAGATGGAAGCACAAAAGGCACATTGGTTTCGTGGGCAAATCATCCTGAAACCCTATGGAACAAAAATCTTTTTATCACTTCTGATTTTCCCCATTTTTTCAGGAAAAGAATTGAAGAAGCAACCGGGGGTATGTGTGTATATTTCAACGGGGCAATTGGAGGGCTAATTACCACCCA
>JBBIHB010000015.1:43085-70749 GCA_037447215.1 Bacteroidales bacterium
TTAATGCAATGCAGAATGCCATAGATTCATTACGAACAGGGAATCTATCAATAGCTGTTAAAACATTCACGCTTCCTATGGAAAACAGGCTTTTCAGAATTGCTGCGACCATTGGTGTGCTCGACAGGGGCATAAAAGTATGGTGGAAAGTTAGGACCGAAATTGCAGCAATAACTATAGGCCCGGCTTCGTTTCTTACCATCCCCGGCGAAATTTATCCCGAAATTGTAAACGGCGGGATTGAAGCCCCTGAAGGCCAGGACTTCAATATTTTACCGGTTGAAGTTCCTCCTTTGCGCGATCTGATGCCAGGTAAATTTAAGTTTGTTATTGGTATGGCCAATGATGAACTGGGATATTTTATCCCCAAAAGCCAATGGGATAATAAAGAACCCTGGTTGTATGGTTCCGGAAAAGAAACATACGGCGAAATCAACTCGCTCGGTCCTGAAACAGCACTGCATATCCACCGGTTTGCCGTGGATGTACTTAGCCAGTTAAAGTTACAATCAGTAATTAAACGATAATAAAACAATTACTTTCCAAAGATAAAATGCAGTATGAGCACAAGAATAATAACCACAATAAAAAACAGGAACAGCCCCATTTTTAGCATTTTATTGTTTTTCCTGAGTTTTTTAAATGCCATGATTTTGTTTATCCTGTCAACCAGTTTGTCCATGGCTGCCTCATCTTTGATCACATAATCAAAAGCTCCGTGCTTCATGGTTTTGATGGTTACTTCCATGCTTTCCTGCCCCGATAAAAAGATAAACTCAGCATCAGGGAATTTCACTTTCAACTTCTTCAGGACATCAATCCCATTCATTCCCTCCAAAAAATAATCCTGAATTACAATATCAGGTTTCTGCACCAAAAGGTTTACAATACACTCCTCGCCCGATAGAAATGGAATAACATTTTTAAAACCATTGTTATTGAGATGTTTAACAACAAGGTTGTTGTACAGTTTATTGTCTTCGATGACAAAAATTACCGGTTCTGCTTCTTTCATAATTCCGATTGTTTTTATTCTTTCAATTTACAAACATATTAACAAGTTACAACTTGCAGTGCTGATTGCCTATGAGTCCAACAATTTTTTCGGCAATATTTTCAAGGGGAAGGATACTGTCGGGTTTAAAAAGGTTTATGGCAGACTGCGGCATAATCCTGGAAACAGCAGTTGTAGGGTCCTGCACAATGGTGAACCCGCCATTTTGTGAAATAGTTTTAAGCCCAAGTGCGCCATCCTGGTTTGCACCTGTAAGTAAAACCCCAATTACACCGGGTCCCTGAGACCAGGCAGCACTTTGAAACATAACATCAATTGATGGCCTCGAATAGTTCACTTTCTCATCCAATGAAAGGGTAATGCTTTGATCATTTTCAACCAACAAGTGATAATCGGGGGGAGCAAAATAAACCGATTGCTTCTTTAATTTCATTTTATCGGCAGCCTCCCGTATAAAAAACCTTGACTCCCGATTTAACCGACCTATAAAATGAGATATGGAATGCTGGCCAATATGAAGGGTAACTATAACAGGAACCATATTTTCGGGTGGAAGATTGAACAAGAGTGTCCTTATTGCATCTAATCCCCCAAACGAAGCTCCTATTGCTATCAGTTTAATCATTCAATACACAATTTTCTTTTTATAAATCCTGTTATGCCTGTCGAGTGTGATAAACCCCGGCTTCTTTCCAGAAAAACTCAAAGTCTCTTTTGTACCAAGGCATAAGACCCCACCATTTACAAGGCTGTTACTGAATAGTTCGATGGCCTTTTCCTGAAGGCTTGTATTAAAATATATCAGAACATTCCGGCAAAAAATAAGGTGAACTTCGGCAAAAACCCGATCGGTAGCCAGGTTGTGATCAGCAAATACAATTCTTTTAACCAGCGAGCTGTCAAATTTTATTGATCCGTATTTTGCTGTATAGTAATCTGATAGTTCATACTTTCCACCAGCATGTTTATAATTTACCGTAAATCCATCGATATAGTCTTTGGGGAAAATGCCTTGCCGGGCAGTTTCGAGTACTTTTTTGTTAAAATCAGTGGCATAAATTTGTGTGCGGTTTAATAGATTCTCTTCCTTTAGCAGTATGGCAAGCGAATAAGCCTCCTCCCCAGTGGCACAGCCTGCATTCCAGACCTTAATGAATGGATACGTGGATAAAATGGGTATAACTTTTTGTCTGAGGGAGAGGAAAAATTGTGGATCCCGGAATATCTCAGTAACATTGATAGAAAAATCCTGCAACAAAATGGAAAACGCATCGGGAGAATTCATTATTTTCTCATGAAGTTCGGCCACTTTTGTTAAACCCTCCCTGAGCATCCTGAAATAAATCCTACGCAGCAGATGCGATCGGCGATAATTCCGGAAATCATATCCATACTTCTGATATACTGATTCGAGGAATGCCGAAACTTCAGTTTCCTGTCCATGTAGATTTTGAATCCCAGCATCGATCTGAAGGTTATTATTCTTCACTGTTCCGGGCAATGTTTGAGAAAAGTTCATTGAATTCATGTTCGCGGAAGGGTTTTGTAAGATAAGCATTCATACCGGCATCGAAGCACTTTTTTTTGTCCTCATCGAGGATATTTGCGGTTATTGCTGCTATATAAACCGAACTTAAATTATTTTCTTTTTCAAATTGCCTGATCTGGCGGGTAACTTCAAGCCCATCGATATCGGGCATTTGCATGTCCATTAGGATCAGATGGTAAGATTTTGATTTATACATTTCAAGGGCTAAGGCGCCATTTTCGACCATATCGTAATTTGTATGGAAGTTTTTCAGCATATGTTTTAAAACCAACTGATTAGCCTTGTTATCCTCTGCAATCAGAAGGTTAATTAACCCATTAGATTGATCCATTCTTCTGGCATCTGGTTTTTCGGTTCTCTTATTAATTTTGACAAACGGCAATTCAAACCAGAATTTGGAGCCTTCACCAACTTTACTGTTTACCCCAATAGACCCATCCATCAGCAATACAAGTTTTTTGCTGATTGCCAGCCCTAAGCCCGTCCCTCCGTATTTTCGGGAAGTTGATACATCGGCTTGTATATAATCGGCAAACAACCTATTGAGCACCATTTCGGGAATTCCGATTCCGGTATCGGTTACTTCGAAACGCATCATTACCTTTTCATAATTCTCGTCAGTTTTTTTTAAATGGATAGTTACCCCACCTTTATCGGTAAATTTTAAAGCATTATTAACCAGATTCGTTAAAATCTGGTTCAGCCTTAAACCGTCTGCCATTACTAGCGGTTCGACACCACTTTCAATTTCAATATTTAAGTAAATATTTTTTTCGTCGGCTTTGAATGCAAGAAGGTTTCT
This sequence comes from Bacteroidales bacterium, assembly GCA_037447215.1. Lineage (GTDB taxonomy): Bacteria > Bacteroidota > Bacteroidia > Bacteroidales > Prolixibacteraceae > UBA1413. The sequence goes on from JBBIHB010000015.1 coordinate 46,452, forward strand.
TGTATTTTCAAGCAATTTAATCAGATCGGTTTCAATAAAATCGAGCCCAACCTGTCCTGATTCGATTTTGGAAAAATCAAGAATATCGTTGATAATACCCAAAAGGCTATCGCCCGAAACAACAATGGTATCCATCACTGTCCGTTGTTCGGGATTGAGCTCAGTACTGCTGAGCACCTTAGAAAGGCCTATTATACCATTTAACTGAGTACGGATTTCATGCGACATATATGCAAGGTATAACGATTTGGCTTCGTTGGCTTTTTGTGCAATACTCCGTTGTTCCTTCAATTCATTGTTCTGAACATCGAGCCGGTGGAGCAGGTTTACCAACTCCTGCCTTTGCAGGTATAGGTCGAGGAAAACACGAACTTTGCCAACAAGTATCTCTGGAATTATTGGTTTAGGGATAAAATCAACCGCTCCGGTCTCAATTCCTCTGATGATATGCAGATCGCTCTGGTGAATGGCCGAGACAAAGATGACAGGCAGAAATTTTGTTTTGGTCCGGGTCCGCATCAGGGAAAGAGTTTCGTAACCATCCATTCCCGGCATCTGAACATCAAGAATTGCCATGGCAAAATCATCCTTCAGAGTTGCCTTCAGCGCTTCTTTTCCACTGGATGCCCTAACGAAATCCACTTCAAAATCGGAAAGGATCATTTCCAGGCTAACCAGGTTTTCTTCCAGATCATCAACAATCAATATTTTCGGTCTTCTCATAAACAAATTACTTGGTGAGCCAAATTTTCATCAGGTTAATCAATCGTACATCATCTACCGGTTTCGAAAGATAATCGTTTGCACCCTGATTTAATGCTTCATGATAATCGTCCTTCATAGCCTTGGCAGTAATCACTATTATCGGAATTTTACTGATGCCAGGGGTTTTTCTGATTTTCGCAATAGCTTCATAACCGTTCATTTCGGGCATCATAACATCCATCAATACCAGATCGATGCCCGGGTTCTCCTGTAAAACTTCTAAGGCTTCAACCCCGTTTTCAGCTTCAAAAACGGTCATTCCATGTTCTTCGATTACCTGGGCCAAGGCATAAATGTTCCGGATATCATCGTCAACAATCAAGACTTTTCTGCCTTTGAATACCGATTCACCTATATTTTCAGCTATTTCAGCACTTTTTTGCGATACCGGCATTTCGGACGATAACCTGTGCAGGAACAATTCTACTTCATCCATCAACCGCTCATCCGACTTCAAGCCTTTTATTACTATCGATCCGGAATATTTTCTTAATTCCTTGTTTTCGTTCATGGAAAGTTCCCTGGCTGTATGTACGATCACATGGGGTATTTGTATCTGATTTTTCTCAAGCCTTTCAAGCAATTCATTACCTGAAAAATCGGGGAGCCCCAGGTCGAGGATGATGCAATCATATTTCCCTGATGTAATCTTTTCATAAGCCTCTGTTCCGGTTGCTGCTTCATCAATGATCACCCCACTATGCTCAAACAGCTTGTTTATAGCCTCCCTCATGCCCGGATCATCCTCTACAACCAGCATATTGTGATAACCTCCAGTCAGATTTTTTTCTGAAAGGTTCGAAATCCTATCAATTGTTTCTATTGAGCCGGGATTTAATCCGTCGAGCTTTGACAAATCGTCATCATCGAAAGGAGATATCAGGTGAACCGGAGTGTTGGCAAGGTTTTTATGACCTTTCAACAATCGGATGTCTGATTGGTTCTGTTTAGTATTTGATAAAAGGACTGCACCTGGCTTATAATTTTCCGAAAGCAGGATTCCATCGGCAATATTCCGGGCAACAACTACTTTAAATGCTTTTGTGTGGCATTTTTCAGTCAGTTTCATTGCTTCTGCCTGATTATCGTGAATAATCAGTACCCATGGTTTGCCAACTTCCACTGCATTCCTGTCATCTTCAACAAAAAATGGGACTCCTTCATCACTATCCATATCATCAATGTCAGCCCTGTATCTCAATTCGCCCTTTTTCTTATTGTTATCCCCGATAGCCTGATCCCCCTTATCAGCCGGCAGCCAGAATGCAAATTCGGAACCAAGCCCTTCAATACTGTCAACTGTAATCTTTCCTTTCATCATATTGGCCAATTCTCTGCTGATAGATAGTCCAAGACCTGTTCCCCCGAATTTTCGGGAAATAGTTCCATCAGCTTGCTGAAACGCCTCAAATATGGCCTCCTTTTTATTGTCGGGGATACCAATTCCTGTATCTTTTACAGAAAATACAAGATATTCAGCGGTTTTCTGAAGACTATCACTCCCGTTAACCACAACTTTTTTCAACGATAATGATACAGAACCTTTGCTGGTGAATTTAAATGCATTACTCAGTAAATTCCTGAGAATTTGCATCAAACGGATGCGGTCGGCATATAAATAATCAGGGAATTCGTCTAATATCTGATGTTTGAAATCGATTTTTTTCTCGCGTGCGAGAGGAAGAAATCCCTGAATAATTTCCTCTATAAAGTGAATTGTCTCAAAACTTGTGTATTCGAGGCTAACTTTACCGGCTTCAATTTTCGACAGATCCAGAATTTCGTTGATCAGTTGCAGCAGGTCGGAACCGCTTTTATAAATAATACCGATCGATTTTAATTGGTCAGGGGTGAGGTTTCCTGTTTTATTGTTACTCAGGAGTTTCGATAATACCAGCAGGCTATTAAGGGGGGTGCGCAGTTCGTGCGACATGTTGGCCAGAAATTCAGATTTGTAACGGCTGTTGGCTTCAAGTTCTTTGGCTTTTATTTCAAGCTGGTTCTGAATTCTGAGTAATTCTTCATTTTTCTCGATAATATTGTTCCTTTGAAGTTCAAGTTCGCGGGTGCGTTGTGCCAGTTCCTCATTGGTAACAGTCAGTTCTTCCTGTTGTACCTGGAGCATTTTCTCACTTTCGATCAAAGTTTTTGTTTGATTGGCAAGTTCTTCGTTGGCAACCCTCAATTCTTCCTGTTGAGTCTGTAATTCTTCGTTTGCCAGGCGCATTTTCTCTTTCTGGCCTTCAAGCTCTATGTTACGCTGCATGATCTCCATTTCGAGGGTTTTCAGCGCTGTAATATCGCGCGAAATTCCAAAAGTACCAATTAGGGTTCCTTGTTTGTCAACAAATGGCATTTTGGTGGTTGAAATATGGGTTATTGAGCCATCGGGATGTTTATCAGATTCAACTAGGCCAATAACTGGTTTTCCGGTTGCTAAAATTTCCTGTTCGGTTTCGAATTTCGGACGGGCCACATCTTCGGGAAAAAGGTCAAAATCAGATTTACCAATTAATTCTTCGGCATTTCCAAAATTCCATTTTTTTACCATCGACCTGCTGGCCCGTAAAAACCGGCTTCCGGAATCTTTGAAATAAATAGAATCGGGCAGGTTATCGAGCAATGTATCGAGCAGCAATTTCTCCCATTCGAGTTTTTTTTGTACATGATGTATTTCGGAGAGGCTATTCTGCAGTTGTGACTTTTGTGCTTCGAGTTCGGCCGATTGTTTATTGGATGTTTTTACCAATTCTTCGAGTCGGTATCTGGAAATTGCAGCACGCATGTGTGTAGCAGCCCAATCGGCTGTGGACTTCAAAAATTCAATATTTAAATCATCGAGTGGATTTACTGATGCAAGTTCAACTACCCCCCTGAGTTTATAATTATAAGTGAGTGGAATTATATATACTTTATCCGGGAAATATTCACCTGTTGCCGTATAAATATGATGGTGCTTACCGGGGGTATCGAGAATAAACAATTCCCCCTTTGAGGCGACCTTTCCTATTAATCCTTCACCGACCTTGTAAAATTCCTGCAATTCATCAGTTTTCAATCCGAAAGAACCAGTAAGCTGTAAATGTCCCAATACTTCGTCGAATGCATATACTGCACCCATTTCGACATGGAGGTAAGTATGGTAAAAATCAAGAATTTTTTCGGAAAGTTGCCTTACCGAAAGTTCACCCTGCAGATGGGCACCTATGGACATAACACCTTTATTTAACCATTCATTCCTTTCTCGTTGATTTTTTGCATCCTGCAATTCAGTTGCCATCTGGTTTAATGCTACCGCTAATTCATCCTCATCCGACCTGGGTGTAAACATGGAAGTATAATCGCCACCGGCAATTTTTTCTGAATATGCAACAACTTCCTGCAAGCTTGATCTCAGGCTTTTCATGTTTCGCGCTAATTCACCCAATTCATCCCCCCTGTCGAACCTGAACCCTTTTTGCAGGTTCCCGCGTGATAATGATTTCAAAGCCGTGTTAAGAATGCGGATGGGCTTGGTAAATGACCGTAAAATAAAAAACGAAAGTAATCCGGTTACAGATGCAATAAGCAATAAAAGAAATGTAACCGCATAATTAAAAGTCCGTATGTTGATATCGACAAATCGGTTTATGAGGCTGTTGAAGTTTTCGAAATGAACATTCATTTCGGCGAGTAACTCATTAAATCGGTAATGAATATCATCACGTGGGTTTAGGTAATGTTCTTCTAATAATTCAATAAAACGTTTACCGGAAACATAACTTTTGTAACCAAAATTTTGGTAAAGGGCAAATTCATCGATCCCAAAAAACATCAATAAACTAAGTTGATTGCCAAGAATCCGCGCGTTTCGCTTACTTTGATTGAGAGGACCCGGAAACGTATTCAGCAAAAAACGGTTAAACTCATTCTGGGTACCACTTTTTCTTATTGAATCGAGACGTGAAACAAGGTAAGCATTGCGGTTAACCCTGGCAAGGACATCGATTGCAGCGTTGTAATCATCGCGATTGCCCGTTATAAGGTAATTATGCGCAAAATGAACATCTTCATAAAATGCCAGGTTATGTTCCCTTTCTATATTTACGATAAGGGTTAATGCTTTACTGGCTTTAAAGATGAGGTTTATCCCTGATGCAAAAAGTATAATGCCAAATACAGTAATGGCTGTCATGGTATTTAGTTTACCACGAACCGTAAAATCGCGAAAAGGTTTTATCAGGCCCATTATTTAAAAGTGATATGAAAACTTGCTAAATGTATAAAAAAGATTGATTCAAATGTTTGTCTTTCATAAAACAAAAAGGAGGCTTTTCTAAATCCGAAAAACCTCCTTTTCCCGCTATTTGACCAAGAATTACTGCCTGGCTTTTTTCAACGCTTCGGTAGTAGTATAGTATTTTACGATCATGTTTGGCACTTCCCAATCGGGCATTTTCCCATCCACCAAAAAACGAAGATATTTTTGTGCAACCCGTGTAAAATGGGCTTCGTGGCCTACTTTGTACTCCGATGGGACATCAACTGTCCATAGCCTGTCTCCGACTTTTACCAGTTTTATTCCAGGAAATTTTACAGAAAGAATCTCGCTAAATGCCTTATTGAGTACACTTTCAAAAACCGGTGCATCTTGTCCTTCAAGCGGGGAAATGTACAGGGTTGGTTGAAATTTTTCATTGACGCCCTGTCTGATTTCCACATTACATTTTGAACCACGCATAATGGAATAATGCGTATCGCCGGTTCCGGGAGGCGCTTCAAAATTCCAGATTACCGAAACCTTTGCATGTATCCCTTTCAGTTTATAGTTGATTTCGCCGTTGCTGTAAACTTTCAGCAAATTGCCGTCCACATCTTTCTGAAGATAGTCTGGATAATTGTCGAGGCCGGTGACTGTTTTAAACATTTCGGGTGTCATGTCGGTAGTCCAGCGGCTGGCCGATAAAATTTCCACATCGCTTTTCGACAGTATAACATCCGGGAAAGCTTCCCACTGTATAAGGTCAATCAGGTGGGTGGTTACATCCACAATTCCTTCGCCCTGCTGTTCAACATCGAAAAACCAGGGAGGCCTTATCAGGTGGCTGCCTGAAACAATTTTAGAGAAATGGTGGACACTCTCTTTGGTTATGGCAGGCTCCTCTGGTGTTCCAACCACAAGCTGCCCAAAAACTTCAGGTATCTGCGACAGTTCTTTCTGGAGCATGGTGGTAATTTCATACCGCTCGGTCATAATATCGTAAAGTAAAACGCCTTTTTCGGCAGCTTTACTGAAAGCCTGTTCGAGCATCGGGAATTGTTCCGGTGTAATTACCATGGGTTTGTCGGCCAAAACATTGAGGCCAGCATCAACCGATCTGAGGATATATTCGGTTTTTTTGGCATTGTTTCCTGAAGTAACCACTACGTTTCCGGTTTTTTCGGCCATCATTTTTTCAAGAAAATCAGACCCTCGGTAAACATCGAGTTTCCATGAAGTAGGATCATCTGTTCGGTTGTTGAAACTTTCAATCCGGGCTATGTGCGCATCCACGTCAGGACCATCGGGGGCATACACTTTCACCACCGGATCGACTTGTTCCAAAGGGAATTTCTGCACCAGGGCAGCATGGAAATGGCCCGGGTCGAGGGTGATAATTTTTACTTCACCGGCAGCTCCTGTAAACATGTTTTTCTTTTCAGTTTGTTGTGATTTCTGCTGGGTTTCGCACGCTGCAACTATTAGTGCAAATGCTGATAAAGTCCAGATAAACGTTTTTCTCATCTCTTTTTTTAATTTTTGATCGTATTAACAAAAATAGGATTTTTGAAATCAATTAGGCAAGTGCAGAAAAGTTTAAATCAAAATCATTTTGAATATTTCACAATTATGCAACCAGTCTTTTATATTTTCAGTACTTTTAATGCTGTCACTCCAAATCCACTTTTTTCAGGCATTAACCGGAGATAATAAAACCCATTGCTAATCCCACTGATATCGAGTATAATTTCTGAATTATAACTTTCGGTTTTTAATGTTTTCACCAACAGGCCAGCATGATTGTAGATTTCGATCCCAAATTTAGAGAAGGACAATTCCGATGTGCCGAGACTGATGATTGCAAAATCCCTAACAGGATTGGGAAATATCAATGCTTCCAATTGCTGAGTAACTTCAGGCCGGTAAGGTGTTCCATGCTTTTTATCTGACACCTTCCAGTTTTCGGCCAGGGAATTATCCAGCAACGGGTCAATCAACTTGATGGAATATCCATCGCCCGGGATTACCGGCCATGGTGCTGATCGTGAATAGGATACCGAATCGACGGTCAGGTTCAGGTTGTTGCGCAGTATGATAGTATCGCCCTCGTTGCTCAGTTTTTTCCGGAACTGACCATAAGCATTGAACCGGTATTGCTTAAAAAACAAGGCTGTATCATTGGTCAGAACAATTCCCTTACCCGGATAAACTAATTCATCGCTGTCGAAAGTATAATCAATCCCTTTTGAAAAAGAAAACCCATTCAGGCATACAGGATACCCACCTGTGTTCATCAATTCAATAAATTCGGGAAATTCTTCTTCTGGATGGTACATAATCTCGGTAATGGTCAGATTCTCGACCTTAGCGGGATCAACAATAAATTTTTCTTCGGCCAGGGCGCTCCACTCGCCTGTATTTTTCGCCCTGAACCTTGCTTTAAGGTAAGTATTTTTATCTATCCGGATTGCACCAGAATATTTCTGCCCTTTAACACTACCTCCGGGCATTCGCGGATCATAACCATCAAGGGTAAACCAGATATCTCCGTCTGCCAGGTTCGGATTCCGGAGTGAAATGTCTGATGTAACGCCAGGCTCCCGTTCGATCAGGGGCGGCATAACCTGTGGGAACAAACGGTTGGAATAACTTCTGAACTGATTGAGCACGATGTCACGCCTTTTGGGAATAAAATCTTTCAAAACTTTTCCCACTTCGGGCAACCAATGATCGTTCCGTGTGTATGTTATTCCGGTGGTAGCCTTCAGGTAATCGCCCCATCGTGCCGATTCGAGTATTACCGCCTTGTCAATTTCGTTCTTACGGTATAAAAAGCTCTCCATAAAGCTTTCGGGGGTAAGGGCTCCGTTATTGAAGCAATGTTTATAAACTGCATCGGCAAACATCATCCGGTATTCCTCGTTCACCCTGAGCAAGGTGTGTATTTCGGTAGGAGCGCCTTTGTCGTTTTTTAGGGTATTGTTGTAATTCACATCCGAATAGCGCATCACATGTTCGGCATCCCAGGTGTAAAATCTGAACCCAGTCATATCTGTCCGGTTAACTGCAGCATAGTAATTCTGATGCGCCCAGTCGAAATTTCCCAGATAAAAATTCAATAGCATATAATCGATAAAAGCAGGCAGGTCGAGGTGTGCTTTAATCTTTTTCAGACTTTCAATGGTTTTAAAGCCCATACGTGCAGCATTCAATAAATCATGATAAGTTGAGTTCGACCCGGAAACAATGGTATTTGGGTTGTGTTTGATCACATCAAAATCGTTGCGTGAGCCTTTCAGGTACCAGGCCAGAAAGGCATCGTCGGGGCGCTCGTGCAAATTGTACAGCCCCCAGTATAGGCCATTGATATATAAATGCACATAAATACCGTGAAAGCTGTTCCAACCCATTTTGTTCTGAAGGTCGGAGCAGAGCTGATCCCTGAAAAAGAGGGAAGTTTTTCGCTGTATGTCGTCCCATGGATGCACCCAACCATAGAGGAAAGCATCAACCACAAGGGTATTGATCGAGTTGATTTCCGAATCGGGGAAAAGTTTATAATTCAGCCGTGTTGGCCCGAAAGGTTCTTTAAAAAGCAAACGCATCGACTGTTTGGGAACTTTCCAATCAACAATGCTTGTTCCACCTTGATTTTGAACCCCGCATGAAATAGAAAAAGATTCGTTGCTTTCGGGAAAAATAAATTCTGCAATTACGGCTTTCTCCCTCGAAATATTGGAATTGGGATAACCCACATACATTCCGGTAAACGGGTTAAACCATTCCTCAACAGGCATGGAGAGCGAAAGTGCTGGTAAGGTCAGAAATGCATCCTGAAGGTAAGGTAAATAGTGAGGGCTTCCTGTAACCAGGGTATCCATTTCATAATCGGCCGGAATTGAGGTAGAACCTCCCCAGGTCAGAGGGAAACCATTTGGTCTTGCACCCTGCCGGGCAATATGGCTGTAAAACAGGTAGCTTTTGGTATAAACCTCTGAAAAACCACTTACCGAAATTGCCATAACTTTCAGAATGGTGGTGGTTTCAATCCATATACCATCGTGATATATGTTTCCGTTTGTGAGAGAAGGGGTTGAACAATCGGTTGTGTAAATAATACTCAGATTGTTTACATCCGAAGTAATAATCAATTTGATAGGCTTACTGTAATAACCTCTTTCGTGACTGAATTTCAAAGCAATCTGATTTTCGATCTTGGCTGTTTTGTTTTTATTGTTAACGGAATTAACATTCTTACATGAAACCCTAAAGAAACAAGCGTTCCACAACATCAAAATGCATATCAGAAAACATCTGACTTTCATATTCTCATCAAAAAAGAATTATTTAACACTACTGTCCACTTAATTTAATGAGGTTCCTCCCCATCAGCCGACGGAAACGGAATGACAAGTATTTGAATATTTTATGCAATTATCTAACTTACTGTCATTCTGATCGTAATATAATGAAGTGAAGAATCTCATCAATAAATTACTTTTTAACCGGACAATATATATTATTTAAATCAAAGGCTATCCACTGCAGGATAGCCTTTGTAAAAATTAACATAAATAACTATATCATTAATTATTATCTTTAGCAGGAATCTGAGTCAAAGGAGGAAGGTTGTTCTGGAACCCATCATAGCCAAAGTTCTGGTTAATAATGCCTCCCACATTTGAGCTAATGGCGGCCTGCGGAACAGGCCACAGCACATGATAGGGACTCATAGTATATTCCTGTCCGTTGTTGGCCCTAACACCTTTGTTATAAAAATCGGTTGAAGCCATTATCCAGTCGAAGTAGAAATTACTGGTTCCGAAGTTGGCTTCGGAATAGGTTTTCCCACGGAAAGATTTGCCTGTTTTTGCAAAAATATAGGCGATCCGTGTAAGCTCGGTTTTGCGTGGTTCTTCATAGAAGAGTTCCCTTGCTCGTTCATTTAGAATGGTACTGATATCAAATTTCGACTGATCGGTATATGGAGCGCAACCAGCCCTGGTGCGGACCGCATTTACATCGGCCATGGCATTGGCGATTTCGCCTTTCCACCAGTAAGCTTCTGCCCGCAACAGATACGTTTCGGCCAGACGGAAAACATACCAGTCATACGAACCGCCCTGTGGCTGTACCCTGCGTGGGTCGGGGTTATAAATTTTATAGTGCGGCCATCCGAACCAGTTGCGTATGGTATCGGTTGTTGATATCTGACCGTTTTCGCGGTACAACTGGAGTGGTTTTCCGTAATATGCACTTCTGCCTTTGAGATTAGGGTGATTATACACCAAGTATTCCATATTCATCCAGTTGTATTTTTTGTACCTCAAATCATTGGGGTCATCCCAAATCTTTTTGGTATGATAGGATGTACCGCGTGCCCTTCCGATACCACGGCCAAATGTTTTAACCAACTGAATTTCAGCCGTGGCAAGGTCGGAAGTACCAGGGCCAAATCCATCGGGTGTAAAAAGCATATTGGCATTGGATACCCCCCAGAATGGAACTGCCTGACGCATGATCTGCAGATCTGTCCTTGAATCGACCAGATCTTCCCTCGACAATACCATAAACAAAACTTCCTTGTTTGCGGCAATGGCTTTATTCTGCCAGGCATGTAATCTTGAAATCACATCGCTTCGTACAACACCCATCGAAGTAAGGAAGTTACCTTCTTCCTGGGGAATACTCCCAAACGGGGCAGTCATCAAAGAATAAACACCACCATTGATAACGGCAGAAGCTGAAGCAATAGCTTTATCGAATTCACCCAAAGAGAGGTTAATTTTGGTCAACAAATGCCCGGCAGCACCTTTTGTAACCCTGCCCCGGTCCACATTATCGGAACAATGCTGTGCGGCAAATTCCATATCCTTCTGAATTTTTTTTAGTATAATTTCCCGCTTTGTAGAGTAAAAATCGAGTTTAGGTGAGATGATCTCCTGTCCGATAAACGGAACATCGCCAAATTGCTGGGTAAGACGGTAATATCGTGCTGCTCTGTGGAAATAAGCCGATCCCAGAACTGCATTCCGCTCCGCCACATCTTTATAGGTTGCATCATCGATGCGGTTAATTACCACATTGGCATATTTTATCCCTTTGTAATTTTCGTACCAATACCAACCAATTTTATTGAAGTCAATATGGTTTAACTGAGAAGTCGGCGTTATCTGGATATTAAGGTTCTGGGCCGGACCTGGTTTATCGGTAGTACCTTCAACACAAACATCTGAAAAAACGAGTTCTGTAAGAATAGGTGGGCTATCGTTGTAATACTCCCAGCGCCAGTTGCGTTCACATGCAGTTAGTGCAGCATACATACCCCGTGCATCAACCAGGGCATTTTCGGGCGAAAAGAAAGACATCGGCTTGGGCTCAAGCCAATCTTCATTACAACTGTTGGTCCCCATTACCAGAGAGATGAACAACAGCAGGAATATTTTCGATCTTATATTATTCGTTTTCATGAGTATATTATTTTGTTTATTAATGGTCACATGGAATTCACCTACGAAAAATATTCATTTCCGGTTGGTATGAATATTTTTCTTACGGCTCATTTCATACGTATCATCTTGTTAATTATTAAAGTGTTAAGTTAACGCCAACAGTAAAATAGCGTGGATTCGGGCCGCTGTTTTCAGGATCCCAGAATTCCCATTTGGGCGCCCACCAGCCAACATTGCGGATGGTTCCGAATACTTTCAGGTTTTGCACCCTTGCTTTCGATAGCAGAGCATTCGGGACATTGTAGCCCATCGAGATATTATCCAGCCGTATAAATGAACGGTCTCTCCAAACATCGAATACTGCGCCACCCTGTGCCGAATATATTCTGGCAAAGTCATTATGAGGGGTTCCTGGTGTCCAATAAGGATATTTATATGAGTTTACCCTTTCAGGGAAGTTTTCACGGTTTTTAGCCGCATTAAAAGTTGTCATGTGCCCCCAGTATGAATATAGCATAAACGATGCTTCGAAATTTTTCAGGAAACTGAATTCGTGCCGCATATTCCAGCGCATACGTGGCTCACGATAACCCAGGAATTGGTTATCGAGGTTGTTTATCTTGCCATCGTCGTTCACATCTTCCAGCTTGAAGTCGCCAGGAAACTGACCATAGCGGGCTGCCTTGGTTTCTTCACCGATTTGCCATACTCCCAGAATTTTAGGCTGCCAGATTACGTCTTTGGACTTACCAATAAACCAGCCATTTGTGAAGTCGTCGGCTTCGCGCTGGCCAATAACATTTCCTTTATCATCAAGTACATCAATCATATTTCCGTATAAACTGACAATTTCATTACGGTTTATGGCAAAATTCACATTCATATTCCATTTGAAACCGGGATTATTGATAATTCTCGAATTCAATACCACTTCGAATCCATAGTTTTTGATTTTTCCAAGATTGTCTGTTACGTAATCGAATCCCAGTATATCAGGTAAACGACGGTTCACCAATACGTCCACGGTATTTGCAATGTAATATTCCACTGATCCATCGAATAATCCATTGAGTATGGAGAAATCGAGCCCAATATTGATGGAGTTGGCCTGTTCCCACTTCAGATTGGTATTCTCCATTCTGTTGACGTACAACTGAGATCCTTCAAAAACACTACCGGTTAACGACTGATAGGGATATTTTCCTGTAGCCATATCAGACAAAGCTGCATAACGGCCTATAGAACGGTTACCCACAGCTCCCCAGGATAAACGGAGTTTTCCATATGTAAGAAAGTTGTTTTTAACAAACTCTTCCTCAGTAAACGACCATGCCAGGGCTGCCGAAGGGAAATACCCATAAGGATTGTTTTGTCCAAATGCAGAGAAACCGTCCCTACGGTAAGTAAAGGTCACCATATATCTGTCTTTTAATGAATAGAAAAGCCTTCCCATTAGAGCATTGGCAGTTTCATATTCATCGTTGCTGTTGAGCTGGAAAGAAGTACCGGCGCCAGCCTGAATCCTATGATAACCAAGAGCATCGGTGGGGTCAAATTTTTCGGCCTGCATCCAGTTGCTCCAATACTGGAATTTTTCAGCGTTGGCAAGCAAGGTTACATCAAATTTATGGATGCTGTTGAATACTTTATTCCATTTAATCAGGTTGTCCACTTGCCAGCTGTAAGACCTTGTCTGTTCCCTTCTGGCCCTACCGCCAAATAGCTTCCATTCATCATGTTTGGCCGACCAGTGGTTAAGATAATCAGTCCAGGTAAAACGGGGAGTAAAATTAACCTGATAAGAAATGTTGTATGGTAATTTGATCTGGGCATATAAAATATTATTCAGTGTATTAATGGTGTATAACCTATTCTGGAATATTTTATCGTACAACGGATGCCTAGCCCCACGGCCTAAATCATCTACCGGGCTGATCCTCAGGGTTACTCCATCGTCGTTATATATCGACCCCCAGGGTGAATTATTGATAATCCTTTCCCATTCAGCATTAATGTTGCTTTCGTCGCGATTGGCAAACTGTGTGTTAATCCCCACCGATAACCATTCGGTTACTTTGGCATCGAGGTTAAACCTGCTGCGGATGGTCGAAAACTGATCGCCAACAATAACGCCTTCGTTGTTGTTATAACCAACTGACATATAAAAAGACACATCTTCGCCGCGTCCTGATAAAGAGATATTATGGTCCTGGCGCATCCCGTTCTGAAATACCATATCGGCCCAGTCAACATATTTACCTTCCCTGTAATTATTTCTTTCCACCGGCAACAACCCCAAACGGGCAAGCCATATATCGGTCAGGTCGCCTGCAGAGCCATCACGCCACATGGCCTCAGTAACACCACTGGGTAATTTTGAAGGATCATCGAATTTATACAGCTTCTGGTTGGTAGCAGCATTGTAGTAATTCAATGATTTCAACACATCGGTACGCCAGTTTATAAATTCATAGGGTGCATAAACGTCCTGCATGGTGGCCATGGTTGCCATACCTACACTGGAATTTACATTGATAACCGGCTTCCCCTTTTTACCTTTTTTAGTGGTTACAATGATTACCCCATTTGCCGATCGGGCTCCGTAAACCGATGCTGAGGATGCATCTTTCAGAATGTCTATCGACTCAATATCATTCGGGTTGATATCTTCAATACCTCCCTGATAGATAACACCATCAAGTACAATCAGGGGAGTGGTGGAGGCAGTCAGAGAGTTATCCCCCCTGATGCGGAGGCTGCCACCTCCTTTGGCTGATGTGGAGAATCCGACTTCGAGACCGGCAATGTTGCTGCGCAACATATCCTGAACGGCTTGCGGCCTTTCATTTTCGAACCTGTCGGCCGAAATTTACGCTACTGAACCGGTAAGGTCGCTGCGCCTCATGGTACCATAACCGATGGCCACAACCTCTTCGAGCCCGATCACGTCGGGGACAAGGGAAATGTTATACTGTGTGCCGGTTATTGCCACCTCTTGTGATTTCATCCCGATAAACGAGAATACAAGAATTGTACTATTTTCGGGTACGGAGAGCGAAAACTTTCCATCGGTTCCGGTTACGGTACCAACGGTTGTTCCTTTAACTACAACAGTAACCCCTGGCATTGGCAAATTGGCTGGGTCGGTTACTGTTCCTGTCAGAACCCTTTGGGCATTGGCAATGCCAACCATCACAAAGAGCATCAATAGAAGAATTGAAACTTTCTGCATAAACGTAAAGTTTGATTAGTGAATAAATAAAATAGATAATTAAATACCTGTTAATCAGATTTTTACATAGTTAGTTCCGTATGGATAACGTTGCGGGCGGCTCAACATAGAGTTAGCCAGGTCGTTGTCGGTAAACCTTTCGGCTTTTGGATCCCACCTTAGGACACCGGGAATCTTCATGGCAATATGGCTGATCAGGCAAACAGTACATGCCCTGTGTCCAATCTCAACAGGCGAAATGGGCGGTTTACGCGATTTGATGCACTCAAGCCAGTTCCCATGTTGGTTGTCGCTGCGGTAAAGGTTAATTTCCTGTGGTTTTATTTCTGAGGTAAGAATTTTCGGATCGCTGGCATCGAGGGCACGGGCGCTGCGCTCACGCGAAACCGGATCACTGGCCGAAGCCACATAGTTGCCACGTGAAACAAATATCCAGCCTTCGGTTCCTTCGTAACGGATACCGTTGGGGAATCCGCCGCTGGTGTACATGGTTATCCCGTTTTCGTATTCGGCTTTTACCATAAAGTCGCCGTGTACATTCCATAGCCCCGATTTGGGGAATTGTGCAACAGCTTCCACTGATATAGGCCCTGTGTATTCGGTATCCATTCCCCATGCAGCCGAATCGAAATGGTGCTGGCCCCAGCCTGTGATCATACCGGCACCGAATTGTTCAAGGCGCAGCCATCCCGGGCGTCCATAATCGTTTTGCGGGTGCACCCCGATTTCGGTATAAGGAACATAGGGTGTAGGCCCTAACCACATGTCGTAGTTGAGGTTTTTCGGGATGGGCATTTCAGGGGCATCAGGTCCCGACGGGTCGCCGGGCAGACCAATTTTTACGGTGTGCAGTTTACCAATCCGTCCGTTACGCACCAATTCGGCTGCTATACGGAACTGAGGGGAAGAGCGTTGCTGCGTCCCTATCTGGAGAATTACACCCTGACGGTGAACGATATCGCTCATCAAACGACCTTCGGCAACCGTCAGCGAATTAGGCTTCTGAAGGTAGATGTCTTTTTTGGACAGGGCTGCCCTGAGCGCTGGTTCCGCATGCTGATGGTCGGGTGTACTAATAATTACCGCATCGATATCGGGGTTGAGCAGCAATTCGCGATAATCTTCATACATTTTTACATCCACATATCCCGAGCTGCCGGTTTTCTTGTTGTAGAAATCTTCAATGAGTTTCTTGCCATCGGCGAGGCGTTTGCTGTCCACATCGCTGGCGGCAATAAAGCGGGCATCGTCATACTTAATTGTTTCGGCAATGTCATGGTCGCGCGCAATACGTCCGCAGCCAATTTGTCCGATGTTGATCTTGTTGCTCGGGGCATTCTTCCCGAACACACTGGAGGGAACAATGGTGGGCACAACAATGGCACCTAAGGTGGTTGTTGCGGTGTTTTTCAAAAATACTCTTCGTTCCATTGGATATTTATTTTTGATGATTGATTATTTATGGTTTTTATTCTGCAATAAATAATGTTTTGCACTAATAGATGGCGTGGACACCGGCAAGTTTTTAACCGGAATTGTGCTCCGGGTTGGAATAAGACAGGCTTAAAGCCTGTTTCGCTGTCAGTTTCGTTTTTCAATGAATTTTGCAAAAAAATGGGTATGGTTTTTCTTTATACATGCCACTCCTCCGGATTTGCCCATCAATCGCCATTCAGGTTTCACAGAGCTTGCTCAAACCCGAATTTTCAAAGAACGGTGCAGGAAGAGAGGATGTCTATGTTCTATAAACATTCCGTTCTTTCTGACTGTAAATATCTATATCCCGCCTTTAAGCGGATTGAACTGTAAACTTAGAATTCAATACATTTCCTACTACCTTCTGCTGCCGACAAGTGCTTTTCTATGCCTTTGCCACATCGGCCTGCCCGCCTGAATGATGGAGTCGGGCAGGCTCATTGCAACGTTTTGCCTTTGCCTCTGCTTTTAGTCCGTTCCTCGTCAGGACTGCCTGCAACCTCCTATTTCCTGTCACTGATTACTCTTTCGCATACCTGCTGAATTGCCCGGCAATATCCGCTTCTTTATGGTCGCCAGTGTGGACAAGTACCCTATAGCGTAATTTTACCTGCTCACCTTTTTTTAGCTGAGTCCCTTTTTCAAGGTCTTCGGGCCAATACATGGGCGTGGGCGAGAAAAAACCGTAATCGCGGGTAAACCAGGGTGCAGGGTACCATTTGTTAGACGGGTGCTGCATTATAGCCATGCCTTCAGTTTTTCCCATACGGGTTCCGTAATAGTCGATCCATGGCGATGGTTTCCCGAATGTTCCTTGTTCTCCGGTTTCGCCTTCGGCATTGATCATGGTCCCTTTGTTTGTAACAGCCAGATCGGCATCCATGCGGCCACTGAAAAGCGAATGGTTAGTACGCCTGATGGTTACATCCATCAATATTTCCATAACGATATCAAAATCGATCTGGAAAATCTTCCCTGATTGTGCGGTTATGGTAATCTTTCTAAGGTCTTTAATGGGCGCTTCGGCGCCTGGACGTATCCAGGCACATTCGTTTTCAATGACAACTTTATCCCCCTCTGCCTGCAAAATATCGGCCCGGAGAGAAATTATCTGACCCCTTTCGAGGCCTTCCTGCCAATAATTACCACCATTAACCATATCGCAGCCAAAAAAGAGCGAACTGTGGTGCGGGTAGTTGGCATTTCGCATCGAAGTAACCGTTGCCTGGGAGGGCCCATTTACCGGGAAAAAGAAGGGGTACTTTTCTTCCCGAGAGAAAATATAACTGGTAAACAGGTTGTTGTTAATCAGCACATCAATTTTTGATGGGTGCTTAACCGCTTTTAAAGTGGCCTGTGCCGTTGACCGGGAGATTGAAAAAACAGTAAAAAACAATACCAAAAACAAAATCTTATTGATCATAGCAATAATGTTATGGTAAGAAACTTATTCCGGGCATTGTGGCAAACGATTTCCAATATGTTTCAGCCACGTCGGGCATCATTTTTCCATCGAAAACCACCATACGGTATTTCAGTGTGTAGTTTTGTCCCGGGTTGAGTTTCCAATCGTTGTGGCGGATCGGGCAAAACTCGAAAAACATGTCACCCCTACCGCTATTGCCGTCAAGGGGCCAAACGCGCATGGGTTCGGGGTGCATCCGGTTTGCCGGATGGCTCAGGAAAAGGATACCCGAACGGCCAGCATCTACTGCTGATTCGCCCTCGACAATACACCATCGGGCGTTGGTACCATCGGCTTCGGAACGGGTTTTCCCTTCAGATGTAAGAACTGTGCAGTTTTCTTTGTGCCATTTCTGGGTAGCCCTGTAACCAATTCCCCCACCGTAACGGTATGCATCGAGCATAATCCCTTCGGTCAGCGGGGTATTCAGCGTGGTAGTCAGGTCAACTACGGTAATTCCCTTTTCACCGGTTTCCCATACCCGCACATCCCATACTTCATTAATGGCTACCCTTTCGCGGCCACGCTCCACAAAAAATACATGTTCCTGCAACGCTTTAAAACCGGCGAATACAGGCCCCTGAAGTGCATAGAGATATCCGGCGAATTTAACTGTCCCCTGCCCTTTCAAAAGGTTCCAGAAATCAACTTCACGACCTTCTATGGTGGTTTTTGTCCATGGGTTCCAGATACCATAGTGGTGGTAATGGTCGGGTGGCTGAATGCGGGTAAGCACTTCGCCACCCGGAGACCATAACGGATGGATAAAGGCAGCCCTGCGGAATTTCATATCCACACCTTCGGGTGGAAAAACTTCTGCATGGTTGTATCTCAAAACGTGGTTCCCCGCTCTCGAAAGGACTGTACCTTGTTCTGTCATTTTAAACGAAACCAAAAGTTCATTATTCTCGGGTGTGGTAACCCTGCGGATGATGTAACTTCTTTCAGGGCCGCTGTGGTCGAAGATAAACCAAAGTTTTGCCGAATTTCCCGGTTCAAGCTGTGATGGAACCTCTTTTTGTGGCGATCCGGTTTCAAAAATCGCTATCCGTCCCTGGTCGGTATTGTAGTTGATCCCATCGAGCGAAACCCAAACCGGGGCAATACCAGCTCCCTTCTGCGGCTTAACCCTAAACCGGGCAATATCCTGTGCGAGGGAAAAATTAATAAAGAAGATCAATCCAATAATCAGTACATTCTTCATTTCCTTAATCCTTTTAAAAATATATCAGCAATTCTTCAAAGCCTCCAAAAATGTGTGGATATTTTCACTTGGGACCCCAGGAGGCATTCCCCCTCCTACCGACCAAAGAATCCTCTTTTTATCGTGAATAGAGCCATACATTTCGAGTGTTGCAGCATATACCGCGGCAGGAGTTCCGGCAGCCATCACATCGCGGGGAGGAAGGTTTCCTAGCAAGGTAATTCCTGGCCCTGCCAGATCGCGGATTTCCTGCAAAGAATGTTCGAAACTGAAATTAAACAGGTTAATCCCTATTTCCTTCATATAAGGGGTACTTATTAATCCCTGGGCATCGTTGTGAAAGAAGCGCACTTTGCTGTCGAATGCAGCAAAAATCCGTTTCAGGTAGGGAACAGCAAATTCACGGCACTCGTCGTCGCCCACAAAACCAACAATATCGTCGAGTACCAGAATTCCTTCAATGGTTGGGAAAGTTTCTTTCTGGTACTGAAGCCAGTTAACGGTAAAGCTGGTGATTTTTTCGAGCAGGCGATGGGTCCCTTTGGGGTCCATCATCATATCCAACATCAGCTGGGTAGTCCCCATCAGGAACGAAGCAATGTTGAGGGGGCCGCGTGCAATTGCAAACTTTATTTCACAGCCGGCTTTTCTTATTTCTGGCTGAAAGTTCAATAATCGCTGAATTACGAATGGTAATAACCCATCGGTTTTGGGATTGGGTTCAGAAACCTTGTCAACTTCCGAAATATCAGAAATTATGTGGTCGGCATGAGGTAGGGCGTTTTTAGTCCAGATGGTTTTGGCTCCAAATGCCGAAGGTTCGGTACACATACCGAATTCGGACCAAAAACCCGGCATAAACAGAACATCAGGGAAAGTGTGGAGTGCTTTTTTATTGGTTTCGAACCAGAGTTGCTCAGAAGAATAATATTGCAAGGTTGAGATTCCGCTCCAACCCGGCAACCAAGGGCTGTCAACTATGAACCCGGCAACCGGTTGAGATGGAATTTTCCCATCAAGGATGTCGAGGAGAATGCCCCAATGTTGTTCCTTCATAATTTTAATTTGATTGGTTCCATGGTTGCTTAATTATTCAATCAATCAGAAAATGTTTGACTTAATAAAAACAACAACATCAAAATAAGGAAAATAAACCATTCAATTTTGATACCTGATTAGCAAAAAATAATACTATATTTACCATTAACAATTTAATTAAGTGGTTATGAAAATCATGCACGAGCATATCGATTTTCCGGGCAAATCGACACTGAAAATCAAATGGGGCGAAATACCCTATTTTAATTACCCTTGGCATTTCCATACAGAGTACGAAATTCTTTATTTGCTCGAAAGTACAGGTAACCGCTATGTAGCCGACAGCATTGAGCCTTTTGGCCCTGGCGATTTGGTAATGGTAGCCGGCAACCTGCCCCATTACTGGAGGAACGATGAGGATTATTATCAGGGTAATCCCGATTTAAAAGCAAAGCGGATTGTGGTGCAATTCCCCAACGACTACCTGAAACCACACCTTGACACCTATCCGGAATTTCTTACCATAAAAAACCTGATGGTGCGGTCAGAGAAAGGGATACGTTTTTTTGCACCTGAAGCTGATGCAATAGGGAAAATGCTACTCGAACTGCTCGACCTGAACGGTTTTAGGCAATTGTCCAGGTTTACCGAAATCCTGTATGAAATGTCGCTGAACACAAATTATAAGCTTTTAGCCAGCGAAGCCTATAAGCCTGGCAACCATGTGATTTCGGACAACCGCCTTGATAAAATTACCCGCTTTCTGACCTACAACTACCAGAACGAAATTACCCTTCAGGAAGTGGCCAATATAGCAAGAATGCACCCTACAGCATTTTGCCGCTATTTTAAAGAGAAAACAGGGAAAAGCCTTTCGGTTTACCTGAACGAACTCCGGATTGGGTTTGCATGCAAATTGCTGATGAAAGGACATATTCAGGTATCGCAGGTTTGCTACGAAACCGGGTTCAACAACCTTTCGAATTTTAACCGGACATTCAGGCATATTACCGGGCTTACCCCCAGCCAATACCGCGAGAATTACCATAAAAGTGGTTCGGCCTCAGCAATAGGGATTGAATAATTCCAAGCCATTCGTTTTATGAATATGAATGATATATCGTTGCTTTTTCCACACCAGCTTTTTGAATTGAACCCGGTTGTTGTTAAAGGGAGGCCTGTTTGTATGGTGGGGGAATATCTGTTTTTCAGCAATACACCTTTCACAAACCAAAAATAGCCTTCCACCGTGCTTCCATGAAACAATTTCAGCAGTTTATTTATGATTGATGCAATTACCTGAATAAAATGAGCGATTATCAGAAAGGCAATCGGCAGATTATATGGGACAGCCTGTACTGGCGGTTTTAAGATATACATCGTGAATACTTAGTAAAAAATCCCCTCCTCAATATGCTTACAAAATGCTACGATAAAATGACAGTTGAAAAACAAAAACAATTCCATGAAGTTGCATCAGATTATCTGAAGGGTTTGGATAGTAATTGAAAGAGATTCTCCGGAAACAACCAGGGGATGTCAGTCAGATGAGCACCAAGTCAACCCTGTTAGGTTTGCTTTATTTGGGACTTCGGAATGACATACAATTGTTTGTAAAAGTCATCATCTCAAGCAATACTTTGGCGGAATCAACCTGCTCCACCAGAAGTGAATCTATATCAGCTGACCGGTTCTACAACAATCCGGCTTCCAAAAGCAATTCTTCCATATCCACCTGGACGTTCATTGCTTCGTCTCGGGCACGCTGTGCAAAGTCTTGGCCATCTGAAGCATAAATAATTGCCCTGGATGAGTTCACCATTAAACCACATTTATCGTTCATCCCAAAACGGGCCACATCTGCAAGGCTGCCCCCCTGAGCGCCAACTCCCGGCACCAGCAGGAAATGATCGGGAACAATCTGCCTGATATCTTCCAGTTTTTCGGCGTTGGTGGCACCCACCACAAACATCATATTATCTGGGGATCCCCAAAGTTGAGCAGTCTTCATCACCTTTTCGAACAGGAAATCACCCGAAGGGCCATCCTGTACAAACTGAAAATCGGAAGCCCCCTTATTGGAAGTCAGGGCCAGAACAATAATCCATTTATCGAGATAGGCCATAAAAGGCATTAGCGAATCTTCGCCCATATAGGGGGCCACGGTCACCGCATCAAAATCCATACGTTCGAAAAATGCACGGGCATACAAATTTGAAGTATTGCCAATATCGCCCCTTTTAGCATCGGCAATAATAAACAGTTCGGGATATTTTTCGCGGATATAGGAAACAGTTTTTTCGAGGCTGGTCCATCCTGAAGCGCCAAGGCTTTCGTAAAAAGCCAGGTTGGGTTTATAGGCTACACATAAATCGTGTGTGGCATCAATAATCTCTTTGTTGAAAGCGAATACCGGGTCGCTGGTTTCTTTCAGAAAATGGGGTATTTTCAGGATATCGGTGTCGAGGCCAATACAGAGAAAACTGCGCTTGTCCTGAATCTGCTCGAATAATTGATCACGGTTCATATCGGAAAATTTTAATACGGTAAAGATAGGCTTTCCTGAAAAAAAGTTCAGGGATATATCGTAAAAAAATTTTTTTATGTAAACTTATGAATAAGCTGGCCGCAAAAAGCAGTGTCAATACCTGCTAAACAAT
This sequence comes from Bacteroidales bacterium, assembly GCA_037447215.1. Lineage (GTDB taxonomy): Bacteria > Bacteroidota > Bacteroidia > Bacteroidales > Prolixibacteraceae > UBA1413. The sequence goes on from JBBIHB010000015.1 coordinate 68,984, forward strand.
TACGAAATATTTATAATTTGAAGGCCAAAAAAGTGACACTCCTTAAATTCAAATATTTTGGCCACGGAAAAAGGAATCTATACGTCTGCACCCAAACCATAAACTGTTTCGGTTGGGAATGCAATCAACCTTCCATCTCTAATATATTTTGCAGCAATATCAATATTATTACTTAACATATTCTCCCCTTCGTGATGAGATGTAATGTTTTAAAAACAGTAAACTCCCACCTAAACTCATAAAGCTTGCTAATAGTATTGCAGAATAATATGAGCTCGTAACATCATAAAGAAAACCACCGCTTAATGGGCCTGCAATTCCAGCAATTGCGTAACCTAAAAATACATAGGGGTATATAATTCCAAGTTTTCTTACTCCATAAACTTGCGCTGTCTCTTTCGCAAAAAGAACAAAGTTGCCACCAAACCCAAAGCCGATAATAAATGAAATTAATAAGTACCAAAAATCAGTTAGCGGTATATAATTCAGGGTAATAATTGAAACGGATTGAACAAGTAACGCCCAAAAAATAGTTAAACTTGCACCAATTATGTCGCTCAAAAACCCCCAGGTCAGCCTTCCTAAAAAATTTGCAACAGCAAAAAGAGAAACACCAAGAATCAGTATATGGTTTGAAATATCGTACTGACCTCCGATAATCCGCAAACTTCCTATTATAAGCAATCCAGCGAATGTGCCAAAGAAAATCCCCAAAAATAGTTTTTTAAATATTTTTGAATTTATGAATTGTGATACTTTAAGTTGTTCAAAATTGCCATTATAGGTATCTTGAGTTTGATAGACAAAATTTGATAAAACAATAATTATCAATCCATAGCTCAACCCCACTATTTTAAGCAATTCGAGAACATTATATCCTTTATTAAGAATAAATTCAGACACTTCGGACATAAATACAGCTCCCAAACCAAAACCAGCGGCTGCTATTCCGGTAATAAGACCTTTTTTTTCGGGAAACCACTGAACTGGCGAAGTTAAGGATACCCAATAACCGAAACCAGTTGATACTCCGCCAAGGATTCCAATACCTATGAAAATTAAAATGAAATTTCCATGTGAAAAACCGGACATTAAATAACCTGCTAAAAATACTAATCCAGCAATATACCCAAAATATTGGTGTTTAACCTTTTTTCCGAGCCTTCCAACAAAAATCATTGTTACAGGAAATATGGCAATCAAGGATCCAAATATAAACTGAGATTGAGATGCTGAGAAGCCATAATTTTTAATTAATTCCGAAGCTATAATACTCCAGGCATAAACACTACCTAAACATAGCATAATAACAAATGAAGCAACAATAGTAAAATACTTTTTCATTTTTAATGTATAATTATAAAATTGATAAAAACTCCGTAATTGTTAGTTCTCAACTGATTTGCGTTCCTGCTTATCATCCAGTATTTTTCAGGCCGCTCGAAAGTGCTGTAGTTATCATTAGGAGCAGGTCCTGCAGCTGGTAATTTTGTTTTTCAGGAGTTTGTCTCCATTGGTTAAGATAAATGATATGCAGATGGTGCAGTTTAAGCAATGCTTTGTGTCTGCGTTTTACGTCGTCAAGAAGTTTGTAGCGACGGCTTTCGGCTTCTTCGCCCAATAAATCAATAACCTGTTCTTTTGCAAGCTTGTATTCATCAGTTATTAGTTTCAGAAAATCATTCCTAATAATGTCACTTTTTACCAACCATGCATATTGTTGCATAAGCTGCAAGTCGGCATTAAGGATATTGGTTTCTATATGA